>NZ_BAAHYF010000001.1:1540000-2035908 GCF_054657695.1 Blautia stercoris
CACGGACTTTTGGATTATCCCAGTTTAAATCCGGCTGTTTTTTAGAAAACAGATGCAGATAATACATATCTGTTGTTTCATCATAAACCCAGGCAGAACCGTTAAATACAGAACCCCAGTTATTTGGTTCTTTTCCGTCTTTCCCTTCTCTCCAGATGTAATAGTCACGATATGGATTTTCTCTTGATTTTTTACTTTCTACAAACCATGCATGCTCATCCGATGTATGATTGACAACCAAGTCCATGACAATTCGGATTCCTCTCTTATGAGCTTCTGCCAACATACGGTCGAAATCTTCCATTGTTCCAAACTCTTCCATAATCGCCTGATAATCACTGATATCATATCCATTATCATCATTCGGAGACTGATAAACCGGAGAAAGCCAGATTACATCAATTCCTAATTCTTTTAAATAATCTAATTTTTCTGTAATTCCATTGATATCTCCAATTCCGTCTCCATTGCTGTCTTTAAAACTTCTTGGATAAATCTGATAAACAACGCTTTCTTTCCACCATTTTTTTTCCATAATCTTCACCTCATCCATTTTCTAATCGTTCTGATAAATCAGACACGTTTTCTCACTTTGCTATATAAATCTGATATATAGATTCAAAGCAATAATTATCTGCTTTCATTTACGCAAAAACGTTTTGCGTAAAACCTTATTTACTATTACCAATTATAGCAAACTGTGTTTTCTATCACAATAGGTTTTTCGCAAAACGTCCATTTCACCTAAATCTTATTCTCTATTCTGTACAGAATCACGAACCACCAGTTCAACCGGAAGCCGTTCTTCTCCATCAAATGGTTCTTCTTTTATCAGACTCATTAGTTTCTTTACAACCATCTTTCCTTTTTTCATGACATCCTGACGCACTGTTGTAAGCTGTGGTCTGCACATCTTTGCATAAGGACTGTCATCAAATCCAACAACCGAAATATCCTCCGGCACACGAATCCCCATATCCTGTAACACAAGAATTCCTTCCTGTGCATAACGATCTGAAGCAAAAAATAATGCATCCCATTTACAAATTTCTTCCAACTGGTCTTTTAACCACTGCATCTGAAATTCCTGCTTTATCGGCATAATCCAATGTTTCGCCAAAACTGAACCATTTTCTTTTGCTGCTCTTTGAAGTCCGAGCCAACGCTCATGGTCTACGCCAATATCATTATCTGACAGGAAAAGAATCTTTTTCATTCCATTTTCTATCAGATAATTTCCCATCTTAAAACCTCCTTCAAAATCCTGAAGCCCTATATTTTCTGCCCGTTCTCTTCCCTCATAATAATTGTCAATACTGACCAATGGAATCTGACACCTCTTTTGAAGTTCAATATTCTGTTCTGCTGTAAGCCCAAGTGTAATCAAACCCTCTACTTTCCACGTCGCTGCCAACTTCCAGCTTTCTTCCGATGTACTCGACATGTGAAACAGCATATAATAATTTTTTCTGTAAATCTCTAATTCAAGTGCGCTTAACATAATGCTGGTAAATGGGTCACCTTCAATACTTCTTCTTTTTCCATCTACCCCGCCAATCAAAACACCTATCAGTCTGGAACGATTCTGCGCCAGCATCAATGCACTCATACTTGGAATATACTGATGTTCTTCCAAAATTTTCTGTATCTTATCAATATTTGACTTTGAAACTTTTTTTGTATTTCCATGTATAACATTCGAAACAGTGGTCGGACTGACTCCCGCTTCTTTTGCAATATCTTTTATCCTTACCATAGCTTTCTTCTTTCTTTTTATTTCAATAAAATATTTACAAACGGATTACAGTTATACAGCCAGTTTATAACTGGATTTTCCTGAATCATTGCCAATGCCTGTGCTCCGATTTCTGTATTCCAGATTAGAAACACAATCAAAAAGAATACCCATAAAATCACCAATCCCTGAACTGCGCCTATTGCCCCACCTGCAAGACGATTGACCATGCTTAAGACCGGCAGTCTGAATAAACCATCCAGCAGCCCCACTGCAATCCGAAGCAAAATCGATAACAGCACAAATGTAATCACAAAAGCAAGTCCATTTACAATCAGATGTGCCGTTGACTCTGCAAGTGGAGCCACTGCACTTTCCGTAAACTCATCTCCGATTCTAAGTGTATTTGAAAAATTTTCCGGAACACCCATTTTCTGCATAAATTCCTGCTGCACATTTTCCGTCTGTTTTTCGGCAATACTTTGAAATGCTTCCCTGCATTTGGTTTCAGTCACTTCATACACCGTTGTTTTTTCTTCCAGAAATGTTGCAACATAAGGATTTGCCAGTGATACCAGCACCAGACTCACAACAAGCGACATCATTGCTGCCAGTGTCCGAACCATTCCTTTTCTAAAACCATTTAAAATACACCCTGCCAGTATCACTAAAATTACTATGCTTAACCAGTTCATACGCTTTTCTCCTTTTGTTTCTTTCCCTGATTTTTCCGTGAGCTACCCGACTATAAGGAACCGAGCCTCTTACTTAAATACCATTCTGTTTCCATATTTTAAACGCTACGCTTAAATCTATCCCATAATGCAGAGAAAACAGACCATTGCCTGCCGACAACCGCCTGTTTCCACATATTTTATTTTAATTTAATTGTCTTGATTCCACTTTCCGAAACCACCATATAACGATTGGATGCAATTCTGAAAATCCCCTGTATTGTCCCCTCTCCAAAGTTTCCATCAAACTTTTTGTTTCCGTTTAAGTCAATCATACAAACTTGCGTATCGTTATTCATAATAATCATTTCATTGCTGATTTTTATCTGGGTATATTCAATATTGAACTTCTTTTCAAATTTCATTTTTCCATTCAGACTGTATACCCGCATTACATAATTTTTATTATTATCTTTATCTTTGAATACCACTCCTGCATAATTATCATTGTAGAAGGTACTGACAATCTCTGATGTCATCTCCACATTTTTCTTTTCTTTCGGAATGTTTTCTCCCTGATAGACAGAAAATCCATTATCCCGAAATGCCAGCGCAGAACCATCTTTTAAATAAATGGTCTGCGGTACAATGACATCTTTATAAGTGTAACCGGATACAATATTGTCAATCTCACTTTGACCGCTGTCTCCAAAATTATAAAAAGCTACATAACTGGTTGTCTGTGCGTCTTCTACATAAAGATAACTGACCATAATAATCTTTCCATTTGGTGATACCGCAATATCAACCGGATATCCCGGACTGTCAATTCTTGTCTGGTTCTCTGCAATCAGACTGCCATCTTTGGCATAAAAATTTACCCATGTTTTATCATTATCCTGTAAAATTGCAGCAACAACTCCTGTTCTCGCCACTCTTGCTTTTAAAATCGGTTTGGATGTCTGAACCGTTCCAACCACTTTTTCTTTTGATAAAATATATATGGAAGTCGCATCCTTATCTGCCACCACCGCCATGTTTTCACAGACGTCTACTGTCGGATTTGTCATCTGAAAATCCTCTGACCATACTGTTTCCTCTTTTTGATTCACCAAAGAAACTCCATCTGTTCCGTATTTCAAAATTTCATCTTCAAACTGGACAAAACCATAAGCCTGCACATTTTCATTTTTTGAAGACGAAAGTACAGAATAGTTGTGATACGTACGCCTGTGAATAACTAATACAGCTATTACAATAATTACAATTAAAATCAAAATGCCTACTAAAATCATCTCTAATTGTCTGCGTTGTTCTCTGGTTTGTCTTGTTTGTTTCTTACCCTTGCTTTTGCTTTGACTTTGTTTTTCTTTATTCTGTTCCATTTATCTTAACCTTTGTTTTATTATGTACTCTCAGAATCTTTCTGTGCTTGATTTTGTGAGTCCATTATTTATATCAAAGCGCTTATGCCCTGACATGCGGCTATTATAGCACACTTTTCTATGGGAGTAAAATTTTTTGTCCCGGAAAAATAAATTCTTCTGCGGAAATTCCATTCAATTCACAAATCTCTTTTATTTTTGAAGTTGTCCCATAATAAGCCCGGCTGATGCTGGTAATGGTATCCCCCTCACGCACGGTATATGTTTCATGCATTGAATTTGAACCTGTGGTTTGCGCTATACTTGTATTTCCTGTGCTCTGTGCTGTATTTGCACTTTCTGTCCTATCTGAACCTGTCTCTCCCTGTTGTTCCTGTCTTGCAGATTCGCTCTGCTTGTTCCCTTCCGCCTCTGCATTTGCCTGTTCTGATTTCTTATCTCTTTTACCGTCCATTGAACCTGATACTGAATCCGACTCTGTCCCGGTCTGCGTCTCTTCTTTTAACTTTTCTGTATCGGAAGTCTCTGATTTTTCTATCGTTTCTGCATCGTTGTTTGAATTTGACACAACCGTTTCGGATTTCTTTTTTTCAATTTTTGCTTTGTCTGCAATAGAATTCGTTTTTTTTAACTTCTCATATTGATTCAGATAAAGTACTCCCGCAATCAACATTGCTGCTGCCGCACTTGCACTTGCCATCCGAAACAGAGGCGCTATTTTATCCCGCTTTTTTCCTTTCGTCTTTTCTTCTACTTTTTTACGAAATGTCTTTACTGCTTCATCCGCTACCTTTTCGCTTCTTTCTCTTGCATATTTATTTTGCTCAATTAAAAAATTTTGCATTGGCTCATTTTTTTCATAATAAACATAAAAGCCTTCCTGCCTGGTAAGTTTCCCCTCTTCATAACGATAAAAAGCCTCTTCTTTTTCAAGAGGTTCCATCACCATAAGCACTTTTTCATTTCCGCCAAAATGATTAAAATGTGTTTTGCTGATTCCCTCATGAAGTTCCATAGAACAGCCTGGAAGCGATAAAAACCAGCCTACAATTTCCTGATTCGGAAAGAATTTTTTATTTTCCTCATAAATCTGTTTCCACACATCCTTTGTAAAGACAAAATGTTCTTCTGAAACCTCAATATCATGAAGCGCAACCGCACTTTTAATAAATAAATATGTCTTTCCATCTTTCCAGTTCGCCTGCCCAAGCAGAATTGCCGCTCTCCCTTTTGCAGAATCCTCACTTGCGATTCTACAAAGATAAGTATAAGCATAATCTTCTATATAGATTTTTTGATTCCCCTGTATTTCACCAATCTGTCGTATATTGTTTGGAATCCGGAAAAAAGCCTGATTTCCCTCCGCTTTTTCTTTCTCCTTTTCATAAATGACCTCTATCATAATTCTTTCACCCCTTTGGGCAAAAGAATAGCATACAAGCTCTGCAAATTTTATCACTTTGAGGAAGCTGCCTGATTTTTTTTGTCGACAAATCTTTACTTAAAAAGTCAGGATAAATCATCCAAAACAGGGAAACCTATTATAAAAGAAATTTTGACCAGTAGTACAGCGTCAATCTAGCAGTTACTTAATATTCGCTGTACTAAAACAGTGATTTTTTTGAAAGGATGGTAAATTTTATGGAATCATACCAAAATGCTCCTGTCCACTATGTAGAAAGCAAAAGCTGCCGCGCTCCCAACCAGGTCGGTTCTCTTTTATTTGAAATGCTGTGCTCACAGCAAAAAGATTTTCAGGAAGTAGTCTTTCTCTGCATTGGAAGTGACCGGATTACAGGAGACAGCCTTGGTCCGTTAATCGGACATAAATTAAGTAAAGAACATCTTTCCCGCTGTATCATTTATGGGACACTGGATCAGCCCGTTCATGCCTTAAACCTTGCTGAAGTCACAGCAATGGTTCATACAAAACATCCGAACTGTCTTTTGATTGCAATTGATGCCTCCCTTGGTTCAAAACGACATCAGGAATTTGTCACCATCCGAAAAGGTGCACTTGCCCCCGGACTTGGTGTAAAAAAGAAACTGCCCCCGGTCGGCGACATTTCCATCACTGGAATTGTAAACCTCTCAGGGGCATTTGAACATTTTGTACTTCAGACAACAAGACTTGCAACCGTGATTCAGCTTGCAGACACAATTGTATCCGGCATTCTGATTGCACACCGTCAATATTTCGGAACACATCGTTTTTCTTTATTGGATTTTTTCCATTCGGATTCAGATTCCGAACGTTTTCGAAGCTTTGCAAAATTTACCCCTCTGTCTGCAGCATCTTCGGAGAATTCTCCGAACGGAAGCCGGTAATCTGCATAAGTATAGTCCTTGCCAAATATTTTTTTCATCAGGTGTTTCATTGCGTGATAGACACCTCTCGGAAACCATACATGAAAATAATACTGTCCGATTTCACATGTTCCACAGTACTTATCCGTTAATGTGATAATCCACGTTTCTTTATGCATTGGTGGAATCGGAGTTACAGGAAACATGTGTTTTAAAATCATTTCTTTTTCAAGTGCATTTAATTTAAAGTATTTTTGCGCATTATGCAGGGCAGTATGCGGATGCGTCATTGCATGAACAGGGTCACCTGTTTTTTTGCGATGATTATGCCAGTCGTATAAAAATAAATCATGAAGCATACCTGCTCTTGCTGCAGAACGTGCATCCAGATTAAAAAATTTACATATTTTATAATTGTAATAGGCAACATTCAGACAATGCTGATAACAACTTGTATTACAATGATGCTGATAATTTTTCATTTTCAGGACATACGGATGATGTACCAAATCTTTGATGTATCCATAAAATTCTTCATTTTCGGATTTTTTATCCTGTCTGACCTCTCCGCCTGTGTTTCTTATATTTTTTACTGTTCTTCTGCTTCTCGTTTTCATAACTTCATTCCCTTTCTTTTTTAGTTCTTAAAAACTTTAGCTATAAGAACTAAAAAAAGGTGCCGCCTTTTGGCGACACCTCTAAGACTTAGCCCTATTCTATAACAGAGCTTTTTATTTGTAAATATAATTATTTAACGAATGCTTTTACTTTATTGTAAATTCCTGCTGCATCAATTCCATATTTTTCCAGTAATTTTACTGCCGGGCCGGACTCACCAAATACATCATTGATACCGATACGAAGCATCTGTGTCGGAGCTTTTTCGCTTAACACTTCCGCTACTGCACCGCCAAGACCACCGATTACAGAATGTTCTTCTACTGTAACGACTTTGCCTGTTTCTTTTGCAGCTTTTACAACCAGTTCTTCATCTAATGGTTTGATAGTATGAATATTGATTACTTTTGCATCAATTCCATCTTCAGCCAGTTTTTCTGCTGCTGCTAAAGTTTCACTTACGCAAAGACCTGTTGCAAAGATTGTAACATCTTTTCCTTCTCTAAGCACGATACCTTTTCCGATTTCAAACTTATAATCCGGTCTGTCATTGATAACCGGCACTGCCAGACGTCCAAAACGTAAATAAACAGGACCTTCATGAAGGTAAGCTGCTTCTACAGCTGCTTTTGCCTCTACATCATCAGATGGATTTAAGATCACCATGCCTGGAATGGTTCTCATAAGTGCCATATCTTCGTTACACTGATGCGTTGCACCATCTTCTCCAACAGAGATTCCGGCATGAGTTGCACCAATTTTTACATTTAAATGTGGATAACCGATGGAGTTACGCACCTGCTCGTAAGCACGTCCTGCTGCAAACATTGCAAATGTACTTGCAAATGGAACTTTTCCTGTTGTAGACAGACCTGCTGCGATTCCCATCATATTGGATTCTGCGATACCACAGTCAATGTGACGTTCCGGATATGCTTTTTGGAATGTTCCGGTCTTTGTAGCACCTGCCAGGTCAGCATCAAGAACTACTAAATTTTCGTATTTTTTTCCTAATTCAACTAATGCGTTACCATAACTTTCTCTGGTTGCAATTTTCTTTACTTCTGACATAATGCTTCACCTACCTTTTCCAAGTCTGCCATTGCGATTGCATATTCTTCATCGTTTGGAGCTTTTCCATGCCATCCTGCATTGTTTTCCATATAGGAAACGCCTTTTCCTTTTACAGTCTTCATGATAATAGCTGTCGGCATGCCTTTTGTTTCTTTTGCTTCTTTAAATGCAGCTGCAAGCTGGTCAAAATCATTTCCATCTTCTACATTGATTACATGAAAATTGAATGCTTCAAATTTCTTATCAATTGGATATGGAGAACAAACATCTTCAATTTTACCGTCAATCTGAAGTCCATTGTTATCTACGATTACAACTAAGTTATCCAGTTTTCTGTGTCCGGCAAACATAGAAGCCTCCCAAACCTGCCCTTCCTGGATTTCACCATCACCAAGCAATGTATAAACACGGTAATCAGCATTGTCCATTTTTCCGGCTAAAGCCATTCCAACTGCTGCTGAGATTCCCTGTCCTAAAGAACCACTGGACATATCAACACCTGGAATGTGTTTCATATCCGGATGTCCCTGAAGGTAAGAACCGATATGACGCAGAGTTTTTAAATCCTCTACCGGGAAATATCCTCTGTTTGCAAGAGTAGCATAAAGTCCCGGTGCTGTATGTCCTTTGGATAATACAAAACGGTCACGGTCTGCTTTCTTTGGCTCTTTCGGGTCAATATTCATTTCCTCAAAATATAAATAAGTAAATAAATCTGCTGCTGATAAAGAACCGCCCGGATGTCCCGCTTTTGCGGAATGAACAGCTGTCACAATACCTTTGCGGACTTCATTGGCTGTTTTCTGAAGCTCTAATTTGTTCATAGTTTCCTCCTGAAAAAATTTCTCATAATATAAGTGAGTGGCAATTTTGTTTTGCCACTCACATCTTACCTTTATTTTCCGAATACTGCAAGATAATCTTTTTGGAATTTTTCAATACCCTGGTCAGTAAGTGGATGATGGGTCATCTGCTCTAATACTTTGTATGGAACTGTTGCGATATCAGCACCTGCAAGTGCACATTCTGTTACATGCATTGGATGACGAACACTTGCTGCGATGATTTCTGTATCAATACCGGCAACTTCAAATATCTCAACGATATCACGGATTAAATCTGTTCCGCATACAGAAATATCATCCAGTCTTCCGAGGAATGGAGATACATAAGTTGCTCCTGCTCTTGCTGCCAGTAATGCCTGGTTTGCAGAGAAGATTAATGTTACGTTTGTTTTGATTCCTTCTGCTGTCAGAACTTTAACTGCTTTTAAGCCTTCTGTTGTCATAGGAATTTTAACAATCATGTTTGGATGAATTGCTGCGATTTCGCGACCTTCTTTAATCATTCCTTCTGCATCTGTTGTTGTAGCTTTTACTTCACCGCTGATTGGTCCGTCTACGATAGAAGCGATTTCTTCGATAACCTGATTAAAGTCACGTCCTTCTTTTGCAATCAGGGATGGGTTTGTAGTAACTCCACAGATAATTCCCATATCATTTGCTTTACGAATATCCTCTACATTTGCAGTATCAATAAAAAATTTCATAACTCATTTCCTCCCGTGAAACGTTCGTTTTATTTGTTGGTTATAGTTTACCTCATAATTCGTTTACGGGCAAGTCACAAAAAAATTATTAGTGATTTTATTTATTTATAAATATGCATTTTATTAATAATTTTTCGGCTGTATTTCATAATTTTTCTGCCATATACAGCCTTTTTTTGTTTTTTTATTACTAATATCTTTTCTGATTTTATTTAATATTTCTTTTCTTTCCTGCCTCTTTCGTGCGTTTTTTCCCGTGCATAAGAAGTGGTTTTTCTGGCAATTAATTTGGGTTCATACTCGATGTGATAAATACTGATTGGATTCGTTCCATCATAAGTATCTTTTGATGATTTAATCTTTCGGATAATAATATCACATGCATCCCTGCCTTTTAATGGAACGAAATGTTCAATTGTAGTAAGCGACAAATGAGACATGCCTGAAAAGATGATATTATCACATCCAATTACAGACATATCTCCCGGAATTTTATATTTTTCTTCCTGCAGTGCATCCATGATTCCAAATGCCATCATATCATTTAATCCCGCAATCGCTGTCAGATTATCATATTCTGCAAGAAGTTCTTTTGTCAGATTATATCCCATCTTATATTCCGAATCCGGACTTGGCAACTGTTCATCCAAAGATTCATCGGCCGCTTTTATCACAACTCGGTCTCCAAGCCCTGCCTGCTCATACTCCTGTACAAATCCCTGTACTCGTTTGGAACGCTGCTTCTGACGCTGGGTAAGCGGAGGTGTAATAAATGCAACATCTCTGTGGCCATAATCCAAAAGATGTCTTGCCATCAAACGTCCTACCTTTGTATTATCCTGATTAATTGCATCAACCTGTACTTTCTCCCTGTTACTGATAATTACAAGCGGGATTTTCTTTGCAATCTCGCCTACCTGTTCCATAAATACAGAACTTGGATTACAGGTATATATAATGCCTGCAGGGTCTACACTCGACATCAGCTTAAGATATTGTTCTTCGAGTTTCAATTCTCTTTGTGTATTACAGGTAAAAACACTGTATCCCTCTTCTTTCGCCACTGCCTCAATTCCCTGAAGCAGCATGACATAATACGGATTGGTAAGGGTTGGACAAAATACAATAATCAGCTTCCCTCTCCGGCTGTCCTTTCTTTGGCGCCGTTTTGGGATTATATATCCCATTTCCTTAGCAATCCGCTCAATTTTTTCCACTGTTTCTTTTGAAAAAGAAACATTATATTTATGATTTAATACCATCGAAACCGTTGCCTGAGAGACACCGGCTTTTTTTGCGATATCTGTTGATGTAACTTTTTTCCTCATAAAATTACACCCCTACAATTCCACTCTGCCCTCAAGTGCCCGCAAAAGAGTTACTTCGTCAATGTATTCCAGGTCTCCGCCTACCGGCACACCGCTTGCAATCCGACTGACTTTAATTCCGGTCGGCTTAATCAGCTTACTCAGATACATTGCCGTTGTCTCTCCCTCTACACTTGAATTTGTGGCAATAATAACCTCTTCAATTTCTTCTCTTGTGAGACGCTGAAGCAACTCTTTTAACTTAATGTCATCCGGTCCGATTCCAAGCATAGGAGAAATAGCACCATGAAGCACATGATATACCCCGTCAAATTTTCCGGTCTTTTCATAAGCTGCCAAATCTCTTGTATTTTCAACCACCATAATTATATGATGATTGCGTTTTTCATTCCTGCAAATCGGACAGATTTCCTGGTCAGTTAAAGTATAACATTCCTTACAATAACAGACATTGGCTTTTGCATCTACAATTGCTGAAGAGAGTTCTTCCACCTGTTCTTTCGGCAGATTCAAAATATGAAATGCCAGACGCTGGGCAGATTTTGCTCCGATTCCAGGAAGTCTGGAAAATTCTTCTATCAGTTTGTTAATATGACTGCTGTAATATTCCAATTTGATTCCTCTGTCTTTTGATTTTCGTGAACTACTCGGCAACTAAGTTACCAGAGTATCTAAAACTTAGAACAGTCCGCCACCAAGTCCGCCAAGACCACCTGTCAGTTTGGACATCATTGCAGCAGATTCCTGCTCTACTTTTCTTAACGCTTCATTGGTTGCTGCTACAATCAAATCTTCCAACATCTCAATATCATCCGGATCTACTACTTCTTCTGCAAGTTTTACTTTTGTCACTTCTTTTTTTCCGGAAATTGTTACTTCTACTGCACCACCACCGGCTTTTGCCGTAAATTCTTTTTCTTCCAGAGCTTTCTGGTTTTCTTCTGCCTGACGCTGCATTTTCTGTGCCTGTTTCATTAAGTTATTCATGTTTCCAGGCATACCCATTCCCGGAAATCCACCTCTTTTTGCCATTATATGTCCTCCTCGTCATCACTCATATCTTCTACTACGACATCCATCTGGATGCTTTGTTCAATCAGTTCATCTACCGAAATCGGTGTAAGTCCTGCCGGACCTTTTAAATCCGTATCCGTAATCACAAACTGAATTTCTACTTCTTTTCCTGTTTTTTCTCGAATAATTTTTTTCAGAAGCGGAATGGTATCTGGATTTTTGGTACAGATTTCCGCCTGAAAGTTGTGAAATTCAATATAAAGAATTGGCTCATCACTGTTTACATTATACTTTGGTGTGGCTTCTTTTAACATCTGTTTTAGCAGACCACTTGTTTCTCTTACAATTGCAGTCCAGTTCTTCTGAATATACTGCAAATCCTCCGGTGCTGCTTTTTGTGGTTTTACTGCTTCTTGTTCTTGTGGCTCTTCGCCAAACAGTTCCGGCTGCGGCAGTGCCCGAGTACTCGCTTTTTGAGACTCCGTCAAAACCGGAATCCCTTTTTCCATCTTTTCTTCGAGTATGCGAATCCGGTCAAATAAAGAATCCAAATTTGTCTCCATCACCGGCTGGCATAATTTAATCAGTGCAATCTCAACCAATACGCGCTTTTGGGACGCATACCGAATCTGATTGGAAAGTTCCGAGAAAACTCGAATATAACGCATCAGCGTCTCCGTGTCAAGCATTTCACTCTCTTCTTTTAAACGTTCCAGATTTTCTGCCGAAACATCCACAGCATCTTCCGGTACATCCGAAGTTTTTACCAACAACAGATTTCGCATATACCACACAAAATCATTTACAAACTGTCCCAGTTCTCTTCCCTGCACTATCAACTCTTCCAGTGTTTTAATTGAGCCTGCGGTATCCTGTGCTAACACCTTTCTTAACAGTTCACTGAATACTTCCATATCTACTGCACCCAGCACATCGAGTGCTTTTTCATACGTCAGCTTTTCGCCCAGATAAAACGCAATGCACTGGTCCAATAAAGATAAAGCATCTCGCATCGAGCCATCTGCTGCTTTTGCAATATAGCGGATTGCTTTTTCTTCAACTTCCGTACCTTCTTTTTCCATCAATTCACTCAGTCTTTCAGAAATCGTATCAACCGTAATTCTCCTGAAATCATAACGCTGGCATCTTGATAAAATGGTGATTGGAATTTTATGTGCTTCGGTTGTTGCCAGAATAAAGATAACATAAGAAGGAGGTTCTTCCAGCGTCTTTAAAAGAGCATTAAATGCTCCGGTTGACAACATATGAACCTCATCAATGATGTATACTTTATAACGACCCTCGGCCGGACGATATGCCACTTCTTCGCGAATCTCACGAATATTATCGACACCGTTATTCGATGCGGCATCAATTTCAATTACATTCATAGAAGTACCGGCCGAAATCGCTTTGCAGGTTTCACATTCATTACAGGGACTTCCGTCTACCGGGTGCTCACAGTTTACTGCCTTTGCTAAAATTTTCGCAATTGTGGTTTTACCGGTACCTCTGGTTCCGCAAAACAGATAGGCGTGACCGATACGATCCGCCTTTATCTGATTTTTTAATGTAGTTACGATGTGTTCCTGTCCCTTTACGTCTTCAAAATTTTGCGGTCGAAACTTGCGATACAGCGCAACATAGCTCATTTTAATTCTTCTCCTGTTTTCTTGCTCTTCCATGCAAATGATGCATACTCGTCAAGCAGATATTTTTAGTCCGCCTGACTGCTTAATTCGATTAATCTCCAAAACTGATTCCGATTCGTTTTGCAGCTTTAACTAACTGGTCATCCGGAGAAACCATCTTTAATTTTCCGGCACAGTCTGCAAGCGGAACTTTTTTAATTTTTCCGTTCACAATTCCTACCATATAGCCATATTCCTCTTTCAGAATCAATCCTGCCGCTGCAGAACCCATACGTGTTGAAAGCACACGGTCATAAGGACACGGACTTCCTCCTCTTTGTGTATGACCTGGAATTGTGATACGAATATCTAAATCCAGTTTCTTTTTCAATTCTGCTTCCAGTTTATACGCAACAGACGGATAAACTTTCTTTTCTTCTTCCTGTTTCTTTTTTAATTCTTTCTTCGGAAGTGCTGCATCTTCTTTTGAAATTGCGCCCTCTGCCACAGCAAGGATGGTAAATCCCTTTCCGGAACGACTTCGATTTTTTACTGCCTCAGCAATCTTTTGAATATCATAAGGAATCTCAGGAATCAGAATAATATCTGCTCCACCTGCAATTCCGGCATGAAGGGTCAGCCAGCCTACCTTGTGTCCCATAACTTCTACGATAAAAATACGGCTGTGGGATGCGGCTGTTGTGTGAATACAGTCAATTGCATCCGTTGCAATATTGACTGCACTTTGAAAACCAAATGTCATATCGGTTCCCCAGATATCATTGTCAATGGTTTTTGGAAGATGAATAATATTTAAGCCTTCTTCCCTTAACAGGTTTGCTGTTTTTTGTGTACCGTTTCCTCCAAGAATAACCAGACAGTCCAGACAAAGTTTATGATAAGTCTGTTTCATTGCTTCTACTTTGTCCAGTCCATTTGCATCCGGTACTCTCATCAGTTTAAACGGCTGACGTGATGTTCCAAGTATCGTTCCGCCTCGGGTTAAAATTCCTGAAAAATCCTTTGCAGAAAGCATTCTGTAATTTCCGTAGATAAGCCCTTTATAGCCATCATCAAATCCATAAACTTCCAAATCCTCTAAATTATTGAATAAACCTTTCACCACGCCACGCATTGTAGCATTTAACGCCTGACAGTCACCGCCGCTTGTCAGCAGACCAATTCTCTTCATAGATTCATCACATCCCATCTTGTGTTTTTACAAGTCTTACTTTCAAACACCTTATCGTACATACACGAATAGCATTTTGATATTTTGATCTTGTCATTTTTTATTATATACTAATTTATTTTTTATCACAATGCGAATTTTGAAAAAACAGTTCCACCTCTCCCGATTCATTTTTTTCTTTTAAAACGGTTACCTCAAATACCATATTTTCCCCTGGATTTAACGTTGTCAGTTCTATTTTTTTCTCCGGCATTTTCCCCTTATAAAATAAATCCCCTTTCTTTTTCAGTTCAATCTCTACATCGTTTGGTGCCTGTCCCCAAAAATAATAACACTCCGTCTCTTCTGTCTGATTCCAGATAGAAAACACCTGACTTTTACTCTCTTTTGCTTTTAAATCATTAAACTTCGGAAATTCCTGTTCCGTCACAATAAATTTCGGAATCCCTGCATCTTCTTTGGCTGCTTCTTCTTTAGAAAATCCTGCCAAAAAAATCCCGAGTAATAGTAATAACAAAAGTTTTGCGCACATACTTTTATCCTCCCATTACTAATTTATTCCCACTTTCTTAAAATTTTCCAAAAAGTTCTCTCTGCTTTTCTTTTTTACATTGACAAACCTGCAAAAAACCGATATACTGGTATCACCGTGCAGCCGGGGAGTTAGCGGTGCCCTGTACCTGCAATCCGCTACAGCAGGGGTGTTGCCAAACGGAGGGGCTTGCTTTGCGGAGCTGCCCTCTATAAGTGGCGTTGACGTTTGGGTCTCACGCAACAGGACTCTGTGAACCGTGTCAGGTCAGGAATGAAGCAGCACTAAGCAGAATCCCCTGTGTGCCGTGAGGGTGCCTGGGCTGAGTTAACTGTAGAGGTAACGTCCGTGAAGGAGTCTCGATGGGCGGTGCACGGTAAAAAAAGAATATCATAACCTTCTTTGCATCATCATAGAATAAAAGAGATGATTGCAGGGGAGGTTTTTTTATTGCAATATTGGATGATTTCTATCATGAATCATTATGGGTATCTGGGAATTGCCCTCTTGATTCTGATTGAAAATCTGTTTCCTCCGATTCCTTCAGAAGTAATTCTGACCTTTGGTGGATTTTTAACGACTTATACAAATATGAATCTGATTGGGGTTATTCTTTTTTCTACACTTGGCAGTGTCCTTGGCGCAGTTGTGCTTTATCAGATTGGAAGTCTTGTTCCGGTCTCAAAACTTGAGGCAATTGTCAGTGGAAAAATCGGAAAACTGCTTCACTTTAAAAAAGAGGATGTCTCTCATGCTGTGGAATGGTTCGACAGCAAAGGAAATTATACCGTCTTTTTCTGCCGGTTTATTCCAATTGTAAGAAGCCTGATTTCAATTCCCGCAGGTATGGCGCACATGCATTTTTCCAAATTTTTTATTCTCACCACCTTCGGAAGTCTCATCTGGAATACCGTACTCGTCACACTTGGAGCATTTGCCGGTGCTTCCTGGCAAAAGACGGCACAATATTTCCACTCTTATAATCAGGCAGGAAAACTTGTACTTTGTGCTTTCACTCTCATTGGAATTTTCTTATACATAAAAAAACGCTTCCAGAAATGAATCTTTCCGGAAGTGTCCTTTTACTTGATTATCATTTTTCTTTTCTAGATTTCTTTTTTTAATGCTTTAATAAATTCCGGAGTCGTTCCACAGCATCCACCTACAATATCTGCGCCTGCATCCATCAATACTTTCATATTTTTTGCAAATGCCTCTGCGCCCATCGAGTAGACCGCATTGCCTTTTTCATCAATTGCCGGCATACCCGCATTTGGTTTTACAATCACCGGAATCTGTACTCGTTTTCTGATGTTTTCCACAACCGATACTAACTGGTCCGGTCCGGTCGAACAGTTGATTCCAACTGCATCTGCGCCCATCTGTTCCAGACTTTCCACTGCTTCATAAATATCTCCGCCAAAGAACAGACTTCCATCGGATTCTACGGTAAGAGTACACATAACCGGCAGGTCACAGACTGCTGCCGCTGCATCTAAAACTGCCATAACTTCTGTGACTCCAAGCATGGTTTCTGCAACCAGTAAATCCACCCCTGCATCATTTAAAATGCGAATCTGCTCGGTATAAGCCTCTAACAGTTCTTCGTAAGCAATTTCCTGCTTTCCTGTCGTTGTCACATCTCCTGCTACAAGACATTTGTCTCCCACTGCATCCTTTGTAATCTTTACGAGTCCTCGATTTAACTCTTCTACTTTATCCTCTAATCCATGATTTGCCAGACTGATTCTGTTTGCAGAAAATGTCGGCGCATAAATAATATCAGAACCTGCCTCTGCATAGGCTTTCTGTAATTCTATTAATGCCTGTGGATTTTCATAAATCCATGCTTCTGAACACACACCTCTTGGCATTCCTGCTTTCATCAAATTAGAGCCTGTTGCTCCATCTAATACCACTTTTCCTTTTGCTACCAGTTCTTTAAATTCCTGTTTTGTCATTTTCTTCCAGCTCCTTTGCTTTTGCTTTCGCTTTTGCCTTTTCCATTCTTAGTTCTTTAAAAAATCCACTCAGCATGGTACTGCATTCTTCTTCAAGAACTCCTCTTTCCACTTCTACCTTATGATTAAATCCATCCATTTCCAAAAGATTCAAGACCGAGCCTGCACAGCCCGCTTTTGGATTCATGCTTCCAATCACAATTTTATCAATTCTTGCCTGCACAATTGCTCCGGCACACATCTGGCATGGCTCAAGGGTCACATATAATGTACAGCCCTCCAGTCTCCAGTCACCTAATTTTTTACTTGCTTTTCGAATTGCATTGATTTCCGCATGAGAAGTGGTATTTTTATCTGTATTTCTCCGATTGTAACCACGGGCAATAATCTTCCCTTCATAGACAATCACACAACCAATCGGTACTTCCCGAAGCGCATACGCTTTTTTCGCCTGCCGAATGGCCTCTTTCATAAATTTTTCTTCGTCTCTCATTCTCCGCATCCTATTTCTGTATGATTTAGAATTATACAACAGAGTGCTTTTTCATTGCAACCCATTGCAACCGGTTGCTTTTTATTTTTTTCATACTCTGTTTAAAAATTTCAGAAAAGGTTTATGATACGGACACAATTCTATCATATTTTTGGGATATACTAGCATTATCAAATGAAGAAGACAGCGGCTGCATCGCAGTTTAAGTTTTACGAAAGTAAGGTTTGAACGAAATCAACTTTGTGGCTGCCGGCCTTCGCCCAATAAGCAAGTTAACTTTTTATATAGATTTTTCTTTTCCCTCCCTCTCTTTGCCGGTACATGAAAATGTACCGGCACTTTTTTTATTCGCAAGAATTTTTTCGCAACAAAAAAGGCAGTACAACTTTCGTCATACCGCCATTCACCGGAGATGGTGGGAGTCGAACCCACGCGCCCACGAAGGACCTATCGCATTTCGAGTGCGACCTCTTACGACCACTTGAGTACATCTCCATGTTTTTCTATTATACGGTGCTTCCTGCTTTTGGTCAAGCAAAAAATCTATTTTATTGACCACATTCTAATAAAATAGTATAATTTTATTAGATATAAAAAACGTGATGTAAAGTGCTCACTCGCCGCTTAGTGCTCTACGCACTTGAAGCGGGGGAATGCTTATCTGCGTTCAAATTCTAGAGAGGAGAATGTCTATGATAAAAACCAGAAACATGATTTTTGCAGCTATTTTGCTTATCCTGATTGGTGCAGGTTTTCTCTTTTATCATGCAAATCAGGCAAAACAGAGTGACACGTTCATTCCTCTGAGTGAATATAATGAACGTTTTTCAAAAGAGGGACACGGAAATTAGCCCGAATTATCATCCCTAAAGCAAGAAAGGATTTCCACCATGCCAATCAACGGATTTAACAAAACCACACTTTTAGATTACCCTGGAAAAATTGCATCCACCATCTTCCTTGGCGGGTGCAATTTCCGCTGTCCATTTTGCCAGAACAGTTCTCTCGTACTCTCTCCAAATAAACAGCCTGTGATTTCCACAGAAGAAGTCCTTTCTGTTTTAAAAAAACGTCAGGGAATTTTAGAGGGGGTCTGCATCACAGGCGGTGAGCCGACTTCGGATAAAGAATTATTTTTGCTCATTGATAAAATCAAAGAACTTGGTTATCCAGTTAAACTTGATACCAACGGCAGCCATCCATGGACTCTAAAAAAATTAGTGAACAATCAGATGATTGACATGGTTGCAATGGATATTAAATCTTCCAAAGAATCTTATGCAAAAGTATCTGGCTGCAAAAACATTGATTTAACATCCATCTGTGAATCTGTTGAATTTCTGCTCTCTAATGTGATTCCTTACGAATTTCGTACTACCGTTGTACGTGAACTTCATGACAAAGCCGATTTTGAATCTATCGGTAAGTGGATTGCCGGATGTCAGGCTTATTTCTTACAGGCATACCGCGATTCTCCGGATGTGATTCATCCCGGATTCACCAGTTATACAAAAACCGAATTAGAACAATTTCAAAAGATTTTATTAAGAACGATTCCCTCTGTTTCCATCAGGGGGATTGATTGACCGATACCAATAACCGAAATGTCCTTGTACTTCCTGTGCAGACATTTCGGTTGTTTCGCATTTTGCTTCTTTAAAATAAGGGAATCCAAACATTCCCGCCATCAGTGCTTCCTGTCTGTTATACGTTCCCGGCACTCCAAGTATGTAACAATTTCTCTTCGTATCTTTTCCAATCAAGGCATGTTTATACCGTCTCCATCCATAACGCAGGAAATTATTATTTAAAAGTCCCTGGTCACATGGATTTAGCTGATTATAATCCAAAAGACCAATTTTTGCACACTGTTCAAATTCGCCGTCCTTAAATGGACAGTAGAAGGATTCTTCGAGTTCACTTGATTCTTCCGGTTCTTCTAACGCTCCTGATTCCTCCGGCTCTTCTGGTTCCTCTAATTTTTCTTCTATTTCTCCTGTTTCACTTATTTCTTCCTGACATTCCTCTCCGACTTCTTCTAAGATACTTGGTGTCGGTGGAAATGGATTTTCCTGTATTTCCAGTTCTGTTTCTTCCCTGCCTTCCTCTTCACCTTCTGTTTCTTCAGGTTCTTCTTTTAATTCTTCTATCTCTTCTCCATTTTCTTCTTTTTTCTTTCCAAACCGAATTTCATCGAGACACACCGGATTTTCATCCCAGCCGGTTCCATACATCACATCACCGGCTAAAAACACGATTCCATTGAAATCATCGATTGAATATCCACTTTCCGAGACATTTTCTCCTGTTAGTTCCAGTGAAAATGCAATGATTTCTCCTGCCAAATCACAAGTTCCAAGATAAACTGCTTCACATTCCTGTTTTTCTTCCTCTCTTACATATCCATAAATTTCACACGGAAGAGTTTCCTGTCCATAAACACCCGAAAGCCGAAACTGCATCCGGCAGACCCCATCCCGAACTTCAACTTTTACAAATCCTTTTCCATTTCCTTTTTTTCTTCCCTCATATTCATATACATAAGCAACAAATCGTCGATATCCAGACATGTAATTCTCCCAAAAATTTGTTCTTTAAAAGTATATGATGCAAATGTCAAAAGTATATGAAAAAAAATTTAAAAATTTTCATTTTTTTATTGACAATTTGATTCAATTCCAGTATAATTGCAAATGTTGAATGCGAAAAACATTTTAACGAAGCGTGGCTCAGTTTGGTAGAGCGCTGCGTTCGGGACGCAGAGGTCGCGTGTTCGAATCACGTCGCTTCGACTTCAACGAAGAAACGGTAGGGCAGAAATGTCGTACCGTTTTTCTTTTATTTTTTAAGGATTGGAAATTGAACGCAGATAAGCATTCAATTTCCAATCCTTTTTCAATTTCTTTACGAATTTCTTCTCCACCCTGCCGGATATTTATTTTTCAAAGTCTGATTCACCAATTTTCCAAACCCAAGCGGATGTCCATCCACACATACTAACTGCCAGCCTTTTTTCACTTTTGCTTCGCCATCTTCGATTAAAAGTGTCTCTCCTCTTAAATAACGTGCAACCCGTTCCTCTTCACTCGAAAGGTTCAGAATTGCAGGAAACTGGTCTTGTGAGAGCGCAAGCGCCAGTGGTTCGGATGGCTCAAAGCGGTTTTTCTTTAATTCTCCTAAGAATAAACCATTTCGGACAAAATGGATTCCTTTATAGTGATTCGATGCCGGCGGCAGATAATATACATTTTGATTGCGGATTTCAATCCGTTCTTTTTCAAATGGAAGTTCCATTGGCGCCCAGAATTCATTTAATAATTTCCATGCTTCTTTTTCCGGTTTCTGGACTGCCACATCGGACTTGGATGGATACAGAATTCCTTTTTTCTTCAACAGTGCAATAAAATGCCCTTCTCCTGCCATCTTATGCGGGAAAATACGCACACATCTTTTTAAGGTGTCGTCTCCATTTCCCCATTCTGGATTTCCCTCTGAAAATCCTTCATAAGCCGGAATTTCCAAAAGTTCCATCTCCGGGAAATTTTCAAGGATATACGAAATTGTTCCTTCATTTTCGATTGGCGCAAAGGTGCAGGTGGAATACAGCATGAGTCCACCTGGTTTTAGCATGGAAATCGCATTTGAAACGATTTCTCTTTGCAGATTTGCAAAAAATTCCGGACGACTCTCATCCCATGTTTTTGCAACGTCCATATCTTTTCGGAACATTCCCTCACCTGAACATGGTGCATCGACTAAAACTTTATCAAAAAATTCCGGCATCACACGGGCAAGATTTTTGGGAACTTCATTTGTGATAAATGAAGTTTTAATTCCACAAAGCTCAATATTTCTAAGCAGGGCTTTTGCTCTTGAGGCACTGATTTCATTTGCAACCAGCATGCCCTGCCCTTTTAAGCGTGCGCCAAGTTCCGTTGCCTTCCCGCCCGGTGCAGCACATAAATCCAATACATAGTCCCCCGGAGCAACCGGTAAAATAGCAGCAGGCGCCATTGCACTCGGCTCTTGAAGATAATAAAGTCCGGAGGCATAGTAAGGGTGTCTGGCAGGACGGTCAGCTTCTTCATAATAAAATCCATTCTCTGTCCACGGAACTTTAGTTAGATGAAATGGAGACTGTTTTAAAAATTCTTCTACAGATATTTTCAGCGTATTGATTCGCAGACCAAACTGGCGGGGAGCTTCATAACTTTTTAAAAAATCTTCGTATTCTTCTCCAAGCATGGCTTTCATACGCTCTAAAAATGCCTTTGGCAATTGTTCAATCATAGTTTTATTTCCTTTACAGTATTTATTCTTTGAAGCATTATATAGCAAAAACGGTATGCCTGCAACTACAGACATACCGTTTAATTTCATTTTCGCTCTTATTCTTTTTATTCTGCAGGCTGTTCTGCTTCCACCGGTTCTTCTGCAAGTACCTGCTCATATTTCTGAAGAATAATTCCCTGGATTTTTTCACGTGTTTCAGAGTTAATCGGATGAGCGATATCTCTATATTCGCCATCAGTCGCTTTTCTGCTCGGCATTGCGATAAACAATCCTTTTTCACCCTCAATCACCTTGATGTCATGTACTACAAATTCTTCATCAATTGTGATGGATACAACTGCCTTCATTTTACCTTCTTTTGCAACTCTTCTTACTCTTACATCTGTGATGTTCATAATAAACCCTTCCCCTTTCATAGCCTTCTCAAAAAGCCCTCTTTATAAGTCCGATTTTTGTATCTTTTATTTTGTAAAAACCTGCTTAGTCATTACAATACATATCTTTCGTTTTTCTCAATTACAATCTTGATGCCTTCTTCTCCGCAATAGTAAGAATTTGCACGAATGGTATCACGACTTTCCACAATACAGTTTTCAATGTGTGTGTTATCACCTAAATAAACATCATTCAAAATGATAGAGTTCTTGATTACACAATTATTACCCACAAATACTTTTTTAAATAAGATAGAATTTTCTACCTGTCCGTTAATGATACATCCACTGGAAATCAGGCTGTTTTTCACCTGTGAACCTGGATTGTATTTTGCCGGTGGTAAATCATCAATCTTAGACTGAATGGATGGATACTGATTAAAGAAGTAATCTCTGACTTCCGGCTTCAGAAAATCCATATTTGTTCTATAATAAGCATCTACAGTGGAGATATTGCTCCAGTATGTATTAATTTTATATCCATAGATTCTCTTTAATTCTTTATAACGAATCAGAATATCTTTTACGAAATCATATCTGTCTTCTTCCTGGCATTTTTCAAGCAGCTCAATTAACTGACGTCTTCTGATAACATAGATACCGGTAGAAACCGTGTTGGTATGTGTTACCATCGGTTTTTCTTCAAATTCCTGAATTCTGCAGTCTTCATTCATTTTGATACAGCCAAATCTGGTTGCTTCATCAGCCGGAACATCCGTACATACAACGGTAACATCTGCTCGTTTTGCAATATGGAATTCCAGAACTTTATTGAAATCCATTTTATAAACACAATCACCGGAAGCGATTACAACATAAGGCTCATGGCTGTTTTTTAAGAAATTTAAGTTCTGAGCCATTGCATCGGCGGTTCCTCTGTACCAGAAGTTATTATCTGCAGTAATGGTTGGCGGGAATGTATATAAGCCCCCCTGCTTTCTACCAAAGTCCCACCATTTCGAAGAACTTAAATGTTCATTTAAAGAACGTGCATTATACTGTGTTAAAACTGCTACTTTCTGAATACGGGAGTTCGACATATTACTAAGCGCAAAGTCGATACTGCGGAAACTTCCGGCAACAGGCATTGCTGCTATTGCTCGTTTGTTTGATAATTCTTTCATTTTATTGTTATTGCCGCCGGCAAGAATAATTCCTATTGCTCTCATGCTGTCTCACCTTCCTTATTTAAAGTTTCTCCACTTGCAAGTTCTCCATCCGGATAATCTTCCAGTGTTGTCTCTCCAACAATTGCTGTGTTAATTCCGATTTTTACGTCTGCCGGAATAACAGAATTTTCTCCAATTGTTACTAAACCAAAAGAGTATACACTTGGTTTTTCTTTATTTGGAACGTCTTCTCCAACACCCATTACTACGTTATTTCCAACTGTAACATTTTCTGCGATGATTGCCTTATCAATTGTTACATTCTCTCCGATAAAGGACTGTTTCATAATGATAGAGTTACGCACTACACTGCCTTTTTTAATCACTACACCAGGTCCGATAACAGAGTTATAAACTTCACCGTGAATTTCACTGCCTTCGCCGATGATACTTCTTTCTACAACAGCTTCTGCTGAAATGTACTGAGGCGGAATAATATCTGTTTTTGTATAGATTTTCCAAAATTCTTCGTATAAATTAAATTCAGGAATGATATCAATCAGTTCCATATTTGCTTCCCAGTAAGAGCCAAGTGTACCTACATCTTTCCAGTAGCCATTATATTCATAAGCAAACAGACGCTGACCTTTTTCTCTGCAGTATGGCAGAATATGTTTACCAAAATCACAGCCTGGCTGGTCTTTTAATGCAAGTAAGGCTTCTTTTAATACTGGCCAGCTGAATATGTAAATACCCATAGATGCAAGATTGCTCTTTGGATTTTCCGGTTTTTCTTCAAATTCTGTGATGCGTCCTGTCTCGTCTGTAATTGCCAGACCAAAACGACTTGCTTCTTCCCACGGAACCGGCATGCAAGCTAATGTTACGTCAGCTTTATTTGCTTTATGGAAATCGAGCATTACTTCGTAATCCATTTTATAAATATGGTCACCACCAAGGATTAATACATAATCCGGATTGTAGGTTTCCATATATGCCATATTCTGGTAAATTGCGTTTGCTGTTCCTGTATACCATTCTGTATCCGTTTTTTTCTCATAAGGCGGAAGAATGGAAACACCACCTACATTTTTATCCAAATCCCACGGAATACCAATCCCGATATGTGTATTTAAGCGAAGTGGCTGATACTGTGTCAGTACTCCGACTGTATCTACTCCTGAATTAATACAGTTACTAAGCGGGAAATCTATAATTCTATATTTTCCTCCAAACGAAACTGCCGGTTTTGCTACCTTTGCAGTCAGTACACCCAAACGGCTGCCCTGTCCACCTGCAAGCAACATGGCAATCATCTCTTTCTTAATCATGTAATCACCTCTTGTATATATTTATGATTCTTCTATTATACCACATCAAATCAAAATTGTGAACATTTTTAACAATTTTTTTTCGACTTTTCCATTGTTTTTGTGACATTTTACTTGTCTCTAACGTTTTGATTAAGAAAGGGTTTTCATTCCCATTTTTTTTATGTATAATGAACTATTGAAAGATGTAAAAGTTAAGGAATTAAAATAGAAAGGAACTTGTTGCCTTATGTATGAAATAGATTTTAATAAACCATTACACATTCATTTTATCGGTATCGGCGGAATCAGCATGAGTGGTCTTGCCGAAATTCTTTTAAAAGAAGATTTTAAAATTTCCGGTTCGGACGCCAAACCTTCTGACCTTGTAACGCACTTGGAAAGTCTGGGAGCAAAAGTCTATATCGGACAGCGTGCTTCTAATATCACAGACGATATTGAACTCGTTATCTACACAGCTGCGATTCATCCGGATAATCCGGAATTTGCCTGTGCAAAAGAAAAACAGATTCCAATGCTCACAAGAGCAGAACTGCTTGGTCAGATTATGCGCAACTATGAAACTCCAATTGCTGTTTCCGGAACACACGGAAAGACAACTACAACTTCCATGATTTCCCATATTCTCTTAGAAGCAGACGCTGACCCTACTATTTCCGTTGGAGGAATCTTACCTGCAATCCATGGAAATATCCGTGTTGGCGAATCTGAAACCTTTGTTACAGAAGCCTGTGAATACACAAACAGCTTTTTAAGCTTTTTCCCGAAAATCAGCATTATCTTAAATATCGATGCCGACCATCTGGATTTCTTTAAAGATATTGATGATATTCGTCATTCTTTCCGATTGTTTGCCGAAAAACTTCCGAAAGACGGAACTTTAATTATCAATCAGGATATTCCAAATGTTGCCGAAATCACAAAGGATTTACCATGCGAAATTATTTCCTATGCCCTGGAACAGAATGCAGATTACACTGCTGCAAATATTGAATTTGATGAAACTGCACACGCTTCCTTCGACTGTATGGAAAAAGGTACTTTACTTGGTCATTTTTCACTTTCCGTTCCTGGTATTCACAATGTCTCAAATGCATTGTCTGCCATTACGCTGGGAAGAAAACTTGGTCTTTCCCTGGAATCTATCCAGAAAGGTCTCCTGCATTTTGGAGGAACAGACCGCCGTTTCCAGTATAAAGGAAAAGTGGGAGGTGTTACCGTTATTGATGACTATGCACATCATCCGACAGAGATTGCCGCAACACTGCGCACTGCAAAAAACTATCCACATAAAACAATCTGGTGTGTATTCCAGCCTCATACCTATACCAGAACAAAAGCACTGATGGATGAGTTTGCCCAGGCATTAAGCCTTGCAGATAAAGTTGTGCTTGCAGATATCTATGCGGCACGAGAAACAGATACACTGGGAATTTCTTCCAAAGACCTTCAGGAAAAAATTTCCTTACTTGGAACAGATGCTCATTATTTCTCTACTTTTGACGAAATCGAAGATTTCCTTCTGGAAAACTGTGTACCGCAGGACTTATTAATTACAATGGGCGCCGGCGATGTTTATAAAATCGGAGAACATCTGCTCGGGCTGTAAGAACTTATATACTCTGCAGGCATTCCTGATAGTAAAGCGGACATTCGCAATCCGCTTCGCTACTTGCTCATGAACGCAGTCGCTTTGCGATCTGTCAGTGGGATCTTTCAACTCCCACTGACAGAAGCATCCCCCTCACCCGCCGCTTAGTGCTCTGCGCACTTGAAGCGGGGGAATGCTTATCTGCGTTCAATTTAAGGAAATGCCTGCAGGTTTTTTTGTCAAAAAATGCTTATTCTCTTTTCAAAAATTCTATGTTATACTGAGTTTGGACATAGATTGATTAGAAAAGGATGTTGGAAATGGGACAGTTTACACTCTGTAATGATTTTCCCGGAGATTACACTTTAATCTCCAACTATTTCCTCGATGTCTGTATGCCACAGGCAAACGGGGAATTCGTTAAGGTTTATCTTTATCTCTTACGAAATGCCACCGGCGTTTCCGCTTCACTTGAGCTGTCATCGATTGCCGACATTTTTAATTGTACGGAAAATGATGTGCTCAGGGCATTAAAATACTGGCATAAATCAGGAGTGCTTGATTTAAAATTGGACGAACAAGGCAATTTAAACAGTGTCCGTCTGCTTCCTGTGGGCGCAAATCTTCCGCAGGCTTCAACCAGTGCTGCAAATATAGTTTCTACAGCCTCAACTTCTACTGAAATTCCAACCGGTTCGGAAGCTGTTTCAAATGAACTTGCAAAGCCATCTTCTTTATCGGCGGAAAAAATCAGGGCTTTAACCGAACGAGAAGATGTTATTCAGATACTTTTTGTTGCAGAACAGTATCTTGGAAAAGCACTCTCTCCAATCGAAATTAATAAATTATTGTATTTTTATGACGAACTTCATTTTTCAACCGACCTTATGGAATACCTGATTGAGTATTGTGTATCAAAAGGCAGCCACAGCATCCGCTACATAGAAACCGTAGCACTTTCCTGGGCTGACCAAAATATCACAACTATTGAACAGGCAAAGGCGGCAACCACTGCATACAACAAAAATTACTTTGCGATTTTGCGCGCATTTGGGATTAAAAACCGAAATCCGATTGATGAAGAAATCCGCTACATGAATGTATGGCTTGACGAACTTGGATTTTCTCTTGAAATTATTTCCCTTGCCTGCAGCAAGGCAGTCATGGCAACCGGTCAGCCAAATTTTCCTTATGCCGACTCGATTTTAAGAAGCTGGCAGAAAAGAGATGTTCATGATGTTGCCGATGTGGAAAAGCTGGAAGATTCTCATAAACAGGCAAAGGCTGCAAAAAACGAGGCTCCGGCTCCCCGTGCTCAGTCATCTGCCTCCCGCAATAAATTCAATAACTTTCATCAGCGTGCGTATAATGTTAATGAACTTGAAAAACTGCTGTTGAACAAATAAAAAGAGGAAAAACTGTGTCACTAAATAACTCACAATACGACGCACTCATGCGCCAATATAACCAGAAACAATTAAAACATAAACATGAACAGCGAGACCGTATCCGGATTGCTTATAAAAGGATTCCCAGGCTTCAGGAGATTGACAACGAAATTGCATCCCTTAGTTTAAAAAAAGCCAGGGCTCTTCTTATGCCCTCTTCATCAGCAGATTTCAATCTCTCTGATGAAATTGAAACACTCTCCAAAGAACGCAGGACACTGCTTCTTAGAAACGGCTTTCCCGCTGATTATCTGGAACTTCACTATGACTGTCCGCACTGTAAGGATACCGGATATGTCGACAATCAGAAATGTTCCTGTTTTCGCAAGGCGGCTGTTGACTTACTTTATACACAGTCAAATATCCGCGAAATCTTAGAAGTAGAAAATTTTGAAAACTTTACGTTTCAATATTATTCTGAGGAAGTAAAAAATCCCGCTACCGGCTTAAATGCACTTGAAACCGCAAGGGATGCTTACTTTAAATGCTGGGATTTTATTGATAATTTTGCCAGCCATCCTGCCGGCATTTTCTTTTACGGTGATACCGGTGTAGGAAAAACCTATCTTTCCCACTGTATTGCCAAAGAATTAATCCAGAGGTCTTATTTTGTCTTATATTTTTCATCTTTTGATTTATTTGACCTGTTGGCAAAAAACACATTTAAGAAGGATACTGCTGCCTCAGATATGGCAGAATATATAGCAAACTGTGATTTATTAATCATCGACGACCTTGGCACGGAACTTGTAAATTCTTTCGTTGCCAGTCAGCTGTTTTTCTGTGTAAATGAGCGCATTATCAATCATAAATCCACTATTATATCAACAAACCTGACCATGGAAAATTTTCTGGAAACTTACTCAGAACGTATCTTCTCCAGAATATCCAGTAATTACACCATGCTCAAACTAATTGGAAATGACATAAGAATCCAAAAAAAACTATTAGGAGGAAAGTAAAAAATGTCACCATCACCAAAAGATACCACACCTTTAGATTCACTTCCTGTAGGACGCCTCGGAATCATTCCGTTAAAGAGCTGTTCTGCTCTTGGCGCAAGGGTCAACGACTACATTGTAGACTGGCGTAAAGACAGAGAATATTCTCACTTTAACAACCTGGAGTTTGAAGGCTATGAACGCGACTCTTATTTAATTCAGGCAGAAACCCCACGTTTTGGCTCAGGAGAAGCAAAAGGAATTTTAAAAGAATCTGTTCGTGGTGATGATATCTATCTCATGGTAGATGTTTGCAACTACAGTCTGACTTACTCACTTTGCGGACAGACCAATCACATGTCTCCGGATGACCATTTTCAGGATTTAAAACGTGTGATTGCAGCCATCGCAGGAAAAGCTCGCCGTGTCAATGTTATTATGCCGTTCCTTTATGAGAGTCGCCAGCATAAACGTACCGGACGTGAATCTCTTGACTGTGCACTTGCACTTCAGGAATTAGTAAACATGGGAGTTGACAACATCATTACTTTTGACGCTCATGACCCTCGTGTTCAGAATTCTATTCCGCTTCATGGGTTTGAAACAGTTCAGCCAGCTTATCAGTTTGTAAAAGGTCTGTTCCGTGCAGAACCGGACATTGAAATCAACAATGACAAACTGATGGTAATCAGCCCGGATGCCGGTGGTACCGGACGTGCTATTTATCTTGCCAACGTACTCGGTGTTGATATGGGTATGTTCTACAAACGACGTGATTATTCCACTATTGTTGACGGACGTAATCCTATCGTAGCACATGAATTCCTTGGTGCTGACGTAAAAGGCAAAAATATGATTATCATCGACGATATGATTTCTTCCGGTGACAGTATGCTTGAAGTTGCTGCTTTATTAAAAGAAAAAGGAGCTGCAAAAATCTTTATGTGCGCTACTTTTGGACTGTTCACCAATGGTCTCAAAAAATTTGATGAAGCTTATGAAAAAGGTGCATTTGACCGTCTGCTTACCACAAATCTGGTTTATCAGACAGAAGAACTGCTTCAGAAAGAATACTATGTAAACTGTGATATGAGTAAATATATTGCTTTACTCATTGATACCTTAAATCATGATTCTTCTATCAGCAAATTGTTAAATCCAGTTGAACGGATCAACCGCTTCCTTGCAAAACATAACGCAAATCTGGCAAATAAAAAATAATCAAAAAAATCCCGGAGCACTCTGATATTAGTGCTCCGGGATTTTTTTATTCATCTGATTTTATGATGTCAAACTCCCATAAAATGGCCTATTCAAACCATTTTATAAATCACAGTTATTTACTGTTCTTGGGAACGGAATGACGTCACGGATATTCTGCATACCGGTTAAGTACATAACGCAGCGTTCAAATCCAAGACCAAATCCAGAATGACGGGTAGAACCGTATTTACGCAGGTCAAGGTAGAATCCGTAATCTTCTTCATTTAAGCCGAGTTCATCCATTCTTGCTTTTAATTTTTCATAAGAATCCTCTCTCTGGCTTCCTCCGATGATTTCACCGATTCCAGGTACAAGGCAGTCCATAGCTGCTACTGTCTTTCCATCTTCATTCTGTTTCATGTAGAATGCTTTGATTTCCTTCGGATAATCTGTAACGAATACCGGACGTTTGTAGACCTGTTCGGTCAGATAACGTTCATGTTCGGTCTGCAGGTCACATCCCCAGAATACTTTGTATTCAAACTTGTCGTTTACTTTTTCCAGAATTTCAATTGCTTCTGTGTAAGTCACATGTGCAAATTCTGAAGTCATAACGTGATTCAGACGGTCTAATAAACCTTTATCAATAAAAGAATTAAAGAAATTCATTTCTTCTGGTGCATGTTCCAACACGTATCCGATTACATATTTTAACATAGACTCCGCAAGTGCCATGTTATCATCCAAATCAGCAAATGCCATTTCCGGCTCAATCATCCAGAACTCTGCCGCATGACGGGTTGTGTTGGAGTTTTCTGCACGGAAAGTCGGTCCAAATGTGTAGATATTTCTAAATGCCTGCGCATAAGTCTCTCCATTTAACTGACCACTTACAGTAAGGTTTGTTTCTTTTTTGAAGAAGTCCTTGCTGTAATCAATCTTTCCATCTTCTGTTTTTGGAAGATTTTCCATATCCAATGTTGTAACACGGAACATTTCTCCCGCACCCTCACAGTCACTTCCTGTGATTAATGGAGTGTGTACATAGACGAATCCTCTCTCCTGGAAAAACTGATGAATTGCATAAGCAATCAGGGAGCGTACACGAAATACTGCCTGGAACGTATTCGTTCTTGGACGCAGATGAGAAATGGTTCTTAAGTATTCCAGAGAATGACGTTTTTTCTGCAGTGGGTAATCTCCTGCTGATTCTCCTTCTACCATAATTTCTTCTGCCTGAATTTCAAACGGCTGTTTTGCCTGTGGAGTTGCTACTAAATTACCTTTTACAATAATGGCTGCTCCTACATTTAATTTACTGATATCCTGGAAATTGTCCATGGAATCATGATAAACGACCTGAAGGGTTTCAAAAAAACTACCGTCATGAAGCACAATAAAACCAAATGTTTTGGAATCACGTACGCTTCGCACCCATCCGCCTACAGTAACTTCTTTATCAAGATACTGCTCTCTGTTTTTGTAAATCTCTTTTACTGTTGTCAGTTTCATAAATTTGTTCTCCTTTATTTCCATCCCTGTGTATCCAGTTTTTTATTACTTCTCAAAATGTAATGAAAAAAGTGGAGCAGGAAACCCGCTCCACATAAGTATAACGCATTGTAATAGGCTTCGCAAGGGAATTTTACCACTCAAGTTTGCCGATTTCTTTGTATCCGTCACTCCGGTCAAATGCATAGATTCCCTGATTCTGGCACAGATAAAAGGTATCGCCAATATAAATTCCTCTTGTTTCATCAATTACATTGTAGCTGTCGGATGAATTTCCGGTTGCCTTACTTAAACTCTGCATCAGTTCCTGTGTAAATCCATCTTCTGCCGAATAACCAAAAACTCCATAATAACCCTTCAGATTATAAGTCACTTTATCATAAGCACCCATTGCAAATCCGATGATATTTTCATCTGCATCAATCATCACACTCTTATAATTATCTTGTGGGCTGTAAACATCAATATCTTTTAATACAATTTTATCGACTTCTTTTACGTCGGCAGGATTGGAAATATCAAACATGGATAATTTAATTCCTCTTAATTCTCCAGTGTCCGGATCCGTTTCCTGTCCGATTCCAAGCAGTTTATTTTCCCCATAAAAATGCAGATATTCGGAAAATCCGGTCACCTTTAACTCTCCAATCACTTTTGGATTTTCAGGGTCTTTTAAATCCACAGAAAACAGCGGATCTACCTGTTTATAAGTCACAAAATATCCGGTATCTCCTAAAAATCGTGCAGACTGAATACTTTCTCCAAATGCAAGATCTTCGATTTTCCCACTGACTTTCATATTTTCATCCAGGACATATAATCCATTACTTTCCTGTCCACCCCATCCATTCGGATAGCGAGTCACAACGACCCTGAGATAGCCATTATTTTCATCCAGACAAAAACTGTCATGGATTGTTCCATTAATCTGTCCGGCTGCTTTTAATTCCAGTGCTCCATCTGCATAAGAAAAGCGTGCAATCTGTGTTGTTATCTCCTGTGTCTGATATTGACTCATGCAAACATAGATATTATTCTGGCTGACATAATACATTCCACCGGCTCCAATTAAAGAACGACTTGCCATCACTTTATCCGGTTCCTCTAAGTTGACAGAAGAAATTACAAGCTGAGTCGTATCTGTCTGAGGCTCTACCGGACAAAATACATCCGAAGCCTGTATTGGCACTCCATTAATCTTCGGCACTAAAAGTTCCGGATGGTCTTTAGACGCATTTTCTTCCTGGGCATAATAGGTAGAAAACAGATACATGTAATTTCCTACTTTTCTTGATGTCTCATAATATCCTTCCTGCTTGATTGTTCCTTTTAATACGATGTTTGATTTATCTGATACATCATAAGTGTAAAGTTTCGTATAATTTGTCGAATTGACCGCATAAGTATCTTCTCCTTCCATCGAGACATCGGTGTCATATCCGTAGGCTACGACGCAAACCGTATTCCCATCCACATACATGTCACTGATGGTGTCTGTCATACTTTCAAGAGAAGTTTCTCCTGCCTTTTCTAATTTGCTTCCTTCTGCCTTTGTAATCATCAGTCTGCCTGAACGAGTTAACGTATAAATATAAGTACCATCTGTCTTTACCAGATCCCCTTCATCTACCCCCTCTGTCCGCACATTTGTCCGGGAATGACTGTCTGAACTATTATCTTCTGAAACCGCTTTTGCCATTGAAGAGGTTGTACCATCGGCCACAGCACTTTCCTTCATAATTCCATAATCTTCATCAATATTCGATGAACTCGAATACCATGCCTCCTGTGTTTCCTGTGCCTGCTTTGTCTCTACAAATAATTTCTGATAAATTTCTTCATAGCTGGAAGCAGATTTATAACCTTCCACCTGCTTTTCTTCTGCTGAAGCTTCCTGCGAAATGGTACTGTTTCCGCTTCCGTCTTTTGCCGAAGAAGCTGTCTGTGCACCAATTTCTGCCGAATCCTTTTTATGAATAAGTGCTACGCTGGAAACTCCAATTCCGACTAAAACTGCCACCCATGCAGCTGCTACCATATATTTTCTTTTTTTCATCCCCTGCCACCTGCCTTTCTTTTTCTGTGAATTTAAAATTTCATCTAAATGTTCCGGTTTCAAGCGTTCTGGAATTTCTTCTTCTTTTGCTTCTTCCCGAATCTTTTCTATTACTTTTTCCAGGTTCAGCTCATCTGACTGCAGGTCTTTTAAATTATGATATTCTTCTTTTTTCGCCATCACTGCACCTCCTAATCCAGTTTTTCTTTCATCTTCTTTAATGCCCGGCTTACTTGTGAACGCACTGTATTATGATTTTTATGTAAAAGTGCTGCAATCTCCCGACTTTTATAACCTCCAAACACCTGAAGTGCCACCATGTAACGTTCCTCTTCTTCCAGAGAATAAAATGCATCTCTTACGTGAATAGCGTGTGCTATATCCTCTGTTTTGCTGTCTTTTTCTAACCTTTGTTCACTTTCCTCATAAGAATAGGTTTTTGTTATATATTCTTTTAGCCTTCGTTTACATTTATTGGATAAAATCTGAAAAATCCATGCCCGAAATGCTTCTTCTTTTCTCAATTTTCCAATGGATTCAAACGCATCTGCCACAGTCTCTGCCACAGCATCCTCTGCATCTTCCCTGTCTTTTAACACGTAAAGTGCAAATCGGTACATATCCTCGTATACTGTTTCATAAAGCTTTGCAAATGCCTCTCTCTTTCCCTTTTTTGCCTGTCTTACCAGCTCCCGACTTTCCTCCATTTTTTCCCTCCTCCCTCTTTAATGTACTTTCGGAATTTTTCTGTGCTTTATCCTTGATTTTACAATTTTACAGTTACTTTTCCAAACGTACTTTTCTTTCTATATTGTTATAGTGTCTTTTTAATGCCATTTTGTTGCAAAAAAATTGGAGCAAAATATTTTGCCCCAATTTTTCTCATTTTTTTATTCAATCTTCTTTTCAATGTAACTGATAAATACGTTGCCTGCTGCCTCAAATGCTGCAGTACTGTCATTAATTCCCATATAAGATGTTGTCTGGTCTGCCGGATTATAAAGTAGAGTATTGTATGCATCATATCCTACAATCACACGATTTCCTGCATCTCCAAGGCTTACAATCACCGGACGCTGTGCACTGACCTGATATAACACTTCTTCCAGTGTACATCCTGTCAGATTCATCACTGTTCCGCCATCTCCTAACTGTTCTTCCAGATAAGAAACATCGGTCTTTGCACTCTTAAACCAGTCTGGAATCTCAGCGACATTTAATGTCACTTTAGTCTTTGTATTTCCACGCTCCCAGACATACTGCTGTGCACGATTTAACACAACACCTGTCTGTGCATCTGCTTCCTGCACGGCACTTGCAACATCCGTATAAATTCCGTACAGCCCGCCATTTGCATACACATAATAATAATTGGTATCATCCGTTCCCTCATCAAGTTCCAGCGTCGTGCTGTCTTCCAATACCATCCACTTTGGAACTGAGACAAGCGGATTTTTATTTTTATTTTCGTCCGAGTACACCAATCTGGTAATTCCCGCCTGACGAGTTGTCGTAACCGTTGCTATTGACGCAACCTCTTCTTCTTTTGTCTTTACATTGTTCATAATGTGGTCACTTGTAATTTCAGCATAATGGTCGTTCTGCCACTGCGCTCTTGACAGCTCAATCAAGCCCTGCGAAATTTTCACATCTGTAATATAAACACCATCCTCAGCATAACTCTTTACCAGTTCGCCATCAAAGTTTTGAATCCGAAGCTCATTCATCGCATAATAAAAACTTCCCGTAGAATCCGTCTTAATATCCGATTCATCTGCTACGCCATAAACCAAATCTTCATTGATAAATCCAAACGCACGAATTCTCGTTCCATCCGAAGCCGTAATTTTCTTCTGTTCACCGGTTTCCAAATCCAACTCAATAATATTGGAAGAATCAAATAACTTCATCTCTTCTAACCATGCAATATGACGGTTGGAATTGGACGTAAAGAAACATTGTGTGTCGATTCCATCTTTTACCACTTCATAAGTTTTTTCTGAAAGATTAATGCGATACAATTTTTTTTGCTGATACAAATACAGCATATTGTCTGTAGAAACATAAGAAAGCACCTGCACATCCTGTTTCATAAACTCATAGGAACTCAGACTTGGAATAAATACTTTTTCTTCCAATACATTCTGGTCGCTGTAATAGTGATAAACTGCAGTTCCTGTCTGACCTTCCCGTTCTCCACGGTTCATATATCCGTATACCACAAAGTCAATATCTCCGCTTTCTTCCACACGAATGATTTTAAAATCATGCTGAGAAATATTTTCTCTTGCATCAAAATTTTGAATTGCATCCTGTTTACGGAAACTAAACACCTGCACTAATTTATTGGTCGCAGTGTTATAAGACCAGATATCTCCCTGCTGTACAAACGCAAAAATTTCTCCTGTCTTATTTGCCACATACTGAACATTTTTGGAAGTCACACCAAGATTCACTCTTCCGTTTGCAATACTGCTTGAATCACCTGTAAAGATTTGTTTTGTACTCCGGTTAAAGTTCAAAAGATACATCTTACTTCCATCATAGCGCATCCGATAAAATTCTTCTACCTGATAAAGCTCCTGATTCTTATCATCGTCGTCTGCCGTAATGTAATAAGTAAGAGTTACACTTCCAGTCGTTCCATTGATATCTTTTATGACCGGAATTCCTTCAGAAAGAACCGACGGATTCAAATCTCCCCACATAACCATACTGACACTCGAATGAATATTGACATCCAGAAAGCTGTTATTTCTTGTTGAATCATCTGATTCCAGATAAGAGACAATCTCTGAACGTGCATCTGAATCAAACGTATCTTCAGAAAACTGCTTTGCAAATTGCAGATATTTCTCTGTATTCAATCCGGAACGCTGTAAAATTCTGGTATAGTAGTAGTAGTCTCCCTCATCTGTTGTCAGTGTAAACGCAAGCGAGTACTCCTGATTCATTAAGATTGATTTCTGAAGTGAAAATGTAACCGTTTTATCCTCGCCATCTTTTTTGAAATTTTTTATCTTATCATTTTCAATGACTTTGCTTCCATCTGATGTACGGACTTCATAAACCAAATCTTTTATTTTATGACCGTTTGGTGTAATGCTGACTGTGAGTTCCTTGTCTGTCTCTAACGGTGTCAGACTTTCCCTCATAAAATCCACCTGCATCTGCCCAGCATGTCCATACATAAGGTTCGCTTTTTCACCTCCTATTTTCATGCTCATCACAGGCAACGTGGCTTCTTCAAGATCCATCTTATTATCTGTGGTCTCTTTATTCATCAGACTGCTGAAGCCTATCACTCCAAGTATAAAGACCAACAGAAGAATCCCTGCTTTCGTCAGTATTTTTTTCATTTATTTATGATTCCCTTCTAAGAACAGCTCTTTTTGAAGCGTTGGTTTTACATGAAATGCCTCTATGCAGGCTTCCCATGCTGCTTTCTGCTGTTCACTGTACTTCTTGTTCTCATTTTTCACTGCCCGAATTAACAGATTTTTCGGGGTATGTTCCATATCAATAAACTCAAGAATCTGTGTGTCATATCCTTTACTTTCAAGCATCTGGGCACGCAGTCCATCTGTCAAAATCGCAGAAAACCGCTCTTTTAAAATTCCATATTCTAAAATCGGAGCGAGCGTTTCATTCTTTATCTGCCGGTTCAACTCATGCTGACAACATGGCACAGAAAGGATCACCGATGCATTCCACCTTACCGCTTTTTCTAACGCATAATCCGTTGCCGTATCGCATGCATGCAGGGTGACCACCATATCAACCTGTTCACATCCTTCATAAGATGCAATATCGCCCTGATAAAAATTCAATTTTTCATAGCCATACTTATCTGCAAGACGATTGCATTTTTCAATAACATCCGTCTTTAAATCCAGTCCGATAATATGCACATCATAATGTTTTAATTCATGAAGATAATGGTACATTGCAAAAGTCAGATAGGATTTTCCACATCCAAAGTCAAGAATCGTCACTTCCCTTTCTTTTGGAAGCTTCGGTAAGATATCCTCAATAAATTCAAGGAAACGATTGAGCTGCCGGAATTTATCATACCTTGCGTTTTTTATCTTTCCATCTTCACTCATCACGCCAAGGTCAATTAAAAAAGGAACCGGCCGACCTTCTTCCAGCAGATATTTTTTCTTTCGATTATGGGCGAGCATTGGCACAAACTCTTTGGGGGTCCGGCTTTTTTTTATTTTAATGGTTGCCTTTCCCTTCTTACTTATCAGTACCGTCGCATCGATATCTTGTCCCTCTAACTGCAACTGCTTAAAAGAATGTTCCATCCATTCTAACATCCGCTGTATAATTTCATTTTGCTCATAATTTTTATGAAGTTCTTTTTGTCCAACTGTCTGAGTTTCCTGAAATTTGATTTCTCCCTTTAATGACAGCGGACGAATCTGTATTTTAGACGGCCCCTCCTTTTTTCTGGGGCCGCTTATTATAATCCGTATCATCTGCGTATTTACATAAGTTTCTAAAAATCCCGCTAGTTCCGTCATGTTTTCTCCTAACTAAACACTTGTTTACTGCATCCATTGCAGTCTGCCTGATACAGCGTAAATCAAGTATCTTTTTAATACTCGCTGTACAAAATACCATTACGGCATTTGTCTCTATTGTAAAAGCTTTACTCTAAAATCGCAAGTCCCAAAAATATTTTCCCTGTCTGTTACGGATAAAATCTTTTTCCTCTGCGACGCCTCAACCGTCTGCGATACACCTCATTATAGAACAAGACTTCAACTAAGTCATCTAAAGTTTCCTTTGGAAGATTCTGACACTTTTTCGCAAATCCTGCTTCCACTCCCATCGTCTCGCTGTCCTTTTTTATCCGGTTTGAAATCGACGCACAGTTTTTCTTCAGCATATACCTGTCCGGATATTCATCGTACATTCTACTGCCCTCATAATCCATCCGGTCACAGGCATCCTCCACATAGTTCTGGATTAATGCCGCATTCTCTGGATAATTTGCACGGAAACGACGTAACTCCTGATTTGCATACCGCTCCTGTTCATAAAAATCATCCCTTACGCTTTTTCTTTGCAACAAAAATCCCCCTTTTGCCTATACTCATTTTAGTATATGCAAAAGAGGGAAAGAGTTACCACTTAATTCGCTGTCTGTGTTTCCCCGTCTGCTGTTGTCTCTGTAGAATCGGATGACTCTGCTGTATTGGAATCTGTTGCTGTCTCATCGGTTGTCTCGTCTTCCGCTACATCTGTAATTGTTCCATACTTTTCAAGAATGTCACATACTTTGCTCCATAAAACATTGTCTTTTACAAGCTCAGCATCTGTGTATGCCTGCTCTAATGCCTCTGCATCTTTAAATCCGTATTCTTTTGCAAATTTATCCAGCTGTTCTCTGTATTCATCTTTTGTAAAGGTAATTCCCTCTGCGTCAAGCACAGCCTGTACAATCATATTTTGTTTCAGATTGGTCTGTGCTTGAGCCTCAATATATTGCGAAGCCTGGTCTTCTGTAATAGACTGAGACTTCCAATATTCATCCAGTGTCATTCCTGATGGTTTTGCATAATAATTTTCAAATTGTTTTTCCACTTTTTCTTTTGCTGCTTCCATTAAATCATCCGGATATTCGCTGATTTCTGTTTTATTGACAAGCGCTTCAAACAGATTTGATTTTTTATTATTATTATATTCCATATCTGCACTTGTTTCGAGGGTAGCTTTCACTTCTGCTTTGTATTCATCAACCGTTTTCACATCGCTGTTATTAGACACCCATTCGTCTGTCAGCTCTGCCGGCTGAGAGATTTTATTAATTTTCACTTTAAATTGTACATCTTTTCCCGAAAAATCCGGATTATTCTGATATGGATCCGGGAATTTTAAGTTTAACGTTACTTCATCCCCTTTTTTTGCTCCAATCAGTCCGCTTTCAAATCCATCAATAAACTGTCCGGAACCGATTAAAAGGTCAGTATCTGTCGCTGAACCTCCAGAAAATTCTTTTCCATCCATATATCCGGTATAATCAATATTTACGGTATCATTTTCCTGTACCGCACGGTCTTCTGTGATTTCTTCCGGTTTATAAGTAAGCTGCTCATTAATATACTTGCTTATGCTGTCATCTGTCACTTCTGTTTTTGGTACTTTTACACTTAAATTTTTATAGTCTCCAAGTGTGACATATTTTGTGATATCATCGGTATCAACAGCCACAACATGTCCGTCGCTGTCTGTCTCCACTTCTTCTGCTGTTTTTTCCTCTTCACTGCTGCTTTCTGTTTTGGCTTTTGTTGAATCTTCGGAGTCGCTTTTTTTACTGCCGCATCCCATTGCAGATACTGCAACTGTCAATGCCAAAAGAGCAATTAATACTTTTTTCTTCATCGATTTATAAATCCTTTCTCTGTGTTGTTAAGCAGCTGCATCCCCCGTCATTTTTCTGCAGTGCATTGGCCTGAAGCGATTCTCCAAGCGTTCCCATTATACCATAACTTTCTTTAAAAGAAACCCTTTCTTGCATATTTTTTATTGCCTTTTCCCAAAAACAATGCTAAAATAATAAATACGTCAGAAAGCCATACTTAGGAGGGAATTACAAATGAGTCCATGGATTGTTCTACTGATTGTATTACTGATTATAGTAATTGGTCTTGCCGTTTTATATTTTCTCGGCAAAAAAGCCCAGAAGAAACAAGAAGCACAGCAGGAACAGATTGAAGCAGCAAAACAGACAATACCGATGCTGATTATTGATAAGAAGCGTCTTCCGATTAAAGAATCCGGTCTGCCTCAGATGGTAATTGACCAGACTCCAAAACTTATGAGACGTTCTAAGCTGCCAATCGTAAAAGCAAAAGTCGGTCCAAGAATCATGACACTTGTTGCCGATGAACAGGTATTTGATTTAATTCCGGTAAAAAAAGAAGTAAAAGCTGATGTCAGTGGTATCTACATCACAGGTGTCAAAGGTGTGAGAGGCTCTCTTGAAACTCCGCCTAAAAAACAGGGCTTCTTTAAAAAGATGCGTGCGAAAGCAAATCAGATGACAAAAGCCAACAGTAAAAAATAATTTAAAAAAAGCATTGAAACTTTTTCGTCAGAAAGTCTCAATGCTTTTTTATTGCTGACAAAATTTTTTATGAGCACAGACGAAAATCTCCTGCTTCTTTTGACTGTACGTGAACATGAAGCTGACAGTCTGCGGTATGCATGCGATTAATTTCAAGCGCATAATCAATCGAGACACTTAAATTTTCTTCTTCTTCCTGAACAGCAATCTTTGTTGCTGCAATTCCCATTTCCATCTGCCCAAACGGTGTCGCATAAAAAGTCACATTTTTCTTTTCCGGTTCAAACACCAGATGAGTATTCATAACACCTTTTTTGTCCACTTCCACTACATTATCTGCAATCTTAATCATACTTTTGGTCGGCTTATCAAACCCTTCTGACATCTCTTCATAACAGATGAAATGATGTCCATTTCTAAAGTAGTAATTCCCTTTTGCAACCATTTCTACTTCTTCCGAACCATCCACGGATTCAATCGACTGCATTCCTCTTACTGTTACCAGCACATCTTTTTTCATAATTTTAGTACTCCTCAATATTAATCTGCTTTGTCATCTTTACATCATACGGAAGAATGGAATTCGCAAAGTCCTGAAACTGCTCTGCGGCATCGCTGACATAAAAACGGTATGGAAATTCTTCCTGAACATCCTGAAGATTTTCAAGCCCTTTACTTTTTAAGAGCCGTTCGAGTTCTTTTGCTGTTTCATAAGCCGGATTCACCAATGTTACGGAATCTCCTACCAGTTTCTGAATCAGGGAACGAAGCAGAGGATAATGGGTGCAGCCCAAAATCAAGGTATCAATCCCCTGTTCCAAAAGCGGAGTCACATAACGCCGTGCCACTTCTACGGTTACATCATCTTTCAGCCATCCTTCTTCTACCAGTGGAACAAAAAGCGGACACGGCTGTCCAAACACCTGAATTTCCTTATCATAGCTGTGAATAATTTCCGGATACAATTTAGAATGAACCGTTCCTTTTGTTCCGATTAGACCTATTTTTTTGTTCTTTGTCACCGAAGCTGCAACTTTCGCTCCGGGTTCTACCACTCCGATAATCGGAATATCAATTTCTTTTTTTATCTCTTCTAATGCCAGTGCACTTGCTGTATTGCATGCCACTACGATTGCCTTTACATCCTGAAGCTGTAAAAATCTTACAATCTGTCTTGAAAATTTTAATACAATTTCCTTGGATTTACTTCCGTAAGGCACCCTTGCCGTATCTCCAAAGTATACAATTCTTTCACTGGGCAGATTTCGCATAATTTCCCTTGCAACAGTCAGTCCGCCCACACCTGAGTCAAAAACACCAATTGGCGCTTGTCTGTTCTGATTCATAAAAAAGCCTCGCTTTTCTCTTTTACTGCGTATTTCATCTTATTTTACCCTTATTGATTACGGATTGCAAGCTACATCTTAAAACCATTTCCATGAAATCCGTACTTTTTTTCGTTCTTCAGGATTATTCCAGATGGAAATAAACTCTTCTTCTGTCAAAACTTTTTTTAATTCTTCTATTTTTTCATCTGCCACCACACCATAAGAATCATTGATAAAGCACAGACTCGGATAAAGTACACACCACCAGTTATGCCCCTTTCCAGCTCCAATCGTAACTGTCAATGTCTCGTATTCTCCTTTTGGAAACGTACAGTTTCCGTAAACTTTCTCAGGGAACTCACATTTCTCCATTTTGGCTTCCACTCGATACTCATAACCACTTTCTTCCACAATTTCTTTTGCAGTCTGCTTAATCTCTGTAAGATGTCCCAGCACGATTTCTTTTGTCTCCTCTAATCCATCGGATTCTTTTAAAAATCCATTCATATATTCTAACAGCTCTGTCTTGACCTGCATTTTTAATTTCTGATCCTCTTTTGTATCACTGTTTGCAATCACATGAAACCGAAGCACTTCCTTTGCAATGTTCTGCTGTACTTCTCTTTCTAACCGATTTTGAAGTTCATATTTTTCTTCTTTTAACTTATGTATTCGGACACCGCCAGCCATCAGCAAAAGTGCAATTCCGGCTGACAATATCCATAATTTCCATCTGATGTTTTCGCTCTTTTTTCTCACATTTTTCATACCTTGCCTGCCTTTTTGATTTATTTTGTTTTTCATTTTCTGTTTTTACTTTTCTTGTTTTGATTCTCTCTACAGACAAAGTATCGACTTTATTTTTCTGGTTTATTCTGTACAACAATTTTTTCCTGCAAAATTTTTATTTCCGGAAGGCTCGGCTGCTTTTTCTGATTATACCAAAGCCTGTAAAGCTCCTGAAGTTTTACAGGTGGAAAGACCGTTTTTTTTGACTGATTCTTCGGCTTTTTAGTCAGATACACTCCCAGTGGAATCTCTTGCTGTCTTTCTGTTTTCATCAGAGTTTCTATTTCATTGCAGAAAAAAACTGATACATTGGATGCCACCGCCGGCTGTGCTTCAAGATGATTTAAAAGTCCCTCATAAGCAATTTGATTTTCTAAAATTCCTTTCCCCAAAATCAATGCTTTTAAATGTCCCATATCCAGCTCATTTTCCTGACTTGCCAAAAATTTATTTCTTGCTTCTTCCATGCTTATGCCTTTCGATCCGGTTTCCGATTTTTCGTTCACCTCACCGCTTTCTTCTTTCTCACTCACCTCATCGTATAAATCTGAAATGCCATACCAGACCAGATATTCACCCTCTTTGTAATCCACAGATAAAGAGAGTGCAAACGTTCTATCCTCAAGCAGGATTCCACAGCCATTCAGAAAAACTGCTGTAACAATAGCGAGTAACACCGCCAAAATACAACGTATTTTATTTATCTGTATTTTCTTCATGAATCTGCTCCCGCCTTCCCATCTTTCTTCGTTTATACCAGATTCCTGCTGCGAGTATCAAGACCGGAAACACAATCCCATACCCATACCGAACCAGCGTACGATATATTTCAAATGAAAATCCAAGTTTTCCTGCAAACACTGAGAATAACACCGCACTGGCATATGCTATCCCTGTGCCTCGTTCTAATCTACAGCGTTTTAAAAGTTCATGCTGATAAAAGAAGATACTTCCACATAAATAAAACAGACAAAACAACAGGCTTCCACTCCAAAAGAGATCCGAACGTTGAAAGAAATCTCCTGACAGGTTCACTCCTGACATTAAATCAATCATCGGATATTTTTTATGCATATACCCTTCTCTTCCAAGCAGTCCTAAAAGCAGGAACAGAGCCAAAAGTAAAATTCCAAGATTCAGACAGATACTTCCATTCATGCTTTTCTTTGCCGATGTATTTCGCTTCGTCTGATTTAAGATAAACGGAAAAAAGTACACTGGCAAAAACAGACATACAATTTTATAAAATGCCTCTGCCAGCTCTCTTAGCGTCATTTTTCTCCGGCTCTCCCTGATAATTTCCTCAAATGAGAAATCCCGGAAAGCAAGAAATAACATAAAAAGAATAAAAAATAAAATTACCGGCAGAATGATTTCTCCGATTCTGCCTCTTTTCTCAACATTTTGATACATTCCTATTGCACAAACGATACCTGTTAAAAGAATCAGCCAGCTTTTGTCGATGCGTTCTATAAAATAATAATTGGCAAGGTCTGCTATCAAACATAACAGCACGACCTGACTGAACCACAGGTAAGATACATAGATAAATCCAAACAGTTTTCCCACCCAATTTCCAAACGAAGTGCAAAGTCTGGCATAGCATGGGCAGATACGAACAAAATAAATACTTTGCACCCAGAAAAATAATCCTGTTAAAACCAGTCCAAATATCATCGTCTTCAACGAAAATCTCATAAATTCCGGAACTGCCATCAGGCTTAAGCCCAGCATGGAAACACTTGCCTGAGAAAAAAGCTGTTTTTGCGATATTGTTTCATTTTCTGTATATTTCATTTTTTTCTTTCCTCTTCATCTGATGTTTTCATTCTAAGCTTAATTTTCTGACTTTCTTTTGCATACAGCGGGCGTCTTGTCCGAAATCTTGCCGGAAGCATCCAGATTCCATTTTCTTTTCCCCTGTATCCCGCTCTTTGCGTTCCGGCATAAGGTGCAAGATAAGGCACTCCAAAGCTTTTCAGCTCGGCAATATGGCTTAAAAGCATATAGAGTCCCAAAAGAATTCCAAACATTCCAAGTGTTCCGCCAAGAAAAATAAAGCCAAATTTTAACAGTCGAAACGGTGCAGAAAATTCCTCATTTGGAATTGCAAGGGCAGAAAGTGCCGTAATTGCCACAACCACTACCACCACCGGACTGACCAGATTTGCGGAAACTGCTGCCTGCCCGATGATCAGCCCTCCTACGATTCCTATTGTACCTCCAAGCGGTCCCGGCGCACGCACCCCCGCTTCTCTGACACTTTCAAATGCAATCTCCATAAATAATGTCTCTATCAGACCCGGAAACGGCACACCCCTTCTGGCCTTTGCAAAAGATAAAATCAGATTCGTCGGCAATACCTGTGTATGAAAATCCGTAACCGCCAGATAAAGTCCCGAAAACAACATTGCACAACCAACTGCCAGATACCGTAGCACTCTTAAAAATGTTGCAAGTTCAAAGGTCTGATATTCATCTTCACTCACCTGCAAAAAATCATTAAACACCGCCGGAATTAAAAGACCAACCGGCGAGTTATCCACAAGCAGGACGACCCTTCCATTTAGCAGTTCCATCGCACATTTATCCGGTCGTTCCGTTGTCTGAAACTGAGGAAACGGCGACAGCCAGTTTTCTTTTGTCAGCTGCTCAATCACTCCACTGTCAAGCACACCGTCAATTTCAAAATCAGAAAGTTTCGCCTCGAGTTCTTCTAAAATCTCACTCCTTGCCAGTCCTTCGATATAAAGAATCTGAATTTTTGTCTGACTGCGTCTTCCAATTGTCTGCTCTTTGACTTTCATTCCCGGATTTCGGATTCGTTTTCTGATGAGTGCCGAATTGGTTTTAACGGAATCGGTAAATCCCTCTTTTGAACCCCGCAGTACTTTCTCTCTGTCTGCCTCGGATACTCCCATCGAAGGATATCCTTTTTCTGAAATCTTAACAGCATGCGCATATCCATCTATAAAAAATACGGCATCTCCGGCAAATACTCCTGCGACCACATCTTCTACCGTATCCAGCTGTACTGCATCTGAAATTCCCAATGCATTTTTTTCAACCCGCTCTAAAATCTCATCTCCAGATACCTTGCACAGTTCATTGATGAATTTTCCAAGTACGGATTTTTCGAGAATCATATTGCTAACCGCTACTTCAAGATAAATCACAAAACAGTCGACTGTTTTTCCCCGACCAAGTTCCATCGTATGGAACAAAATATCCGCACAGTCTTTGAATACTTCTCGAAAACAGGATTCATTTTCTTTTATCTTTGGTGAAATACGGATAGAATGGCTCATAAATCATATTCCCCCGATATTTTATAGAATATATTTTTTGCACAATAAAAAGAGATGCCGTTCTTTTGGCATCTCTTTTAACATTTCCATTTTTTTAGTTTTTATTCTTCTTTTTCTTCATTCAGACTTCTGATAATTGCCTTTTGCTGATTATCAATATGCACATAAACATAACGCAGTGCACTTTCTCTGTCATGCGTACGAAGTGCCTCACAAATAGCTTTATGCTCTTTTGCAAGCTGCCTTCTTACCGCACTGTCTTTTAAATACTCAATTCGATAACGGTACATCTGCTCTCTTAAATTATTCAAAAGCTGAATCAAACGTTTATTATTGGTTGCCGCATAAATAACATCATGAAATTCTACGTCTACTTCAGCCAGTTCCGTTAAGTTTTCGCTGTCAATCAGATTTAAAAACTTCTTTTCTACCTTGTCAAGTTCATCTAATTGTTCCGGTGTAATCCGCTCACATGCAAGGCGAATTGCAAGTTCTTCCATTCCTTTTCTTACTTCAAGCACATCATTTAAATCACGTTCTGTAATAGAAGCAACTTTTGCACCTTTTCTCGGTGCCATCACAACCAAACCTTCAAGCTCAAGTTTTCGAATTGCCTCTCGAATCGGAGTACGACTTACCCCCAGCTTTTCTGCAAGTGCAATTTCCATCAGTCGTTCTCCAGGTTTTAAATCTCCTTTTAAAATCGCTTTTCTTAATGTATTAAAAACCACATCCCTAAGAGGCAGGTATTCATCCATATGCATTTCTAAATCCATCTTATTAGTGTCCTCCGTTGTTAAATACTGTTGTCAAAAATACAGTCTTTGCAATTTTGCTTTCTCTAAGCGCCTCGCATGCATGCTCTGCTGTGTCTTTATCATCAAATAAACCAAATACCGTCGGTCCGCTTCCGCTCATCATTGCATTTACGGCTCCGTGTTCTTTCATGTGGTTTTTGATTTCTTCAATTATCGGATACTGTGCAATTGTAACTTTCTCAAGCACATTTCCCATATATTCGGATATTTTATTTAAATTATGCCACTGAAGCCCCTCCAGTATCCGATCGATATCCGGATGATGCTCAATTTGGGCAGAATCTAATTTTTCATAAACCATCTTAGTTGAAACACTGATCGCCGGTTTTCCAATCAGTACGTAGCAGTTCGGGCATGGCGGAAGAGGTCTTAACTGCTCTCCGATTCCCTCTGCAAGTGCGGTTCCGCGAAGCAGACAATATGGTACATCCGCTCCAATTGCCACAGCACGTTTCATCATCTCTTTTACAGTAAGCCCCAGATTAAACAGACGATTCATTCCAATCATGGTCGCTGCAGCATCTGAACTGCCTCCTGCCATTCCTGCTGCCACCGGAATAAATTTCTGCAGCTCGACTGTGATTCCCTCCTGAATATCAAATTCATCCATCAAGAGTTTTGCTGCTTTATAAACTAAATTTCTTTCATCTGTCGGAATAAATGGAAGATTCGTTGTAATGGAAATTCCTGGTTCGTCTTTTTTTTCAATCTCCAGTTGGTCATACATGTTGATTGTCTGCATAATCATACGAACTTCATGGTATCCATCTTCACGTTTCCCGATTACATCCAATCCCAGATTAATTTTTGCCAACGCTCTTAATCTCATTTTCTTCTCCTGTATATTTCTTTGTACATTGTATTCTTTTTTAAACATTCTACATTCATTCTAGCCCATCTTTTGGTCGTTTTCAATAGGAAAATTTCTTATTTACTCTCAACTGATTTTACAAGTATCAACGTATCAAATGGATGAAGTTCTTCTGACTCCAGATGATTCAGACGGATAATCTCTTCTGTTGTCGTATAAAACTTCTTTGCAATATCCCACATCGTATCCTGAGGCTGTACCTGATATCCCACAATCCCAGGCATACTTTGCAGTTTTTCTCTGTCCAGTTCCTGTTCTTCAATTTCATAAATCAACGGTCGTTCCCTTTGTTTCATCACCAACGCATTTAGATTCAATACAATCTTTACTTCTATTTCGTCACTGTCAATCATCGTTGTAGAAAGCTGTTCCAAGTCCGTATGCAGATGATAAACACATTCTTTTCCTATTCCCTGTGCTTCCACAATATGTGAAAATGGAATCATTGCATCCATCGAATAAAACGGCATTTCGTCATCACTGATAATATATAAAATCTTAACCGTAACAATACCCTCTATTTCTATTCCATTCTCCATAATCTGAGTATTGTCCACCTTTACCATTCCGTCACTGTGACAGATTTGCAGAATTTTCCCCTGATTTTCACTTGTCTTAAGACGTTCTCCTACTCTGCATTTTGAAAAATTTTTTACTAAAAGGCATTCTAATTTTGCCGGCTTACAGACCACCCGAAGTTCCTTTGCCGGAGTATACACATCCAGTAAAAGAGAAACCTCTTCTTCCTCATAAATTCGGATTTCAAGTTCCAGCATCGCTTCAACTGCAAGCACTCGCTCTTCTCCATCGCTGTCTGTTCGGATTTTCAATTCACTATGCGCAAGCAAAACATCAACATCCGGCACCATGCTTTCTGCACAGCCTGCACACTCAATTTCTTCCGAAAACGGAATGGAATGTTCGAGCCATTGAAGAGAGTAGTTATCATCTTCTCCCCGGTAAAGTACAAATAAAAATAGTTCTCCCTTTACTGCAATTCTATCACTTTTTGCACGAATGTCCACACCTCTTATTTCAACAGTATCCCATAAAAGTTCATGAATATTAGGCTTATTCGAAGCAAGGGAAATTTCTTCTTTTACCCGCATGGTGTCTTTTTTATGTATACAGATTCCCATTACCGGAATTTCTTCTTTTTTCTGGGAAATCTCAGGGGTTTCTACTCCTGCCGGCAGAAGAATTTCTTCAAGTTCTTCCACCCTTGCAGTAAATGTAATCAATGCCTTAATATTTAATTTTCTGGAATGAATCAGCTGGACACTCAAGTCCTCAAGTTCCCATTCAAGTTTTACTTTCTGCCCACTTTGCAAATCTTCCAAATGCATGGTTTCTGCAATCGGCAGTGTGCCGAGCAGACTTTGGATCTTTCGTTCCATACTGTCACTGACATACAAAAGAGCCACCAATAGTGCTCCGTTAAAAAAGACATGCCCGTCTGATACCTGCATTTCGTCTATCTGGATTTCTCCTTTCTTTTGTATCATACGTCCCACATCCGGTTTTACATCCGGTACATTCAAATCTTCATCAAACGTAACCTGACTTACCGCTTCGCATTTCGTCCGCATTGTATGTACTCGTTTTGTAATCAGTTCCACATTATACCCTCTTTTCTATCTCTTTTTATCATTTCTGCTTTTACTTTACTCAAAAATAACCGGTTCATCCCTGTATTCCATCCGAATAACCAGATACGGATAGGACGGTTCGTCTTTTAAATTTTCTTCTTTGGGTCCAATCAGCATAGTCTGTACATGTATGGCATTCTCCCAAAGAGAAACATCCTCAATCCGGATACTGTAACCGCCTGTTTTCTGCTCTCCATACCCCTTTATCAGATACAAATTTCCCTGTTCCTGATAAGTAAGTTGAAACTCTTTTGTTTTATTTTCCTCTATCAACTCCTGCACTTTTTCCGGAAATTCCGCCTCTTTTAAAATGGTGTATTCGATTTTATCCTGTTTTTGTGCACTTACTTTTTCAATCGAACAGCCGGATAGCGCTAATAAAATGATAACAACCGACCACAATAACACTCCTGTATGGATTTTTTGCCTCATTTTGCCCTTCCTTCGCTGACTTACCAATAATGTATGCCAAAGAACAAAAAAAAAGAACCCTGACCTTTTAGCCAGAGTTTTTTCTTGATAATCTTATCATTTTCATTGATTCATTTCTTTTAACATTTCCAAAATCACATTCTGCGTATACGCACCAATATGTCTTTTCTCTTCTTTATCCAGTTTATCCGGATAAATCGGCTCGCCATATTCTACTATTACTTTTGCCGGTCGCATTTTCGGAAACTGCGCTTCAAAAATTCCGGCTGAATTGTGAATGGCAATCGGTACAATTGGACATCCAGCCTTGGTTGCAATCTTAAAACTTCCTTCATGGAACGGAAGCAGGTCGAGTTCGCTTTCATTTCGATTTCTTGTTCCTTCCGGGAAAATGCAGATAGAAATCCCCTTTTTCATTTCTTCTATTGCCAAAAGAATTGTTTTCATTCCCTCTTTAATATTTTTACGGTCAAGGAAGAGACAATGAAGATAACGCATCCATATTGATAACAGAGGAATGGATTCCATTTCTTTCTTTGCAACATAACCGGTGACATCGGGGCAGAGTACATAAGTCAGCAGAATATCAAAGAAACTTCTGTGATTTCCGATATAAAGGACTGCTGTATCTGCCGGAACATTTTCATGTCCTTTTACCGTAATATCTGCTCCGGTAATTTTCAAAATAAAACGAAAGACTGCCTGGATAATGCGAAGAGAACTGATGTCTTTTGCACGTTTGTTGAATTTTCCAATGACCCATTCTACAAGCAGAATCGGAATGGATAAAATCAGATAACCGATGACTACGATACATACGCAAATAAAACGTATCATAAAAACCGCCTTTCTATACCGTATGGTATATTATTAATATTCAAGAGATATTATAAGCAAAAAGCTTTTGGATAGCAAGCCAAAAAACGGCAAAAAAGATTGTCGAAAAAAACAATTGAAAAAATTGTGTTTGTGTAGTATTCTATCCCTTACAGCTTTCGCACTGTATGTTGGATGGGAATTAGGAGAAAGGAGAAATTATGGGAGAGAAAGCAGTAAAAAAACAGGGCCTCGCCTCAAAGTTAATCGGGGATAAGAAGTTCTATAAGATGATTCTGCTGATTGCTGTTCCGATTATGATTCAAAATGGAATCACAAACTTTGTCAGTCTGTTAGACAATATCATGATTGGACGAATCGGAACAGAACAGATGTCAGGCGCAGCGATTGTCAATCAGCTTATTTTTGTATACAATCTCTGCATCTTTGGAGGTGTATCCGGAGCAGGTATCTTTACCGCCCAGTATTTTGGACAAAAAGACCAGGAGGGCGTCAGAAATACCTTCCGCTACAAGTTATGGATGGCACTGATTCTTACGGTATCAACCATTGTTATTTTTTTAGTTGGTGGAGACCGGCTGATTGAGCTGTATCTGCATGGAGAAGGTGCAAGGGAAAATGCAGCTGCAACTTTACTGTATGGAAAACAGTATTTGTGGATTATGCTTGTCGGACTTCCGCCATTTATGATGGTACAGGTTTACGCAAGTACCCTTCGTGAATGTGGCGAAACGGTTGTACCGATGAAAGCGGGAATTACAGCCGTTTTAATTAATTTATTATTTAACTATATTTTAATCTATGGAAAATTTGGAGCTCCGGTTCTTGGAGTAAGAGGTGCTGCGATTGCAACCGTACTTTCTCGATATGTAGAAGCCATTATCGTTATCAGCTGGACGCACCGCCATAAAGAGAAAAACCCTTATATCGATGGACTTTATCGTACCTTAAAAGTACCGGCTTATATGACAAAGAAAATCTTGATAAAAGGAACACCGCTATTATTTAATGAGGCATTATGGGCAGCAGGAATGGCAATGCTGACGCAATGTTATTCGGTTCGTGGATTGAATGTCGTAGCCGGTTTAAATATTTCCAATACAATTAACAATGTCTTTAATATTGTATTTATTGCACTGGGAGATTCTGTCGCAATTGTAGTCGGACAGCTGCTTGGAGCAGGAGAAATGAAAAAGGCAAGAGAAACCGATACCAAGATGATTGCCTTTTCCGTATTTTGCTGTACCTGCGTGGCACTTGTGATGCTGATACTCGCACCATTCTTCCCATTGCTTTATAACACCAATGCAGAAGCAAGGGAACTGGCAAAATACTTTATCATGATCACCGCAATTTTCATGCCACAAAATGCATTTCTGCATGCTTCATATTTTACCCTTCGTTCAGGCGGAAAGACGATTATCACCTTCTTGTTTGACAGTGTATTTATCTGGTGTGTGAGTGTAACGATTGCATTTACGTTAAGCCGTTTTACGGCACTTCCGGTTATTGGAATCTATACGCTGGTACAGTTGGGAGATATTATTAAATGTGTCATTGGATTTATTTTGGTTAAAAAAGGAGTGTGGCTGCAAAATATTGTGGCGCATGAGGAATAAAAGAATGGGCTGGCATATCAAACTACTCGATATATCAGCCCATTTTATATTACTATGCAATTAACGTTTTTTCTGAATGATACCCATTCTAATCATACAAATTCCTGCCAACACAACAAGAAAAGATACAAGCATCTTGATTTTTAAGTCCGGAATATAATAAGTGATAAGTGCAATCAAACACATTAACAAAACAGCAGAAATACATACATAAATTGTTTTTTTCATGATGATACCTCCTTACCTAATCAGCATACAAATCGAAACTATCGTTGTACTTTTCTATAGTTTCATTTTATCAGATGTACCATCATTTTTCTATTCGCAAAAGCAATAAACTTAAACTTCTTCTTTATTATTCCGCTAATTTCTTTACAATTTTCTCAAACTGCATAAAGTGAGATGCTTTTACTAAAATACTGTCACCTGGCAAAATTAATTCATCCAGTGCATCTTCTAATGCTTCTCTGTTTTCAAAGTATAATACTTTTTTTCCGTTTGAAACTTCTTTTGCCGCTTCTGCCATTTCTTTACATAATGTTCCTGTACACACAATCACATCAATGTCTTTTTCGGCAGCAAATCTTCCGACTTCACGATGCATTTCCACTTCATTTTTTCCAAGTTCTCCCATATCTCCAAGCAGGGCAACTTTTCGTCCGAGTGCATCCTGAAGCACTTCAAGGGAAGCTTTCATAGAAACCGGATTTGCATTGTAGCAGTCATCAATAACCATAATATTTTTCTTCTCATTTTCCAAGATATGGAAGCGTCCGCTTAAGGACTGTAAGCTCTCAATTCCAGCCTTGATTTCGTCTAAGGTTAAACCATAAGTTAAACCAACTGCTGTTCCTGCAAGGGCATTATAAACCATGTGGCGTCCCGGAATCGGAACGAGCACTTTAAAACTTTCATCTTTTACATGAATCCGACATTCAATTCCTTTTAAGCCTCTGCTCTCAATTTCATCGGCCCAGATTCCGTTTTTATTTTCCACACCAAAGAATACCGGCTTGATTCCTTTGACATCGGTAACGGTCACTAATTTGTCATCGTCTCCGTTTAAGATGACATGCCCGTCTTCTTTTAAGAAATCAAAAATCTCTGTTTTGGCTTTTAAAATTCCATCTCTTGATTTTAAGAATTCAAGATGACAAAGACCAATATTTGTAATCACGCAGGTATCCGGACGTGCAATTTTTGCCAGTCTGTGCATTTCTCCAAAGTCACTGATTCCCATCTCAAGGACTGCTATCTGATGTTCCGCACGAAGTCCAAATACGGTAAGTGGAAGTCCCAGTTCATTGTTAAAGTTTCCCTGTGTCTTTAACACATTATATTTCTGTCCAAGTACTGCTGCAATCATTTCTTTCGTACTTGTTTTTCCAACGCTTCCGGTAATTCCGACAACCGGAATCTCTAACTGTTTTAAATAAAATTCCGCAATGTCTTTTACTGCCTGTAAGGAGGATTCTACTTTAATGTATGGAAAGTTTGTCTCCCCAAGGTCTTTTTCACTTAGGGTTGCAAGTGCTCCTGCTTCCATGACCTGATCAATAAAATCATGCGCATCTACTCTTGCCCCTTTAATCGGCACAAATAAACCGCCTTTTGCCGCTTTTCTACTGTCTGTAAAAATACTCTGCACTTCCTGTTTTGCCTGTGCTTCACTGCCATGATAACTGCCATTACAAGCCCGTGCAATATGTTCTAACGTAAGATTTTTCATAATTTTTCTCCGCCTACTGGTATTTCTTTAAAGAAACTTCAATTAATTTTTCACATAATTCCGGGTAATCAATTCCAAGAACTTTTGCTTCCTGTGGAATCAGACTGGTTGGTGTCATTCCCGGAAGGGTATTTGCTTCAAGGCAGTACATTGCGCCAGTTTCATCCATGATAAAATCCAGTCTGCCATAAGCCTGAAGATTTAATACTTTGTAACCAAGTTCTGCATAAGTCTGCATCTGACTGGTCTGTTCCGGTGTAATTTTGGCCGGACAAGTTTCGATAGTTGAACCTGCGTTATATTTATTTTTATAATCATAGAATCCCTGAAGCGGTGCAATCTCAATAATCGGGTAAGCTTTTCCCTCTACTACTGCAACAGAGAACTCACGTCCTTTTACAAACTGTTCGACAACGATTTCATCTTCATAAGAAAATGCTTCTTTTAAAGCGTCAGCATATTCGGCATCATTATTTGCAATGCAGACTCCTACACTGGAACCGCCACAACAAGGTTTTACGATAACCGGATAGTTCATATCATAAGCAGAAAGTGCTGTTTCACTCTTTCCTTTAGCTAAAGTAACGCCCTTTGGAGTCGGAACACCTTTTGCTTCAAATACCATTTTTGTAATTCCTTTATCCATTGCCATTCCACTGCTGAGCGGGCCGGTTCCGGTATAAGGAATTCCCATTAACTCAAAGACAGACTGTACTTTTCCGTCCTCTCCATTTGCTCCATGCAGGGCAAGAAATACGATATCTGCTGCTTTACAGATAGAAAGTACATTCGGTCCAAAAAATTCTTTTCTGGTCTTTCCTGTTTCTTCCACTAATTTACTCATTTCTCTCATGCTGTCTGCTTCTGCTTTTACATCATAGACTTCAGGAAACAGTTCTTTCCCAAAAGATTCTTTTCCAAAATATACGTCTACTAAAACAGCTTTATGATTTTTCTGACGAAGTGCACTGCATACGCCTTCTCCTGATGAAATAGAAACATCTCTTTCTGTACTGTTTCCCCCTGCTAAAACTACGATATTCATTTTGTTTTCTCCCTTTTATTCTAATTATGAACTTTATAAAAGCCCACATTGATTTTTGTGTTTTCTTTATCCTAATCAATTTTTCTTTCTTTGTCAATGTTCCACTGCATTTGAAACACAATCTGCAATACAAAAAACACTTCCAAAAGAATTATCACCCCTGATACATACACTAATATATACAAAAAGAAGCTGTCACTCCACGATTTTTCCATCGCTAAAGCAACAGCTTCTCAAGTTTTAGTACACCACTACCGGCACACCTTTTTCAATATTATTAAAAATCTTTTCTGCATTGGCTTCTGGTGTATTGACACAGCCATGAGAACCGTTATTTAAATACTCGCTTCCACCAAATGTAGTTCTCCAGCTTGCATCGTGGATTCCAACATTTGCATAAAACGGCATCCAGTATTTAACCGGCGAGGAATAATCTTCCCCTACTAAGGTCGCATTTCTTTCTTTGTACATAATTGCATAAATACCTGTTTTGGTGTCATGCCCCAGATTATGATTTCCGGTTACGACATCTGTATCGACAAGTAATTGACCATTTTTATAAAACCACATGTGCTGTGCAGAAAGGCTGACTTCCACATAAGTATTTCCGATATCATTTGTGTCACGTACGTATCCCTTATATGTATATTCCGGTTCAATGGTCTGAGACTTTCCGCTTTTAATTGCCTCGATTAATTTTGTCGTGGTATCATTTCTTGCCATCAGCCAGCCATAATCTCCCCCGCTTACGGTAATTGTTTCACCGGTAGAGGTCTTAAACTGTCTTGGATAACCAAAGGTATCATATTTCTTTGCAAGTTCTACCACATACGCTTTTACTTTTGCTTCATCTAAGACTGCATTTCCATTTTCATCTGTTGTAACCCAGTCTTTAATTAAACTCTGGTCTACTACTTCCTGACGGTCTGAAAAATCAATTGTGATTTTTACTTTTAAGAATGCATTGCTCTGGTCTCTCTGCGCAATCAGATTTTTATCATCCTGATAAACAGATGGTTTTAAATAACAGTCAGAAGCTTCAAGGTCTACTTCTGTCTCTCCGGCTTTGACTGCCTTTGTGATAACCTCCGTTACCTTGTCTTTATCCAGAGCGGTTCCTTCTGTTTCCGGAACAATTTCGTACCCATTATCACCGACCTCCAAATGTGCATCGACCGGCTGCTGCATGTTTTCTTCTGCAAGACAAGTTAAACCATCAATTGCTGACGTTAATTTTTCTTCATCAACCGTGGTGGTTGCACTCATTGTATATTCATGTTTTTTTGTAAATGCAGTAATCCAGCCCCATGAATTCTGTCCTTTTAAAAGTTTTTCCACTTTTCCATCATCCACATAGCTGAGTCCTATCCTATCTGCAGAAATTGTTTCTGTATTATCTCCACGTTCTTTGATAGTAAGCGCATAGGAAGAAATTTCATCTGCCAGATGATTTTCCACGCTCTCAAGTGTCTTTCCAGAACAATTTACTCCATTTATCTTTGAACCCGGGAGAAAATGACTGGAAAAATAAAATGCTCCTGCCGCATAGAGTATCGCAAGCACTGCCACGCATGCAATCAGAATACCAATTATGATTTTCTTTGGTTTTGCGGTTTTTTTGTTACCACTTTCATTCTGTTCCATATTCCTACCCCTTTTTCTTTGATTCTTTTATTTTTCTTTTAGGCATTCCTTATTCTAATTCATCTTTATCCAAAAAGTAAAGCCCTATTCTGTGACCAAATTGTGATTTTTATCCAAAAATAGGCGAGATTCCTTTTCTTTGGAATCCCGCCCTTTATTTTTAATGTTCAAATGGCTTTTTTTATGCTTATTCTGCCAGTAATTTTTCTACACTGACTAATTTCACGCTTAATACAAAAATCTCTGTTGCTGTCTGTAATTCTTCTAAGGTCGGGAAACTTGGTGCAATACGGATATTAGAATCATGCGGGTCTTTTCCATAAGGATAAGTTGCTCCGGCATCTGTCATTTTCACTCCGGCTTCCGCTGCTTTTGCAACGATTGCCTTTGCACATCCTTCCATTGATTCAAAGGAAATGAAATATCCGCCTTTTGGATTGGTCCATTCACCGATTCCAAGTCCGCCGATTTCTTTTTCCAGTGTATTTTCCACTGCTTCAAATTTCGGTCTTAAGATTTCTGCGTGTTTCTTCATGTGTTCATGCATACCATCGATATCTTTGAAGAAGCGTACATGTCTTAACTGATTAATTTTGTCATGACCAATTGTCTGAATTGACATGTGTTTTTTGATATCTTCCAAGTTTCTAGGAGAAGCAGCTACAGCTGCAATACCGGAGCCTGGGAAACTTACCTTTGATGTGGAAAGGAATTTATATGCAAGATCCGGATTTCCAACTTTTTCACATTCTTCCAAAATCTCTAATAAGAAATCTTTTTCCTCGTATAAGTGATGGATGCAGTATGCGTTATCCCAGAAGATACGGAAGTCCGGTGCTGCAGGTTTTAATCTTGCAAAGCGTTTTACAGTCTCTTCTGAATAAGTAATTCCCTGTGGGTTAGAATATTTCGGCACACACCAGATTCCTTTGATTGCATCATCTGAACTTACCAGTTTTTCTACCATATCCATATCCGGACCGGTTGGAGTCATCGGAACAGTAATCATTTCGATTCCAAAGTATTCTGTAATTTTAAAGTGACGGTCATATCCTGGTGCAGGACATAAGAATTTTACTTTGTCTAACTTACACCATGGAGTATTTCCACAGACACCATGTGTCATAGAACGGGAAATGGTATCAAACATCACATTCAGACTGGAGTTTCCAAAAATAATAATTTTATCAGGAGTTACCTCTGTCATTGCTCCAAGAAGTCTTCTTGCTTCCGGAATACCTTCTAACAAACCATAGTTACGACAGTCAATTCCTGCTTCACATTTCAGCTTATCTGTGCTCTTTAATTCTTCAAGCATATCCATAGCAAGTTCAAGCTGTTTCTTTGACGGTTTTCCTCTGGACATATCGAGGTTTAAACCTTTTGCTTTTACTTCTTCAAATTCTTTTTCTAACTGGGCTTTCAGCACCTGCAGCTGTTCTTTGTTGAGTTCTCTGTACGGTGTCATGGCTCTCCTCCTGATTTTTTCAATTTGCCATCCAATTCATTTTTCTTCGGCTTACTAAGCAGTATTGTATGCTACTTTATGACTGATTGTCAAGTCTTTCTTGCATTTTCATCGTTTTTTATCTCTTATACACGAATTTTTGTGTTTTAAATGCAATTTTTTATATAAAATCTTGCATATTTACACCGTCACCCTTTTTTTAATCGTTTTATGAGCACCACTATTTCATGTACCGCAAGCGGAACCGCCGAAATTCCCAACAGCCACAGCCATTCTCCCATCAAAAGGCGACGGGTCTGAAATGCTTCCACCAGCCACGGAATCTCTGTCACTGCCACTTGAAGTGCAAGCCCTGTAAAAAAAGAAAAAATCATAACCGGATTTTCCAGATGATTCATCTGAAAAATAGATTTCTCACAATCCCTCATTCCGATTGCATGAAATAACTGCGAAATTCCAAGCACCGTAAATGCATAAGTCTGTCCGCCTGTCAGAAACGCATACAAAGTAATCGCACCAATCAAAAGCCCATACCCAATCGTAAGCAGCCATCCTCCATGCGCAAACAGGCTTTCCTTCTCATCTCTTGGCTTCTTTGCCATCAACAATCCGGTATCATTTTTATCTACACCAAGCGCCAGTGCCGGAAGGGAATCTGTAATCAGATTCACCCATAAAATATGGCTTGCTTTTAATGGCGATGGCATCGAAAATGCAATCGACACAAACATCGTCATAATTTCTCCAAAGTTTGAGGACAATAAAAATAAAATCGACTTTTTAATATTGACATAAATACTGCGCCCCTCTTCCACTGCTTTTTCAATCGTGGAAAAATTGTCATCTGCCAAAATCAAATCTGCCGCATTTTTAGCCACATCTGTTCCATTTGCGCCCATCGCAATTCCGATATCTGCTGCATGAAGGGACGGTGCATCGTTTACCCCATCTCCTGTCATTGCCACAATTTTTCCATTTTTCTTAAATTCTTTTACAATTTTTACTTTATGTGCCGGTGTTACCCTTGCAAACACACGGATGTCATTCATTTTAGAAGAAAATTCTGCATCACTCATTGCATCTAATTCTTCTCCGGTCACACACTGCTCTCTTTTTCTTGCAATACCGGTCATTTTTGCGATTGAAAATGCCGTTTCCTGATAGTCACCGGTAATCATTACGACTTGAACTCCTGCACGTTTTAATTGATAGACTGACTGGTTTACTTGTTTTCTTGGCGCATCCATCATTCCGGCAAGTCCTGCAAATACCAGATTTTTCATAATACTGCTTTCATTCCAGTCTGATACATGTTCTTTAAAAGCCAGTGCCAGCACCCGAAGTCCCTCTTCTGCCATCCCTTCCATTACTCGTCTGATTTTCATTTTCTGAATCTGTCCAAGCGGTTCTATCTTTCCTCCTATCCACCAGAAACTACAGACTTCCAACAGATAATCACAGGCACCTTTTATATAAGCGCATACTTGACTCTGATCTTTATGCAGCGTAACCATGTATTTTTTATCTGAATCAAACGGAATTTCTTCCAATCTCGGATAACGTTCTTCCAACCGCTCCCTCGATATCCCCATCTGTTCTCCCATAGAAAGAAGTGCAAGTTCTGTGGAATCCCCCAGTTCCGTCTTTCCGATTACTGCATTATTACAAAGCAAAAATCCCTGCATCAAACGGGAAAATTCTCTTGGTCGAACCTGAGAAACCGATAAGGTTTTATCCTCCGCATAAAGTTTCAACACTTTCATTTTATTTTCCGTCAACGTTCCGGTCTTATCAGAACAAACCACACTGACCGCTCCAAGTGTTTCTACAGCTGGTAATTTACGGATAATCGTATTGGCTTTTGCCATTCTTGCCACACCAAGTGCCAGTACAATCGTTACAACCGCAGGAAGTCCTTCCGGAATTGCTGCAACTGCCAAAGAAATGGATAACAACAGCATCTGTAACAGATTTCTATGTTGAAGCACTCCCATCAAAAAAAGTAACAGACATAAAAAAACAGCCGCCTTACTCAAGATTTTCCCCAGATCTCCCAATCTCTTTTGAAGCGGTGTCATTTCATTTTCCTGTTCATTTATCATCTTGGCTATTTTTCCAAGCTCTGTCTCCATCCCCGTTGCAACTACAATTCCTTCTCCATTTCCCTTCACAATTTCCGTAGATAGAAACAGCATATTTTTTTGTTCAGAGGCTGTAACCTCCTGCTTCATCGTCTCGCAGGCTTTCCTTACTGCCGTGGATTCTCCGGTCAATGCCGACTCATTTACTTCAATTCCCTTACACAAAAACAAACGAATGTCTGCCGGAACCTGGTCTCCGGCTTTCACTTTTACAACATCGCCTTTTACAAGTTCTTCTGCCGGAATTTTTCGGTAAGTCCCATTTCTTTTTACCGTGGCTTCCGGTGCTGTCATTTTCTTTAAGGCATCCATCGCCTTTTTCGCTTTTCCCTCCTGTACTACACCTATCATCGTATTTAAACCAATCACGAATAAAATAATTGCCGTATCACTAAATTCTCTAAGCAGAATAGAAACAGACGCTGCCATAAAAAGGACAAAAATCATCGGGTCATTTAACTGTTTTTGAATCCGGTCTATCGTTGTCTCTTCCCTGACTTTTTTTAATCGGTTTTTCCCATCTGCCTTTAACCTTTTCTCTGCTTCCTGTTGCGTCAGTCCAGCTTTCTCATCTGTATGAAATCTTTTACACACTTCGCCACATTCCATTTGTTCGTACATAAGCCCTCCTGATTTTTCATACTGACCTGTCGGTAGTTTCTTCCCTTTTGCAGGTTCGTATCTTAACAATGATACATTCTATCTCAATGTATGCAGACATTTTTTCAAGAATAACTCATTTCTGTTTGATTTGCGCATTGCCTCGACTTTGCGCTTCTGCTATACTAATTAACGAATATGAAGAAAATTGATACCTTTTGACACTCATATCATATTTTTAGTTAACTAATAAATAGAAAGGATTTCACTATGTGGATTGCAGACCAATGGAAAGATTATGAAGTCATTGATACTTCAAATGGAGAAAAATTAGAGCGATGGGGCGATTATCTTCTGGTTCGTCCAGACCCTCAGGTCATCTGGGATACTCCAAGAACTCACAAAGGATGGAAAAAAATGAATGCACATTACCACCGCAGTAAAAAAGGCGGCGGAGAATGGGAATTTTTCGACCTGCCAAAGCAGTGGACCATTCAGTATAAAAATTTAACCTTCAACTTAAAGCCATTCAGTTTTAAACATACCGGACTGTTTCCGGAGCAGGCAGCAAACTGGGACTGGTTTTCTGAAAAAATCAAAAATGCCGGTCGTCCGATTAAAGTATTAAATCTCTTTGCCTACACGGGCGGGGCAACTCTTGCCGCTGCTGCTGCCGGTGCTCATGTTACCCATGTGGATGCTTCAAAGGGCATGGTCACCTGGGCAAAAGAAAATGCCATTTCTTCCGGACTCGGCGATGCACCAATCCGCTGGCTGGTTGATGACTGTGTCAAATTTGTAGAACGTGAAATCAGACGTGGAAATCACTACGACGCCATTATCATGGATCCACCATCTTATGGACGAGGACCAAAAGGAGAAATCTGGAAAATTGAAGAGGCAATTCACCCATTAGTAAAGCTCTGTGCTAAACTTTTAAGTGACAATCCTCTGTTTTTCCTGATTAACTCCTATACAACCGGACTTGCTCCTGCTGTTTTAACTTATATGATTTCAACCGAATTAAAACAATTTAACGGAAAAGTAGATTCACAGGAAATCGGTCTTCCGGTTACCGAAAGCGGGCTGGTGCTTCCATGTGGAGCTTCCGGACGCTGGGAATCCATCGACAAGTAAGACGAAAGAAAAAGAGGTGTAAACTATGTTTGGTTCAACATTTGGAAACCTGTTTAAAATTACAACCTGGGGAGAATCTCATGGAAAAGGCATCGGTGTTGTGATAGACGGATGCCCTGCCGGACTTCCGCTTTGTGAAGAGGATATTCAAACTTATCTTGACCGCAGGAAACCAGGACAGTCCCGTTTTACCACCATGAGAAAGGAGGCAGACCGCGTGGAAATTCTTTCCGGTGTCTTTGAAGGAAAGACTACCGGTACTCCGATTTCCCTTATGGTAAAAAATACCGACCAGCGTTCTCATGATTATAGTGAAATCGCCAATTATTATCGCCCGGGACATGCAGACCGTAATTACGATATCAAATACGGATTCCGCGATTACCGTGGGGGCGGACGTTCTTCCGGACGTGAAACCATCGGTCGTGTTGCTGCCGGTGCAGTTGCGGCGAAAATGTTAAAATCTCTTGGAATTCAGATTTCTGCCTATACTTTGTCCATCGGACCTGTTGCTATTAATAAAGAAAAATTTGATTTATCGGAAGCTGAAAATAATCCGCTTTATATGCCCGATGCAGAGGCTGCAAAAAAAGCTTCCGACTATCTTGAAACCTGCATGCAAGAACAAAATTCTGCCGGTGGAATGGTGGAATGTATGATTATCGGCGTGCCTGCCGGAATTGGCGAACCTGCCTTTGAGAAATTAAATGCCAACCTTGGAAAAGCCATTCTTTCTATCGGAGCTGTAAAAGCTTTTGAAATCGGAGATGGAATTGCAGTTGCACAATCCGACGGACTTCATAATAATGATGCTTACTGTGCAGATGAAGCTGGCCACATTACGAAAAAGACCAACCATTCCGGTGGTATCACAGGCGGAATCAGCGACGGATGTGAAATTTTATTCCGAGCAGCATTTAAACCGACTCCATCTATTTCTGCCACTCAGGAAAGTGTCACAAGAGCCGGCGAAAATCTGGATATCTCAATCAAAGGACGTCATGACCCGATTATCGTTCCAAGAGCGGTTGTTGTAGTAGAATGTATGGCTGCCCTGGTTATCTTAGATGCCATGCTTGCCGGAATGACAAGCCGATTTGATTTGGTTCAGAAATTTTTCCGGGAATTGTATTAAAACAAGGGAGAGAGTATTTTAACCAACTATACTCTCTCCCTTGTTTTAAAGTCCAAATCCATCTCTGACAATCTTTGCCAGAATTTCATGACCTTTTGCGGTCAAATGAATACAATCTGTGGTGATGGCATCATGTCCCAATCTTTCAATCTCGCGATTAAGAGGTTCTTGAACCGAAATAAATCTTGCGTGGTAATTACGCGCCAGTTTTCTAATATTCTTTGACATCTTTTTCTGCCAAGGCACCCAATTTTCATATTTTCCATCTTTTGGGAAAATAAACGGCTCCAGTGTGATGATTTCTGCCTGCGTCTCTCGGGATAAATCAAATAACATTTCGTGATAAGCACGAATACTATCTTCCAACATATACAATTTTTCATGCTCTGTTGTGTCGGCTTCTGCTATCAGTCCTACATCGTTAATTCCTACAAGGATACTTACATAATTCGGATGAAACGCAATACAGTCCTTATGCAGGTCTTCTGCAATTCGTTCCGTAATGTAACCATCAACTCCCTGATTTAAAACATTCCAATTCTGACTGACGGAGTCTGCAAATCCCTTTACATACCCATTCCCAAGCGGCGGACAAGAGGTGGTTCTCCCCGCATCTGTAATACTGTCACCTAAAAATACAATTACACCCATGGCTATTCTCCTTCAGCAATGGACTTTTTGTCCACCTAATTGTATAACATCTATTTTAACTGAAAATGACACTTATTGCAAATAGTAATTTTGTGAAGTCTTAACAAAAATCTTTTTTTATGTCATTTTAACTGGACATTGGGCGAAATAAAGTATATAATCATTCACATCTTAAATTCTTAGTTCACTTCGTCGAAGTCATTTTTATTCCTTATTTTCATGATTTTTCCATTATTTTTACCAATTTTCTCAGAAAGGACTGGTATATTTATGCCTTTACAGGCTCAATTTCTGCTTTTTTTATCTGCCGGAGCTCTCTGCTGTGATTTATTCTTGCAAAAAGTTCCAAATCTCTGGATTTTTCTTGGTATTCTTCTGGGTTTCTCTTATCAGATATTTCAAAACGGCTTTTTTGGTCTGCTTTTCTCCCTGAAAAATTTTTTTCTTCCCATCCTGATTTTATTTCCACTGTTTATTTTTCACGCAATGGGGGCTGGAGATTTAAAGCTTTTTGGTACGCTTGGCATTTTTCTCAATTTTTCCGACATTTTTTCCTTGATTGCTTTTTCATTCTTCATCGGCGCATTGATTTCCTGCCTGCTGTTTTTAAGCTCTGCCTATTTCTTAGAACGAATTTCTTATTTCTTTTCTTATGTCTCCGATATTTTTTCCAAAAAACAAATTCATCCCTATATGAAATCCGGAAATCGTCCTGAACATTTTCATTTTACAGTTCCCATTTTTCTTGCCACCCTGCTCTTAATTGGAGGATTTTGTTTATGACCAAAAAAATCATTGCACTTTACGATTCTAACGAAGATTTTATCTGTCGTCTCTGTTCTGGCTTTCAACAAAACTGCACTCTTTCTTTAGAGTTTCTCCCCTTTACTTCTCTCGAAAAACTTCTTACGTTTCATTCTGACCATTCAATTTCCATGCTTCTTACCACAGAAGCCATGCTGACACCACAGCTTATTTCTCTATTTTCTGAAACTTTGATTCTACTTTCTGAAGAAAATCTCTCTTATAAGAAAAATCTGCCCTGTCTTTTTAAGTATCAACCATGCAGTCAGCTTTTTCAGGACTTAATGAAACTTTGTTCCAATCAGATTTTCTTAACAATGGAACATTCAACAAATTCTGACACTCAAAACCTGACGCTCATCGGCATCTATTCTCCGGTTGCACGCTGTGGAAAAACTGCATTTGCACTTGCAGCTTCCCAGTTTCTTTCCGAAAAAAATCCAACTCTTTTTATCAGCTTTGAATCCTGTTCCGGTCTGTCTTATTTTCTTTCTAATAACACCACTTACACCATCGGCGACCTTTTTTATCTGCTGCGCCACAAAAAAGAAAATCCTTTTGCATTTCTTGCTTCACTAATTCAAAAAAATGGATCGCTTCATTATCTCCCTCCTGTCTATGTTCCGCAGGATATCTGGAATCTTACTTCCGCCGACTGTGAAGCGCTCTTCGCTCTTTTTGCTATGGAAGAAAATCCCTATCAGACTCTGGTTCTCGATTTTGGTCCAAATCTTTCTGCTGTCTTTCCTGTTTTTTCTGAATGTAATACCTTGTTTCTGCCTAATTTAAAAGAACCTGTTTCTATGGCAAAATCAGAACAGTATAAAGCCTATTTAACGAACACAAAACAGGAACTCATTTTAGAAAAAACTCATTCTTGTTTTCTTCCCCCTCCTGATAGTTCTCATTTTCCAGATTCTTTTTTATCCGGTGTATTTGGTGATGCCGTAAAATACGAACTTTCCAAAGCCGGATACCTTTAATTTTCTCTTTTAATTTCAATCAGCTTTTTATCTTTTATAGCTTATCTTTTCTTTTTTTAATTTTTTAAGTTTTCAAAGGAGACATAGTTATGGATTGTTTTTTAACCTTACAAAATCAGCTTTTTGAGCAGTTAAATTCTTTATGGGAATCCGATGATGAAGAAATTCTCGAAAAAATTGACGAACTGCTTTTGCAGGAGGGCTCAAACTACGGTCTGAGCCTCAATGAAAAAGCCAATCTTAGAAAAGAATTATTTCGCTCCATCCGAAAACTCGATGTGCTTCAAGAACTTCTCGAAGATACCAGCATTACCGAAATTATGGTAAACGGATGGGACAAAATTTTTATTGAACGGGAAGGACACTTGATTACATGGAATAAGACTTTTACTTCAAGCGGAAAACTTGAAGATGTAATTCAACAGATTGTTGCCCGCTGTAACCGTGTCATTAATACCCTGCATCCGATTGTGGATGCAAGACTGGAAAACGGTGCCCGTGTCAATGCAGTCATTCCGCCGATTTCTGTGGATGGTCCGATTTTAACCATTCGACAATTTCCTAAAGAAGCCATCACAATGAAAACTCTGCTCGAAAAGCAAAGTATTACCAAACAGGTATTATCTTTTTTGCTCCCTCTGGTAAAAGCACGTTATACCATTTTAATCGGCGGTGGAACCGGAGCCGGAAAAACGACTTTTTTAAATGCACTTTCCGCTTATATTCCAAAAGATGAACGCATTATCACCATTGAAGATAATGCTGAGCTTCAAATCCAGGGAATCCCAAACCTTGTCCGTCTTGAATGTCGAATGGCAAATATCGAGGATTCACAGGAAATCACAACTGCTGACTTATTAAAAACGGCACTTAGAATGAGACCCGACCGGATTATTGTCGGTGAAGTCAGAAGCGAAGCAAGCGAACTGCTTCAGGCAGTCAATGTTGGTTCAGAAGGCAGCCTTTCTACCATTCATGCAAACAGCTGTGCCGATATGGTCAGCAGACTTGAAACCCTTGTGCTGGTTCACTTGAATATGCCGATTACTGCCATCCGCCGTCAGATTGTCTCAGGCTTTGACCTTTTTATTCATCTGGGACGTCTGCGTGACAAAAGCCGTAAAGTGTTAGAAATCTCTGAACTGGATGGACTAAAAAACGGAGAAGTACAGTTAAATCCTATTTTCTGTTATGAAGAAGAACAGGGGCTTGTCTTTAAAAATCATCTGAAACACACTGAAAAATTAGAAAGGGCAGGAATTTCTTATGAAACCCTCTTATGTGAAACTATCTTATGACCATTATACCTTTTCTCTTCGAGAACGGATTCAGTATTCGGTCTTCTCTCTGATTTTGTGCTTCCTTGTCAATGACTTATGCTACCGAAACGTGATTTCTTTTTTTCTTCTTCTGCCCTTTTGTTTTCTGTATCTTCCTTTTAAGAAAAAACAGCTTCTTTATGAGAAGCGAAAACGGCTTTATCATCAGTTTCGGGATGCATTAAATTCTATTGATGCCGCTGTTTCTGCCGGCTATTCTCTTGAAAATGCAGTTTCGGAAGCAAAAAAAGATTTAATGCGTATTTACGGAACTTACAGCGAAATGGTTCTTGAATTATCTTACATGGAATCTCAGATGCTTCTCAGTGTTCCGGTAGAAAAATTATTTTATGAACTTGGTAAAAAAAGTCAGGTAGAAGATATCCGTAACTTTTCTGAGATTATTGCACAGGCAAAACGAACGGGTGGAAATCTTCGGGAAACTTTGGAAAAAAGTGCACGCATCATCGAAGAAAAAATTGACGTCAAAAAAGAAATTGACTCTCTGCTTTCTGCAAAAAAAATGGAACATACCTTTATGAGTCTTATGCCCGCCGGAATTATTCTTTATATGCGTCTTACCTCTCCAGGCTTTCTTGATGTTCTCTATCACAATATAGCCGGAGTCTGTATCATGACAATCTGCCTGATCTTGTACCTGACAGCATTTTTCTTTGGCAGGAGGATGGTTCAAATTGAAATCTAAAACGAAACTAAACTCTAAAACAAACTTAAACTCTAAAGCAAAATTAAAACCTAAAGCAAACTTGAAACCTAAAGCAAACTTGAAACCAAGCCTAAAAGATGCAAAGGAACAAACCCTGCTGCGAGTCAGTATTTTTCTGATTCTCTTTGGAAATCTTCTGGGAATTTCTCTTGGATTATGGCAGAGCCGACATCCCGATATTGTTACTGATTTAAAACGTAGCGAATACAATGAAAGCATTCACGAAGAATCCCTGAAATTTCAGACAGACGATGGAAAAACACACCATATTACACTGAAAGTTCCATCCAAAACCTACAGCAAAGAGGAATCACAGACTCTTTTAGATGAAGCCTCAAAAAAACTGGATTCTTCCATTCTTGGAAAAAATAAGAGTTTTTCTTCCATTCATACACCGCTTTCTCTTCCCGAATCTCTTCCTGATTGTCCTGTTCAGCTTTTTTGGACAACCTCTGACCCTAAAATACTCGACTATACCGGTGCTATCGGAGAAGATGTCCCTTCTAAGGGTGCTTCCGTTACGCTTCGCTGTCAGCTTTCGCTTGAAGAAGAGACGCTTTCATGGCAGAAAGAGCTTTATGTTTATCCTGAAAAATTAAGCAAAGAAAAATCATTAAATGCCTCCATTCAAAAAGCAGTTACAAATGATTCTTCAAGCAATCCAACCCTTGCTCTTCCTGATTCAATTGACGGGCAGCATCTATTCTTTTATAAAGAACCTGCAAAGACTGGTCTTTTTGTCTGTATCTTCTTCAGCTTGCTCGGTTTCTTACTTCTTCCATTGAAACGGCAAAAAGAACAAGAAAAAATAGAAAAGCAAAAAGTACTGATGCAAAGAGATTACCCCGATCTTGTCAGTAAACTGCTGTTGTTTTTGCATGCCGGTCTTACGATACGTGCAAGTCTTGAAAAAATTGCAGACGATTATCAGAAAAATTACCGGAATCAAAATCTGCCCAAACGTCCTGCTTACGAAGCACTTTTAGAGACCTGTCATGAATTAAAAGGTGGACTGTCACAGCCTCGTGCTTATGAAAATTTTGGCAGCCGCTGTCCCTGTCCGGAATACAAAATTTTATCTGTACTTTTAATTCAAAACTTAAAAAAAGGAAATCAAAATACTCTCCTGCTCTTAGAGAAAGAGGTCACGGACGCCCTTGAAAATCGCAAACGAAAAGCACGGATTCTCGGAGAAGAAGCACAGACAAAACTTCTCTTTCCCATGCTTTTACAGCTTGTAATCGTTCTGGCACTTCTAATGCTTCCCGCATTTCTAAGTTTTACCTAATCGATTTATCTATATTTTTAGATTTTACCTGATTTATTTAGCCATTAAAGTCAAACACACATTTTCCTTAGAAAGGAGGTGAGACTTATGAAACAGAATTTACTAAAACTTTTTCTGGAAGATGAATCAGGCGTAACTGTTATTGAAATTGTACTGATTTTGGTTGTTTTAATCGGACTTGTCATTATTTTCAAAAATCAGCTCAATTCTTTGATTCAATCACTCTTAGACAAAATAACAAAACAAAGCAGTTCTATTTAACAGGAGGATTTATCTGTGAAGAAATGCAGAGGAAGTATGACGATTACGATGTGCCTGGTTTTTTCTATCCTGCTCTCTCTTCTCCTCTCGGGTATTCAGCTTGCCCGAACTCAGGCAGGACGGATTCAGGCAATGCATGCAGCCGATACCGGTATTTATTCTATTTTCGCCCAATATGATAAGGATTTATTAGATTCTTATGATTTATTCTATCTTGATGCCGGCTACGGAAGCAGTCAAGTTAATCCTTCTTTTATCGTCCGGCAGATGGAATCTTTTATGAAGCCCACACTCGAAACAAGTCTTACCAGATGTCAGATTCAAAGTTGTGCAATCACCGGGTATGTGCTTTCTACGGATGAAAATGCACGTTCTTTTATGGGGCAGGTCTCCCGGGCTGTTAAAAATCAACTTGGAACACAAGCCATCTCTTCTTTAAGAGATTTCCTTGAACAGACGGACTCTACCCTTAAAAATCAGGAAGAACAAAAAGAACAAGGACTACCAGACATGGAATTTGATGTCACAGAAGCAGAAGAACACCCTCCCGCATTTACGGAAACCAATAATCCTATCGCCATCTTAAAACGATTGCGTGAACTTGGCATCCTTGGTCTGGTACTGCCCTCAGACCGGCAGGTTTCCCAAAAAGAAATTTCTCTTACAGATACACTCTCTCACCGCACACTTCAAAAAGGCATGGGCACTCTTCAAAGTCAGAACAGCGATTCCGGTAAATTATTAATGCAGGCTTATGTTATGGACAAACTTGGAAATTATATCACCGAAAAAGACGGACATGCCCTAAGTTATGAAGCTGAATACATAATCGGTGGTCGTGCTTCCGATGAAGAAAACCTAAAAGCAACCGTCCACCGGCTGATTGCCATTCGTGAAGCGGCCAATTGTGTGTATCTTTATACTGACCCTCAAAAACGAGAAGAAGCGGCTATGACCGCTGCTGCCTTATGTTCCCTTCTTTTAATTCCAGAGGGCATGGCAATCGCAGAAGCACTTATTATTGCCGGATGGGCTTATGCCGAAAGCCTGCTTGATGTAAGACAGCTCATGCTTGGAGGCAGTGTTCCGGCAATTAAATCGACTGAAAGCTGGCAGCTAAATCTCTCACAGATTGGACAGATTTTCACTCTTCTCCAAAGCGATACCATTCGCTCCCATTCCGGGCTTAATTATCAAAATTATCTGCATCTTCTTTTGTATTCTTCTTCTGAACAGACACAGGCATTTCGATGCATGGATATGATTGAACAGAATATTCGAACACTTCCAAAACGTTCTTCATTTTACATGGATTCCTGCATTGAAAGCCTGGAGACAGAAACAATTTTTACAGGTCCGCAACAGAAAACCTGGAGTGCTGTACGCACTTACGGGTATGATATGTAACCGATAACCCTTTTTACACTCATGTATTCTCACAAAAGTCAAGTGGATATTCGCAATTAAAAGCCAGGAACTTTTTTGATTCGGTCAAATCCCAAAAGACTTCGAGGATATATACATTCCAGGAGGATTTATGGATAAGATAAACGACTCTGTAAATAGCACTGACAGGCTTAATTTAAAATCAAACTATTTAAAATCAACACGAAAGGAAAAATACTCTCTTCAGCCCTCTGCAAGCCTGGCTGTAGAAAGTGCATTTGTCTTTCCATTCTTCTTCCTGGCTATTGTAATCCTTGTTTTATTTCTTGATTTATATCGGATTCAGTCAGTCATTCAAGCATCTCTTAGCCAAAGCAGCCGGGAACTCGGAATGTATGCTTACTGCGAATCTGACGCTGAATCTTCTCCTGTCGGCGCAGTTTCCAGTGCCCTATGCATCGCTTATGCAAAAACTCAGCTTTCCAACGCACTGAAAGAAGAAGCTCTGCCCCAGATTTTGGGACATAAAAATGGCATCTCTCTTTTGATGTCCTCTTACCAAAATGGACGGATTACCTTAAAAGCCTCTTTTTTATACAAAAGCCCTGTCGCTCTGATTCCACTTCAGCCAATTCCTGTTACCATCGTATCTTCTGTTCATGCATGGACTGGCTATGATTCCAACAATACGGATATGGATACTTCTGATTCCGAAGAAATGGTTTATGTGACCGATTATCAAGGTGTCTATCATACCTTTTCCGATTGTACTTATCTTTCTCTTTCTGTTACAACTGCTTCAAAATCCAATCTTTCTTCTCTTCGCAATGTTTATGGAGAAAAATACCATCCCTGTGAGCGCTGTGTCCGCTCCTCTTCTAACCAGAACACTTTTTATATTACGCAAAGCGGAAACCGTTATCACAGCAGTTCTTCTTGTGGCGGATTGACCCGTCACGTAAGACTTATCAAGAAATCCGAACTACAAAATCTACATCTATGTTCCCGATGCTCACAACGAAATGGAGGTCATTAAATCTATGCAAAGCAAAATTGCTGTCTTATTTTTTTTAGCTTTTATGGGATTGGAAGATTTCAAAGACCAATGCGTCTCCCTTTGGAAAATTTTACTTTTTCTTATAACCGGAATCTTTTATTTCTGTATTCAGTATCAGTGGATTTCAATTCCGATTTTTTCCAAAATGCAGACTTCTCTTACTTCCGGTTTTCCCGCCCTTCCCGCAATTTTTCTTTCCGTTCTGCCCGGAACTGCACTGTTATTATTATGCTGGATTTCAAACGGTGCAATCGGTCTGGCCGACGGATTGATTGTGCTTGCCCTTGGCATCTGGATTGGGTTCTGGGAATTACTCGGAGTCTTATCCGGTGCTTTTTTTCTTTCTTTTTTCGTGGCAGGATTTTTATTCTTCTTTCATAAAAAAAACCGCACTGAAACCATCCCCTTTATTCCATTTTTACTGGCCGGCATGTTCCTGAATCTGTTTTTTTCCCAATCGGTTTAAGGAGGAATTGACATGACAAAGTTAAAACTTCGTGGCAGTTATACCGTAGAAGCTGCCTGTTTAAGCGGTTTATTTCTACTGGTTATTTTTGCCTCTCTTTTTTTAATAATTGGAACACTTCATCATAGCATCCGTACAAATGCATCTCTTGAAGCTTCTGAACTTGGAAGCATACAGTCTGTCAGAAAGAATCAAGACGGGCTCTCTACTGCAAATCTCAGAATCCACTGGGAAACAGGTGGTTATTCTGTTTCCGGAAGCAACCATGAAGTCCTTGTTTCCTTTGAAGAACAATTCCGTTTTCCAATTTTTAACTTAAACTGGCACATCAAAGGCACATCCCATTCTAAAGTGATACAACCGGTTCTTTTTATTGAAAAAATCAAAAAAGCTCAGGCATTGTGCAATATTTCCGGTAGCAATTCCCAATAAAATCACACCGGGATATTCCATATCCCCACACTCAACTACCGACTCGCAATGAAATAACTTTAACTCTAAAATTTTTATTCAGGAGATAAAAAAATATGGATATTTCTTATAAACGTGAACTCAATCACAGCTATCTTATTTTAAAAAATGAAAATCAACAGGCATTATCCGATTACCCTGCAAAGATGCTGTTTTCCAATTCAATTAAAGGACTGTTACCATGCATCCCTCGTCTGATTGATGGAGAAACTTCTCTTTACTATGAAATTACTTCACGGCAAAGTCTGTCTCAAATATATGAAACAAAAAAATTCAATTCTAACGACTTGAAAGCTTTATTTGAAGCACTCTTAAATACAATTACCTGCATGGAGGATTATCTGCTTGACGCTGACCTCCTGCTTCTTTCTCCCGATTACATTTATCAGGATTTTGAATCTTCTTTTTATTTTTGCTGTTTTCCACTTGAACCAGCTTCGTCTGATAAAGATTTTATCTCTTTAACCGAATATCTTCTGCCTAAAATTAACCATGAAGATAACAATGCCGTACTTTTAGGCTATGGACTGTACAAAGACAGCCTTGAGTCACCACTTTGTCCTGCTCTCTTAAAAACCGCACTTGCAAAATTAAAATCTAAAGAACCCGATGTTCAAAACCTCTATCACTCAAATGTTTTTCAAAAACAGAATCTCCATCCCGATAATGAAGATTCCCCTTCACAAGACGTCATGACGTCCTTTTTTGAAGAAGAGACCTTGCACGAAAAAACTTCTGTCGGGTGGCTGATTGGGATTTTACTTTCACTTTCCGCCTTTTTTGTCTGTATCTATTTCTGCCTGCACTATCGTCTGATTTCTATTTCTCAGGCCATCCTCAATTTCCTTCTTTTTATTCTTCTTGGTGGAGGTTCTCTTCTTATCTTTTTCCTTACTTCAAGACATCAAAAAAAGAAGTCTGAGTCAATTTTTAATTTTGCTTCAGACTTCTTTTCCCATTCAAACTCCTCTTCTAATTCAGATTTCTCCTCTGATTTAGATTTCTCCTCTGATTCAGGTTTTTCTTCTAATCCAAGTTCTTCCAACTCAAATTTTTCTTCTGATTTTGAAGCTTCTACGCCTCAAATGCCAAACCCTCAATCTCCCGCCTGTTCTTCCGACACAGTACTGCTTCAACCAGATACCTCTGCCCAAACACCATCTGCCTCTCTGACTGTTTTTGAAAATGGACAGCCCCTCACCGTTTTCTTAACAGAAGAATTTCTGCTTATCGGAAAACATCCTGAACTTGCCGGTCTCTGCCTCTCTATTCCAACTGTCAGCCGTCTGCATGCCAGAATCCGAAAAGATGCCGCCTGCTTTTTCATTATGGATTTAAATTCCAAAAACGGAACTTTTATAAACGGTAAACCACTTTCTCCTCAGGAAGAATATCAGCTTTGTGATAACGATAAGATTCAAATCAGCGAAGTAGAGCTTATCTTTCATGACTCACAGATTAATCTTAACAAACGATAAAATCTGCAAATTTCGCATTTACTACCCTTGCCAGCTCCTGCGGATTTACTTTTATTGTAGACCCAATCCTTCCCCCACTGACATAAATCATGTCAAAGGTTTCGGCACTTTCCTGAATAATCGTCGGATACAGTTTTTTCATACCAAGTGGACTGCATCCTCCACGAACATAACCTGTTACTTTTGTAATATCTTTTACATGAATCATTTCGATTGATTTTTCGCCCAGCACTTTTGCTGCTTTCTTTAAATCTACTTCTTCTGCAATCGGAATGACCAGCACATAATACTCTTTGCTTTTTCCCTGCGCTACCAGAGTTTTAAAAGACTGTTCCACTGGTGCACCGGTCTTTTCTGCGGTATGAAGCCCATCGATAAATTCATCGCACTCATAATTAATTGTTTCATAAAAAATTTTGTTTTTGTCCAAAATTCTCATTGCGTTTGTTTTTACTTCTTTGTCCTTATGTTTTGCCATTTTTACTTTCCTCGTTTTTGTTGCTTACAAATTCATTTCTTTACATATACTAAAGTATAAACGAACTCACTTTAAATTTCAATGAAAGCAGAAAGGATGCCTGCCATGAATTCTAATTTTAAAAATCATTCACCTGATTTTATTTCTGATAAATACAATGTAGAGTTCAGCTCCAGACATGACTTTGACGGTCTTGCCACCACAGAAATGACCGGTCTGATTTATCGTGCTCCTGTCTCTTCTGATGAACTGGATTCCTATAAAAGTCTCTATCCATTTTCACCAGAACAATACTGCGACGATTAATTAGTCACTATTTTTCTGGCTTCCCGACGCAAATGTCTGGGGAGTCAGAAATGGAGCAAAAAACTCCTGAATACTTTCTAACGTAAATTCCTCTTCAGAATATTCATGAATTCCATGTGCTTTGGCAAGTTCCTCTGTATAATCCGAAAGTTTATAAACTGCACAGTTTGTCTTTCCAGTATCATAGTGCATGACAAGTGGCTGCATTGAATAATCAGAAACCGTTACTTTTCCTGTATCTAAATCTTTCTTCAATGTAAATTTTGCCATGCCTTCTAACAACTCCGGAATTGCTTCCTGCGTAGACACAAAATTTCCAAGTGAATAATACACCAGCATCTGACCGCCATCTGCTCTTTCTTTCATGCCAAAGGCACGTATTACATGTGGATGGGAACAAATCGTAATATCAACACCCTGACTGGCAAGAAAATCAATTCGATTTTCTGTATCCTCATCGATATCCGTCGTATCTTCCACACCGGTATGTAAAAATACAATTACAACATCACTTTCCGACTTTGCGGTTTCAATATCTTTTGCGACCTGTTCTTCATCAAATACATCAATCGAATAACTTTCATCCTCCGGAAGAGGGGTTGCCTCATTTAAGCCAAATGTATAATTCATCATCGCAATTTTAAAATTTTTCTTTTCTACTACCTGTATACGATTGCGCTCCTCATCCTGCTGATCTTTATGGATTCCAAGCAGAGTAACATTTGGATGACTGGTTCGCCAGAATGTTACAGAATTTAAGATTCCGGCTTTTCCTTTATCATAAGCATGATTACTTGCCTGTGTCACAATGTTAAATCCAGCTTTTATCAGCGCATCTCCACCTTCAAGCGGGGAAGCAAACTCCGGATATCCGGCAACTTCATCATGATTATTCACAAAAACTGTTTCCTGATTCACTGCCGAAAGATCCGCCTCTTCAATTTCTTTTTTTACGTTTTGATACAGAAAATCAAAATTCCAGGCTCCCGAATCTGTTTTTCCTTCTTCTAAAATAGCATCGTGATACAGATTATCGCCAACCGCAATCATAGACAGTGTATTTTCTTTTTCTAATTCTTCTTGTTTCTGTTTTGCCAGTTTTTCCTGCTTTGCTTTTGTCACAGCAGCCTGTTCTGCTTTCTTACGGTTATTTTTTACAATATTTACCCCTGCTGTTATTATAACAATTATCATAATAATGCCAGCCAGCAACATTTTTTGTCTCCTAACCTGTTTTTTTCGACGACGTTCTCTGATTTTTTTCTGGCGTTGTCTCTCTTCCAGTCTTGCCCGTTCTTCCTGATTCATAAATTTCCCCCTTCGATTTCTATGTACTCTCAGAATTATTATATACCTGCTTTTGCAACTCACATCTCATTATAGCAAAGTTCTAAAAAAATAAAAAGAGAACTTTATGCGCCTCTGTCCACGTAAAGTTCTCTTTTGTATTTCATTCTGATAATTCACTCAAATGATACCACGAATTGCCTTACTGTAATACAGTTCGTACAATTCTGCAATCATTAGATACGATTCACGCCAGTATCTCTTGCTGCTTTTGCAACTGCTTCAGATACCACTTTTGCAACTCGTTTATCAAATGGATTTGGAATAATGTAATCTTCTGCAAGATCTTTTTCATCAACCAGTCCTGCGATTGCATAAGCTGCTGCAACTTTCATCTCATCGTTAATGTCTTTTGCTCTGACATCTAATGCGCCACGGAAAATTCCAGGAAAAGCAAGTACGTTATTAATCTGGTTCGGGAAGTCACTTCTTCCTGTTCCGACAACTGCTGCACCTGCTTTTTTCGCAAGGTCAGGCATAATTTCCGGTACCGGATTTGCCATCGGGAAGAGGATTGGTTTTTCAGCCATGGATTTCACCATTTCTTCTGTTACCGCACCCGGCGCAGATACACCGATAAATACATCAGCGCCTTTGATTACTTCTTCAAGACTTCCTTTTTCTTTATCCAGATTGCAGATTTTTGCCATTTCCTGTTTTTCTGCATTTAAGCCCTCACGACCTTCATAAATCGCACCTTTTCTGTCGCACATGATTACTCGTTTTAATCCAAGGCTTACTAACAGTTTAATGATTGCGATTCCTGCTGCACCAGCACCTGAAGTAACAACTTTTACTTCATCCAATTTCTTTCCTGTCAATTTTAACGCATTAATTAATGCTGCTGCTGTTACAACTGCTGTACCATGCTGGTCATCATGGAAAATCGGAATATCACAGCACTCTTTTAATTTTCTTTCAATTTCAAAGCATCGAGGAGCGGAGATATCTTCCAGATTGACACCGCCAAAACTTCCAGCCAGTAAACGAACAGTGTTTACAATTTCATCTACATCGTTACTTCTTACACATAACGGGAAAGCATCCACATCAGCAAATGCCTTAAATAAAACACATTTTCCTTCCATAACAGGCATACCTGCTTCCGGTCCAATGTTTCCGAGTCCAAGAACTGCGCTTCCGTCTGTCACAACAGCTACCATGTTATGACGTCTTGTATATTTATAAGATAAATCAACATCTTCTGCAATTTTCAGACACGGTTCTGCAACACCTGGTGTATAAGCTACAGAAAGGTCTTCTGGTGTCTCCAGTTTTGCACGGCTGACAACTTCAATTTTACCGCTCCATTCCTCGTGCTGTTTTAAAGCAAATTCTTTTGCATCCATGACGTACTCTCCTTTTGTTTAGTAGAAATTTTATTTTTCGTTTTCAAAGTATCCACAGCTGTCTTTCTTCATTTGCTGTCTGCGCCTATTATAGCATAGGCAAAATTAAAGGGCAACTTTATAATTGATAATTTTTGTCAACAAAATTATCCAATACCTTTATAAATTAATCCCAAAATAAAGATAATGATAGAAAGCGGAACATACACATATTTTGCCACCGGTTTAAATATTACCGGAAGTGGCTTCTTTCTTCCAAGTTCCAGTTCTTCTTTTATTTTATCAAAACCTAATACATAATAAATAGAAATTGCACCCAGTACTGCACCAAACGGAACAATGATAATGGTAATAAAATCCATCCAGTTTCCAACTCTGGTTTCTTCTTCCAATAATAACCCGATTAAAAATGTAATTGCGCCACAAAGCAAAACAGATTTTGTTCTCCCGATTTTAAAACGATTTTGCCAGCTCTCAATTACTGCCTCAAACATATTAATCAGAGAAGTAATTCCGGCAAAGCAGACGGATAAGAAGAAGAGAACTGAGAATAGTCTTCCCATCGGCATCTGTTTAAATACATTTGGCAAAGTAATAAACATTAAAGATGGTCCTGCGGATGGCTCAATTCCAAAGGCAAACACCGCCGGCATAATAGCAAGCGCTGCAAGCAGTGCCGCAATTGTATCAAAGATAAGTGTCTGTAAAGAAGATTTTACAATATCCTCATTCTTTGGCAGATAAGAACCATACACAATCATTCCTGAACCTGTAATCGACAATGAGAAAAATGCCTGTCCCATCGCCATAACCCAGGTATTTACATTTAAAAGTGCTTTCCAGTTCGGCACAAATAAGAAACGGTATCCCTCATGTGAACCCTCTAAGAAAAAGACACGCACTGCAAGTCCCGCAAATAAAATAAAAAATAACGGCATCAGTACTTTATTTGCCCGTTCAATCTGAGATGCGGCTCCTACTAATAAAATGATAACCGTAATCGCCACAATCATCATATGCCACGGAACGTTTTTCATGGATGCGGTAACTCCGGCAAAAAATTCTGCGGAATCCTCTTTCAGCACGGTATTGGTTACTGACGCACCTAAATATCTTAAGACCCATCCAATAATAATCGAATATCCGATTGCAATTCCAAGTGAACCCATAAGCGGAATCCAGCCTAAAATTTTTCCAAGTTTTTCCTGTTTTCTTTCTTTAAAACAATAAGCGTACACCCCAAGCGTTCCTGTTCCTACTTTTCTTCCTGATGCAAATTCTGCGGATAACCCGACAAATCCAAACAACAGAATAAAAAACAGATACGGAATTAAAAATGCTGCTCCGCCATACTCTCCAAGACGATATGGAAACATCCAGATATTTCCCAGACCGACTGCTGAACCTACACAGGCCAATACAAAACCAATTGAGCTTGTAAAGCTCCCATTTTTATGTTTCTCCATTTTTCCCCTTTCCAACTTCACAATTTTACACTTTATAGTCTTAAATAGAGTAACAAAAAATCCATAAAAAGTCAAATCTTTTAACGTCCGTAATTCACGGACTTTGTGCCATTTAAAGATGTTTTTTTTACGTCTTTATGCTATACTGAAACTGCTTTGTTGTACTAATACAATATTAATTATTCTACAATTTTTCAAAGACTTTTTCTCACTCACAAAAGTCTTTGTTGGGAGGACATCTATGGATACTTTTACCTTTATTCTTGAAATTATCGGCACAATTGCATTTGCATCTTCAGGTGCAATGATCGCCATCGAAAAAAAAATGGATATTTTTGGCGTAAACATTTTAGGAGCGACTACCGCCGTCGGTGGCGGAATGATGCGTGATATTATTCTCGGCGTCACTCCTCCTGCTGCATTTTCCAAACCGGTATATGTGTTATTTTCGGTGCTGACTGCTACCCTGCTGTTTACAATTGTCTACACCAATCCTTCTATCTTAGATTCTGGGTTTAAAAGTAAATATTACGATACCATCATGCTTTTATGTGATACGCTCGGACTTGGAATCTTTACTGTAGTCGGGATTCAGGCTGCCGCAAATGTTATGAACAAAGACAATGCCTTTTTCTTTGTTTTTGTCGGAGTATTGACCGGGGTCGGGGGTGGTGTAGTTCGTGATATCATGGCAGGCGAAACCCCTTATATTCTGGTTCGGGAAATTTATGCCTGCGCTTCCATTGCCGGAGGTGCTGCCTGTGTGATATGCCGAAACTCTGTCGGTGAAGCCGCCGGTGCAATTATCGGCTTGATTGTGACTGTCGTCATCCGTCTCCTCGCTTCCTATTTTCATTGGAATTTATGGAGAATCCGCTAATTAGGGGTTTCATTCTTTTTTTCAGAGTGTTATACTCTTAAATTAGAAAATATTTTGAAAAGGAGCGATAACCACTATGAGTAAAGCAGATGAAGTAAGAAAAGCAATGGTAGCTGCGATGAAAGCAAAAGACAAAGAAAGAAAAGACTCTCTGTCCATGCTCTTATCCGCACTGAAAAACAAAGCAATTGATAAAAGAGAAGATTTAACAGAAGCAGAAGAAAATGAAGTTGTCTTAAAAGAAATCAAACAGACAAAAGAAACCTTAGAAATGACTCCTGCTGACAGAACTGATATTATCGAAGAATGCAGCAAACGCATCGCCGTATACGAAGAATTTGCACCAAAAATGTTAAATGAAGACGAAATCAAAACAGTAATCGATGGAGTTTTAAAAGAACTTGAAATTGAAACACCAACCGGAAAAGATAAAGGACGCATCATGAAAGTCCTGATGCCAAAAGTAAAAGGAATTGCAGATGGCAAACTGGTAAATCAGGTACTTGCAGGTATGATGCAGTAATTTCTAATTCAAAATAAAATTCAAAATACTAATTTTCAATTCAAAAAAGACCTCTGAACAATGTTCAAAAGGTCTTTTTCTTTTATTTTTGCCAAATCAGACGGAATGTACTTCCCTTATTAATGGTACTTTCCAGTTCTACTTTTGCTCCCAGATAAGCAGCACCGTGTTTTACAATCGAAAGTCCAAGACCGGTTCCACCAATTTCTTTTGAATGACTTTTATCCACACGATAAAATCGTTCAAATACTCTGCTCTTTTCCGCCGCTGTGATTCCAATTCCGGTATCACAGACAGACAGGCATATCTGATTTCTTGTATTTAATACCGTAACGGTAACACTTCCGCCTTTTTTATTGTATTTAATCGCATTATCACACAGATTAGAAACAATTTCATCTAAAATCGGCAGTACGGTTTCAAGTTCTGCATGTTCACCTTCCATATTCAACTGAACCTGTGCTTTATTAGCAGATTCCTGAAGCCTGCTCAATACATCTTTAGCCAGATTATAGATATCTACTTTCTCTCTCTGATACGGCTGACAATTTTCATCCAGCTGAGAAATTTTTATAATATCATCCACTAAGGTAACCAGTCTCTGTGTCTCATCAAATATCTTTCCTGCAAACTTCCGAACATCTTCCTGTTTTACAAAACCACTTTGAATGATTTCTGCAAAGCCTGAAATCGAAGTCAACGGAGTCTTTAATTCATGAGAGACATTTGCTGTAAATTCCCGTCTTAAAGAATCTCTCTGCATTTTTTCAGTCACATCAATTAAAAGAATCACTGCACCTGCTATCGTTTCTTTGTCAAATACCGGATTTGCACAAACCTGGCAGTAACGTTCTCCCAAATTTAATACGGACTCTACATGTTCTCCACGTAAGACTTTGTCTATTGTCTTCTCAAATGCTTCACTACGATTCAGTGACAGCACACTTTCTTTATCTTTTACCTGTCCGGCATCTAAAAGTTCCAGTGCACTGGCATTACTGGAAAGCAAATCTGTCTGTGTATCGATGACAAGAAGTCCCTCCTGCATCTGCTTTGTGATAATCTGAAATTCTTTCTGCTGTCGTTTTGCATCCGAAAGCTGTTTCTGAATGGTCTTCTGCTGTTTATTAATCTTTGTAATAAATGGAGCCATTTCATCATAAGTATCAATTTCATCCGGATGTTCCAAATCCAGCTCATTTAATGGTGTTACGATATGTTTGGAAAGTCTCGATGCAAAAAATGCTCCTAATAATATCATAAGAACCAGCACGCAGACAGCTGGGAGAATCAGCTGTTTTAACAGAGCAATCACCGTATACTGATCGCTCGAAATACGAAGGATACTATTATCAGACAAACGTTTTGCATAGTAGACCGTCTTTTCTCCTAATGTATCAGACTGTCTGACAGAAGTTCCTGCACCGTTTTTCTGTGCATCCTTAATTTCTTCCCTGTCATTGTGATTCGACATATCAAAAGCGTCTGCTTTATTATCAAAAATAACCGTTCCATCCTCCGCAATCCAGGTCACCCTTGCCGAATTTTTTGGAAGCTTCTCAAGTACACTCTCTCCATTTTCCTCTACTGCAAGTTCCAGATAAGATGCTTCTGCTTTTAATTCTTTTTCTAATTGATTCCCAAAAAAATGATATAAAACGCCCATAAGAAATGCCAGTCCTGTCACCATGCAGACTGCAGAAACCAGCATAATTGAGCGGAAAATCCGTTTTGTCATGAAGCTTTTCCTCCTATCTTATATCCTACTCCTCTTACTGTTTTAATACAGTCTCCGGCATCTCCCAGCTTTTGCCTGAGTGTCCGCACATGAACATCTACCGTTCTGCTTTCCCCATCAAATTCATAGCCCCAGATACGGTCTAACAATTTTGACCTTGAAAATACAGTTTCCTGTTCAGAAAGCAGTACGCACAGCAGTTCAAATTCTTTTAAAGTAAGTGAAATTTCTTTTCCGTCCACACTCACAATATGTCTGGATGGACAAACATAGATTTTTCCAAACTGATATTCTTTGACCCTTTCCTGTTCCTCCGGATCGCTTCGCCTTAATGCAGCACGCACTCGTGAAATCAGTTCCATCATACGAAACGGCTTTGCGATATAATCATCCGCTCCACTGTCGAGACCTAATACTGTATCATATTCGCTTCCCTTTGCAGTCAGCATAATAACAGGCAATTTTTTGGTCTGGCTTGTATTTTTAATTTTCTTCAAAATACTAAGTCCATCCTCTTCCGGCAGCATAATATCAAGCAAAAACAGGGATGGAATCTCCTGCTGCATTGCCTTCCAAAATTTAGATGGGCGTTCAAAGCTTTCTGTTTCAATCCCCTGACTGTTTAATGTGTATGTGACCAGTTCTCTTATATTTTCATCATCCTCTACCAGATAGACCAACCCTTTCACCTCATTCCTATCTGTCTGCTATATGATGTTCATTACTCTTATGCACACCGGTAATAGAATACTGTACCCATTCTGCAACATTAACTGCGTGGTCGCCAATTCTCTCAAAATATTTTGCTGCCATTAAAATATCAATTGCCGCTCTTGGGTCATTGTTTTTTCCCTGAATTTCCTGAATCAGTTCTTCTCTTATTTTATTAAATAAATCATCTACGATATCATCTGATTCAATAACTTTTTCTGCAAGCTCCAAATCATTTTTTACAAACGCATCAATGCTTTTTGTTACCATGTCAATCGTTGCCTTTGCCATATCATGAATCTGAACTTTACTCGCAATACTGCTGTTTACAATATAAGGAGTCAAGTCAGAAATATCTGCCGCCTGGTCGCCGATTCTTTCCAAATCAGAAATCAGTTTTAAGGCAGCCGAGATAACACGTAAATCTCTTGCTACCGGCTGTTGCTGAAGCAGAAGTCTCATACAGATATCTTCAATTTCTCTTTCTTTTGCATCTACTTCACTCTCAAGTGCTGCCACTTTATGCAAAGTATTCTCTTCCTGAACTTCTAAAGAAGACGCAGCCAGTGTGATTGCCTGCTCGCATAAACTTCCCATTTTAATTAATTCCACATGCAGTTTTTCCAATTGCTGGTCAAATCTTGTACGCATATCAACCAAACCTCCCTGTAATATAATCCTCTGTTCTCTTATCTTTCGGCATAGAGAATAATTGTTCTGTTTCACCAAATTCTACGATTTCCCCTAAAAGGAAAAATGCAGTTTTATCAGAAATACGGGCTGCCTGCTGCATGTTATGCGTAACCATTACAATTGTATACTCTTTCTTTAATTCCATTGCCAGTTCTTCGATTTTGGAAGTTGAAATTGGATCAAGGGCACTGGTCGGCTCGTCCATTAAAAGTACTTCCGGCTGAACTGCAAGTGCTCTTGCAATGCAAAGTCTCTGCTGTTGTCCACCGGACATTCCAAGTGCATTGGATTTTAAACGATTCTTTGTCTCTTCCCAGATGGCAGCATCACGCAGGGATTTTTCTACGATATCATCCAGTTTGGATTTGGAACGGATTCCATGAGTGCGCGGTCCATAAGCAATGTTATCGTAAATACTCATTGGAAATGGATTTGGCTTCTGAAATACCATTCCGACACGTTTTCTAAGCAGATTGACATCCATCCTTCCGTAAATATCTTCTCCATCCAGCAAAACCTGTCCATCAATCCGGCATCCTTCTACCAAATCATTCATACGATTTAATGATTTCAAAAGCGTCGATTTTCCACATCCGGACGGTCCGATAAATGCTGTAATTTCATTTTGCGGAATCTTAATATTTATATTTTTTAATGCCTTAAAATCTGAATAATACAAATCCAGATTTGAGACTTCTATTTTCTGATTTTTTTTCAATTCCATTTCCGTTATTCTTTCCCTTTCGTAAGTTTCTTTGCTATTTTTCCGGAACCCCAGTTAATCAGCAGAACAAAAATTAACAGGACAACGGATACTGCATACGCCTGATTCATATATAAACCTTCTCTGGAAAGATTGTACATGTGTACTGCTAAAGTTGAACCAGAACCCATGATGCTCGACGGCACTTCTGCCACCGCACCTGCGGTATAAATCAAAGCTGCTGTTTCTCCAATGATTCGTCCGACTGCAAGAATAACACCGGCTAAAATACCGGGAATTGCACTTGGAAGTACAATTTGAAATACCGTTCTGAGTTTTCCTGCTCCAAGTCCGAAACTTCCTTCACGAAAGGAATCCGGAACGGATTTTAATGCTTCTTCCGTCGTTCTCATAATCAGCGGAAGAATCATAATTGACAATGTCAGAGCACCTGCAAGTAAAGAATAACCCCATTTTAATGCGGTTACAAAAAACAATGCACCGAACAGACCATATACGATAGATGGAATTCCGGAAAGTGTCTCTGTCGTCAGACGAATAATTTTTACAAATTTATTTCCTCTTTTTGCATATTCCACAAGGTAGATTGCGGAAAAAATACCAAGCGGCACTGCAATGACCAGTGATAATATCACAATAATTAACGTATTAATGATAGATGGAAGCATGGAAGCATTTTCACTTGTATATTTCCATGCAAATAACTGTGGTGTCAGATTCGGAATTCCATGAACCAAAATATAGACAATCAGGAAAAATAAGACTAAAAAGGTTAAAGCGGCTGATGCAAAGACCAGACCTTTTAAAATACCGGCACTGATTTTCGCTCCCTGATGTTCTTTTTTATGCATGACCACTTTCCCCCTTATTTAATCTGGCAACGCAGAAGTTAATAATTAAGATAAATACAAATAATACCACGCCTGTTGCGATTAATGCTTCTCTGTGTAAATCTGCTGCATATCCCATTTCCAGTACAATGTTTGATGTCATGGTTCGGACACCTCTTAAGATTCCGGCAGGCATACGTGCCTGATTTCCTGCTACCATTACAACTGCCATAGTTTCACCGATTGCACGACCGATTCCAAGTACCACACCTGCAATCAGACCGGATTTGGCAGCCGGAAGCACAACGAAAAACAGACTTCTTTCTTTTGTTGCGCCAAGTGCCAGAGAACCTTCATAGTAATTGGAAGGTACTGCACGGATTGCAGATTCCGTCACCCCGATAATCGTCGGAAGAATCATGATTCCAAGCAGGATAGAAGCACTTAAAATACTGCTTCCGTTTCCTTTGTGGAATAAATTGCGAATCAGTGGAACTAACATCATTAAACCAAAGAAACCATATACAACCGATGGGATTCCGGCCAATAAGTCAATTGCCGATTTAAAAAAACGATATACTTTTTTTGGACAGTAGGAAGCCATAAATACAGAAGTTAAAATTCCAATCGGAACTCCGATTAAAATTGCACCTGCGGTTACATAAATACTTCCCATAATCATCGGAAGGATTCCGTAAATATTATTTCCCGGTTTCCACATCGTTCCTAAAAGAAACTTGAAAATTCCAATTTCTTTCATCGCCGGAATTCCGTTTACAAACAAAAACAGACAAATCAAAGCGACTGCAAGTACGGATGCACATGCGGCGATAAAAAACACCGCATGCATCACCTGTTCTTTATATTTTTTCATTCTGTTCACCCTTTTAACCTTCTTCAGGCTACTGATTCTTTCTTAAGTCTTCTTTACTGAAGCGCCTCATCCCATGTAAGCACATCACCTGTAAAGATGGATTTTACCTGATCAGAACTCAGTTCATCAGTCGGGTTATCATTGTTTACGACTACTGCAATACCATCCATTGCAATAACAGTTGGTGTCAGACCTGCTTCTTTTTCAGAATCTTTTAATTCTCTGGAAGCCATTCCGATATCACATACACCATCAATTGCATTCTGCATACCTGTTGTAGAATCACTTGTCTGGATTTCTACTTCTACATCACTGTTAACTGCCTGATAAGCTTCTTTTAATTTTTCCATTACAGGAGATACAGAAGAAGAACCTGCAACAACAACTTTTCCGCTTGCTCCATTTGATTTATAATCACTCACATCATCAAGAGGGATGTATTTGTTGTCTTCCACTACTTTCTGTCCTTCTGTACTTAAAATAAAGTCTTCAAAATCCTGTGCTGCGTCACTTAAATCCTCTTTTGTTGCAATGTTAAACGGTCTGGAAATTTTATAACTTCCATTTTTGATGTTTTCTGCTGTTGCTTCGCTTCCATCAACTTTAACTGCTTTTACGGAATCATCTAAAGAACCGAGCGAGATATAACCAATTGCGTATTCATCCTGTGCCACGGTAGACATCATAACAGAAGTACTGTTTGTGATATTTGCTTCTTCTGTTGTCATATCTACTTTTTCTCCGTTTACTTCTTCTTCAATTCCGAATAATTCTACGAAAGCCCCTCTTGTACCAGAACCATCTTCTCTTGATACAACTGTGATGTCTCTTGTATTATCCCAGTCACTGCCCGCATCGGCACTGCTCTCTGTTTTTGCAGTTCCATCTGTACTTCCACTGTTGTCTGTTCCTGAATTACTGCTTCCACATGCTGTCATTGCTGCTGCCATAATTCCTGTAATTAATAATGCTGCTAATTTTTTCTTCATAATTAAATTCTCCTTGCTTTATAATTTTTATCTTTTTTAGTATTGCTCTCATTTACGAGTCTCAGTATAAAAAAGCAAAGTAAAATATAAAATCTGTCTCATGTTAAATTTTGGTAAAAAAAGAAGTTGTTAAAATTCCTCTTTTAACAACTTCTCTTCTATAAAAATTATGTTTTTTATTTTCCCTGCATTCGTTTAATTACTTTTAACCTTGTAAATTCTTCTCTCTCTTTTTCTTCGAGTGCATTGCTGATGGATTTTGTCAATTCTTCATATTTCGGAATTGTGATATTCTTCAGCGCATTGGCTCTTTTCTGGGTTTTCTTAATATTAATTGCCAGACGATAGGCTGCATTTTCCACCGCAGAAAGACGAATCGTCAGCTGTTTTACTTTTTCAAACGCTGACTTTGCTTCATCAAGAGAAGCCTTTGTTCCATAATAAGCATAAGTTGGCGCATTGGATGACTCATTCGCCTGAACTAATGGAATCTCTGTTCCCATAACACTTCGGGTCTTAATCTGAATCGAATCTTCCACCGGAACAGTTCTTGAAATTTCCTGTACATAGCTGATTCCAATATCCAAATTTGCTCTCTGAAGTGCCGAATAAGCCGTACGAAATGTGACATCAATCTGTGACTGGATATCTTTTGCCTGGTCTACTAACTCCATCAGTTCTTTAATTAAAATATTTCTTTTTTTGTCCATCAAATCAAAGCCCTGTTTGGATAAAGCGAGAGAATTTTTTGCCAGTATCAGATTTCCTTTGGTTGGAAAGGTATTCGGATCCATAACATCACCTCTTCTTTATGCATTCTCTTCCGGATGATAGTATTTATCCAGTATCTTCGTGTCAATACGGTCGAGCTCATCTCTTGGAATCATTCCAAGCAGTTTCCATCCGAGATCCAGGGTTTCCTGAATACTTCTGTTTTCATCCGGTCCCTGACCGACAAACTGTTGTTCAAATGCATTTCCAAATTCCAGATATTTTTTATCGAGCGGTGAAAGTTCATCTTCACCAATAACAGATGCAAGTGCTCTGGCATCTCCTACTTTTGCATAACAGGAAAACAGCTGGTTTGCTACATCCTGATGGTCTTCTCTCGTATAACCTTCACCGATACCATCCTTCATCAGACGAGACAGGGATGGAAGGACATTAATCGGCGGATAAATTGCCTGCCCATGAAGCTGACGCTCGAGTACAATCTGACCTTCTGTAATATACCCGGTTAAGTCAGGGATTGGATGCGTAATATCATCATTTGGCATTGTAAGAATCGGAATCTGTGTAACCGAACCTGTTCCACCTCTTACAATTCCTGCACGTTCATAAAGGGTTGCCAGTTCACTGTACAAATAACCCGGATAACCTTTTCTTGATGGAATCTCTCCTTTTGAAGAAGAAACCTCTCGCATCGCTTCCGCAAAAGAAGTAATATCAGTAAGAATGACCAGAATGTGCATGCCTTTCTCAAATGCCAGATACTCTGCCGCAGTAAGTGCAACCTTTGGTGTAATCAATCGCTCTACTACTGGGTCATTTGCCAGATTCAGATACATGACTACGTGGTCCGCAACACCGCTCTCCTCAAAAGTTCTGCGGAAAAATTCTGCTACATCATATTTTACGCCCATTGCCGCAAATACAATTGCAAATTTCTCATCACTGTCCCCACCAAGAGAAGCCTGTTTTACAATCTGTGCTGCAAGCTGATCATGTGGAAGTCCGTTTCCTGAGAAAATCGGAAGTTTCTGTCCACGAATCAGGGTTGTCAAACCATCAATCGCAGAGATACCTGTCTGAATGAAGTTTCTCGGATACTCTCGTTTGACCGGATTTAACGGCAGACCATTAATATTTAATTTCATTTCCGGAATCACCGGGCCAAGATCGTCAATTGGTTTTCCGATTCCGTTAAAGGTTCGCCCAAGGATGTCCGGAGATAATTCTACTTCCATCGGATGTCCGGTCAATTTTGTATGGGTGTTTAACAGAGACATGTTTTCTGTTCCTTCAAATACCTGAATGACAGCTTTATCCTCATAAATTTCTACAATACGCCCGATTTTTTTTGTACCGTCATCTACTTTAAATTCTACAATTTCATCAAAGGCTGCATCCTGCACCCCTTCGAGCACAACCAGAGGGCCGTTGATTTCACTTAAGCCAAGATATTCGATTGCCATTCCGTTCCCTCCTTATCCATTCTTTTCCATGACTGTATCATAGAAATCATCTACTGCTTTTTGATAATCATCCATCATCTCTAACTTATCGTTTGGTACATCATATTTAATAGAGATTACTTTTTCAAAAATGTTTTCCCGACGAAGTACAGACATCGGCATCCCCATTGCAATCAGACTTCTGCATTTTTGATTTAAATACAAAATAATTTCCATCATCTTAAACTGCTTCTCCAGAGAAACACAGGTATCATCCGGATGAAATGCATTCTGCTGTAAAAATCCAAGACGAATCACTCTTGCAATCTCAAGGGTCAGCTTCTGGTCGTCCGGAAGTACATCACTACCAATCAATTTTACAATTTCCATCAGACTGCTTTCCTGATTCAAAATTGCCATTAATTTATTTCTGTCATCCACAAATTTGGGTGAAACATGTTCTCCATACCAGTGTGCCAAATCATTTAAATACTCACTGTAACTGGTCAGCCAGTGGATTGCCGGAAAGTGTCTTGCATAAGCAAGGGATTTATCCAATCCCCAGAAACAGCGCACAAATCGTTTTGTATTTTGTGTAACCGGTTCAGAGAAGTCACCGCCCTGAGGAGAAACCGCTCCGATAATTGATACCGAACCTTCTGTTCCATTTAAGTTCTGCATCATGCCGGCTCTTTCATAGAATGCAGACAGTCTTGATGCCAGATAAGCAGGGAACCCCTCCTCTGCCGGCATTTCTTCCAGTCGTCCGGACAGCTCTCGAAGTGCCTCTGCCCATCTTGAAGTGGAATCCGCCATGATTGCCACATCGTATCCCATATCACGGTAATATTCAGCAAGCGTGATTCCGGTATAAATAGAAGCTTCACGTGCTGCAACCGGCATGTTTGAAGTGTTCGCAATCAGGGTGGTACGTGCCATCAGTGCATTTCCCGTTTTTGGGTCATGCAGTTTTGAGAAATCCTCCAAAACCTGAGTCATTTCATTTCCACGTTCTCCACATCCAATATATACAATAATGTCTGCATCGGACCACTTTGCAATCTGATGCTGGGTCATCGTCTTTCCTGTTCCAAATCCTCCAGGTACTGCCGCTGTTCCGCCTTTTGCAATCGGAAACAACGTATCCAAAATTCGCTGTCCGGTGACAAGCGGAACCGTTGCCGGATATCGTTTGCTTGTCGGTCTCGGAATACGAATCGGCCATTTCTGGGCAAGCTTCAATGGATATTCACTTCCGTCTGTTTGTTCCACTACCGCAAGGATTTCGCTTACACTATATTCCCCATTTGGAAGAATTTTCTTAATCTTTCCTTCTACTTTCGGAGGTACCATGGACTTATGCATAATCGAAGCCGTTTCCTGTGTCTGTGCAAAAATGGTTCCTCCGTGGACTTCATCACCCTCTTTTACCAGAAATTTTACATTCCATTTTTTCTCTGTATCCAGCGAATCAACCTGCATCCCTCTGGAAATATATTTTCCGGACTGTTCTGCAATAACAGAAAGCGGACGCTGAATACCATCAAAAATATTGTCTAAAATTCCAGGTCCTAATGTGACTGAAATAGCATCTCCGGTTGCAGTTACCGTTTCTCCGGGTTTTAATCCACTTGTCTCCTCAAAGACCTGAACAGTCGTTGTATCTTTTGTCAGCGCAATGACCTCTCCTACCAGATGTTCTTCTCCCACATAAACCATTTCGGACATCTTAAATCCGGTATTTCCTTTCAGGTAAATGACGGGGCCATTAATTCCATATATGATTCCTGTTCTACTCATTTAGCAGCCCTCCGTCAAAATTAAATTCTTCTTTTTCACTTTCAAACATTGTTAAAAATGTCTGGTCAATCAGTATATTCTTCGCAGGAATCACTGCTCTCATTCCTCCCATAAACGGTTCTTCTGAAAGTTGAATGGAAATCCCTGTTTCTGCCTCTATACTTTCTTTTAAATTTTCATCTATTTTTGATAAATAAATCTGAATCTCATCTGAATCTGCAATGTTTTGTGCTTCTTTTATCTTTTCCTCAAGCCACTTTGGATAATCACTGCTCTTACGAAAAATTTCCAGCTTTGCCTGCAGATCAATAAAAATTTTTTCTCTTAACTCCTGCTGTTTCTTTGACAGTTTTCGTTTAATGTGAAGCTGCTCTGCAGATAATGCTTTATTAATTTCACGCTTTGCATTTTCCGTTTCCAGTTTCAGACGAAGCTCGGCACTTTTTTCTTTTTCTTTTTTATGTTCTTCAAACATATCATCAAGTGCCCTTCTATATTCTTCAAGTGCCTTCTGTGCTTCTTCCCTGGCACTCTCCATCGATACATCATAAAAATGCTGCAGTTTTTCTTCCGTTGTCATGTCCATCACCTTCTTATTTCTGAATCATTTATAATTTTAGACCGATTGCTTCATTTACATAAGATAAAATAAAATCTTCTGCTCTTCCGGTACCATGTCTGTCCGGAATCTCAACAAGAAGCGGCAGGCGATGGTTCAGACGCACATCATCAATGATTTCCGGAAATTCACGGCCAAACTTCTCAGTCAGAAGAATAATGCCATTTTCCTTATTTGCGATAGCATCTTCCAGTGCCCTTCTAAGTTCCTCCCGCTCATGTACCACAACACCCTCTACTCCTGCCAGTCTCATACCGGTGTAGGTGTCAATATTATCACTGATTAAAAACATTTTCATAAATGCCCGCTCCTTTCCCATTCTATCCTGCCGCTGTTTTTAGTCCAATTTAACCAAGACGTCCTAAAATCATGAAAGAAATAATCAGACCATAAAGTGCAATACCTTCTGCCATGGCTACGAAAATCATAGATTTACCAAATAAAGAACCATCTTCGCTGATTGCTCCAAGTGCTGCACTTGCTGAACTTGCTACCGCAATACCGGAACCGATACCGGAAAGACCGGTAACGAGTGCTGCACCGATGTAGCCAAGACCGGTTGCAAGACCAGATGCTGCTGCGTCAGATGCTGCGTTTGCTGTCACTGTTCCGCCAAGCATAACAACAGTTGCCACAAGTAAGGTTCCAAAGAAAAAGAAACAATTCACCCCAAGAGATGTTTTATAACGTTTTCTGTTTTTCTCTCCAAGAAAAAATGCTCCAAATGGAAGAATAATGCTTAAAATTAATGCTGCTGCAATTGTAATTTGAATAATACCTGTCATAATAAAAGTCCTCCTTGCTCTCGCTTCTGTTTTTACTTAATGATTTGTTTTTACTTAATGATTTGTTTTTACATTTTTTAAAAATGGCTTAAATTCACGTCCACTGCCCTTATAAAAGCGGCTGAACATTTCATAATATTCCAGACGAAGAACCTGAATTCCTACAATCAGACCTTCCATAGCACATACAAATGCATTTCCAAGAATAATAATCAGCCAGTTGATACTGCCTCCGCTCTCTGCTCCCGCAAGCATCAATACAACTCCCATCATTGCGGCATGGCTGACTGCAAATGCCCCCACACGCACGAAAGAAAGTGTATTCGAGAGATAACTTAACATTACCTCAAACAACTCAAAGAAACTTTGAACAAAATACATTGCTTTTCCGCCCTCAATTGCCGGTGTTTTCTTTTCCACAATACGGGTCAACGGCTCTTTTAACATAATTAAAATCAGAGGAATTACAAACATTACAACTAATACTACTGTTGCCGGAAGTGCATGTCCTGTGATATAAAGTAAAATCGTAACGGTCAATGCGCCATAAAATACCAATCCACAGATTGCATTCTGGCTGAAAATTATATTTTCGATATCTCGACTTCTTACTGCATTGATAATGTTAAATATCATCGTAAGCAGAATCAGGAACATACCAAATACAATTGCAACTACGAATACCGTATTCATATTTCCAAGACCCGGTATCAACAGCATTGCCTCCGATGGTTTCAGCCACAAGGCGGGGATTAAATCCTCAAATCCAAAAAAACTTCCATACATAAAACCAAATATCGTAGAGAACACACCTGCACAGCCGATAATCGCTGCCAAATCCATGTTTTTAACTTTATAAAGGATGAGTCCACCGATTGCTAATAATAATCCCTGTCCGACATCTCCGAACATCGCCCCAAAAATAAAGGAATAGGTAATTGCCACAAAGATTGTTGGGTCCATCTCGTTGTAGGCGGGAAGTCCATACATCTTAATATACATTTCAAATGGCTTAAATATCTTCGGATTTTTCAGTTTTGTAGGCGGTTGAACATTGATGTTATACTTATCATCTTCAATAATACAAAACAGATTTGCATCATTTTCAATTTCTTTTGCAAATGCGATAGAATCTTCTTCCGCCATCCATCCGCATAAAATATAAAACGTTTCGTGATGCTCTTTTACGCAGGCCGCCACTTTACGTACATCAAAGTTAACCGACAGTGCACTTAATTTCTCTTTTGCAGAAAAAACAGATACTGCATCTTTTTTCAACAATTCAGAAGCCTGGCTCTTATATTCTGCAATTTTCTTATCTACTGCATTTAACTCTACCCTTAACTTATCGTAGATTTCCTGTGGAGTTCCATAGTAATAATCTTTCTTTAAATAAATTCGTTCAAAATGCAGAGAAGAAAAAACTGCATCGACTTCTTCCATCCTGGTCCACGGCACAAAATAAACACCCCACACATACTCATCTTCGTGGCACGGATAAAACCAAGTGTCCAGACTATCATATACATAAGTCTTAAACTTTTCATAGTATTCTCTGGCAATTCTTCCAAACCTCACCTGCACAAAACGATAATGCACCAGCTGGTCAATATCGCCTGGAAGTTTTAAAAACGGACTGACCAGATTTAAATCTTCTACTATTTTCGTTCGTTTTTTGTTTTCTTCTTCACACTTTACATTAATTTCCGACAGCTCACTTCCAAGTCTGTCAATCAATTCCGTGGCTTCTTCTAAAGAGATATCCCGTAATTTCAGCTGTTTTTCCTCTCCAAGAAGTCCCGTAAATTCTTCTGCTTTTGCAAGCACCTCTTTATACGGATTAATCTGTATAAAAGGAGACAGGTTTTGTACCTGATTCAGCTGTGCCATTGCATTTTCCAGATGAATCTCATATTTTGCCAGATATTGGTTAACCACTCGGTCAATATCAGCCTTCGGACCAGTAATGCTTAAGAACTTCATTTTCTCAATCATGTCTGCTACCTCCGGTTTAATTTCTATGAATATATTCCAATGTCTCAGCCGGAGCCAAACCATAGCGGATACACTCGATTGCTGTTGTCAGCCGATCCACCTCATGCTCCTTATGATAAAAGTAGGAATATATCATGATTACAGAATGTGGATACTTTCTTGCTTCCGTCTCTAAAATCGTCCTCATGCTGAAATTATAATATTCTTCCAGCTTATCAGGTGTCAGTTCCGGATAATGCTTTTTATATGCCGTAGTATCAAGTACCCTGCGAAACTCCTCCTCATCCACAGCTTCTACAAGTTCTGTAATTTCTTTTGTTGAAAGTTTGTAACGCACCGGACTGAGCAACGCATAAATATCTGCCGGTGCCATGTGGTAATATTTCTTGGAACGATAAATCCACTGCAGATTTAACATATCGAATTTATTACCATAAGCCTTTATAATCTCTTCTAAATCTCTCTTCTTAAACAGTTTATCTTTCATTCTCCAGATATTTGCAAAATAATACTGGTCAAGCGCCATTCCATAATCAAACAACAATGGATGATACTCCTGTCCAATCCTTGAAAGCGGTGCATAATACTCTGTTCCTTTTAAATTAGAAACAAATTCTTCAACCGTCGCTGATTTGGTCAGTTTCTCTAAATTTAATTTGGAATGTTTATCAAAGAAATCCTGAAACAGTGATAAATCAAGTCCATCTCCACTTCCATCAAAGATTTTTCTCAGACAGTCCTTCATAACCGCAATTTCATATCGCTTAAAATACAAATCCATAAAGGTTCTCTGCGATGGATTTGCGAATCGGTAAATCTTTGCAAAATTTTGATGGATGGTATGGGTCAGAAGTTTTTCAATCTCTCCACGATGCAGACTGCTTTCATCGAGATCCGCCCACAGCTTTGCAAATCCAGGCTGTCTTTTTAAATATGCAACTACCTGTGTCACGGATTCCATCTGTGCGATTTCCTGATATTGTTTTTCTGTCATCAGCCGGCTCTGCATCGCTCGGATTTTTGTTGAAAGACCACTGTAAGATAACAGAGTTCCCATAATATCACATCCTTAATATTTTGTCGTATAACTCCTGCACCATTGCCTCGACACGCTGTTCGTATCCGGCTTCCATTTTTTTTAAGGTTGCCTCCGTCTGCTGTTTCTGTAAAAGCAGTTCCTGCTCCATATCCACTTCAAGCCCTTTTCGTATCCCCTCCAATTTTTCTTCTGTCTTTTTGTCCACCTCATCATCAAAGGCTTTTATCCTGGCTTCATTTTCTAAAGAAAGGCTTTTTTTCTCCTCCACCACATTTTCCATTATTTTGGAGGCAGCCAATTCTATTTCTGCCAGCTTACTAATTACATCATCCATGCAAGCTCCTCCTTGTTTTAAGTGAAATCTTAAGTTAAACTATTTTTTAACTATATTCTACTACTTGTCTCCTATCATACACTATTTTCAGAAAAAATCCATAGATTTTCTATTAAATCATATATGTCTTTTTGACTATCTTTTTATATCTTCTCAAATGTCCGCAAAGCCTTATTTTATAGGCTCTACGGGCATTTTGCTTTTGTGGTAAACCTCACATATCTAGGTCTATCTTCTTATATTTTCCCTGTCAATCGTGGTTAAAATCGTGGTAAATACTTCTTATGCGATTAGACGCTGAACCTCTGATTTTGCGGTATCTATGGACGCATGAGCATACCAGTTCATTGTGATACTGATGTTTGAATGTCCCATGATATACTGTAAATCTTTCGGGTTCATGTTCTTGCTTGCCAGTCTTGTGCAGAACGTATGGCGTAGCGTATGTGGTGTGATATGTGGCAAGGGGTTATCCTTGTGGTGTTTGTTATATTTCTTTACCATACGGACAAATAAGGCGTTGTAATCAATCGCAACTTTAGGATTGCCTTTCGGATTGACGAACAGAAAATCTTTGTATCCGTCTATCTCTATCAGTTTCCCTTTTGTGCGTTTCCTTATGACCCGTTGAAATGCCTGTATCGTTTCTCTGCTTAATGGCACTTGCCTTGTTCCACTCTTTGTCTTAGGCGTTTCAATATAATAGCCCTGTTCCTTGCTCTTTAATAACTGGTGGTCGATAACCACAACCTCATTCTTGAAATCAATATCGGCTACTGTCAGTCCGCACAGTTCCGAGATACGAAGTCCTGTCTTTAACAGTATCAGCACATCATCATAATACTTGTGATACACGTTATCCGTCTTGATGAATGACAGTAAGGCTTGTTCCTGTTCCTCTGTCAATACTACTTTCTCTTTGGTATCATTTTCTATGATTTCACTTAACTTGAAATTAAAAGGGTTTTTCCTTACACAATCGTCTTGTATGGCGATATAGAATGACGCTTTTAACGAGCGTTTATGGTTGTTAATAGTGTTATAGGAAAAGCCTTTGTCTTTCATGCGTAACGCCCATTCTTTAGCGTCAGAGGGTTTTATCGTATCAATGCTCCTAGCACCTAACTTATCCTCTTTCAATAACCGCATGAGTTGTTCCCGTTGTTTCATTGTGCTTTTCTTCACATTTGCCCTCTGTGCGTTCTGTTTGGCATAGAGTTGGCAAAGCGTCATTTTCTTGCCTGTGCTGTCGATACCGTCCTCAATATCCCGTCTTATCTGCTGTTCCAGTTCTCGAAGTGAGGGTTTTTCCCGTTTTCCCTTTGGTGTCGGGTCTGTGGGTGTCAATCTCCAAGCATACACATATTTTGTGTTTCCAAATGCGTCCACATATTTATATAAGTATTTTCCGTCTGTTCGTTGGCTCTCTCCAGTATGCAGGATACGACCTTTGTTATCCCGTCTTTTTTCTTTCATGGTGTCTGCTCCTTTCCTTGTTGGAAAGAGCCTTGATATGACTTGTGTTCATCATAACACATACAAGGCTCATTTGCATTAGATTGCGTCCAATTTATCAATGACCTTTTCAAACTGTCGGCGTTTAATCTGTATGCGGTTGCCATTCATAATGAGCCAGCCAGCGTCCTTGTTTTCCTCTGCCAAGCGTCTTAACTTGTTTTCTCCGATACGGAAATACTTTGACGCTTCTTCAATGGTAAGGGTGTATTTTTCCCATACGGGAATATCGTTGTTATTCATCAGATCCCCCCTTTCCCATGTTTCGTGTCATACTGGATATAGGGGATAAGGTCGGTGCGGTCTATCCTCTGTAAGTGGGCGGTTAATTTACTGGAAAGGGAACTGCTGTATCTTGCCCTGTCAAGCATAGTTCCTACTTTTTCCAGTCCACCTAATGCGTCATGTTCTTCTAAGAAATAAAAACTTTTGACAGCGGAAATCACGCCACCCTCTGTGAGCCATTGCTGTGTTTCCTCAAGGGAATTATGTAGTTTCGGTACTTGCAGTTTCAAGACTTCCACAGCCCCTAAAAATCGTTCCCAAAACCGACACGTTTTCCATCTGCTCTTATTACTTTCATTTCTGTTTGGCACGACAAAGCGTAGGTTGTTTGCTAATAGCCCGAAAGCCAGTTCCCCAAGTTCCAGCGGTCTGTCTTTGAATGTCATGGCAAAAACATGAGCCTTATCATCACGCAGTTGCATTTCTGTCCGTTTCCAACTGCCGACTTCATCAAGTGTCTTATTATGTTTTGAACAGACTTCCTTATCCTTATCATAAAAGCGGTAGGATAATCCCGATTTACCAGCACCGATATAAACAGTCTTTGCGGTGTCGAAATCATCAAACTTGCTTTCGTCAAAGTGGTAGCCCTCACTATTAGAAATAAATTCCTCTTTTTCGCATTTCTTCTTTATCTGCTCTATGGTAAAGAATGGCTTTTCGTTCTTATCATCAATGGCAATATCAAGTCTTGTGAAATGAAAGTTATCCAGTCCGTATCTTCGCTCACAGCGTCGAAACATATCCCCAAAGGTATAATTCCTACTGTCGAGAATACGGAAAATATCATCACAACCTCTGCCAGTCATAACAAGATAACAGCCTAGCCCCTGTGGGTTATCCTCTGTCTTTCTTGCGTCCCCCGATACATAAATATCTCCAATCTGCCAGCGTGCTTGATAAGTCTTGAATTTTATCATTGCTGGATAAACATTGAAAATGTCAGTCGGTAAATCTAAAATGTGCATGATTATATCTTCAGCGGTTGCCGTTTCAAATACAATGCTGATGTAATCAATCTTAACGGATAAATTTTTGTGTGTAGTTATAGTGCATTGCTCCTTTCGTATGCCCCGTTTTTTGCGGGTAAAAATCGTGTTTTTTCCTTTATTTATCACAGTTTCTAGGTACTATGACATGTATACGCAGGGCGGTGTTACATATACGCCCTTTATGAACGCCTAAAGGCGTTCCCTTTCTTCCTGTGTCTGATCCGTTCTTAACGCTCACGAGCCTTGTAAGACTCGTGGCTAAACGGAACAGCCCCAGTCAGAAACCTTATTTTCGGTCTGATAGTCCATGCTTATTCATGCTATCAAAATGAAAATACATCTTTTCTATGCTTACTCAAGCGTGTGATTGACCCTAGCGTGCTTAATCACCCTATCTAATACGATAATAACGCCATTAGAATTACTTGTCAAGAAGTTTTGATTGACTTTTTAATAAATATTAAGTATGATATGCTTATAAACACCGAGAAAAGCAACGAAAGGAGCGGTTATACTAAGTTATGGAACATTACGAAAAGAAAATCAGTTTCTTAGGAGAGAATATACAGACCATAAGAAAACACAGAGGAATGAAACAACAGGAACTTGCGGATAAAATCGGTATCAATATGCAGAGCCTTTCCAAGATTGAACGGGGTGTGAATTATCCTACCTTTGACACATTAGAAAAGATAATGGACGTGCTGGGAGTAACGCCCAATGAATTATTATCAGGAGAATGGAAGTATATTGACCACACCGAACCATATATCATGGATATTATCAAACGGGAACAGGACTTCAATGTTTCCTTAGATTATCTGTCTGAAAATGAATTTTTCAATGATGAAAAAGAATGCAGATTTTACATGGAAACCAAACTCATACAGTATATCCATAACTACATTACCAATGAGGTTACGGAGTTAGAAGAACTTATGGAAATCAAGCAGTTGATACAACGTCAAAAAATAGAACGCATGATGAAAGTACATAAGGAAATGCGAGGGTTAGACCGATACAGAGAACAGCCCAAAGAGTATAAATACCATGACCCTTATGATGACTGGATATTCCGTCAACTTGCGGACATAGACAGCAGAAATAACATTCCCGACACTTCGCCACAGTTAGATTTTGATGAAACGGACTATGAAGATTATCTGAAAGAGAAATGGAACAGAGGTCTTTAATTTTCCTCTTGAATGAAAGATACAGCAAACAAAAAGCCCAGTAAAGAGTGCAAAGCACCACCAATGGTGGCAAGGCTCTTGACAGGGCTTTTTCTTTTCTGTGGTTGGTAATCAAGAGGAAGAAAGAAAAAGTGTGTATTTTTCAAGACAGAAAAATGTCAAGGGGGGTGTGCTGATTTTTGTTGTGGCGGATATATGGAACTGTTATAATATGGATATGTTTAAATTACGTTATAAGCAAGAATATTCTGCTGATTTGTCAAAAAACATCATTGCAACTGCCAGTTGACATATTTCCATATCTAAATGGTGGCTATGCAACTGATAATATTGCTAAAATTACACCATGAAAGAAAGGAGTGTTAGCTAATGAATATGGCAGACAGAATACAATATTTAAGGAAATCAAAAGGAATATCACAAGAGGAACTTGCGGATAAAGTTGGAGTTTCAAGGCAGGCTGTTTCCAAATGGGAAAGTGAACAAAGTACGCCTGACTTAGAAAAAATAATTATAATGAGTGATTTTTTTGGAGTAACAACTGACTATATCCTAAAGGGAATTGAACCAGTAGCAGACAAAGAACAAAAAAATAAAGAGCTTACGAGTAAGGTACTTTATATATCATCAACAGCTTTTGTTGCTATTGGGCTGTTTTGTGCATTTGGTAATTGGTATGCAGAACAAACAATGGAAGCAGTTTGGGGTTCAATGATTATTCAAGCTATAGGGATTGTTGGATATTTTATAGCGAGAATACTATCGGAAGAAAAATCCCCCTTTTATGTAAATTGGCTTAATATAATCGGAGTTGCTTTTATGCCTATTTCTATGATTACAGGATATATTTCAGGATTGGTTTTCAAACTAGAAGGGTGGATTGCACCTTATCCGATAGGAATATTTCATACTTTAGTTTTCGTGTTAGTATTCTTTGTAGTTGTGATTGCAAGCTATATTATTCTAAAGAAACAAACAAAATAGTGATTACCTTTATTTTGCAAAAGCAGTTAGTCTTAGGATTGACTGCTTATTAATAAAAGACACCACTTCAATGTGTCAATGGTGTCTTTTTAGTGCTATTTTATCGTCATATCAAGGCTCGTTCAATCGTGGTATATTCGTGGTAAAATGAGTGTTTTTCTATACTTCGAAATGCTTGAAAGTGTAATATTTATAGGGATAATCAAAAATCAGATATAAAGTTTTTCATAAATTTTCTATTAAATTATACAACTTTCCTAAACTCCTCCTGCCTTTTTTGTCTATTTTTCTACATCTTTCTTCCGTTTTGACGAATAGGCTTTGACAAACAATTTCAGATTCAGTATACTGTATCAGATATTAGTCACGATATATAAATTACGATAGAAAGGCTGGAACAAAATATGCGTTTAAGAAATATTCCAGGAGCAAAAGATGCCATCGAAAGCAGTCCTTATGTCATTCACGAACCGAAACAAAATAAAGGTCGTTGGAATGAAATCTTTAAAAATAATCATCCAATTCACATTGAAGTTGGAATGGGAAAGGGACGTTTTTTAATGGATCTTGCTTCCCAGAATCCGGATATCAACTATATCGGATTTGAAATGTACGACAGTGTTCTTCTGCGTGCTCTTCAAAAAATGGAAGAACGTGCCGAAAATGGAAACACTCTTCCAAATGTTTACTTTGTCCGCACGGACGCAAGAGAACTTCCACTCATTTTTGACGCAGGGGAAGTCGATAAAATTTATCTGAACTTTTCAGACCCATGGCCAAAAGAACGCCATGCTAAACGCCGTCTTACTTCACGTCAGTTTTTAGAACGCTATGATGCAATCTTAAAATCAGACGGAGTCATTGAATTTAAGACCGACAATCGCCCGCTCTTTGATTTCTCTTTAGAGGAAGTCAATGAAAGCAAATGGCATCTGGTCGAATGGACTTACGACCTCCATAACAACGAAAAAATGAATGTCGGTAATATTATGACCGAATACGAAGAAAAATTCTCTTCTGAGGGAAATCCAATCTGTAAATTAATTGCAGCAAGATAAGATTTCTTTTCATATACTTAAATAAAAAGGAATCTTTGCTTTGTCAAAAAAGAAATCTTTACAGACCACACTCTCTATCTGGGCTTACACCAATCGAAAAATGGGAACACAGGCGGCACGAATTATGAAGGCCGCCATGGAAGCCGAGAAATCGCTGCAATATTTGAAGAAAAAACGCTAAAAAACTCTAATTGATGCCTACGAATTGCTTCGCTGTAAAACAGCTCTCGCAATTCTATAAACATTCAAATTCCGCTGATTTACTACGTAAATCGCTACATTTTCATGTTTAGGCGGCCCCAAAGTCAAAAATCTTGTCGTGCAAGCCCGAACGATTTTTGAACTTTTTGACCTTAGCATCATGTTTTTAAATAAAAACAAAAAATACAATAAATTCCCCTTGCATTTTTTCGTTTATTCCAGTATAATAAGTTTTGCATTAAAGAAATGGAATAACGAATGCGCTTTTAGCTCAGTTGGTAGAGCAGTAGACTCTTAATCTATTTGTCCAGGGTTCGAGTCCCTGAAGGCGCACTAAAAGCACTGTTTTTGCAGAGACTTGATACTGCGGGGACGGTGTTTTTTTGTGTCCTTTATGAAGTTTTATAGAATTTCATTATTTTCTGATATTATATTTAGTTTTCTCATGATTTCATACAATTTAAGTGTTTATTCCCCAATAATTGAATTTGACTCTCGTGATTTTTTTGTCCACAAAGTTATCCACAAATCCACTTTTATAACTTATGCACAAAACGTCTGTTTGGCTCGAATCTTATGTAAATCAAAAAAGTTATCCACATTTTCCACACGAATGTGGATAACTTTGTGGATAACTTGATTTTACAGCCTTTTATCCACAATAAAATGTGGATAACTTTTTCCGTATTTTTCGTGATTTTGACCACTTTTTAAAATCTTTTGTGCACTTTTTTTCCGTGAATATTCTGAAAATTATATTTCTTATCCGAGAACTTTTACCCCGCCTTTTTGACGTACTTTTAATACCTGACAAGAACCATGTCCAAATACTTTGTCCATTCTTCTCTTATACTCTTCTACGAAATCATTTTCTACGAATGCCTGAATTGTTCCGGCAAATCCACCACCATGTACTCTGCACACGCCATGTTTTCCTAAAATTCTCTCACTTCCTGCGAGTGCAACAGAAACGGCCTGCTGATTTAAGTCATTTGTGGTATATACATTCTGAAGATATTTAAAAGAAGAGTTACCGGATTCTTTTACCAGTTCAAGAAATCCTTTGAAGTCTCCTGCTTTTAAAGAATCCACTTCTTTCTGTACTCTGGTTTCTTCTTCCATAAAATGAATCGCACGAAGCACCGGACGGTCTCCTAACAGACCACGCATTGCAGAAATCTGGTTATAAAATTCTTCTTCCGGAACTTCTCTTAAGAAATTCTTTTTAAAGAATTTCGCTACTTTTTTCATATCTGCCGGAATCTGTGCATAATCATCTGTCAAATCTGCATGAGATGCTTTTGTATCTACAATACATAAGCTGTACTGATAAGCTTCAAAATCAGATGGTACTTTTTCTACTACCGGCTCTTCCGGATTTTTAAAATCAATATGAATCATACCACCAACGGAACATGCCATCTGGTCCATCAGTCCGCATGGCTTGCCAAAGTATACATTTTCTGCAAACTGACCGGACTGTGCAATCACTACCGGGTCAATTTTTCCGTCATTAAACATACCGGAAAGAATGGTTCCCACGATTACTTCAAAAGCTGCTGAGGATGAAAGTCCTGCACCAATCAATACATCGCTGGTTACGTAAGCCTGAAATCCTTTTACTTCATAACCCTTTCCTTTTAAATCTGCGGTTACACCACGGATTAAAGCAGCAGTTGTTCCTTCTTCTTCATGTCTGGCTTCTAAATCATCAATCTCAACATCCACCATGTCATATCCTTCAGACATTACATGAATATTTTCATCTTTTGAAGCTCCTACTACTGCGAGTGCATCCAGATTGATAGAAGTTGCAAGTACCATTCCATGTTGATGGTCTGTATGGTTTCCACCTACTTCACTTCTTCCCGGAGCGCTATAGATTTCCACTTCGCCTTCTCCGAATGTTTCCTCATATTTTTTGATTGTCTCAATATAACGTTTTCTCTGATAGTCCAGTTTTTCCGCATCCACATATAAATCTAAGAGAACGCTGTCATATTTTCCCTGTTCCAGTTCTTCTACCAGTACTTTTGTGTTTTTCATCAAAAAGTTCCTCCTTAATCCTCTTTTTGCCATGTGTTATTATGTGTTTCCCTGTCCCTTATGCAAGTTCAGATAGATATTTCTGCGCACTGTAAACTGCATTTGCGCCATCTGAAACCGCTGTCACCACCTGGCGCAGTGCCTTTGTCCGGATATCTCCTGCTGCATAAATTCCCGCAACATTGGTTCTACAATCTTCCTCCGCTGCGATATAGCCTGCTTCGTCGAGTTGAATCAAATTCTGAAATTCTTTGGTATTCGGAACTGCTCCAACTGCAACAAACACTCCATCTACCGAAAGCTCACGTTTTTCCTGAGTCTTCTGATTCTTTATCTGAAGTGTTTCTACCTCACTGTTTCCCTTTATCGCTTCTGCTACAGTATCCCACAAAATCTCAACATTTTCAAGTTTATCAAGGACTGACTGCAGAGATTTGGATGCTTTTAACGAATCTCTCCTGTGAATCATGTACACTTTTTTACAAATGCGTGAAAGGAAAATCACATCTTCCACTGCTGAATCTCCGCCTCCGATTACTGCTGTCACCCGCTCTCTGAAAAATGCACCGTCACAGGTTGCACAATAGGAAACACCCATTCCCTGAAATTCTTCTTCTCCAGGAATCTCAAGCAGCCTCGGGCTTGATCCTCCTGCAAGAATCACAGTCTTAGCAAGATATCCTCCCTTTCTCGTGATTACTTTTTTAAGCTTTCCATCTAACTGAATTTCCTGTACTTTATCTCTTACAAACGGAACTTCAAATTTATCTACGTGTTCCCGGAATTTTTCACTCAGCTCATATCCGCCGATTCCCGGCAGCCCCAGATAGTTATCCACCTCATAGGTTTTTACAATCTGTCCACCGCTTGCAAAATCTCTCTCAATCACCAGCACAGAAAACTCTGCACGCTTTGCATAAACCGCCGCACTCATTCCTGCCGGACCTGCTCCGATAATTACCATATCATAAATTTTTTCTTCCATACCTGTTATCTCTTCTTTCTTAAATTTATTCCTGTTCCGGAAGAGTATCACTGCCTGACATTGCAGAAGCCTCTACACTTTTTTCATCCTCTTCCGATAACATTTTCTCTTCCAGTCCTTCCGGACTGTTACTCAGCTCAATTTCACGCACCAATTTTAAATTTTTATCTACAAAAATCCGCACATAATCCCGTTTTTCTTCATCTGCATAAAGATAATAAGAAACTCCTTCTTCGTCCTCTTTTGTTTCATATTTTGCATCCGATAACGCTTCTTTCATACTTTCTTCATTCATTCCAAGCGTAATCCCTCTGTAAATCTGAATCGGCACTTTTGTCACATCAAAATCTCCATGCAGATTGGTAAGAAAACTATTTTTAATCGGAACTGCACTCTTAGAGTAATTATTCACAACACCATATAACGTCTGTCCGTCTTTTTCCAATGTTACATAGCCATGGCGTCCTGCCTTTACCGAAGTATCGGAACCTTCTTCATCGATTTTCCATCCGTTTTTGATAAATTCAGAAACCGGTGCCGGAAGCTGATAAAAATCTCCATCAAACTGCACGATAAAATCCAGTGGATTCTCTGAAAAAGCTTCCGGAGCCTGATAGTCACTCACTTCTTTTGGCACGTCTTTGCTGGTTTCTTCCGGTTCAGAATCCCTGTAATTTTTCAGCACTGCTTTTTCAAGGACTTCATCTTCAATGTCAAATACCAAATCCGCTTTCTTATAAATTCCATATTCATAGGTTACATAAACCCAGTCTTTTTCCTCATACTGGTCATCCGGGTCTCCATACGCATCTAAAACATCATCTAATGTGGATTCTCCCACTGTGATTTTTCCAGGCAGTTGATAAACCATATTATCCTTATCTGTATTTTCCAGTGTCACTCCCCCAACACTGCATGCGCCAAGCTGCTGTTTTTCTCCATCCAGATTCACAATATCCACAATCAGTTCTTTTTCCTCGTTCTTTAATGTCTCCCCCTCCAAAAACGAATCACCATCCAGCATTTCTTCCGACTCGGCACGCTCATAAGACCATCCAGTCTCCTTCCAATCATCCAGCGCCTGCGGCAAATGAAAAACCGTATCATTTATTGCAAATTCAAAATCATATAAGTTCTTCGACAGTTTTACATCATAGTTCTTCTCTTCTTCTGGCGTGTCTTCCGTTTCGTCCCGTGATGTTTCTTCTCCCTTTCCGGTCTGTGGTTTTTCCTGTGTGTTCTGGCATCCTCCAAGTATCATTCCCACTGCCAGAAATAAAACCAGCATCTTCTTTTTCACCTTACATTTCCTCCCTTATTTTAGAGTTCACTTCTTCATTAGCTTATCACAAGTCTCTGCCTTTTTCCAGCAGAGGCTTTTTCCAATTTGTCTGTATTGGTAAAGCGGACATTCGCAATCCGCTTCGCTACTTGCTCATGAACGCAGTCGCTTCGCGATTTGCGCACTTGAAGCAGGGGAATGTTTATCTGCATTCATACTCTTTCATTTTTTTCATAAACTAATAAAGAATTCTCAAGCTTTAAGAGGACAGTTCTTTGAAAAATTTCCTACATAACAAATATCGAATCTTGATTTTCATTTTTTGCTTCTTTCTTGTTTTTTCTATCATCTTTTTGAAAAAAATCGAACCCACTCTGGAAAACAAACAGTTTGAACACTTTACCGATTCTATTTTTACTTCCGAACTTTCTTCTAATACTTTAAATCTGCATTATACGCTTGCACATCCCGAGAAATTTGGAATCAAGGATTATAAAATCAGTCTTGGCTCAATGAACGAAAAAGCTCATTCTAATTCATTTTCTAAATTAAAATCCAATCAAAAACGCCTGAAAAACTTTCACTATCAAAAACTTTCCAAAGAAAACCAGCTGACTTATGATATTCTCTCTCTGGAATTTTCCACGCAGCTTTCCGGTGAAAACTTTTTCTGGCTTCAAGAACCCTTAAGTCCTCATCTCGGAATTTCTTCCCAGCTTCCGATTCTGCTTGCCGAATACACCTTCCGCACAGGAAACGATATCAAAGACTATTTTTCTCTGCTCTCCTGCCTCCCCGACTATTATAACGAACTGGCAGAATTTGAATCTCAAAAAGCGAAACGTGGACTCTTTATGAGTGATGCTTCTTTGGAGCGCCTGCTTACACAGTGTCAGACCATGCTCTCCTCGGATTATCTTGCTTCTGCTTTTAAAGATAAGATTAATTCACTTCAAAATGCTGATACACTTACCAAAAAACAGGCAGATTCCTATCTAAGCCTCCATGAAAAATTAATCCATACCTGCGTGATTCCTTCCTATCAATCACTTTCAGAAAAGCTTTCTGCTCTAAAAGGCAGTGAAAAAAATGACAGAGGGCTTGCCGGTTTTCCAGATGGTACTGCCTATTATCACTATCTGATTCAAAGTCAGGTCGGAGATTTTCGCAGTACCAACGAAATCGAAGAACGGCTTTTTACCCAGCTTGCCCTTGATTACCGCCAGATGCAGACTCTGCTCTCCCAAAATCCATCCCTTGCACAAAATCTTTCTGTTTTTTCTCTTTCTGCCACACCAGAAGAAATGCTTTCCTATCTAAACAAAGCCATGCAGACGGATTTTCCTGATTTAGACAGTCCCAAGTACGAAGTGAAATATGTTCCCACCTCAATGGAAGAATTTTCCAGTCCCGCTTTTTATCTGACTCCACCTGCGGATACCTTAAGTCCAAATACCATTTATATCAATCAAAGTTCACAGGTAAATCCTGCCGAACTCTTTACCACACTTGCCCATGAAGGCTTTCCGGGACACCTCTATCAGACTTTATATTATGGAAATCAAAATCCTGCTCCTATCCGAAATCTGCTCGGATGCAGTGGCTATATTGAAGGCTGGGCGACTTATGTCGAATCCATTTCCTACGGCTATGCCGCCTCCTATTTTAAAGTCGAACCAGAACTTTTACAGCTTTTATGGCAAAACCGCTCCATCAGTCTCTGCCTGTATTCTCTACTCGATATTAAAATCCATGAATACGGCTGGACCTTAGCTCAGGTTACACAGTCTTTGCATGGATTCGGCATTGCTTCTGATGATACCTGCAAGGAAATTTACCAATACATCATTGAAAATCCTGCCAATTATTTAAAATACTATCTGGGATATCTGAATTTTATGGATTTAAGAGACTTGGCTGAAAAAAAAGCCGGTGATAAATTTGATAAAAAAGAATTTCACCGATTTGTATTAGAAACTGGACCTGCTCCATTTCCGGTTATAGAAAAGTATGTGCTGGAGAATTATTAAATTTTATGCTATAATGTGAGTATCAAAAATAAATTCAATTGATTTCTCTCTCCGTCCTACAAAGGAGGTCCTTATGAAAAAAAAACTTGCAAGCACCATAATCATTCTATTTGTAATATTGGGAATATTTGTAGTAGTGAGAACTCTGTGTAAGCCAGCAAACGCCAGCATAGAAGGTACAGTGCTGGAAAAAAATGAAACAACATTTATGTTAGAAACAGATAATCTTAACCAAATAGTTTGTGATTGGCCGAAAAATTATGATACTTCACAGATAGAAATCAATGATAAAATTACAGTTTATTTCAACGGCGAAATTTTAGAGACTTATCCCGCACGGATAAAAGGAACAATTAAAATAAAAAAAGCTGGTATCGATTGATACCAGCTTTTCTCTCTGTCGATAAGACTTCCAATCTTTTATTTTTTGACACTCACATCATTTTTTATAAGAATTAAAAAACGTTCTCAAATTCAGTAAAGATTTCACAAGAATCTTCTGCTGCCCTTCATCCAGACCTTCCACCAGTGCTTTTACCATTCCATCATGAAACTCCCGATGATGCTGATACGCCCGTTTTCCTTTTTCAGTCAGGAAAATCAACACGACTCTTCTGTCCTCTTCACTTCTGACTCTGCTTACATAACCTTTTTTTACCAGATTATTAATCGCAATTGTAAGTGTTCCAACCGTGACGGACATCAGCTTTGCCACAGTTGACATATTTTTCGGTTCTCCTGTTCCAATTGCCTCAATGATATGCATATCATTCACGGATATATTTTTAAATTCAGCGGTAATCAGGGCTTTTTCTTCGATATCCATAATCTCCTGAAATAAATTCACAAGAATATCATGAAATACATCATAACGCTCCATTTTTTACCACCCCCAAATCTTTTTCTTAATTAATTCTTCTACTTAATATAATAACTGATTTGGGTTGTAAAAACAACGTAAATTTACACAACCAGAATATTTTTACATCCGGAAAAGCTTTCCGGTGGTTTTCTGTCAGTCAACACATCCGCTTCTTCTAAATTTGCAAAGGTCACGGAACTGACATTTCCAAATTTTGAGTAATCTGCAAGCACATAAGCAATTCTCGCCTGATGCAGTGCGGTCTGTTTTACCATTGCTTCACTGTAATCCGGAGTGCTGAACCCTGCCCTTAAGCTGATTCCATTTACACCAAAAAAGGCTTTTGAAAAATGCAGTCTCTGAATATTTAAGATTGCCTGATTTCCTACCACAGCTTCGGTTGTCCCTTTTAATTCTCCGCCAATCAGATGAACTTTGAATCCCTCTGCTGCCAGACGCTGTGCATGACTGACAGCATTGGTCACAAACACTGCGCTCTTTTCTGTGATGTATTCAATCATTCGTCCTGTTGTTGTTCCGGCATCTAAGTAAACAAACTCATTTGGTGAAATCAAAGATGCTGCATACTGCGCAATCCGGCTTTTTTCTTCTTTATTTACACCTGATTTCTGAGCCACAGAGGGCTCAACGGTTGTAAATCCGGAATCCACTGCAACTGCTCCCCCAAATACTTTTACCAGTTTTCCGGCTTTATCCAGTGCAGTTAAATCCCTTCTTATTGTTGATTCTGAAATTCCAAGTAACTCTTTTAATTCTGTAACGGTAATACTGTTTTTATCATTCAGACATTTCAGTATTACTTCATAACGTTTCTCCGTCAGCATAATTTCCTCTCTTATATTCTTCAACATTTGTCTCAAGAATGATTTTTCGAATCGGAAGGATGCTTCCCGGTGATACAGACAGTTCATCTACACCCATAGCCAGAAAATCTTTTGTCAAAGAGGTATCTGCTCCAAGTTCTCCACAGATTCCTGCCCAGATTCCTGCTTTGTGTGCATTTTCCACAGTCATCTTAATCATAGAAAGCACAGCTGGATGATGTGCATTATAAAACAGATCCAATTTCGGATTCTGACGGTCAATTGCAAGTGTATACTGTGTTAAATCGTTTGTTCCAATACTAAAGAAATCGACTTCTTTTGCAAGCTCCCCACTCACCATAACGGCTGCCGGTGTCTCAATCATAATTCCCTGCTGTGGATTTCCAAATTCAATTTCTTCTGCTGTTAGTTCTGCTTTTACTTCTTCTACGATTTCTTTAATTCGTTTTACTTCCCAAAGACTTGTAATCATCGGGTACATAATCGCAAGATTTCCATAAGCACTTGCACGAAACAGCGCACGAAGCTGTGTCTTGAAAATTTCGGTCTGGGTCAGGCAGATACGGATTGCACGATATCCCAGTGCCGGATTTTCTTCCTTTTCCATTTTGAAATAATCACACTGTTTATCCGCGCCGATATCTAACGTACGGATAATCACACGTTTTCCTGCCATTGTCTCAACTGCAGTCTTATAAATCTTAAACTGTTCTTCTTCAGTCGGATAATCTTCTTTTTCCAGATAAATAAATTCACTTCTGAAGAGTCCGATTCCACCTGCATCATTCTGTACGACAGTTGCTAAATCTTTTATGTTTCCAATATTAGCATACAGCATGATTTTCTTTCCATCAAGTGTAATATTTTCTTTTCCTTTGAGCTGTAAGAGCAGTTCTTTCTTTTCTAACTCTTCTCTCTGGCGTTCTTTTAATTCTGCAAGTGTCTCTTCATCCGGCTCTACATAGATTTTTCCATTTACTCCGTCTACTACTGCAAATTTTCCGTCGACACGTTCATCCAGAGGCATCTCTGTTCCAATTAAAGCCGGAATTGCCATGGTTCTTGCAAGAATTGCAGTATGCGAATTAACCGAACCATGCACGGTTACAAAAGAAAGCACTTTATCTTTTTCTAACTGTACGGTTTCTGACGGTGCAAGGTCATCTGCCACAATAATTACCGGTTCATCCGTCACTACTTTGCCTTTTTCTCCGCCTGCAAGCAGGGAAAGGATTCTCTCAGAAATATCTTTTACGTCTGCAGCACGTTCTTTCATGTAGTCGTCATCCATGGACGAAAACATGGTAGAAAAATTATCGCTTGTCGATGCAACCGCATATTCGGCATTGACTTTCTGAGTACGGATAATATTTTCAATGGACTCATTATAGTCATCATCCTCAAGCATCATCTGATGCACTTCAAAGATAGCAGCATTTGCTTCACCGACTTCTTTTAATGCTTTTTCATATAAACCACGAAGCTGGTCCAATGCCTTCTCTTTTGCTTCGTTATAACGTGCCCACTCTTTTTCACTGTCTTCTGTACGTACACGTTTTACCTGCTGCTCGCTCTTCTGATATACACAGATTTTTCCAATTGCAATTCCACTAAATACACTTTTTCCACTATAAATCTGCATCGCTAACTTCCCCTTTCTTCCTTTAAAAAAACAGGGGTCAAAACTAATTTGACCCCGGCTTTATTTCATGTTCTGCTTTTTTCTTACAGGTTTTCTTTCACGAATGCGCTGATTGCTTCATAAGCTGCATCTTCATCTTCCCCTTCAAAAGTAAAGGTAACTTCATTTCCCTGTTTTACAGCGAGTCCCATAATTCCGAAGATTCGTTTGCAGTCTCCTGCTTTTCCGTCTTTGTTTAATTTAATTGTGCTTGCAAACTCTTTTGCAGCTTTTACAAGTTCTCCTGCCGGACGAGCGTGAATTCCTTCTGGATCTGTGATTGTGTACTTAAATTCTTTCATGGTAAATTCTCCTTTTCTTGTTTTAATTTTATTTTCTTGCTTTTTATTTTCTTAATTTTAATTTTTTCTTATTCTTCTACTTTTTTCTTTAAAATTCCAAGCAGTACAGTGGAAACAATTGTTCCAACTACCAGTGCCGCCAGGTACATCCACGGATTTCCGACTACAGGGAATACAAAGATTCCACCATGTGGTGCCATTAAAGTGCAGTTGAATAACATACTTAAAGAACCTGCGATTCCGGAACCGATAACACATGCCGGAAGTACATGAAGCGGGTCAGATGCTGCAAATGGAATTGCACCTTCTGTGATAAATGCCAGTCCCATGATAAAGTTTGTAGGACCTGCATCTCTTTCTTCTTTTGTAAATTTGTTTTTAAATAATAAAGTTGCAAGTGCGATTGCACATGGAGGAGTCATACCTCCAATCATAACTGCTGCCATGACATCGTAGTTACCGGAAGCAATTGCTGCAGTGCCAAATACATAAGAAGCTTTATTAAATGGACCACCCATATCAATCGCCATCATACCGCCTAAGATAAATCCTAAAATAATCTTACTAGAGCCGCCCATGCTTGTCAAACCATTATTTAATGCAGTATTAATTGCCCCCATAATCGGTTCTACTGCGAAGTTCATTAATAATCCCATAACTAGAATTCCGACTACCGGATAAATCAGAACCGGTGCAATTTTCTCAATTGCCTGTGGAAGTTTGTCACATAATTTTCTAAGTAATACAATGATGTATCCTGCTGCAAAACCTGCTACTAAAGCGCCAAGGAAACCGGATTTTCCCTGAGAAGCAATCATACCACCGACAAAACCAACTGCAAGTGCCGGTCTGTCACCGATTGCCATTGCGATAAATCCTGCAAGTATCGGCAGCATGAATGCGAATGCTGTACCACCGATTCCTTTAAGCATCGCTGCAACCGGAGTAATTGTACCAAAGTTTGCTCTCTGGTCAACCGGAAGAGAATTCATATCTACACTTAAACCATCAATTAAGAATGCAAGTGCGATTAAGATACCACCACCGACTACGAATGGAAGCATGTGGGAAACACCGTTCATAAGCTGTGTATAAATCTGATGTCCAACTCCTCCGCTTCCCTTTGACTGACTGGATTTTTGTACTGCACCCTTTGCCTGATAAATCGGTGCATCTCCTGCCATCGCACGTTCAACGAGCTGATCTGCTTTACTGATTCCGTCAGATACCTGGCATTCAATCAATTTCTTTCCATCGAAACGATCCATCGGAACTTGTGCATCGGCTGCAACGATAATGCAGTCTGCTTCTTCAATTTCTGCTGCTGTCAGCACGTTTTTTGCTCCACCGGACCCTCTGGTTTCTACTTTAATAAAGCATCCTTTGGCTCTTGCTGCTTTTTCAAGTCCCTCTGCTGCCATGTAAGTATGAGCAATACCGGTCGGACAAGAGGTAACTGCAAGAATTTTTACTTTGGAATCTTCTTTTGCTCCTGTATCTTCAAGACGTTCATCAATGTCTGGTTTTTCATCATCGGCTTTGTCAATGATTTTCAAAAATTCTTCTACACTTTTTGCATTTCTCAGTCCATTTGAGAAATCTTCATCCATCATAAGTACAGATAACTTACTTAATACATCCAGATGTACATTATCTTTTGTATTTGGTGCTGCAATCAGAAACAGCAGGGTAACCGGCTCTCCGTCTAATGCATCGAAATCAACACCATCTTTGATTACCATTGCCGCGAGACCAGGTTTTGTTACGGCATCACATTTTCCATGAGGAATTGCAATTCCTTCTCCTATTCCTGTTGTACTTTCTTCTTCTCTTGCATAAACCTGACGTCTGTAAGCTTCTTCGTCATTAATTTTTCCGCTCTTTACCATGAGGGCAACTGCTGTATCCAATGCCTCTTGCTTCGTTTTTGGCGAACAGTCAAGCGAAATACTTCTTGCATCGAGTAAATCTGTAATTCTCATACCTTTACTTCTCCCTCTCTTTCCTTATTGTTCTTTATATTCTTTTGATGTTACCTGCTCATACACAGCCTGAACCTCTTCCCTGCTTGCCAGATATTCGGAAAATGCACTTGCACTTCCGGCTGCGATTCCTGTATGGAATGCATGTCTGTAATCGTGTTTTTCAAGCCAACCTGCAAGGAACCCTGCCACCATCGAATCTCCTGCGCCGACACCATTTACCAGTGTTCCCTTTGGTGCTTCGGCAAGATAAATACTTCCGTCTTCTGCAACGAGGGCTGCCCCCTCTCCTGCCATAGAAATCAGCACATTTCTTGCTCCTTTTTCCTGAAGTTTCTTCGCATAAGGAATGACGGATTCTCTCGTCTTTAATTCCACTCCAAAGATTTCTCCAAGCTCATGATTGTTTGGTTTAATCAAAAATGGATGATGTTCTAAAACATTTAAAAGTAAATCTTTTGTAGCATCCACTGCAATCAGAATGTTTTTCTTTTCCAGACGCTTCATGATGTTTTTGTAAATGTCATCCGGTAAGCTGGATGGGATGCTTCCTGCTAAAACCAGCACATCGCCTTCTTTTAGTTTATCTAATATCTGAAGCAGTTCTTCTCGTTTTTCTTTGCTGATTTTTGGTCCTTGACCGTTAATTTCTGTTCCTTCAATATTTTTTAACTTCAGGTTGATTCTTGAAATTCCATCTTCGATTGAAATGAAATCTGCCTTTACGCCAATCTCTTCGACTCTGCGCTGAATCTCTTCTCCGGTAAATCCTGCCATAAATCCAAGTGCTGTATTATCGATTCCCAGATTTTTCAAAACAATCGAAACGTTGATTCCTTTTCCTCCAGGTAATAAGAGTTCCGAATCGGTACGGTTCGTTTTTCCAAGTTCAAACCCATTCACAGAAACAATATAGTCAAGGGATGGATTAAATGTAACTGTATAAATCATATTTTCCCTCCTGCTCTGTTTTTTTCTTTCTTGTTCTCTCTTGCTATGACTGTATTATACAATCATTTTCATTCAAAATCAATCAAAACCAATCATTATTAATATACGAAAATCCTAAACGTTTTTGGTGCATTTTGCACAAGTATGACGTTTTACGCTGATTTTGCCTCTGATTCCAATCAAAAAAAGTCCTTTAAATGAGTATTCTCATCTAAAGGACTTTCAATCATGACTGTTTTTAATTATTTAATCATTTCGCCGTAGCATTCTTTACCTGGACAAAGAGCATTTGCTTCATCTGTATCGATATGTGCAGCTGTTGCATAGCTTGCGCTTACACGAACTACAACATCGCCGAATGTTAAAGAACGACCGTTTGGAGACTGGATATCCAGTTTTACGATGTCTTTATCTTTTACTCCAGCTGCTTCTGCATCTTCCGGAGTCATATGTACGTGACGTTTTGCAGCGATTACACCTTCTGTCAGTTCTACTTCACCAGCAGGACCTACCAGCTTACAGGCACCTGAACCAGCAATATCACCGGATTCACGAATTGGAGCTGTAACACCGATTGCTCTTGCATCTGTTAAAGATACTTCAACCTGTGTATCTTTTCTTACCGGTCCTAATACGGACATTTTTAAAGAGTTCTTCGGTCCAACTACTTCTACTTTTTCTTCACATGCGAACTGTCCCGGCTGGCTCAGCATTTTTTTCACTGTCAGCTCATGACCTTTTCCGAAAAGGATTTCCAGATGTTCCTGTGATAAATGTAAATGTCTTGCAGATGTTTCAACTAATACTTTCATTTTAAATTCCTCCACAATAATTGAATTTTAAACATTCTTTATTCTTTTATTATATCGCTTTTCAAGGTCTTGTCAACTTCTCGGACAGGATTTCTTCGGGCGGTTTTTGCATTTTTCATCATACATCTTTTGCTTTCTCCGGAAGCCTGCCCTTTAGATACTCAAATTCATCCAAAATGCTTCGTGTCAGTGCATCTTCGGCAAATTCTTTCTCTGGCCGGTAAATCCGTAAGAGCCCGGAAAGCCGTTTTTCCAGTTCTTCTTTGTCTTTTACCCCTTTAAAATAATGAATTCTTCGTTCGCATTCTTCTTTATTTTTCCAGGGAACGTCCGGTGTCTTTTCATCCCACTCACATTCCGCAAGATGATAATCTTTTTTCTCTTCTTCCAGATTCATCTTTTCCATCGCCGGACGGTACATTCGATAAATCCCATTGCAAATCCCCTCCAACACTACGATTACCACTCCAACACCTGCTGCCGGCACAACCATCAGGGCTGCTGCAAAAAACACCGAAAGGACAATCCCCCATACACTGATTCCTCTTCCCTGAAGATAGAAAAAAATATGGATGATTGCCCCGATTGTAATTCCTACCGAACCGATTGCACATAGAATCGTAACAATTGGTCTTGAAATCTTTAAAAATAATTCAAAGATTCTTGAAATCCAAAATAAACAAAACAGGAAAGGTGCCAAGAGCACCTTGCCTGTTATCATTAAAAAACGTCTAATTACGTTCTCCTCCTTCTTTCCAGATATCTGTAAAGAAACAGCTGTGATTTCCGGTATGGCAGGCAGCACCTGTCTGAATCACAGTCACTAAAAGCGTATCATCATCGCAGTCTGATTTGATATCTACCACTTTCTGCAGATGGCCGGAAGTTGCACCTTTATTCCAGAGTTCCTGTCTGGAACGGCTATAAAACCAGGTATATCCTGTCTCAAATGTCTTTTTTAAGCTTTCTTTATTCATGTAGGCAAGCATTAAAACTTCTCCTGTTCCCTCTTCCTGCACAATTGCCGGAATCAACTCCCCTTTTACAAAATAACGGTCAAAATCCATCTCTATCTCCTTACCGGAATTTCGCATTCCTTTAAATGTTCTTTTACTTCTTCGACAGTCAGTTCTTTAAAGTGAAACAGGGAAGCTGCAAGTGCCGCATCTGCATCGCTCTTTTCAAACACTTCCGAAAAATGTTCCAGTTTTCCGCATCCGCCACTTGCAATGACCGGAATACTGACCACATTACAGACGGCATTGCAAAGTTCCAGGTCAAATCCTTCTTTGCATCCATCCGTATCCATTGAAGTCAGAAGGATTTCTCCTGCACCAAGTTCCTGACATTTTTTTGCCCATTCTACGGCATTTAATCCGGTATCAATTCTTCCGCCGTTTACCACAACTTTAAATGTGCCAGTTTCATCTCGTTTGGCATCAATTGCGACAACCACACACTGACTTCCAAAGATTTCCGCTGCTTCACGAATTAGCTCCGGTCGTCTGACTGCTGCTGAATTGACCGAGACTTTATCCGCACCAGCTCTTAAAATCTCACGAAAATCATCTACTGTACGGATTCCTCCGCCTACTGTCAGAGGAACAAAAACATGTTTTGCCGTTCTTCTGACGACATCAACCATTGTTCCTCTTCCTTCATGGGTCGCCGTGATATCCAGAAAACAGATTTCGTCTGCCCCCTGTTTGTCATACTCAATGGCACACTCCACCGGGTCTCCGACTTCTTTGATTCCAACAAAATTGACACCTTTTACCACTTTTCCGTCACGGACATCCAGACACGGAATAATTCGTTTTGCTAACATGTCTGCACACCCGCCTTTCGCACTGCTTCTTCTAAGTTTAATGCTCCTGTGTAAAGTGCTTTTCCGCAGATGCATCCATACAGATTCAACTCCAGGCAATCTTCAATATCTTTGATGGAACTGACTCCTCCACTTGCAATGATGTTGCAGGATACGGTCTCATTTAAACGACCAAGCTGTTCGGTATTAACTCCGGTTAAAGTTCCGTCTCTTGAAATATCGGTAAAAATAATTGTCTTTACGCCTGCATCTTCCATCGCAAGTCCCAAATCCAGATAGCTGACATCGCTTTTTTCCAGCCAGCCTTCTGTTGCAACCATTCCATTTTTTGCATCAATTCCAACCGCAATGTGCTCTTTAAATTCTTTTACAGCCTCTTTTACAAGCTCCGGATTTTTTACTGCGACAGAACCAAGAATCACCCTCTCAATTCCGCGTTCCAGATAATATTCAATGGTTTTCATGTCACGGATTCCTCCGCCCACTTCTACTTTTAATCCGGATTCCTTTGCCACACGTTCAAAAATCTCCTGATTGACTGGTTTTCTTTCCTTTGCGCCGTCAAGGTCTACCATGTGAATCCAGGAGGCATTTGCAGCTTTAAAAGATTTTGCAGTCTCATAAGGGCTTTCGGCAACCTGATGAGCAGTTGCATAATCTCCCTTTACCAGACGTACGCATTGTTTATCTTTAATATCAATTGCCGGTAATATAATCATCGCTCTTCCTCCTGTATTTTCGCTAAATCAGCAAATCTTTCGAGTAATCCCAGTCCCACCGAACCGCTTTTTTCCGGATGAAACTGCGCTCCATATACAAATCCTTTATGCACAAGTGCCGGAATTTTCTCATTGTACATCGTATAGCAGGAAATATTTTCGTCCTTTGTCTCTGCACGGAAGGAATGTACAAAATACACATAAGAATCTTCTTTTAATCCTTCTGTCATCTTACACGGATTTAAAATCGTCAGGTTATTCCATCCCATGTGAGGAATTTTTAATCCGCCTCCATCAATTGGAACGACACTGCCTTCTAAGAGTCCAAGCCCTTTTGTTTCTTTAAACTCATAGCTTGTCTCAAATAACATCTGCATACCTAAACAGATTCCAAGCAGTGGTTTTCTTTGCGCTTCTTCACAGATAACTTTATCAAGTCCTTTTTCTTTCAACATGCGCATGGCATCCGGAAATGCTCCGACTCCCGGAAGAATCATTGCATCTGCCTTACGGATTTCCTGCACATCCTCTGTTATTGTACTTTCTTTTTGCAAAAAATCCAATGCATTTTTTACACTAAACAGATTTCCTGCCCCATAATCAATAATTGCTATCATGCCAGCATCCCCTTTGAAGATAAGATTTGTCCGCCATTTGGCTTTACTGCTTCTTTTAATGCATGTGCCACTGCCTTAAATAATGCCTCTATGATGTGATGGTCATTTTCGCCGTACAAACATTTCAAATGCAGTGTAATTCCGCCGTTAAATGCAAATGCCCGGAAAAATTCTTTTACCATACAGCAGTCCAATGTTCCTACACTTTGATTCGTAAACTCTGCGTCAAATACCAGAAATGGACGTCCACTGATATCCAGGGAACAAAAACCAAGTGCCTCATCCATTGGAATATAAAAACTTCCGTACCGGCAGATACTTCCCTTATCACCAACTGCTTCCGCAAATGCCTGTCCCAGCACAATTCCCAAATCTTCAATACTGTGATGACAGTCTACTTCCAAATCGCCTTTCATCTTAAGGTCTAAATCAAACCCCGCATGAACACAAAATGCACTCAGCATATGGTCAAAAAATCCAACTCCGCAAGTTCCGTTATACGTTCCGCTTCCATCTAAATTCAGAGTCAGATTGATGTCTGTTTCTTTTGTGGTTCTTATAATCTGCTTTTCTCTCATATCCGCCTCCTACTGAATCAGTTCCCAAAGTGCTTCCATCACTTCTTTATTTTCTGCTTTTGTTCCTGCGGTTACTCGAAGATAGCCATTCATAAATCGAATCGAAATGCCTCTTTGCTTTAATGCTTCAAACACTTCTTTTGCACGTTTTACCTTCATAAAAATAAAGTTTGTACTCGTCTCGTAGACGGTTTCGATTTCTGTTTTTTTATCTTCCATCGCTTTCACCGCCTGATATAACTCGTCTCTGGATGCCTTTAAAGCATCAATGCAGGAAGTCAGATATTCCGGATGAGAAAATAATACGCATCCGATTGCCTGTGTCACGGAATTGACATTATACGGTGCTTTGATTGCATGTAAAATTCCTGTCAACTTTTCGTTGGTAACTGCAATTCCAAGGCGGATTGCTGCCATTCCAAATGCCTTCGAACAAGTCTTTAAAACAATTAAATTATCATAATTTTCTACTTCGTTTAAGACGGAATTACTTTCATTTTCAAATTCCATATAAGCTTCATCCACAATCACCAGCGCATCTGTACCCTCGATAATTTTTATAATATCGTCACGTCCGATTCCAAGAGAAGTCGGATTACACGGATTGGAAAAAATCAGCAGTTTTGCATTTTTCTCTTTCGCACGCTGTAAAATCTCTTCTGCTGAAGTTTTCATGCTGTTTTCTTTTTGAAGGGATTCTACTTTGATTTTGTGAAACGGTGCATAAAACCAGTACATGGAAAAATCCGGTACTGCGACAAGCATCGTATCACCCTCGTCCAGAAAATACGGTACTACCAGAGAAATTAATTCATCCGAACCATTTCCGGCAGTTAAAAGTTTCGGGTCTACATGATAATATGCACCTGCTTTTTCACATAATTTTCTTGCGTACGGGTCAGGATAACGGTTAAATGCAATATTAGAAACCGCATTTAAAATTTCCTGCCTGATGTTTTCCGGTACTTCACAGAAACTTTCATTTGCATCAAGATGAATCCGAAAATCCTCCGTTACAGGGTCATAAGGATTTAAGTCTTTTAATTTTTCCGGTAATACATACGTCATTTTCTAGGCCTCCTTTGCTCTTTTTTTATATCTTTTTCGATTTTATCAATTAATTCTTCGATTTCTTTTTTTCTAAGCTTCATGCTTGCGATGTTAACAATCAGTCTGGCACTGACCGGACACACCTCTTCTTTTACAACAAGCCCGTTTTCTTTTAAAGTTGTACCGGTTTCCACAATATCTACAATTGCATCTGCAAGTCCAAGTACCGGTGCAAGTTCTACGGAGCCTTCAATTTTTACAATATCTACATCCATGTTTTTTTGTTCAAAATAATTTTTTGCGACATTGACATATTTACTTGCAATCGTTAAAGTTTTATAGCCTTCATATAAGTCTTTCTCTTTTAAGGTCGCAACAGCAAAACGACATTTTCCAAATCCTAAATCTGCCACTTCATAAAATGTTCCGCCTTTTTCCATGATGGTATCTTTTCCGACTACACCCATGTCACAGACACCACTTTCTACATAAGTAACAACATCGGCCGCCTTCGCAAGCACGACTTCGATTTCACCATTTCCAATTGGCATGATTAATTTTCTGCCTTTTTTTCTGGCATTGGTACAGTCATATCCTAAACGTTCTAAAAGTTCTACTGTTTTATTTTCTAAACGCCCCTTTGTAAGCGCGATTCTAATTGGTTTCATCTTTCATTGCCTCCCAGTGAGTAGCTATACATCCTATTTTTTTTTCGTTAAACAAACGGTAATATCGTCTCCCACCAGATGCACTTTCGGTATTCCTCTCATTTTTGCATAATCAAATGCTTCTTCCATTGTATCAAAAACGCAGTTTTCCGTCAGCATGCCCTGGTCTTCCAGTTCTCTGCGATGATGGACTGCTTTTGCCAAAAACTTCGTATCCGGTGCAAATACCAGCACTTCCGGTATATTTTCCTCTACCGTTTTTACTTTCTGGCTTGCCAAATCTACATTGATTCCAAATCCGACAGAACATTCTTCCACTCCAAAATCCTGCAGAAGCTGGTCGTAACGACCGCCTGAAAGCACCTGCTCTCCAATTCCGTGGAAATAACCGCGGAAGATAATTCCGGTATAATATTCTGCCAAGTTAACAAGTCCCAAATCGATGATTACTCTATCACCAAGTCCCAGTGCCTGCAAGTATTCATAAATTCCCTTTAAGTAATCCAGACTTTCTTTTGCGCCATTTTCATCAAATAGTTCATACGCTTTTTCAAATACTTCTGCGCCGCCAAACAATCTTGGCAGCTTCAAAAGTGCCTGCGCAGCTTTGCTGTCTTTGTATTTTCCAAGCATATCGGTAAGAGAGGCATAGTTTTTCTGTTCAATCTGATAACGGATTTCCTCTTTGGTATCTTCATCCACATCCAGACTGTTCATAATTGCCTTGAAGTAACCAATATCACATAATTCCAGACGGTATTTTCCATTTCCGATAGTACTTAAACATCTTGCTGCAAGTTCAACCACTTCAAGGTCACTTCTTAATTTTTCTCCGCCAATCAGTTCAATTCCGACCTGATTGATTTCTGTACTCTTTCCTTTTAACTCCGGAAACATACGGTAAATATTGTGGTTATAAAATAAACGAAGCGGCATCGGCATCCCTTTTAATCTGGTTGCCGTCAATCTGGCCACAGGTACGGTACAATCCGGACAGAGTACCATCAGTCTTCCTTTATGGTCTGTCAGTTTATACATACTTTCCTTTGGCAGATATTTCGCCGCTGATTTTCCAAATACATCATAAAATTCAAGTGCGGGTGTCATAACCCTCCGATACCCCTGGGCTGTAAACAAGTCCTTCAGGGTCTTTGTTACCTGTGAACGCTGTTCACATTCACCGAAAAGTAAATCTTTTGTTCCATCTGGTGTTATCTTATCATAATATCTCATTTTTCTTTTTCGACCCTTGCCTTTCTATGTATTTTCAAACGATTAAAACCGTGGGTTCTCTCGCTCACTCCATTATAATATCCATTTTTCATATTTTAACGTGCTACCATAGTAACATCTAAATTTTGGGTTGTCAACCTTTTTCACCCCATGTAGCCTGCAAGCCATACGCTTGCAGCAATTCCCACCGCAGAAGCAAGAAATGCGCCTGCTATCGTGTATCTCGTATCCTTTATTTTTGCTGCCATAAAGTACACCGACACTGTGTAGAAAATTGTTTCCGTACACGACATCATAATAGAAGCAATTTTTCCGTTTCGAGAATCCGTTCCAAATTCCCGAAAAACATCAAGTAAAAGCCCTGTTGCCGCACTTGAAGAAAACATCCGCACAATTGTAAGCGGTACTAAAGCCGACGGAAATCCAAACGGCTCTGTCACCTTTCCGAGCACTTCTCCAAGCATGGTCAAAAATCCTGAAGCACGCAGGACTCCTACTGCCACCATAAGCCCGATTAATGTTGGAAGAATCTGAATGACTGTCTCTAAGCCCTCTTTTGCGCCCTTTACAAATTCCTCATAGATGTCACATTTCATTAATACACCGAAACCGACAACGTAAAATAAAATCAGTGGAATTATCATTTCTGAAAAAAACAGCAGAACTCTCATCTTATCCCTGTACACCCCATTTTTATTCTTTCTTTCATTATACTCTACATCAGCCTTAAAAATCCCACCCTCTTTCATTTTAGCATTTTTTATCTTTTTCTCCTGTTTTTGCTATTTATGAGTCAGTTTTCTATAGAATTTTCTTTTCTTTTTTATATAATTAAGAAATAAGAATTTAATTTAAAGCTCAGGAGGAAAACCATGTCTATCTCTGAAAAAATAAAAAATGAAATCGTACCTCAGTTTCTGTATAACGGTACATTTATTTATGAAGAACCATTTGGCTGTGGTCACATCAACAGTACGTTTGCCGTTTATTTCAGCCGTGAAACGAAACCACCTGTCCGCTACATCCTTCAGGCTATCAATACTTCTATTTTTAAAGACCCTTATGGATTGATGGAAAATATTGAAGGCGTTACTTCTCACTTAAGGAAAAAACTAATTGAGCAGGGAAAAGACCCAAGCCGTGGAACTCTTACTGTTATTCCTACAAAATCCGGCTCTTCCCTTTTTAAAGACAGCGAAGGGGTTTACTGGAGAAGCTATACTTTTATTGAAGATGCAACCTGCTATCAGACCGTTTCTTCTCCTGAAATCTTCAAAAATGCCGCAAAAGCGTTTGGACATTTTCAGAAACTGCTTGCCGACTATCCAGCTGACACCCTGCATGAAATCATCCCAAATTTCCATAACACTCCATCCCGCTATGAAGATTTTAAAGCGGCCATAAAAGCAGATAAAAAAGGTCGTGCAAAAAATGTACAGCAGGAAATCGAATTTTATCTGGAGCGTGAAACCGACGGAAAAACAGTAGTTGATGCCATCAATGCCGGAAAACTTCCACTTCGTGTAACCCATAATGATACAAAGCTGAACAACATTATGATGGACAATACCACAAACGAGGGAATCTGCGTCATTGATTTGGATACTGTAATGCCCGGTTCTGTTTTATACGATTTTGGTGACAGCATCCGTTTTGGCGCAAGCACTGCTGCCGAAGATGAAATTGATTTAACCAAAGTTTCCATGAGCTTAGAACTCTTTGAAGCTTACACTGCCGGTTTTCTTTCTGAAGCAGGCGATTCTTTAACGAAAGAAGAAATTGAACTGATTCCATTTTCTGCAAAACTGATGACTCTCGAATGTGGACTTCGTTTCCTTACTGATTATTTAAATGGAGATACCTACTTTAAAATCCAAAGAGAACATCATAATCTTGACCGCACTCGCACTCAGATGATTCTGGTTGCTGACATGGAACGTAAAATGGATGATATGAAACAGATTGTCACAAAATACATCTAAATTTTCTCTGTTCAACTGAAATTTAAGGAGGAATTCTTTATGGAGCAGACAATTTCAATCGAAAAGATTTTAAAAGAACTTTATCATATATCCGGCTTCCGTATCAGTGTTTACGATACTTATTTTCAGGAAATTGCTGCTTTCCCGAAAGAACTCGGCTGTCTCTGTTCGCTGATACAGGAAAATCCGAAAGGTCGAAAACACTGCGTAGAACAGGATATCATGGCATTTCGTAAAGTACAGGATGAAAAACGGCTTCACATTTATAAATGCCACTTAGGGCTATATGAGGCAGTTGCCCCGCTTTATAGTTTCGGTACTTTAACCGGATATCTGATGATGGGTCAGACCATCAACAAAGGAAAAGAAGCTGCAAAAGAGACATTCAAAAAAGCGCTTCCTTATATGAAAAAAGATGACTATGAATTGTTGCAGGATACGATTGCCCAGATTCCGGTCAGTGACCGTCAGACAATCGACTCCCTTGTTACAATCATGGAAATCTGCGCTCAGTATATTACTCTGACAAACCGTATGCAGTTAACGAAAAAAGAGCTGGTTTCAGAAGTCCACAGCTACATTGAAGAACGCTATGGACAGCATATCACCATTGATAACCTCTGCTCCCAGTTCTTCTGCAGTCGTTCCTCTCTCACCAGAAAATTCAAAGAGACTTACGGAATTTCCATTCATACTCATATCAGTCAGGTTCGGCTGAAAAACAGCCGTCGCTTATTGGAATCTTCTGATTTGAGTATCGGAGAAATTGCATTTCACTGTGGTTATAATGACCAGAACTATTTTACACGTGCTTTTTATAAAGCACAAAAAATGACCCCAAGGGATTATCGAAAAAAATTCCGCCAGAGTCGTTTATAAGTTAAAAAGTCCGTTATCACCTAAATATAAATAGTGATAACGGACTTTTTTTATTATTCAGCTGTTTCGGTTGCTTCTGTATCAGCATTTTCACCTGCATCTGAATTTTCATCTGCCTGTGTGCTGTCAGAGGATTCCTCTGTATTTTCTGTTGTCTCAGTGCTTTCTTCTGCTTCTGAACTATCTGTATTTTCTGTTGCTTCTGTTGTTTCGCTTGATGTATCAGCCTGTTTGAAGCTGTAAACATCTTCATCTGTTAATGTTACTGTTTTCCATACTTTTTTATTAACTGAGATTTTCGTTTTCTTTGCCCATTTTTTAAGCAGTTTATCATAAGCTTTCTGTTTTCTTTCTTTTACAATGCTGTCTTTTTTTGTCTGAGTAGAATCTTTATCAAAAACACTGTCCATACGGACTACATAGTATCCGTCACTGCCTTCGATGACATCAGAAGCAAGTTGACCATCTTCTGTCAGTTCTTTTGCTGCTTTCATTACGTCAGCATCAAGAGAGGAATCTTTATCGTCTTCATTTGTGCTGTAAGTTGCAGTAGACGAACTAAGCGACTCATCCACTTCTTTTGCAAGACTGTCCACATCTGCGCCGGCAATATCTTCCTGCGCTTTTATTTTATCTAATACCTGCTGTGCCTGGTCTTTCTTTGCAGCTTTTTCTTCATCTGTCAACTCTGTAGAATTTCCCTCATCATCTTTAGTCGCTTCTGTAGAAACTTTGCAGTACGTAATTTTACTCTGCTGTGCTTCTTTATCTTCTACATTGGTATCTACATCAGCTGTCATCGGGTCATACATCTTTGTCTGATAGCTGTATAACTCAAGCAGTTTTTCAATGTCGGACTGGGTCACTGCGAGTTTTGCAATCGTTTCTGCATCATTATCTGTCATAAATTTTTCTGCTGCGGCTTTTAATTCTTTCTGTTCTTCATCTGTGATGGTTACATCATAATCTTTTGCATGCTGTTCTAACAATACCAGATTATGAAGCTGATCCATAATGTCGTCTTTGGTGCTTTCTGCATAAGTTTTGCCATCATCGCCTTTATTTCCCCACATTCCTGTAGTGGATGTTCCAAACATGGAATAGTAAGACATCATCTGAGCCTGGGTCATACGAAGCATCATGTTCACTGTTCCGGCTGTAATTTCTTCCTTTCCAACCGTCGCTACTGTCTTCGTTCCATCTAATGTACTTCCACATCCAGTCAAACTGGTCATTGTCAATGTTGCCGCAAGAGTCGTGCAGGCAAGAACCCTTCCTAATTTATTCATAATTCCTCCCGTATTTTCATTTCCATTCGATATTTGATGTACTTTTGGTGTACTTGTTAAGTATAATCTTTATTGTTCCTTTGAGCAAGGGATTTTTTGTGAACTTTCTGGTAATAATGCCTCAAACTCATGGAGAATTTCCAAAACCAGGTCAAGCGCCTTATAGAACTCTTTCGCTTTTCTTCCTTTCAGGGAAATCAGGAAATAAAATTCTTTTCCTGTCCGCACAGACATCCGGTCTTTATATTTTTCTAAAATCGCAGGAATCCCCTCCGTTTTTAATTTTCCACGTTCAAACATCGTTACTTTTACTTCCTGATTGATCTGCTTGATTTCTCTTACATAAACCCTGTGTGCAAGCGCCTTTAAATTTGCAATTGCAAGCAAATTCTGTACCGCCTTCGGCGGTTCTCCAAAACGATCCATCAGTTCTTCTAACATATCTTCATATTCTTCTTCATTTTCAATTCCGGCAATCCGTTTATAAATATCCAGCTTCTGATATTCATTTGGAATATATTTTGGCGGAATGTAGGCATCCATCTCCAAATCAATTGTAGTCTCAAACTCTTCTGCCTGTTCCATTCCTCTTTCTTCCTGAACCGCTTCGTTGAGCATTTTACAGTACAAATCATATCCAACCGCTTCAAGATGCCCGTGCTGTTCTGCACCCAGAAGATTTCCCGCACCGCGAATTTCCAAATCACGCATCGCAATCTTAAATCCGCTTCCCAGATCCGTAAATTCCCGGATGGCATGCAATCTTTTCTCGGCAACTTCTTTTAGCATCTTATCTTTTTTATACATTAAAAAGGCATAAGAAGTCCTGTTTGAACGACCCACACGACCACGAAGCTGATAAAGCTGGGACAAACCAAGCCGGTCAGAATCATGAATAATCATGGTATTGGCATTTGAAATATCCAGACCAGTCTCGATAATTGTCGTGGATACCAGCACATCAATTTCTCCGTTGATAAATCCATACATAATTTTTTCCAACTGATGCTCCGGCATCTGACCGTGTGCAAAGGCTACATTTGCATCCGGCACTAATTTTGCAATCCGATTTGTGATTTCATCAATATCATTGACACGGTTATACACATAATAAACCTGTCCGCCCCTTGCCAGCTCGCGGTTAATCGCCTCTCTTACCATCTCTTCGTTGTATTCCATTACGTAGGTCTGAATCGGCATACGATCCATCGGCGCTTCTTCTAATACACTCATATCACGGATTCCAATCAGACTCATGTGCAGGGTTCTCGGAATCGGTGTTGCCGTCAGCGTCAATACATCCACATTTTCTTTGAGTTTTTTGATTTTTTCTTTATGAGTCACGCCAAACCGCTGTTCCTCATCCACAATCAACATTCCCAAATCTTTATAGACCACATCTTTTGACAACAATCGATGCGTTCCGATTACGATATCCACAAACCCTTTTTTCAAATCCTCAATGGTTTTTCTTTGTTCTGCCGGAGTCTTAAACCGGCAAAGCAAATCAATCCGCACCGGAAAATCTTTCATTCTCTGAACAAAGGTATTGTAATGCTGTTGTGCAAGAATAGTCGTCGGAACAAGATAGACCACCTGTTTATCTTCCTGAACCGCCTTAAATGCTGCACGAATTGCAATTTCGGTCTTTCCATATCCGACGTCCCCGCAGACCAGACGATCCATAATCTTGTTACTTTCCATATCTTTTTTAGTCGCTTCGATCGCCGCTAACTGGTCTTCCGTCTCCTCAAATGGAAACATTTCTTCAAACTCTTTTTGCCAGACCGTATCCGGTTCATAGCAGTAACCATTCTTCTCCTGTCTCGCAGCATAAAGAGCAACCAAATCTTTTGCAATATTTTTTACTGCTCCACGCACCTTTGTTTTGGTCTTGTTCCATTCCTGACCGCCTAATTTATTTAACTTCGGCGCACGTGCATCCGCTCCGGCATATTTTTGCAGTAAATCTAACTGAGTTGCCAGAATATATAAATTGCTGTTACCCGCATATTCAATTTTAATATAATCTTTCACTACTTTATCTACGGTAACTTTTTCAATCCCACGGTAAATTCCCAATCCATGATTTTCATGAACCACATAATCTCCAATCGAAAGTTCTGAAAAACTTTGAATTTTCTTTCCGCTGTATTCTGTTTTCTTTCGCTTCTTTTTCTTCTCTTTTCCGAAGATATCGCTTTCAGTAATCAAAACAAAACGCACCATCGGATACTCAAATCCGCTTCTGGCATATCCATACGTCGTTACAATCTCACCCTCATGGATTTCACGATTTCTATCCTCCGTATAAACCGCCGTCAAGCCTTCATTTAATAAATCCTGTGCCAGACGTTTCGCCCTTGTTCTTGAACCGGACAACAGCAACACCTGATATCCCCGTTTTTTCCAGTTTTTCAAATCTTTTATTAAAAGTTCAAAACTGTTATTATACGAATTTACCGATTTGGTTGTCAGATAAAAGGAATCATTTATCTGCCAGTCCTCTTTCTGCTGTTCCATCGTACAGATTCCAATGCCGTTTTTCTGATTAATTTTATGAATCAGCAGTTTTTTCCCGCATAATAAATCTGTCTGTCCTGCCAGAAGATAACCTTTTTCAAGGCGGTGCTTCATGCTCTCACGGAATTCCGTTTCCACTGCTTCCACACTTGCTAAAAGATGATTTGTTTCGTCTAAAAAAAGGAGTGTATCCTCCTCCTCAAAATAGTCTAAAAAAGTGACCGGTTCTTTATAAAAATATCGGATAAAATGTTCTGCTGATGAAAAATCATGAAATTCCCGCATTGCGCTGACTGCTTCATTTACCATATTTTTGATACGTCCGGCTTCTTCCGGCAAAAAGGCATCCCGAAATGCCTGTATCGTCTTATCCCGCTCTTTTTCAATGGATATCAGACCTTTTTCCAAAACCGAATCATCAAGTATCATCTCTTCTGCCGGATAAATGGTAATCTCGTCCAGATTTTCAATGGAACGCTGACTTTCGGCATCAAAACTGCGGATAGAATCAATCTCATCGCCCCACATCTCGATTCTCACCGGATTTTCCTCGGTTAAAAGAAAGATGTCCACAATTCCACCACGCATGGCAAACTGTCCCGGGGTCTCCGCCTGCGCATTGTACTCAAATCCCATATTAATCAAATCTTTTTTGAGTGCTTCGGTATCAAGCACACTGTCATTTTTAAAATGCAGGACATGCTTTTTAAGTACGGAAATCGGAAGAAGATAATCCATACAGCCACTGATGCTTGTCACCACCGTCACACTCTTTTTCTCCAAAAGTGCTGCAATTACCTGCATCCGCTGTTTTGTGAGCAGATTTCCATGAATATCTGCTTCAAAGAAAATTAAATCCCTCGCCGGATAATAAAAAACATCCGGATAGTAAAATTTCAAATCTTCGTACAACTCTTTTGCTTTTAATTCATTTTCCGCAATGACAAGACGGTTCTTCTTTTCCTGCCCCAGTCCGTAAATGACATGCGCTTTTTGCGAATCAATACATCCGGCAAGCTGTAAAATTCCACGATTTTTCTCTATTCTGTTTTTAATTTCTTCGTATTCACCAAGTTTTGAAAGTGGCTGCAAAAGTGCCTGCATGTTTTCTCCCTCAATTTATTTATTTCATTCCTATTTCTTTTTTGCGTTATAACGGTTCATGGCAGTTTCAATGCCCTCTGCTAAAATTAATTCTACTGCATCGGCAGCTTCTTTGATTGCTTCATCGACCAGAACACGTTCGTCTTTATCAAAACGTCCCAGTACATAATCTGCCAAATCCCATCCCTTTGGTTTTGCTCCGACTCCTACTTTAATTCGATAGAAATTCTGGGTTCCAAGCTGGGCAATAATGTTTTTGATTCCATTGTGTCCACCGGCGCTGCCTTTTTTACGGATTCTTATCTGTCCCGGGTCCAAATCAATATCATCATAGATGACAACCAGTTCTGTCTCTGCATCCATTTTATAATAATTGATTAATTCCCTGACTGCTTCTCCGCTCAAATTCATATAGGTCATCGGCTTTGCAAGAATGACTTTTTCTCCGGCAATCACTCCCTTGCCATACATCGCTTTCCGGTCGATTCCAGATCCGGCAATCCGATGACGGTCTATCAATTCATCAATGGTATCAAATCCCATATTGTGGCGGGTTTTATCATACTGTTTTCCTGGATTTCCAAGTCCTACTATTAAATACATATCAGCTCCTTAACTAAAATATACCAGTTCATCTTTTAACGGTTCTGTCTCTTCCACAGAAATCGCATAGAGTACTGGACCTGTTTCACCGTAAGCCGGTACAAATTCATATTTCACTTTGGCTACGACATTCACCCATTTTCCGGTTTTTAGATGACGTGCTTCATCGCTCTTGCAGACAAATCCTAAAAATGTGGTGTCATCTGCACAGCAGGTCATTGCCATACGTCCCGGTACAAATTCATTTTTAGCAAATTCTCTGGATTTTAACACCATTCCGGTAAAAGAAACTTTCTTTCCGTTATAAGTATCCGCATGGTCTCTCGCATCCAGATACCAGATTCCATAATCCTCATTTGGAATTTCAATCGTCTCGGCCTTGACATCAAATGGCATTTCTCCGTCAAAGATATCCTCGATTTCACCCTCTTCATCTTCAAAAATCAGTTCTGCACCCGGATTTACAACTTTAATGCTTCTTCTGAAATTTGCAAGCGGAAGTTCGGTATCTGCACGGTTAAATAATACTAAATCTGCATTTCTTACCATTTCCATAAACAGGGATTTCATATTGTTAAGGTATACCTGAAAGGTACTTGCATCTACTGTCACAATATGCTGTTCGATTCCCCATCCAGACGGAAATGTCAGTTCTTCTAATTTGCTTACCTGCCACATTCCGTTGTATTCAATGATAACGCGACCCGGATTATAAAATGCATCATAAGCAACCAGACGCTCTGTGGTCAGTTCCTCAATGCTGTCGATTACTTCTACAGAAGTACGGCTTTTTTTCAGCACTTTTTTATCGTATTCTTCTTCACCCTCCTCACAGAGAATTAAAAGGGTCGGTTCATCAATCTGAAAATACTCCTGTGCGAGTGTAAAATTCAAAAATGATGTTTTTCCACTCTCAAGAAAACCTGTCATAAGGTAAATCGGTACTTTAAATTCGTCCATTTTTTATAACCTTTCTTAAATATCATGATGTGAGTGTCAAAACTTCAGTTCAACACTCACACCTTAAGCTTATTTGTATTGTTATTTTTCTCTCGTATCTTGATTATGCAAGACCGAATAATCTGGCCAGATTTGCTTCATTCATCTTAGAACCGATGACGCAGATTCTTCCGGTGTATTCCGGTGCACCTTCACGTACATCTGCTTCACCCGGAACCATATCAAAGTAAATCCACTGTCCATCTTCGCCCTCTACCATACCTTTTGCACGCAGTACCATTCCGTACTCGTCATTATGGTTAGAGAGTGCTTCCAGAATCTCATGAATTCCTTCTTTTGTATATTTCTTTGTTGTCTCTTTCCCCCAGCTTGTGAACACTTCATCTGCATGATGGTGATGATGATGGTCATGGTCGTGTCCGCATCCACATTCTTCATGGTCGTGATCATGATGATGCTCGTGATCATGGTCATGTCCGCATCCACATTCTTCATGGTCATGGTCGTGATGATGTTCATGATCATGGTCATGTCCGCATCCACACTCTTCATGGTCGTGGTCGTGATGATGTTCGTGGTCATGGTCATGTCCGCATCCACACTCTTCATGGTCGTGGTCGTGATGATGTTCATGAGCATGATGTCCACCACATACCGGGCAAACTTCTTCATCCATTAATTCTTTTTCCAAAGAGCGGTTATTTTCCATTGTATCCAAAATCTTTTCTCCGGAAAGTTTTTCAATCGGAGTTGTGATAACTGCTGCTGTCTGATTCAGTCCACGGATAATCTCAAGTGCCGCTGCAATTTTTTCTTCGGAAGCTTTATCCGTTCTGCTTAAGATAACAGTTCCGGCATATTCAATCTGGTTGCTGAAAAATTCACCGAAGTTTTTCATATACATTTTGCATTTTGTTGCATCCACTACAGTTGTAAAGCTGTTTAATTTGATTTCAACTTCGTTTTCGATTTTCTGAACAGCCTTGATAACATCAGAAAGTTTTCCGACTCCTGATGGTTCGATTACGATACGCTGTGGTTCATACTTTGCGATTACTTCTTTTAAAGCAGTTCCAAAGTCACCAACTAAAGAGCAGCAGATACATCCGGAGTTCATTTCACGAATTTCTACTCCTGCTTCCTTTAAGAAACCGCCGTCGATACCGATTTCACCAAATTCATTTTCAATTAAAACGACCTGCTCGCCTTTATATGCCTCTTTTAATAACTTTTTGATTAATGTTGTTTTACCTGCTCCAAGAAATCCTGAAAAAATATCAATTTTTGTCATCTTCAATTACTTCCTTTCCAAAACAAATGTTTAAAGACTCCAAGAGTACATTTTGTATAGCACGGTAAAAGGGGACGAAAGTTCCACTTTCAGTACTTCCGCCCCTGTTTATCATCTATTTTAGGATTTTACCACAACTAACTCGAAATTGTCCAGTCCATCGTCAATTAATTTTCTCTTCTAAATCTTTTCACTTTCTTTTTACGAAAATTGTGTTAGAATGAGATGAAAGATGTTGTTGAAAAAAGGGGATTTTTATTATGTACAGTTTTCAGAATGATTACAGCGAAGGAGCACATCCAAATATTCTTCGCGCACTTGAAACCATCAACTACCACCAGAATAATTCTTACGGATTAGACGAGCATTGCGATAATGCCCGCGATAAAATCCAGGAAGCACTGGAAAATTATGGAGTTGATATTCATTTTATTACCGGAGGAACGCTGACAAATCTTACGTTTCTTTCGCATGCTCTGCGCCCTTATGAGGCAGTCATCAGTGCGGATACCGGTCATATTAATACACACGAAACCGGAGCGATCGAAGCAAGCGGACATAAAGTGCTCTCTATTCCTTGTACCGATGGAAAACTGACTGCTGACCTGATTCGTCCGGTCTTAAAACAGCACGAAAATGAGCATTGGGTAGAACCTCGTCTGGTCTATATTTCTCTCCCAACCGAACTCGGAACCGTCTACACAAAAGAAGAACTTGAGAAACTTTATCAGTTCTGCAAACGCCATAATCTGTATCTTTATATCGATGGTGCACGTCTTGCCATGGCACTTGCTGTAGAAGAAACACAGCTGACCTTAAAAGATCTGCCGGATTTATGCGATGCCTTTTATATTGGCGGTACAAAAAACGGAGCAATGTTTGGTGAAGCACTCATTTTAGTAAACGATGATTTAAAAGACCATTTCCGTTTTAATATGAAACAGCGTGGTGCGATTCTCGCCAAGGGTTGGATGATTGGCGTACAGTTTGAAGAACTTTTCCAGGATAATTTATATCTCGAACTTGGAAAACGCAGTGTGGCACTTGCACAGCGTTTAAAAGAAGGCTTTATCGACTGCAAGATTCCATTTTTATGCGATTCACCTACCAATCAGCTTTTCCCGATTTTCCCGAATGAATTCGCCAAAAAAATCAATGAGAATTATGTCACAACTTTCCAGTGCAAACCGGATGAAAACCATACCTGTCTTCGTTTCTGCACCTCTTGGGCGACAAATGAACAGGCTGTTGAAGATTTTATCAAAGATTTAAAACAGTGGTCTTATATCTATGCTTGACAAATATCAGAATAGACGATATGATATAAAAAACAAAGAAAAGGGGAGCTGACGCGTCGGCTGAGAAGAAATACGAACGGATTTCGACCCTATGAACCTGATACGGATAATGCCGGCGTAGGAAGCATATTTTATGTGAATGATTAAGGTGTACCTGTCGGGGGTGCACCTTTTTTTATTAGCTAAACGTCTTCAAACAAAAGCTTATCAATCTAAATGCGAAAGGAGAATCAACCGTAATCATGGAATACACAACACAGATGGATGCCGCAAGAAAAGGCATTATCACAAAAGAAATGGAAATCGCAGCAAAAAAAGAAAACATGGATGTCAAAGAATTAATGGAATATATGGCAAAAGGCCAGGTTATCATTCCTTGTAACAAACTCCATACTTCAATCGAACCAAACGCAATCGGTTCTATGCTCAAAACTAAGATCAATGTAAACCTTGGAATTTCCAGAGACTGGAAAGACATGGATATGGAAATCGAAAAAGTAAACAATGCAGTCAAAATGGGGGCTGAATCTATCATGGATTTAAGCTCTTACGGAGATACCCGCACCTTCCGTAAACGTCTTACCAAAGAATGTCCGGCTATGATCGGTACTGTTCCGATTTATGACGCAGTTGTTTATTATCACAAACCATTAAAAGAAATCACTTCCAAAGAATGGATTGATATCGTGCGTATGCATGCGGAAGATGGAGTTGACTTTATGACCATTCACTGTGGTATCAATAAAGCCACCGCAGGACGTTTCAAAGCAAACCGTCGTCTTACCAATATCGTTTCTCGTGGTGGTTCTATCATTTTTGCATGGATGGAAATGACCGGTGAAGAAAACCCATTCTATGAACATTATGATGAAATTCTTGACATTTGTCGTGAATACGACATCACTATGAGTCTTGGAGATGCCTGCCGTCCAGGATGTTTAAAAGATGCTTCTGATATCTCCCAGATTGAAGAACTTGTTACTTTAGGCGAACTGACTGCACGGGCATGGGAAAAAGACGTACAGGTTATGGTAGAAGGTCCTGGCCATATGCCAATGAACCAGATTGCCGCAAATATGGAAATCCAGAAAACCATCTGCAAGGGTGCACCTTTCTATGTGCTCGGACCTTTAGTAACAGATATTGCTCCAGGCTATGACCATATCACAGCTGCAATCGGTGGTGCAATCGCTGCCGCATCCGGAGCTTCCTTCCTTTGCTATGTAACTCCTGCAGAGCATCTGCGTCTGCCAAGCCTTGATGACGTAAAAGAAGGCATCATCGCTTCCAGAATTGCAGCACATGCCGCTGATATTGCAAAAGGCGTAAAAGGTGCCATCGAATGGGATCACCAGATGAGCCTTGCAAGAAAGAAATTAGATTGGGAGGAAATGTTTGATATCTGTATTGACCCGGAAAAAGCAAGACGCTACCGCGCCGAAGCCAAACCGGAAAAAGAAGATACCTGCAGTATGTGTGGAAACTTCTGTGCTGTAAAAAATATGAACCGTATCTTAGATGGGGAAATTGTAAATATTTACGATGAATGATACTACAACTGATAAAATGACAACAATGGAGTTTTTGGCTCAAACCAAAAACTCCATTGTTGTCATGTGGATATTCGCAATCCGCTTCGCTACTTGCTCATAACCAAATAGCTGCTACGCAGCTTATCAGAAGGGGCTTGCCCCCTCCTGATACAAGCAAGTCCCCACCCCTGCTTATTGCTTTTCGCAATTGAAGCAGGGGACTTACTTGATTTGGTTAAAATATTTGATATACTCTGCTTTCGTTTCTATTTTTGCTCCCATTCCAAGCAATATTCCCGCTATAATGCTTCTATGACAAAGCGCTTCTTCCTCACAGTAACATCCCAGTATGATATTTTTTTCTCTGCTTTTTTCACACAACCATCCAAGCTTCTCTAGCGCGCTTTGATTCTTTACAAGGTCGTCTAAAAAATGAGGTACATAAACGGTTTGAAAATATTCTTCATCAAAGATTCCAAGGTGGAACGCCTTTCTGTATGCTTTAAATACTTCCTTTGAAGGACTCAGTTCCTGCACCAGCTTTTCTGTTGTGGGAGTTGAGTCTGGGGAACGGACAATCCACCAGACTTCATCATATTTTGTTTCATCAATTTTTGGGATACATCCGGTATAAATTATGACAACTCGCCTCTTCTTACACAACACTTCTTCGTCTGAAATGCAATTCCATATTTCAGAATCTGTTCGATTCCTTCTTTCTCCAACATTTGTGTATATCTCTTTTCGTCTATCTGTTTTAATGCTTCTTTACAATCTTTTTCTACGGAGTTTTCAGACCCCAAAAGTCCAAAAACTCCGTCCTCTAATTAATATGTAAATACAGCAACTCCATAAGCCGGTAATGGATATGCGAAAGAAAATTCTCTTCCATCACATTCTTTTTTCTGTGCCATATAAACGGTTTTCTCTACCGGCACATTCCCGCCAAATTTCGGGTCTTTACTGTTTAATACCAGACGGTACTGTTTCTTTTTCGGAACACCGACACGATAATCATCTCTCGCTACCGGTGTACAGTTAATGACAAACAACAGATTATTTCTTCCTGTCGGTGATTTTCTGATAAAGCTGTAAATGCTTCTGCTGGCATCATCCGCATTAATCCACTCAAATGCCCCCTCTGTGTGGTCTGTTGCATAAAGTGCCGGATATTTTTTATACATTTTCAAAAGCTCTTTTACATAGTCTCTTAACTCACGATGGCTGGACTCTGCTGTTAAATACCAGTCGAGTTCTCTTGCTTCGCTCCACTCCTGATACTGTCCAAATTCCTGACCCATAAAGAGCAGTTTTTTACCCGGATGTCCAAGCATATAAGAATAACCGACTTTTAAGTTTTCGATTTTATCCTGTCCAAGTCCCGGCATTTTATTAATCATGGAGCATTTTAAATGAACCACTTCATCATGTGATAATACCAGCACATAATTCTCACTGTATGCGTAAGTCAGAGAGAACGTCATCTTATGATGATTGTATTGACGGAAATACGGATCTAACTTCATATATTCAAGGAAATCATGCATCCATCCCATATTCCATTTTAAGCTGAATCCTAAACCGCCGTCTTCCGGATGTGCGGTTACTTTCGGCCATGCTGTAGACTCTTCGGCAATCATGACCGTTCCTTTATTTCTTCCAAGCACGACTGTATTTAAATGTTTGAAAAATTCAATCGCTTCTAAGTTTTTATTTTCTCCGTATTTATTCGGAACCCACTGTCCATTTTCTCTTCCGTAATCCAGATACAGCATGGAAGCCACCGCATCTACACGAAGTCCGTCAATGTGATACTGTTCCATCCAGAACAGCGCATTTGCAATCAAAAAGTTCTTTACTTCATTTTTTTCATAATCAAATACTTTTGTACCCCAGTCCGGATGTTCACCCTTTCTCGGGTCTGCATATTCATAAGTCGGTGTGCCGTCAAAATCAGCCAGTCCATGAGCATCTTTCGGAAAATGCGCCGGTACCCAGTCTAAGATAACACCGATTTTATTTTTATGCATGTAATTGACAAAATACTGGAAATCATCCGGTGTGCCATATCTGGAAGTCGGTGCATAATATCCGGTTACCTGATAGCCCCAGGAGCCATCAAATGGATGTTCTGCAATTCCCATTAATTCTACATGGGTATAGCCCATATCTTTTACATATTCTGCCAGAGAATGTGCAAGTTCTCTGTAATTATAGAATCCATCTTCATCATGTTCATTCTGAGGATGTTTTCTCCATGAACCCGGATGTACTTCATAAATGGACATCGCATTTTTATTTACATCATAGTTCTGACGATTTTTCATCCATACAGAATCATTCCATTTAAAGTTTGTGATATCATAAACGCGGGAAGCATTTCCCGGACGTTTTTCTGCATAATTTGCATAAGGGTCAGCCTTATAAAGCAGTTCTCCTGATGGTGATGTGATACAGAATTTATATAAGTCTCCAGATTTGACTCCTGGTATGAAAAGCTGATAAATTCCCATGTCATTATCACATTTCATAATGTTTTCATTTGGGTCCCATCCATTAAAATCTCCAACTACCGCTACTTCCTGTGCACGAGGAGCCCATACTGCGAAATAAACGCCGTCTTTTCCTTTCTGTTTTGTCGGATGTGCTCCCATGAGTTTATAAATCTCATAATGTGTTCCCTGACCGAACAGATAACGGTCCATTTCCGTAATCTTTAAAGTTTGATTTTTCGCCATAAGCTTTCCCCTTCTTTAAACTGATAATTTTCTATCATTTATATTTTTATTTTTTCTTTTTCTGTCAAACCCCGCAGCCATTTCAGGTATAAATCCCATGTAAAAACTGATGCACAATCTCATACGTTGTCTCATTCGAAATGTGAAACGTCTCGCCTTCTTTCAGACTGTAATTTACAGTCAGAATGTGGTGATTTAATACACCGGTAAATCCAACCGCAAATAATTCCTGACGTCCTCTCATATTTCCAAGCTGTCCTGCCGCATCTTCAAAAATTTTAACCATCATTCTATAATGCCGCTCAATCAGAGGTGCAACCACCTGATAAGCTTCATTTTCTCTTCCCAGATAAAAAAGAGACAGCATGAATAAATAGAATTTCTGATGCTTGCTACAATAATCAAAAAATGTGCGCGCAACACGATAAAGCACGTCTTTTAAATCTCCGCTTTTATTAATTGCGTCCAGGATTTCATCCTCTAACTGCTGATATCCACTCTGTAGCAGATTTTCAAGCAGTCCCCGTTTGCTTCCAAAATAGTAATACAGCGTTGGTTTGGTAATCCCTGCAGTGTTTACAATTTCCTGTACCCCAACTGCGTCATATCCTCTTGCATAAAAAAGGTTCAACGCTGACTTTTTTATCAATTCTTTATTATCCATAAACTGCCCTCCGGCTGTCTGCATGTCTTCGTTGTACTCTATTATACCAATCGGTATATTAAAAAGCAAGCCTTGTTCTTCTTTATTTTACACCAAATAATTTCTGCGCATTTTTCTTCGTTGTCTCGACAACTTCTTCATAAGAAATTTTTTTAATTCTCGCAATTTCCTCTGCCACATAATTTAAATACAACGAGCAGTTACGTTTTCCACGATACGGTTCCGGCGCCAGATAAGGCGAATCCGTCTCAAGCAGTAAATAATCAAGCGGTGCATATTCTACCACTTCTTTTAATTTCTTTGCATTTTTAAATGTGACAACACCGCCGATTCCAAGATAATATCCCATATTCATATATTCTTTTGCATGTTCTAAAGAATAGGAATAACAGTGAATCACTCCTCTTAAATAATCCGCCCTCTCTGCCTTCATCAAATCCATGGTATCTTTTGCCGCATTTCTGCTGTGTACAATAATCGGCAGGCTCATCTCTTTTGCTAAATCCATCTGACGCACAAACCATTTCTTCTGAATTTCATGGCTCTCTTTATCCCAGTAGTAATCCAGGCCGATTTCACCGACGGCAACTGTCTTTTCTTTTTCACAAAGCTTACGCATCCATGCGATTTTTTCTTCATCCAAATCTCCGACTTCATCCGGATGAACACCGATTGCGCCATAGACAAACGGATAACGTTCCATCAAGGTTACCGTTTCTCTTACCCCTCTAAGGCTTGCCCCAACATTGATAATGGTATCAATTCCATGTTCATGCATCGCCCAAATCAGGCTGTCCCTGTCCCCATCAAACGCCTCGTCATCATAGTGTGCATGTGTTTCAAATATCATTTCTTTCTCCTTTTTAGGAAAAGACCCCCATAGTCCGATTTTCATCTTACCTATGGAGGTCTGTTGTAATTTATATATCAGAAAGTTTTCTCTTATTTTAGCAGATTTCTGCACCTGCCGGCATCTCTTTATCTGGTGTCATTAATGCCAATGTACCATTTTCATCCTCTGCGCATAACAGCATACCTTCAGAAAGTACACCTGCAAGTTTTGCCGGTTTTAAGTTTACCAATACCATTACTTTCTTTCCAACCATATCCTCTGGTTTGTAATTGGACTTGATTCCAGATACAATCTGTTTTACCTGATTTCCGATTTTTACCTGAGAACAAAGCAGTTTCTTGGATTTCTTCACTTCTTCACAGGCAATAATTTCACCTACCTGGAATTGCATTTTCATGAAATCATCAAATGTAATTTCCGGTTTTGCTTCAATTTCGATTACCGGTTCTTCTTTCTTTTCTTCTGCTGTTCCGACTTTCTCGGCTTCTTCTTTCTTCATTGCCTCTACTTTTTCCATCACTTCTTTGATATCAAGACGAGCAAAGAGAATTTCCGGTTTTTCTGTTACTTTGTTTCCAGCCGGATATAAACCAAATGTATCAAGTTCTTCATAAGTTCTCTTTGGTGCATTTAACTGAGCTAAAATCTTTTCTGTTGTTTCCGGCATAAAGGATTCGAGTAAAGAAGCCCCGATGCAGATACCTTCTACCAGATTGTAGAGTACTTCTGAAAGGCGGTCTTTTTTATCTTCTTCTTTTGCAAGTGCCCATGGCATTGTCTCATCAATATATTTATTGCAACGTTTAAACAGAGTAAAGATTTCTGTGATTGCATCTGCAACACGCAGCTCTTCCATTTTATCTGCAACTTTTTTCTTTGTTCCAAGTACAACTGATTTTAATTCTTCATCAACCGGTTCTGTCACTCCGGTACTTCTTACTTCTCCGCCAAAATATTTATTGGACATGGAAATCGTACGATTTACGAGGTTTCCAAGGGTATTTGCCAGTTCAGAATTTAAACGTTCTACCATTAATTCCCATGTAATCACACCATCGTTTTCAAATGGCATTTCGTGCAGTACAAAATAACGAACGGCATCTACTCCAAAGAAATCAACTAACTGGTCTGCATAAATAACATTTCCTTTGGATTTACTCATTTTTCCATCGCCCTGAAGCAGCCACGGATGTCCAAATACCTGTTTTGGAAGTGGTAAATCAAGTGCCATTAAGAAAATCGGCCAGTAAATGGTATGGAAACGGATGATATCTTTTCCAATCAGATGTAAATCTGCCGGCCAGTCTTTCTTAAACTGCTCTGTGCTGTTTCCATCGCAGTCATAACCGATTCCTGTGATATAGTTGGTCAACGCATCTAACCATACATAAACAACATGTTTCGGGTCAAAATCAACCGGAATTCCCCATTTGAAAGAAGTTCTGGAAACACAGAGATCCTGAAGTCCCGGAAGCAGGAAGTTGTTCATCATTTCATTTTTTCTGGAAACCGGCTGAATAAATTCCGGATGCTCGTTAATGTATTCAATCAGTCTCGGTGCATATTTGCTCATTTTAAAGAAATAAGCTTCTTCTTTTGCCGGTGTAACCGGACGTCCACAGTCCGGACATTTTCCATCGACTAACTGAGATTCGGTAAAGAAAGATTCACAAGGAGTACAGTACATTCCTTCATAGTATCCTTTATAGATATCTCCCTGGTCGTACAGTTTTTTAAAAATTTTCTGAACCTGTTTTTCATGGTCCGCATCTGTTGTACGGATAAATTTATCATAAGAAGTATTCATTAAATCCCAGATGTTTTTAATTTCTCCAGATACTTTATCAACAAATTCTTTACAGGTTACACCTGCCTCTTCTGCTTTTAACTCAATTTTCTGTCCATGTTCATCTGTACCGGTCTGGAAGAATACATCGTATCCCTGCTGTCTTTTAAATCTTGCAATACTGTCTGCAAGTACTGCTTCATAAGTATTTCCAATATGCGGTTTGCCGGAAGTATAGGCAATCGCTGTGGTAATATAATATTTTTTCTTATCCATGATTTTTTCTCCTTTACTTTTTTCTATGTACTCACAGAATCAAACACAGAAAGATTCCGAGCGTAAAGATTCCGAGCGTACATTTTTGTTTAACGGGTTTCTTTGAATCAATTTTTTTTGACAGACCAAAAAAGCTCATCTTCTTCATTCTGATTGATTTCAGAACGAAAGAAGACGAGCTATATACCCGTGTTACCACTTCTTTTTATCTTAGCCTCACAGCCAAGACCTTAATGGGTGCTTTCACACCTCTCCCGCTATAACAGGCGGAACCTGTTGCAGCCTTACCTGATTTTACTAAATTACAGGTTCGGTGCACCTCTCAGGAGCCATCTTCCCCAAAGTTTTCTTCATTCCTCTCAGCCACCGGAATTTCTCTGTAAAAGAAAAGCAATGCGTACTCTCTCCGTCATCGTGTTTGTCATCTTTTTAGAGACTAACACATTTTTCTGATTTTGTAAAGGTAGCAGATGCATTATCCAACCGCATATTTCTGCACAACAGTATCAAATTTTTCATTCTGTGCTTCATAGATGACACAAAGTTCTTCCTGCCAGTTCACACTTAACATTCCGAGAATTGATTTTGCATCAATTGTAATTCTTCCGCTTACCACGTCGATATCAAACGGGCAATTACAGGCTGCTCCTACAAATTCTTTAATTTCTTCTACTGTCTTAAAGGATATGATTTGCTCTTTCATGGTATACTCCTCCGCTTTTCTTATGCTCGTTAATTTTTTGTCGATTGTTATGATTAGGATGATATACCAAAATCAAGAAAAATGCAATGTATAATTTTTTTAGATTTTTGAATTTTTTCAGCTATTTCCGCTTTCGTATGTAACACACATTGCAAAATAATGCATTGCTATACTTTGTCATATAGCCGATATACTCTTTTTTATTGATATAGTACTCTTTTCCCCACGAAGAAACCCGCATCCATTCTTCGTCCATCTCTGTGACTGTCACAAAATGCGCAGATACCTTATTCGAGGAAAGATAGCTTCCCATACTGTTTTTCTGATACAGATTCAGTTTTTCTTTTTTCCGGAAAAATGGCAGATTCGGACCAATGGATAAAATAACCGGAATATCATGGGACAGCATGGCACTCATGCGGTTCCATAACTTTTTGCGCCCAAATCCCCAGCTTGCAGTCAAGCCGGTGTGATATTTTGCCAAATAAGCATTTAAACCCACTACCAGCACCCATCCCGGCATACCAAAGTGTGGAATCAGCGGAAGATAATCTCGTCTCATTTTATGGACATACTTTAAGTACTGTTCCCGTTCGATAATTCCGTTTGAATCCTGCACTTCTTCAAAAAACTTTGTTCTGCATCTTTGTTTATTTAAATCAAGGTACAACAATAAATCCGTTCCTGCAATCACTCCGCATCCGCATTTGCGAATGGTCTTAGAACTGCTCCAATTCTGATTTCCCCCATAAGAAAGACTGCCTTCTTTTTCGATTGATGGAAACGGATTACACAGACGATACCTCTTCATTAATCAGACCTTAACCTCAACTGTTTTTTCTAATGAAACAGAAACCGGTCCGCCCATTTTACATTCTACTGTTTTTCCATTTTCCTTTACGACCGTTGCTTCAATAATTCCCCCTGGCTGTTTTAAAATATAAACATATTTTCCATCATTCTTCTGTTTGCTTAAATAAACCGCCGTTGCCATACTTCCGCTTCCACAACTGCTTTCCCATACAAGAGAACCTGTTTCTTCTACATAGACAACCGGTGTCATCCGGTAACGTTTTTCCATTCCATCTGCACTTGGCTCTAAGAACATAATTCCACACGCATCACATTTATGTTTTGCCATTGCAGCTTCAAGCACCGCCTGTACAAACGCATCTTCTCTTCTTGGACCTTTTACAATTACATGATTAATTCCGTCAAAGACAACCATTGGATAGCTTCCGTACTGAGCAGTTTCCACTTCTTCTATTTTTTCAGGAAGCGGCATCATGGTTTTACTTGTTCCTGCCTCATAATCTACTTCCACGTCAAGTTTTTCAGAAGAACCGCTGACATCTACAGTTACCGTCTTTTTGTAGGCGTCCTTTGACTCTTGCTCCTTTCCAAGCAGATAGCCAAAACTTCTGGTTGCATTTCCACAAAATTCTCCACCCATCATTTCCATGTGACTGCTTCCATCTTCATGTCTTTCAATGAAACCAACCTGTTCTCCACGGAACTCTTTGATTGCTAACAGTTCATTTGCAACCTTTGCATATAAATTTCTTTCCACCGGACTGGTAACAAAAATTGTGATATTTCCGGCCGGGTCTGCTACTCGTAATTTTACCTCCATACTTAACATCACCTTTCAAAAAAATTCTTGTGTCTATTATACCACATTTTCGCCAAAAATTTGTAAAACATGATATCGACTTTCGTGAAATTGTATGCTATATATGTAAGTAGCAGATTGATTTATTTTTTTAACCAGGGGGTGTAGTCATGAAACAAAAAACTTCTGCTGTCAATCAAATTACGGAGGGTGTTATCTGGAAACAGCTTCTGCTTTTCTTTTTTCCGATTATGCTCGGAACATTATTTCAACAGCTTTACAATACTGCCGATGCCATTATTGTCGGACGCTTCGTCGGAAAAGAAGCGCTTGCCTGTGTTGGTGGCTCTTCCGGACAGCTAATCAATCTCGTTGTCGGATTCTTTGTCGGGCTTTCTTCCGGTGCAACCGTCATCATTGCACGCTACTATGGCGCAAAGAATAAAAAAGAATTAAATCTGGCACTGCATACAGCTTCAGCCCTTGCCATTATCGGAAGCATCATAATCACCGTATTTGGAATTTTACTTGCTCCCGCTATGCTCCGGTTTATGAATACTCCGTCAAATGTAATGACCGGTTCTGTCATTTATCTGCGTATTTATTTTGCCGGAATTTTCTTTGTCTTTGTCTACAATATTGGTTCGGCTATTCTGCGTGCCATGGGTGACTCCAAACGACCGCTTTATTATCTGATTGTCTGCTGCTTTATTAATGTATTTTTGGATATTTTTCTGGTCGTCGGATTTAATCTTGGCATTACCGGCGCTGCCCTTGCAACCTTATTTTCTCAGGCTGTCAGTGCCATTTTGGTAATTCGTGCTTTGATGAAACCAGAAGAAATGTATCAGCTTGAACCGAAAAAAATCCGCCTGCACCGATTTTTGCTTTTCTCTATTCTTACAATCGGACTTCCGGCAGGCTTTCAATCTATGATGTACAATATTGCCAATATCATTATTCAGTCCTCTTTAAATCATCTGGGAACAGATGCAATAGCAGCCTATACTGCATTCGGAAAAATGGACGCCTTCTACTGGATGATTTCCGGTGCATTTTCGGTTTCGATTGCAACGTTTGTCGGACAAAACTATGGTGCTGGAAAGTATTCAAGGATGAAACGAAGCGTAACTGTCTGTCTTTTGATGGACCTTGCTGCCTCTCTGCTTGTAAGCCTGATTTTGATTTTCTTTGGAAAATATCTCTTCCGGCTCTTTACACAGGATGCCGGCGTTATCAAAGTCGGAATGGAAATTATTTCCTTACTTGCACCAAGCTATGTTTTATTTATCTTTATTGAAATCTTCTCAAGTGCCCTCCGTGGTATTGGAGATGTTATGATTCCCATGCTGATGACCTGTGGCGGTGTCTGCGTACTTCGTATTTTATGGATTTTCTTTGTTGTCCCGCATTTTTCAGGAATCCAAATTATTCTGATGTGTTATCCGATCTCCTGGGGTGTCACATCTATCCTGTTTATTATTTATTACTATATCCGCCAGAAACAATTCTTCAGCACACATAAAGAAGAATAATGTACTAAAAGCAGTCTGCAGTCAAGTGGATATTCGCAATCCGCTTCGCTACTTGCTCATAACCAAATAGCTGCTACGCAGCTTATCAGAAGGGGCTTGCCCCCCTCCTGATACAAGCAAGTCCTCACCCCTGCTTATTGCTTTTCGCAATTGAAGCAGGGGACTTACTTGATTTGGTTAAATTTTAAGCAGACTGCTTTTTTATCGATCCATCCATTTACAAAACAATATTGCCACAAGCGTACTGACAAATGTTGCCACGATTGCCGGACCTGTCACCCCTGCCGGATTTGCACTTCCGTACTGGCTTCGATAGGCAATAACATTGACCGGTATCAACTGTAATGATGAAATATTTAAAATCAAAAATGTACACATTTCATTGCTGGCGGATTTGGGTTTTTTCCCTTTTCGTTCTTCTTCCAGTTTTGCAAGTTCTTCCATTGCTTTTAATCCCAGAGGTGTTGCACCCCAGCCAAGCCCTAAAAAATTTGCAATGACATTAGCGGAAATATATTCCATTGCCGGATGTTCTTTTGGTATTTTAGGAAATAAAAAATGCAAAAGCGGCTGCATTTTCTCTGTCATCTTATCGATTAACCCCGAACTTCTCGCAATCTGCATGATTCCCATCCACATCGCTACAATTCCGGACATCGCAATACAAAGTGCAACCGCTTCTTTAGCACAGGACAACGCTGCATCCGTTACTTCCGCAAGCCTTCCTGTCACTGCGCCATACAGAATGCCGATGAGCATCATAGCTCCCCATAAAAGATTCAGCATACTTTTATCCTGTTTTGACTCTTCTTTTTATTCTATACAAGAAGGAATCGGAATATTACTCGTCAGAATCATCATACTCATCAGAACCGCTATTATCATCTTCCGAATCATCATAGCTTTCATCAGAATCGCTATTATCATTTTCCGAATCAGATTCTTCTGTATTTTCATTAGAAAGTCCCTGACTTCTTTGGGTTATCTTATTTAAGATTTCCGTCTCTTTCTCTCCTGCGGCCGGTGTCGGCTGATAATTATTATAGCCCTCTACCGAAGAAACACTGCATGGAATGATATTTGTCACATTATCTTCCTGCAGTTTTCCACCTTTTAGAGTAAAAGTCTGCTGGAAAATCATGGTATCCATATCAGATGGATACATATTTCCACCGAAGCAGAAATTGCCAAGACTGTATACAATATTTTTTCCTTTATACTGTTCAATTCCCTGAAGTACATGTGGATGATGTCCAAGCACCAAGTCTGCTCCTGCATCAATTGCAGCATGCGCAAGTTCTACCTGCACATCATTTGGATACTCTGCTTTTTCCTCTCCCCAATGAAAACTCGCAATGATAACCTGTGCGCCCTCATCCTTCAAATCCTGAATATTTTTCTCCATGGAATCTTTCACGCCCAGACCATCTGCCAATACGTAAGTACCAACCAGACCAACCTTGATGCCTTTTACTTTCTTGATTGCAACCCTGTCATAACCAAAATTCGTAATTCCGGCTTCATCAAGTGCATCCATCGTATCGTTATAGCTCTGTTCACCATAATCTTTACTGTGATTATTCGCAAGATTGGCAGCCTCTACAAAGCCATCTGTTAAAATTTCCGCATAGCTTTTATCTGCTTTAAACGCAAACTGTTTATCCTCACGGGTTGTACTGTCTGTCAGCGTACCCTCAAAGTTTACAATTGTTAAATCATCTTCTTCAAAAACAGATTTTACATTTTCAAAGAAATAATTAAAATCTCCAACCTCATCATATTTTGCCGGCATACTGCCCTCATAAGCAAAATTTTCATCCGTTCCAAATGTACAGTCTCCCACTGCACTAATGGTAAAACTTACCGTTTTATTTTTCCGTTTTGTTGTTTTTTCCATTTCTTCTGAAATGGCTGTCTCTTCTTTTTGCTTCTTTCCTCCGGTCAACAGGTTTTTACATCCTACCAGAAGCAGTGTAAAAATCAATAAAACCACTAATACAATATCTGCCAGAATAATTGTTCTTGCTTTTTTATCCTCCGGCAGCTTTTCCTTAAACAACTCATATTTTTTCTTTAATTCCAGTTTCTTTAAGGCTTCTTTTGCCTTTTCGAACCATATTTTTGCCTTTTTGCTTAAGTCTTTTTTATCCATCTGCTTCATTTTTATTCCTTTTTCAGCAGTGCCTGATATACATCACGTTTGCTGATTCCTCTGTCTTTTGCCACCTTTTTCATTGCTTCTTTTTTGTCGTTTCCCTGTTGCATATAATGTTCTAAATGTTCCTCTAACGGCATCTCTTCCCATTTTTTCTGGGCTTCTTCTTCCATTTCTTTTCGGTTCTTTCCTTCGATTACAAGTACACACTCCCCTTTTGGTTCATGTTCTCCATACCACTTAAGGGCTTCTGAAATGGTTGTCACAAATGCTGTCTCATGTTTCTTTGTCAGTTCCCGACACACGGTAAGCCTTCTATCTCCAAGGGTTTCAAATAATTCTTCCAAGGTACGAAGCAGACGATGTGGTGCTTCATACATTATCATGGTTCGAGTCTCTGTTTTTAACTCTTCTAATATTTTCTTTTTTTCTTTTTTATCAGACGGTAAAAACGCTTCAAACGCAAAGCGCCGTGTAGAAAGTCCGGATAAAGTCAAAGCTGTAATACAGGCTGCCGGACCTGGAAGGGATGTTACTTCAATTCCTGCCTCATAACACATCGCAACCAGTTCTTCTCCCGGGTCGGAAATCCCAGGCGTTCCGGCATCCGTAACCAGCGCAATATTTTTTCCTTCTAATAACTGTTCTACCAGATAATGCCCTTTATCAATCTTGTTGTATTCATGATAACTGGTCATTGGTGTTTTGATTTCAAAATGGTTTAAAAGCTTAATGCTGTTTCTGGTGTCTTCCGCCGCAATTAAATCCACTTCTTTTAATGTGCGCACCACACGAAACGTCATATCTTCCAGATTACCTATCGGAGTTGCGCACAAATATAATTTTCCACTCATAATTTTTCCTCATGATTTCTTCCGTAGATATCAAGAATTTCATCGGTATAAACACCCGTTTTTTCATACACAATCAATGGGCGTTCCACTTCAATCCGTGATTTTCCTCCACGCAGTCCTTCAATTAAGACCAGATTTGGCTCTTTGTCTGCATAAGGCTGTACCAGACGCATCCTCTTTGGCTCAATTTTATATTTTACCATAACCGACATAATTTCAGCCAGACGAAACGGCCGGTGCACCATATAAAATCTTCCCTTTGGCACAAGCACCTTCGCTGCCTGAGCTATGATATCATCCAGTGTACACAACGTCTCATGCCTTGCAATCGTCTTTGCACTGTTTTCTCCGGTTAGTCCATGACTCCCAATCATATACGGAGGATTTGTCGTTACGACATCAAAAGAAGCGCCGCCAAACACTGCACCTGCTTCTTTGATATCTCCGGTTACGATATCAATATCCTGTTCCAGTTTATTATATGCGACACTTCTTCTTGCCAGCTCTGCACTTTCTTCTTGGATTTCCAGTCCTGTAAAATATCCTTTCGGATATCTTGCTTTCATTAAAATAGGGACGATTCCTGTGCCCGTCCCCATATCAAGTACCCTCTCACCCGGCTTGGCTTTTGCAAACCAGGCAAGAAGGACAGCGTCTATCCCAAAACAGAACTGTTTCGGATTCTGAAAGAGCATATAGCCATTTTGAAGGTCATCAAGACGTTCATTCTTGTCTTTCATTTATTTCTTCTCCAGTTCTTTTAAAGCTCTCATTTCCTCATCGCTGAGGCGGAATTTTTCTTTTTTCTGACGCGGTCTGAATTTTAAGTCTTCCACCGGATATTCCCGAATTTCTTTTTCGCCATCCACATCAACAATAACTTTTACCAGCTGTCTTAACACGCTGACACTGTGCACCTCTCCTCTTAAACCATCTGCGGTGGTCACTCTGTCACCGATTCCCGGAAGTTTGCGATTTAATTCTTCGTAAGTTTCTTCCTCATTTTTCAGACAGCACATCAGTCGTCCACATACACCGGAAATTTTCGACGGATTCAACGACAGATTCTGTTCCTTTGCCATCTTAATGGATACCGGTGCAAACTCAGAAAGATAAGTGTGACAGCACAGCGGACGTCCACAGATTCCGATTCCACCTAAAATCTTTGTCTCATCACGCACACCAATCTGGCGCAGTTCAATTCTTGTCTTAAAGATAGCTGCCAAATCTTTTACCAACTCACGGAAATCAATTCTTCCATCAGCGGTAAAATAAAATAATACTTTATTATTATCAAAGGTATACTCGACATCAATTAGTTTCATCTCGAGTCCGTGCTCTCTGATTTTCTTTAAACAAATCTGATACGCCTCTTTTTCACGCTTCCGGTTTGCCTCTTCTTTTTTGTCATCCTGTGGAGTCGCAATTCTGATTACTTCTTTTAAAGGCTGTACCACCTTTTCATCTTCCACATCTCTCGGAGCAAGCACGACATGCCCGTATTCCACTCCTCTCGCTGTCTCCACGATTACGTGGTCTCCAACACAAATATCAAAATCCTTCGGTGAAAAATAATAAATCTTTCCCACGTTACGGAATCTGACTCCTATTACTCTTGTCATTTATTAGTTCTCCCTGATTGTCAGGAACAATAGTTCCATCGTTAAGTCAAAATTAACATTCGCCTGCAGACGCGCTTTTGCAGTCTCAATCGCCTTGATAATATTCTCAAGTCCCTCATAAGAGCTCTTATCTGCTCTCTCTTTAATAAAATTGTATTCATCTTTAAAAACCAGACTGTCCATTTCTTTGGTGGCCTTAAATAACAACACATCTCGAAACCATACTAAAAACAAATCCAGATACTCATAAATCGTATGTTTCTGTTCAGAAAGGTTTTTCAGTGCATCTACCATTTCATAAACTTCCATATCGCTTCCACGACGTAAGATACGGAAAGCCGCATCCATCATTTCTGTAAAATCTTCTGCAGTTGCAATCTGTTTTGCTTTTCCTACATTTCCCTGTGCAAATGCCACACTGACATCTGCCTGATAATCCGGTACATGCAGTTCTTCCATCAGATACTTACGAATGACTTCATCGCGCACCGGTTTAAAATTCAGTGTCACGCATCTTGAAGTAATCGTCGGCAAAAGTCCGGTATTATTGTTTGCCAAAAGCAGAATCACAGCATAAGCCGGCGGTTCTTCAATTGTCTTTAACAGAGCATTTTGAGCCTGTATCGTCATCTTCTCCGCTTCATCTACGATATAAATTTTATAAGGACCGGTATACGGTTTGATTTCCACATCCGAAACCAGTTGTTCGCGGATTTCTTCGATACCAATCGAAGTCGGCTTTACATGCTCCACATAGATAATGTCCGGATGATTCCGGCTCATTGCTTTTCTACAGGAACTGCAATGCATACACGGCTCTTTTTTATGTTCCTCGCATTGCAATGTCATGGCAAATAATTTTGCCAGAAGTTTTTTACCGCTTCCTTTTTCTCCTGCAAAAATATAAGAATGTGAAACCTGTTCCTTCTCAACTGCATTCTGCAAATGACGGATTACCTCTTCGTGTCCCAATACTTTTTCAACTTCCTGCATTGCAATCACCCACCTTGTCCTAATAATGTCTTGTATGTCTCAAAATGATAACGTGATACCATTTCGAATATGTTCTCATTATACCACACGATTGAAATGCACTCAATAATTCCTTCTCTAACATTTCTATTAAGATTCTATTAAGCGTTTTTTGATATATGCTGTTATTTCACTCAGACACGTCTCTAAACTTTTATTAAAAAATCGTTTTTCAATTCCTGCCTGCTCTAATTTTTCTTCCGAGAAATCCTCCGCATCGGCAAGAAAACGACGACAGAGTTCCTCATAATGTGGTTCTTTCTGGGTTTCCTCTCTTGCAATGGCACGTTTTAGACGCTCCCCATCTTCCACCTCCACATAAATCGGACACAGCGACGCTACTCCATAATATGCTTTCAGATTCTGATAGGATTCAAGCGTTCCAATGGCAAGATAACTGGTTTTGCTTAAATCAACCGAACCGTCATCTGCTGTAAAATAAGTCCACGGTCCGTAAACTGTCTGATAGGTTCTTGCTTCAATCACTTTTTCTGCTTTATCAAATTCAAAATACTTTGCCTCATCTACAAAGTGGTATTCCTGTCCTTCTTTTTCTCCGTCACGAATCGGGCGAGTAGTATAAAGCACCAGTCTTCCAAGCTTTAAATTCTCTGATTCCTGAAGCTTTCGGTAGATGGTGTCTTTTCCGGAAGAACTTTTTCCCATGATATAAAATATTTTTCCCATAATTCACCTTTTTTGCACACGAATCTTCTGTGCATGATAATCAATCAATCCCTGTACTTCAAGCCCCTGCATTTTCCAGTTCTCTATTTTTTCAATCAGCTCTTTTGTTACCCTTTCTCCCGGCACAATACACGGAATCCCCGGTGGATAAAGATACGCAAACTCTGTACTCACTCTTTCCTCTGCTTCTTTTAAATTCACTTCTTCCCAGTCTGCATCCATCGCCTCTGCAATGGTACATATTGCATCTTTATCTGTAAACTCAATTTTTGTCTGCGCTTTCTCCTTTATTTGATTTTTCATCTCAGAATCAAATGCCGAATCAATTTCCAAAAGTGCACCTGCAAGCCGTGCAAATCCTTCTTCACTGTCCATCACGCTTGAAAGTGCCAGCACATAAGACGGAGCGGTCATTTCCATTTCTAACTGATATTTATCAAGCAGTTTTTCCCGAAGCATCTCTCCATCAATAGAAGTCCCCTTTGTTGAAATAATAATTTTAGAACAATCCATATCATAGACGCCATTTTTCCCGACTACTTCATCCGGTTTGACCAGATGCAGATGCTTCAAATCAGAAAGCTTTCTGCGGCACTCCTTTAATCGTACCGTGTATTCTTTAAATAACACTTCCGAAGAAGACTCCAGCAGTCGGATACAGGCATCCATACTGCTCATAAAAACATAAGACGGGCTACTGCTCTGATAAATTGAAAGAAACCGCTTCAACCGTTCTTCAGATACAAGACTGCCCTGCGTGTGCAGCAGGGCAGTTTGTGTCAATGAAGGCAAAGTTTTATGCAGACTCTGGATTACGATATCTGCGCCGTTTTCAAGTGCAGACTCTGGAAATGTATCTGAAAAACGAAGATGAGCTCCATGTGCCTCATCTACAATCAGCGGAATTTGATGTGCGTGTACAATCTCACTAATTGCAGCAATATCAGACACCATTCCGTCATAAGATGGCGAAGTAATCAGTACTGCTTCTATCTCAGGACAGACGTTCAAAGCTTCTTCTACCGCTTTCGGTGTAATTCCACCGTTTAATTCTGTCTCTTCAAACACAGCCGGATATAAATAATGTGCATGCAGACGTCTTAAATAAACTGCATGATAGGCAGCTTTATGACAGTTTCTTGCCATCAAAATACTGCCCCCATCACTGGTGCATGCTGAAACTGCACTTAAAAGCCCGGCGGTACTTCCATTTATCAGATAAAAGCTTTTATCTGCATGGTACAACTTTGCAACACGTTTCTGTGCTTCTAAGAGAATTCCCTCCGCATGATGCAGATTATCAAATCCGGTAATCTCGGTAATATCAATTTCATAAGGATTTTTTAATGTCTCAGGGCAGAAGCTGCGCTTATGCCCCGGCATGTGAAATGGATAAACCTCTCCTTTGCTGTATTCATATAATGCTTCATCGATATATTTTTTCATTTTTTTAATTTCTTATATTTGTCCGGTGGATATTCACAATCCACTTCACTCTTTCATTCGGTTAACTTATCTTGCAAGTGCTTCCTGTACCATTTTCTGAACAGTTGCAAATACATCCTCTAATGCTACTTTTTCTCTTACAGATTTATCTCTTGTTACCACTTCACAGCATCCCTCTTTCATATTTCTCGGGCTTGCAATGATACGAACCGGAATACCCATTAAGTCAGCATCGCTGAACATAACACCGGCACTTACTTTTCTGTCATCGTAAAGTACTTCAATTCCTGCGTTCTGTAACTGTTCATATAAACCATCTGAATAGTTCTTGATTTCTTCATTGTCCGGACGTACACAGCAAAGGTGAACCTGCCATGGAGCAATTGTCATTGGCCAGATTGGACCATACTCATCATGATGTGCTTCGCAGACAGATGCAGCAAGTCTGCCGACACCAATTCCATAACATCCCATAATCGGATATTTTTCTTTGCTGTCTTTATCGAGATATTTCATTCCCATGCTCTTCGTATATTTTGTTCCGAGCTGGAAAATGTTTCCGACTTCGATACCTCTTGATACTTTGATTGCTTTTTTCTTACAACATGGGCAGATTCCGCCATCTACGATTTTTGCGAAATCATGATATTCTGCATCCGGAAGATCTCTTTCCATACAAAGCCCTGTGTAATGATAATCATCCTGATTTCCGCCACAGCAAAGATTGCATCCACCTTTTAAAGAACTGTCATATAAAACAGTTACATTTGCATCCATCTTGTAAGGTCCGATAAATCCTGGATGTAATCCACTTTCTAAGGTAATTTCTGCCGGATGAATTTCTTCTTTTAAGAAGTTTGTCAGTTTTGTTTCATTTGCTTCCAAGTCCCCTCTGATAAATAATACAACGTATTCATCATTGGAATTTTTCTGATATACTACCGCTTTACAGGATTTTTCTGCTGAGCTGTTTAAGAATTCACATACTTCTTCGATTGTATGCATATTTGGAGTGCTCACCAGTTTTAATTCCTGATATTCTTCAGCTTCATTTTCTACAATGTTTTCTGCTGCCTCTACATTTGCTTTGTAACCACATTCCGGGCATACTGCAATGGAATCTTCTCCAACCGGAGTCAAAAGCATAAATTCATGAGAAAGGCTTCCACCCATCATACCAGAGTCAGATGCAACTGCGATTGTTTCCGGAATTCCGGCTCTCGCAAAAATTCTTTCATAAGCATGATAACATTTGTCATAATATTCTTCCAAATCTTCCTGAGATGTGTGGAAAGAATACGCATCTTTCATAGTAAATTCACGTACACGGATCAGACCGGCTCTTGGACGTGCTTCATCACGGAATTTTGTCTGGAACTGATAAATCATAAATGGATATTTTGCGTAAGTCTGTCCATATTCTCTTACTAACTGAACCGCTGCCTCTTCATGGGTCATACCAAGTACCATTTTGCTTCCGTTTCTGTCTTTGAAACGAAGCAGTTCACTTCCAACGCTTTCATATCTTCCGGATTCTTCCCATAAAGATGCCGGCAGGGCAACCGGAAACTGTACTTCCTGTCCATCGATTTTATCCATCTCGTCACGGATAATTGCTTCAATTTTCTGGCATACACGACGAAGCGGCATATACTGGGAATAAATTCCGTTTGCCACATACTTCATGTAACCGCCTCTTACCATCAGTGCATGACTGTCGATAACACAATCAGACGGTCTTTCTTTAAATCTGTCTCCTACAAGTTTACTTAACTTCATATTTACTTCCTCCTAAAAAATCTTTAAACTCAACAAAAAATGAAATTAATTAATGAAATAAAAAACCCTGAACTGACAAATTTCTTCAATCAGTTCAGGGCGAATATTCATCCGTGTTACCACCTGAATTCAGGATTACTCCCACACTCATAGATACAGAGTTTCCTCGATATCATTTCCTTTTAACGGGGGACTTCCGACAGTGTCTACTTTCTTATGCCTGACAAATTTCCGGCTCAATTTCAACCTGCAGCTCCAAGACCGGTTCGATACCATCTTATCAAAGCCTTCCACCAACCGGCTTCTCTCTGTACATAGGACTAATATCTACTATTTCTCTTCATCGCTTTTCTTATTTCAAATAATACTGCTTTCGATGGAATCTTAGCATATTTTGTACGTTCTTGCAAGCTGAAATTTCTTTTACGCAGTCAGATCCATTTCATACACTCAGACATGACACAAATTCCTGAAGCGCCCAGTTTTCGCATTTCCTCCACACATTCCCTCGTTGTTTTCATGCCCCCGATTGCAAACACCGGGATTTCCACCTCATCGCACACTTCTTTTAAAAATGCCGTTCCTCTCGGTTCAAGTCCCGGTTTACAGGTTGTCGCAAATATATGTCCGGCTGTCACATAAGAAGCACCCAGCTTTTGCGCTTTTTTTGCATCTTCTTTGCTGTGTGTAGAAACTCCCGTCACTTCAAACTTCTGTGCAATCTCAGGGTTTGCTTCTAAAACAGCAAGCGGAACATGAATTTTCGTGCATCCGACTTCAAGTGCCGATTCCGTATAAGTATGTGCAATACAACTTACCTTATGCTCCTCGCAAATCTTTTTTACCGAAAACAAAAGTGCTGTATATTCACTTTCTGAAAGGTCTTTTTCACGCAGAATCACAGCATGAGGCTGATTCATGCAAATTCTTTTTATCTGACACAAAAACGCTTCTCTGTCTCGGCAGAGTTTTCGGTTCGTAACTGCTATTACCTGTTCTTTATACATAAACATAGTCATTCATAACCGGCTGAAGTCCTTCATCAAGAAGTGCCTCATAGACTTCTTCCACACTTCTTCCATCCGAGATTTCAAACTGGTCATCTCCTTTATTCTCAATCTCTTCTACGTGTTCTCCGATTCCCGTGCTGACTCCTGCTGAAATCTTTGTTGCTGCAATATTGACCAGATTATCCCTCACACGGGAGCACTCTCTGGTTGATACCGTAATACTCGAAAATGGCATAAACAGGCGGTAAGCACATACTACCTGAAGCAGCTGTGGTTCATGGACATCCATCGGATTAATCTTGTCATTATTGATAATCGGACGCAGTCTCGGACAGGAAAATGCAATTTCTGCGTGTGGATATTTTCTCTGAAGCAGATACGCATGCATACCTGTTGCAAACGCATCTTTTCTGAAATCATCCAGACCAAGCAAAGCGGCGAATCCAACACCTCTCATTCCACCTTTTAAGGCACGTTCCTGCGCATTTAAGCGGTATGGGAAAATTCGTTTATGACCTGCAAGATGCAGCGTTTCGTACTTATCCGAATTATAGGATTCCTGGAATACGGTTACATAGTCTGCGCCACATTCATGCAGATAAGCATACTCATCAGAATTCATCGGATAAACCTCAAGACCGATTACTTTAAAATATTTTCTTGCGATTTTACAGGCTTCTCCTATGTATTTCACATCCGAATATTTTCGACTTTCTCCAGTCAAAATCAAAACTTCCTGAAGTCCTGTTTTGGCAACTGCTGCCATCTCTTTCTCGATTTCCTGTGCATTTAATTTTGCGCGGTTAATTTTGTTATGGCAGTTAAATCCACAATAAATACAAAAATTTTCACAGTAATTTGCAATATAAATCGGTGTAAACATATTGACACCATTTCCAAAGTGTTTTTCTTTTTCTGCCTTTGCAGCCTGTGCCATCTGCTCTAAATACGGCAGTGCTGCCGGTGATAACAGTGCCGCAAAATCTTCCGGAGTACGGCTTTCATGCGCAAGGGCACGTTCTACATCCTTTGCGGTATATTTCTCATAGTCATACTCATTCATGGCATCAATGACCTGTTTCTGCACATCGGACTCAAGCACTTCCATTCCTTTTAAATAAGTCATGTGGTCGATACGGTTTTTCTTCTGCCACTCTTTAATTTCATCATTTAAAATACTCTCATTTACATGGTTTTCTGTACTCATCTTTTTTCTCCCCCCGCTCTTAATCCTGTAAAAATCCGGTAAGCGGAGAAGATGCACTTGCTCCTTTTTCCATGACACGTCCCATACCTGCCAGATAAGCGGCTCTTCCTGCTTCAATTGCTTTCTTAAATGCCTCTGCCATCGCCGGAATGTCACCTGCTGTTGCAATTGCAGTATTTGCCATAACTGCTGCTGCCCCCATTTCCATTGCCTCACATGCCTGAGATGGTTTACCGATTCCTGCATCTACAATAATCGGTAAATCAATTTCATCAATTAAAATCTGAATAAATTCTTTTGTGCAAATTCCTTTATTTGAACCAATCGGAGAACCAAGAGGCATTACACACGCTGCACCGGCATCCCGAAGTTCTCTTGCCACATTTAAATCCGGATACATATATGGCATAACGACAAATCCCTCTTTTGCCAGAATTTCCGTTGCCTTGATGGTTTCATAGTTATCCGGAAACAGATATTTTGAATCATGGATGACTTCGATTTTTACAAAATCTCCACAGCCGAGTTCTCTGGAAAGTCTTGCAATACGCACTGCTTCTTCTGCATTTCTTGCACCCGATGTATTTGGAAGCAGCGTAACATTTTCAGGAATGTAGTCTAAGATATTTGCCATTCCTCCCTCATTTGCACGTCTCAGTGCCAATGTAATAATCTGTGCTCCTGCTTTTTCCACTGCTGCTTTGATTAAATCCAGGGAATATTTTCCTGAACCTAAAATAAAGCGAGACTCAAATGTATGTCCCCCAAGTGTAAATGTATCATTATTCATTTTGTTTTCCTCCATCTGGTTTTCTATATCCTATTTTTTCTTATTTTATTTTCTTTTTAACTTTCTTTTTATCTTCTCTATTTGCCTCTGATAATCAGTTCTGTAATCAGATTTGCCTGATGTGCTGCACAGATTGCAACTCTCGGTGCCATAAGCCCTCTTCCCTTTACCGGTTCGGTATGCGCATCCCCACATAAATAAAAATGCTCATTGATTTTTCTTGTCACAATCTCGTTGCTTCTTCCATAGCCTGCCATGCCGGAGCCGGCGACTAAAATCTTATCCGGATAATATTCTCCTACTCCGCTGACTAACATTGCTTTTGCTTCCGGACGGTCGAATGCTTCGCAGATAATGTCTTCATTGTGAAATAAAGTCCCTACATTTTCATCGGTCACTCTCACACAGTCTGTCTCTACCTCAAGGTATGGATTGATTTCCCGAAGTTCCTCCAAAAGTGCTTCTGTCTTGTATCTGCCAATATGTTCCATGCGATACTGCTGACGGTTTAAATTCGTGATATCTACTCTATCAAAATCAATCAGATGCAGATGTCCCACACCGATTCTGGTAAGAAAAAATGCAATGTTTGAACCAAGTCCGCCAAGTCCTGCAATCGCCACTTTTGCCTCATCTAATTTACTTTGAACTTCCTCCGAATGACGTTCAACAAGCGCCTCCCTGATTTCTTCTTTTGTTAACATCTCAGCCTCCTCCTACAAAACTTACAACTTCTAAGACGTCTCCATCTGTTGTTAATGTTTCAGCTAAATGCTTCTTTGGAACAATCTTTCCATTACACTCTACCGCTACACGAGTCAGGTTGTAACCCATCTGCTCTAAGAGCTGTGCAATGGTGGTATTCGGAACAAAATCCCGCTCTCTTCCATTTACTTTAATCATTCTAAACTCCTCACTTTCTTGATGTACTTTCTTAATTTTCCTGTTTGGCATTTTGTAGAACATGTTTTTTATTTTTCATGACAAAACTTTTTAATGAAATAAAAAAGAGTTCACGAAAGAAATACACCCGCGGTGGTGCACCCCTTCATGAACTCTCATTCAATCACTTGGTATTACTTATTCAATTGTCAAATAATTAAAAAGCATCGTACCCTCAGAATCTTTCTGTGCTTGATTATGAGGATACATAAAAAAACGGGAGGTGCCAACTTCTGACATTTCCCGCAACATTTCATACGTCTGTCCCTACGTTGGCATTATCCAAATCAGGTTATGGGTCGAAGTTCTTAACTTCCTCTCAGCCTATCAAATAAGCTCCCCTTGTTTTTACCACTTTACTGTACGATATTCTTGCGTATTTGTCAAGTATATTTTTTCAGACTTTGAAACGATATCCAACACCCCAGATTGTCTCAATATACTGTGGTTTTGCTGTATTTAATTCAATCTTTTCACGAATCTTTTTAATGTGTACGGTTACTGTCGCAATATCACCAATGGATTCCATCGCCCAGATTTCTTTAAAGAGTTCGTCTTTTGTAAAGACACGGTTTGGATTCTGTGCAAGGAAGGTTAATAAATCAAATTCTTTGGTTGTGAAGTTCTTCTCTTCTCCATTAATCCAGACACGTCTTGCTGTCTTATCAATCTTTAAGCCGCGGATTTCGATGATATCATTTTCCTGTACTCCGGTTCCAATCAGGCGTTCATAACGAGCCAGATGGGCTTTTACCCTTGCAACCAGCTCACTCGGGCTAAACGGTTTTGTCATATAATCATCTGCGCCAAGTCCAAGACCACGGATTTTATCAATATCATCTTTCTTTGCAGAAACCATGATAATCGGTGTGTTTTTCACATTTCGGATTTCACGACAGATTTCAAATCCATCTACTTCCGGAAGCATTAAATCAAGGATAAATAAATCATACTCTCCCTCTAATGCCTTTTTTAATCCGACATCTCCGCGGTTTTCGATTTCCACTTCAAATCCGCTCAACTCCAGATAATCCTTCTCTAAATCAGCAATTGCCTCTTCATCTTCAATAATTAAAATTTTACTCATTTACTGATAAACCTCCTGGTATTTTCTTAAAACAAAGTACATGACTGTACCAATATTTTCCTTGCTGGTTGCCCAGACTTTTCCTCCATGATCCTCCATAATTTTCTTTACAATCGAAAGACCGATTCCACTTCCGCCTTTAGAAGAATTTCTTGACGCATCTGTTCGGTAGAACCGTTCAAAGATATTTGGTAAATCTTTTGCTGAGATTCCTTTTCCGTTATCTTCGATTTCTACCTGAATAAAATCTCCGACATCTTTTACTCTTAAATTAATTCGGCGTGCTCTGGTGCTGTCCATATATTTCAAAGAATTGCTGGTAATGTTATTAATCACTCGCTTAATCTGTTCTGCATCCGCAATAACCAGCACCTCCGGTCCTACATAGTTTGAATAGTTAAACTCTACCCCTTTTGATTCAAGTTCCATTCCAATTTCTTCTGCACAGTCATTAAAAAATTCGGTTACGGAAATCTTGTTAAATGTATATGGAATTCGGTTAGTGTCCATCTTTGTATAAAATGTAAGCTGATTAATCAGACGATCCATATCGTTTGCCTTATTATAAATCGTATGGATATATTTATCCATTTTTTCCGGTGTATTGGCAACACCATCCATGATTCCCTCCACATAGCCTTTAATTGCTGTAATCGGCGTCTTCAGATCATGGGAAATGTTGCTGATTAACTCTTTGCTTTCTTTATCGAACTGAACTTTCTCTTCGGATGTCTCTTTTAAACGCTGACGCATTTCTTCAAAATCCTGACACAAGTCCGAAATTTCACTCACACCTTCCGGTGTAATCGAAAAATCAAGGTCTCCATCTTTAATCTTCTGTGTCGCTGTACGCAGTTTATCAAGCGGTGCAATGACTCCACGGTAAATCCACCAGGTCAGTCCAAGACCGGTAAGAATCAAAATCACCACTACAGAAATCATCATATTTTTTATCAGTGCCTTTAACTGCGGCAGAGTTTTTAAAATACTTGACACAATAAAGACACTGCCCTGTGTTCCATCTGGTTTTTCAAAATTAATCTGTTTCACCAGTGCCTGTACTGTTCCTCCCAGATAAAGTCCATCATTATCCTGTGCATCAATGGCTTCTTCGGAGTTCTCATCTTCAATTGAGGCATAAGGAGGCAGCCGTTTCACAAGTTCACTTGAATAATTTTCATTTCCATAATAGATAATTTGGTTTCCTTCTCTTACTAAGAGATAGGAATGTACTTCCTTTAATCTGCCATTGATTCGATTTAAATAATCTTCATTCTCTAATTCTTTCGTATCTTTTTTTGCCGTCTCCCTCAGCTCTTCTGCAATGTCATCGGTCATGCTGTTAATCACTTCTGCCGTATTAGAAAGTGAATCATAAGAGGCATTTTCAATTCCATATTGTTCTTCCATCACATTTAACTGATGCTGGCTGAATGCCCAAAATGCAACACTTGCGCAGATTAGCGGTTCGAGGATAATAACAAAAAAGGAGATAACGATTCTTGTTTTAAGTTTCATTGCTCCTTTTTCTCCTTTCCTGCCTGTTTTTTTAGTGTTTATCCCATTCCAAAACTTAAGATAAAATTTTTATAACGATAATTATAACATAAACCTCTTCTCTTTCTTGAAAATATTAATAAAACAAGTCTAAACTTTCTATAAATTGCTTTTTGTGCAAGCACAACCGCAATTTATACTTTTGACACTTACATCATATTATATCACAAAAAAACAGGAAATTTTTCATATTTCTACAAAAAACTCCCTGTTATTCTTATCTATTCTCCACTTTTTTTAGTGAATCTTAGAAATTTCTTTTATTAATCTTCCAGATATTTTTTCAGTTCTTCTACTTTATCCAGTGCTTCCCATGGCAGATTTAAGTCATTTCTTCCGAAATGTCCGTAAGCGGCTGTCTGTTTGTAAATCGGACGACGTAAGTTAAGCATTTTGATAATTCCTGCCGGTCTTAAGTCGAAGTTTTCACGAACGATTTCTGTCAGTCTCTGGTCGGAAAGTTTTCCTGTTCCAAAAGTGTCAACCTGGATAGAAGTTGGATGTGCAACACCGATCGCATAAGAAAGCTGAATTTCACATTTCTTTGCAAGACCTGCTGCTACCATATTTTTTGCAACGTAACGTGCTGCATAAGCTGCAGAACGGTCTACTTTTGTACAGTCTTTTCCGGAGAAAGCTCCACCACCGTGACGAGCATATCCACCGTAAGTATCTACGATAATTTTACGTCCTGTCAGACCACTGTCTCCGTGAGGTCCACCGATTACGAAACGTCCTGTCGGGTTGATGAAGAATTTTGTATTTTCATCTACCATTTCTGCCGGAAGAATCGGGTCAAATACATATTTTTTGATATCTTCATGAATCTGTTCCTGTGTTACTTCCGGGTCATGCTGTGTAGATAATACAACCGCATCGAGACGCATTGGCTTGTCATTTTCATCATATTCTACAGTAACCTGTGTTTTTCCATCCGGTCTTAAATAAGTTAAAGTTCCATCTTTACGAACTTTTGTAAGCTGACGAGACAGTTTGTGAGCCAGAGCAATTGGATATGGCATATATTCTTCTGTTTCATCACTCGCGAAACCGAACATCATACCCTGATCACCAGCACCGATTGCATCGATTTCTTCATCAGACATGGTGTTTTCTTTTGCTTCCAGTGCTTTATCAACACCCATCGCAATATCAGCAGACTGCTCATCAATTGTTGTGATAACACCGCAGGTATCTGCATCAAAACCATATTTTGCTCTTGTATATCCGATTTCACGAACCGTTTCTCTTACGATTTTCGGAATATCTACATAAGCTTTTGTTGTAATTTCACCCATAACCATAACAACACCGGTTGTTGTGCATGTTTCGCATGCAACACGGCTCATTGGGTCTTGTTCCATTAATGCATCCAGAATTGCATCGGAAATCGCATCACACATCTTGTCTGGATGTCCTTCTGTTACGGACTCGGAAGTAAATAATCTTTTTTCCATTCTTCTTGTTCTCCTTTGTTTGATTTTTTGTTTCTTATTCCCATTTACATGCAAGTAAAAAGGTCCGCAGACAAGCGGACCCATAAGTTTTTAAATGAATCCTCTTATTGTTCGACTTACTCGCTCAGGCTGGCACCTTCCTTTTTCAAGGGGTTGCCGTGACTTCACAGGTCCTATGTACCTCCATCACTCTGAATAAAAGGGATAACCACTATTTGATTTTTTTATAGTTTCATGGTGTATTATACACGTTATTTTTAAAAAAGCAAGGTATTTTTCCGATTTTCCTTATTTTTACTAAAATATCTCCTTATATTTTCTTACAAATACACTTTTCTACCTCCGGCATCTGCGATTCCCATCTGACCCCGATATTTCGCAACCGTTCTTCTTGAAATGCTGATTCCTTTCTCCTGCATCTTCTCTGCAATTTTCTGGTCACTAAGCGGATGCTCTTTATCTTCCTCTTGAATTATTTTCTTCAGTTCTTTTTTGACAGTATCCTTTGTATGTATTTCTTTTCCAGATACACTCTGTGCAAAGAAATAATTTATTGGAAAAATTCCCCAGGAACATTGTAAATATTTCTCTTTTACCGCACGGCTTACTGTCGATTCATGAATTCCTGCTTTTTTTGCAAGTTCCTGCATACGAAGCGGCTTCAAATAGGCACTTCCTTTTTCAAAAAACTCTTTTTGTTCTTCTACCAGAATTCTACATATCTTCATCATGGTATCTTTTCTAGAAGCAACACACTGAAAAATCCATTGCGCCTGTTTATATTTTTCCTGAAGATACTCTTTTACCTCTATAGAGCTGTCTTCCTTCATCAGACTCAGATAATAAGAGCTAAATGGTTTGTTGTAAGCATTTTTTTCATTCAGAATAATTTCAAAATATTCTTTAAATTTTACAACCGTCACATCCGGAACCAGATAACTCAAATGATTTTTCGAAGCAAATCCCTGCGCAGGTTTTGGATTCAGCTTCCGAATCTCTTCGCAAGCTCTTACTACCTCATCACGTGAAATTTTAAGCGCTTTTGCAATCTGTGGAATCTGATTTTTCCCTAATTCTACCAAATGATGTTCTACTATCTGCTTTACAATTTGATTCTCATTTTCCCTGCGCAAGAGTTGCAGTAACAGACATTCCTGTAAATCTGCCGCTCCTACTCCCGCCGGGTCACATTTTTTCAGCCTGTCTATGTAAACTTTCATCTCTTCTACAGACAGAAAAAATTTATCCGCAAGTTCCTCTACATTATCTATAAGATATCCCCGTTCATCGAGAGAATATACCAGAAATTCATAAATTTCCGAATCCTTCTCCGTTTTAAAAAATGGAATCAACTGAGAAAGTACATATTCAGGAAGTCCTCTCTCTTTCTCTAGAAATTCCCGTTCTTCTCTTTGCTCATTTTGTTCATCCTGATAATAAATGCGGTTTTGTTCATCCGATTTGGCAAGCCACTCCAGTTTCTCTTGAAAATCATTTTTTTCTTCTGAATCACTACTATTTTCTTCCAATTCTATCAATGGATTTTCCAATTCTTTTTCTTTTAGGTACTCTTCTAATTCCTGCGTATTCATCTGAAGAATCTGAAGGGATTGAAGCATCTTTTCCGATAGTTTTTGCGTTTGTGTTAAATTCAGTTCTTGTCTCATATACACCCCATACCCTTTTACTTAAAAAACATACAAACTAAAAAAAGAAACCACATCTCCATTCCATTCCATGTTCATCTTACAGTGTCTTGCCATCTTTCCTGCATCAATACAGTAAGCAGAAAGACATGAAAAACGCATATTTTCATTTACACATGGTTCTTTTGCTTTTGCTTTACATTCCTCACAGAAATTACATGGTCCGCACATAATAAACATTCCATTATCAGGCAGACCCTGCTCTTTCAATTCTTCTACCGCATGTAAGGTTTTGTTTGTATGCATCTTCTTAATAATTTTTGTTTCTGCATCATCAAAAATATTTTGAACCGGAGTTCTTGACTGAAAAACCAACGCATGTTCGTATTTTCTTACCTTTTGCTCCATTTCCTCCGGTGTTCCGCAAAGCGGTGGACAGGCATAATTATTTCCATAATTCCCACAGTCATTCATCTCACAAAACTGTCGAAATTCATGTTCAAACTCCAGATCTTTTGTTTCCATAAATTTCATTGTTGCAAATCCAAATGCTTTTGCCTGTTTTTCCATTTCTATTTTTTTCATCTTAAATTTCCCCTTTCAAATACCTTTACTAACTTTTTCTATTATACCAAAAAAAGCCGTTACAGATAAGATACTATTATCTATAACAGCTTTGTTTTTATTGTCTATTTTAACTTTTTGCAGGAGGAATTCCTCCACCTGTATTGACCAATCATACATATTTTTTGCGGAGGTTTTATGTACGAATACAGCTTTTGGAATTCTCCTGCCCTTTCAAAGTAAAGGATGTATAAATTCCGTACACAGGTTCCTCTAAGTTTGTATCAGAATGTACCGTTCTTCTGATACGTGCTTTTTCAAGCATAAGGCGTTCCATATCAGATATCATGGATGGAAAACTTTCTTCGGAAGTTTCAACCTTTCACTTACTTAAGCAGGTTTCCTGACTTGCCTATCAACGCTTGGCGCTCCTTCTCGTACGCTCTAATACAATGGATTCTTGCGCTTCGCTCCTTGCTTACAGTGGCCGGACCGCTCAGGATTTTCACCTGATTCCCTTTTCACCACGGACAAAAAAAGAGGGGAAAATGTCTGTGATGCACTTAATAAGTTGATATGAAATCTATACACGCACTTACCATAGCACAGGTGCTAAACATTGTCAAGGAAAAAACGATTTGGATTTTATTCCAAACCGTTTTTCTTATTTTTTATGCTATTTTACTGGTTTTTAGCCGATTCTAAGCTGAAATTTCTGAATTTCCTTTTCACTGGATACTCGTTCAATCTCAGCGCCAAGGCTTCTTAATTTGTCTTCAAATCGCTCATATCCTCTCTGGATATAAACAATATCATCTACGACTGTGAATCCTTCTGCCGCAAGACCGGCAATTACAAGTGCTGCACCTGCACGAAGGTCTGGTGCGCTGACTCTTGCGCCTGTCAGTTTTTCCACGCCATCAATGATTGCTGTATTTCCTTCTACTTTGATATTGGCACCCATACGAGAAAGCTCGTCCGCATATTTAAAACGATTTTCAAAGATAGATTCTGTTACAATACTTGTTCCTTCTGCCAAAGTAAGTGCGACTGCAAACTGAGGCTGCATATCGGTTGGATAACCCGGATATGGCATAGTCTTTACATGAGTACGAGTCAGACGTTTGTTTGCCACTACACGCACCGCATCATCAAATTCTTCTACCTGACATCCGATTTCTTCTAATTTTGCAGTTGTTGCTTCCAGATGTTTCGGAATTACATTTTTTACCATGATATCGCCTCTGGTCGCTGCGGCTGCGCACATAAATGTTCCGGCTTCAATCTGATCCGGAATAATGGAATAAGTTGTTCCATGTAACTTTTCTACACCCTGAATACGGATTACATCGGTACCTGCACCCTTGATACTTGCTCCCATGCTGTTTAAGAAGTTTGCCACATCGACAACATGCGGCTCTCTTGCTGCATTTTCAATAATGGTATTTCCGGTTGCCATTGCAGCTGCCATCATGATATTGATTGTAGCACCTACAGATACCATATCCAGGAAAATATGTTTTCCTGTCAAGTTCTCTGCTTTTGCAACGACTGCACCGTGAAGAATATCTACGGATGCACCCAGTGCACGGAATCCTTTTAAATGCTGGTCAATCGGACGACTTCCGATATTGCATCCGCCCGGAAGTGGAACTTCTGCGGATTTATATTTTCCGAGCAGTGCTCCTAATAAGTAATAAGATGCTCTGATTTTCTTGATGTATTCATATTCAACACTGATATCAGAAATAGTAGAACCTGTGATTTTTACTTCTGTCGGACTGACTCTTTCTACAACTGCTCCGATTTCTTTAATTGCTTCGAGTAATACATTGATATCTCTTACATCCGGAAGGTTTTCAATATAAACCATTTCATCTGTCATAATTGCCGCTGCCAGAATCGCAAGTGCTGCATTTTTTGCTCCACCGATTTCAACTTCACCAACGAGCGGGTTACCGCCTTTGATTACATATTGTTCCATATACACACCTCTATATTTTTATTCATGTATCTGATGCCTGTTTTTGTCATTCTTATCATCAAATTCATAACCTGATTTTCAAAGTTTCATAATAGTCAACCCTTATCTTATAACATCTTACCGGGTTTGTAAACAAAAAATCGTCTTTTGCCTAGATTTACTGCTTGCAATTCCTCATTTTGTCAGTTATAATGAAAGTCTGTCAACTATTTTCTGTAAAGTCTGTTCTACATCCAGATTTTTTTCATTAACTGTCAAATCCGCATATTTCTCATACAGCGGAATTCTTTCTTCATATAACCCTCTTAAATCCTGACCATCTTTTAATACCACACCACGACCTTTTAAATTTCCCAGTCTCTTTTTCAGCTGGTCATATTCCAACTCCAAGTATATAACTCGTCCTGTTTTTTTCAACTCCTGCATCGCTTTTTCACAATACACAACACTTCCACCTGTCGCAACAATCGATTTTTCTTCATTTTGCGCAATGTATACATTTGCATTTTCTTCTGCTTTTAAAAAGCCATCCAAACCTTCTTCTGAAATAATTTCATGCAACAGGCGGTTTTCTCTTTTCTGAATTACTAAATCCGCATCAATAAACTGATATCCCAATACTTTTGCCAAAATAACACCTACTGTACTTTTGCCAACTCCAGGCATGCCAATTAAAACGATATTTTCTTTACTCATTTCTTTTGTCTCTTCTTTCTCTGTTTTCTTATGCTGTATCCAAAAGTTCCCAGTTTTTTGCCCAGTCCATAATATTCCCCATGAGAATATACAATCGGATTGGCAAGTGCTAAATCAAATTTTCCTTTTTCATCCATATATTTATCATCTACATGGACTGCAAGCACATCGGCAACAAATGTGCTGTGGCTTCCCAGTTCTTTGATTTCCCTGACCCTGCATTCAATGCAGACCGGAGATTCCTTAATCATCGGAACACCCACATGAGATGCTTTTTCTCTGGTGAGTCCTGTTTCTTTAAATTTATCTACCTCTCTTCCTGATTTTACACCACAATAGTCCGTTGCGCGAACCAGTTTTTCGGTTGTCAGATTGATGACAAATTCCTTTGTGTCACATAGCATTGTATAAGAATACCGCTCCGGTCTTACCGAAATTGATACCATAGGAGGGTTGGTGCAGACCGTTCCCGCCCATGCTACCGTGATAATGTTATCATTCCCTGCTTCATCTGCCACCGTGACCATTACAACCGGCAGAGGATAAAGCATGTTTCCAGGCTTCCATTCAATTTTTCCCATGTGTTTCCCCTTCTTCTGTTTTTCATTTCTTCGAGATTTTCTCTTTTAGCTATTCTGCTGTAAGGCAGTGATAAATTCCGGAATTAACTGCTTCTTTCTTGATACGACTCCCGGAAGAATATATCCGCCATTTTCTTCTTTTACATTAAAGGCATCCTCAACCAATCTGCCACTTCCATCTCCATAACAGATAATTTCTGATGTTTCCTCCAAAATATTCGTAAGCATAATAAATACCATCGTAATTCCATTTTTTCCACATTCTTTTTTCATAAATGGAATCAGACGTTTCTTTAAGCTTAACAGTTCATCCTGATTCATAGAACTGATTTGTCCTACGCCAAAGTTTACCTGTTCGGTTGTAAAACGTTTGAAATCCTGATAGAAGATTCCCTCTGTTGTCTTTCCCTTTAAATTGCTTCCTGCCGTAAACATTTCTTTGGCAAATTCTTCTATGTTAATACCGGCTACTAAAGCAAGTGCTCCTGCTGCCATCTTATCTCTGTGTGTACAGGTCGGCGAACGAAACATCAGCGTATCAGAAATAATCGCTGCGCATAAAAGCCCTGCGATTGCCGGAGAAACTTCGAGATTTCGTTCCACATACATCTGATGCATAATCGTCGCAGTACAGCCCACCGGCTGATTACGAAAGACAATCGGAGACATGGTTTCGATAGAGCCGATTCTGTGATGGTCAATAATTTCCAGAATCTCCGCTGCCTCAATATTATCAACTGCCTGGGAACGTTCATTATGGTCTACTAAAATCACTTCTTTTTTCTTCATTCCCAGCAAATTTCGTCTGGAAACCGTTCCAATATATTTTCCATGTTTATTTACTACAGGGAAGGCTCTGTGACGGTTCTTTACCATCACCTCTTTAATCTGGTCTGTAAAATCATCGGTCTGGAAGGTAATCAGATTATCTTTTTTCATGATGTGTTTGACCGGAATACTCTGATTAATCAGACGCGCAATCGTAAAGGTATCAAGCGGAGAACGGATAATTACACAGTCATTTTTCGTTGCTGCTTCCTGAATATCCTCTGCAACTTCCGCATTGTTACACACAATAATACAGCTTACATTTTCTTCAATCGCACATAAATGGTCTTCGTATCTATCTCCTAAGATAACCAAATCATCTTCTTCTAAGTACTCTCCCAGTTTTTCCGGAAGTGTCGCACCGATTACAACTTTTCCTCTTAAGAAATATCCATGTCCGTTTCCGGTTACAATCTTTCCTTCTACTGTATTCGCAATACTTCGATACTGGGTTCTCGCATTGGAAAGGAAATAATTATCATGCGCATCCATATAAGATTTTGCAATATCTCCGGTTGTAATCAGTCCCTCTAACTGTCCGTCCTCTTTTGTAATAGGAAGTGTCACCGCATTGGTTTCTTTCATAATCGCCCATGCATCCTTAATGGAAATGCTGTGCGGAACTCCCGGAGTTTCCCTAATTTCCATATCTCTTACCTGAGTTCCGACATCCGGAAGATAGCCTGGTGCATCAACGCCAAAACGTTTTAAAACATACTCTGTTTCTTCATTTATCTGACCTGCACGTTTTGCAATATACTTTCTTCCATCATTCGAACGATTTTTAATATCTGCATAAGCAATCGCTGAACAAATCGAATCGGTATCTGGATTTTTATGTCCTAAAATATAGATTTTTTCTTGTTTCGCCATGTTGTGTGCTTCCCTTTCTTATATTTACATTCCAAATTCTTTTCTATTTCAAATTTTTCTTCTACTCTATATAATATCCCATTTTTCTTCTGCGTGCAATTATTTACCCACAAACTGATAGGCAATTCGTGCATTTCCATCTTCTTTTTTTCCAGCAAGATAAATCGTACCGCATTTTTCAAATCCATTTTTGGCAAATACTTTCTGCATTACAATATTATCCTTATAAGTATCTCCACGCAGATTCGAAATCTGTGATTTGCAGAAATCCATACAGATTTTTGAGATTCCCGGAACTCTTCCGCGACTTGCTACGCGGTGGATTGTACCATAAGGAGCTTCATTTTTCCACTCTCCGTCATAAATATCCACATAATTTGGTTCTACTTTTCCCATAAAAAATACAAACGTTGCCTCGATTTCACCATTTTCGACACACACATAACACTCTTCTTTTTTGATATCTGCTTTTACGATTTCCTGCTCCGGATAAGTTGTTCCCCACTGGGACGCATTTCCGTTCTTCGCCATAAACTGACGTGCATGTTCAAAAATTTCCATAATTTCATCGAGTTCTTCTATTTTTGCTTTTCTGATTTCCATCGGTCTTTCTCTCTTTCTATTCTGGCTTTTTGTCAGAACTATCTACATCGGTTTTTAGTCTTTCTTATCTTACCTTAACCCACCCGACAAAATCAACAAATCTTTCAACATTCTCTCTACTCCATTGCAGATTTTCACTTTCCTGTGCTATAATCGAAAACAAAAAGCTTCCTATTTTTCAATTTTATTTAAGGAAGTATTAATGGAGGTAGCATCATGAGCGAAGAAATAAAAAAACAGGAAACAATGGATGATTTTGCACAGGAAATCGAAGCTTCTTTCAGCAATTTCCGTGACTCAGACATGGAAATCTGGGACAAATTAGAACAGATGAAAGAAGATAAAGAAGCGTTTGAAGTTACTATTGAAGGCATCGTAAAAGGCGGAGCAATCGCTTACGTGGAAGGCATCCGTGCCTTTATTCCGGTTTCCAAACTTTCTCTGGAATATGTCAAAGAACCGGAAGAATTTTTAAAGAAAACTTTGATGGTACGTGTATTTGAAGTGGATGAAGCAGAAAACCGTCTTGTCCTTTCCGCAAGAGAACTGTTAAAAGAGCAGGCTGACGCCGAAAAACTTGCCAAAACACAGCAGATTACAGTTGGAAGCGTATTAGAAGGTACCGTAGAAAGTCTTCAGACTTACGGCGCATTTATCGACCTCGGAGATGGCATTTCCGGTCTGGTTCATATCTCACAGATCAGCCAGAAACGAATCAAATCTCCAAAAGCAGTCCTCTCTGTTGGCGATAACGTAACCGTAAAAGTTATCAAAAATGAAGATGGAAAACTGAGTCTCAGCATGAAAGCTTTAATGGAAGCTCCGGAAGAAGAAGAGGAAGAAGTCATCGACTATGAACTTCCAGAAGCAGAAGAAGCTACTACAACACTCGGCTCTCTTTTTAAAAATATTAAATTAGATTAAGTAAAATAGAATACAGGAGATATCATGGTAAAAAAAATATTAAACCGATTTTTTATCGATGGACTCACCGGTATGTCTTACGGTCTGTTCGCCACTCTTATTATCGGAACAATTCTTCAACAGATTGGTACTTTAATCAGTGGTGAAATTGGCACTTACCTCTATCAGTTTGGTAAAATAGCTGCCGGTATGACCAGCGCCGGTATCGGCATCGGTGTTGCCTGCAAATTTGGCGAAAGTCCTCTGGTTGTACTCTCTTCTGCAACTGCCGGTATGGTTGGCGGTTATTCAAGCAAAATCCTTGCCGGAACGATTTTCACGGAGGATGGTGCACTGTTACTTTCCGGTCCCGGAGAACCGCTTGGCGCTTTTCTTGCTGCTTATATTGCAATTGAAGTTGCTCATGTTGTCTCCGGCAAAACCCAACTTGACATTATTATTACCCCTTTAACCGGAATTTTAACCGGTTCGGCTATCGGTCTTTTCTTTGGTCCTCCAATCAGCAAGTTAATGACCGAATTAGGAGAGTTAATCAACTGGGGAACCGAACAACAGCCTCTCTTAATGGGCGTTATCGTCTCTGTTTTAATGGGTATGATTTTAACTCTTCCGATTAGTTCCGCAGCCCTTGGAATTATTCTAAATCTATCCGGGCTTGCCGCCGGTGCAGCAACCGTCGGATGCTGTTGTAACATGGTCGGTTTTGGAATTGCAAGTTATAAAGAAAATGGAGCTCCTGGTCTGATCGCACAGGGGCTTGGAACTTCCATGATTCAAGTTCCTAATATTATGAGGAAACCACTCATCTGGCTTCCTGTCATTTTATCGAGTGCCATCTTAGGACCGGTTTCTACACTCCTCTTTAAAATGGCAAACAATGCAACCGGTTCCGGAATGGGAACAGCAGGACTTGTCGGACAGATTATGACCTGGCAGACCATGGCTGTTCCGGGAGTTTCAAGCGTAGTGGTATTATTTAAAATTTTAATTATGCACTTTGCTCTTCCGGCTGCACTGACCTATTTCTTCTCAAATATGATGAGAAATTTAGGCTGGATTAAAGATGGGGATATGGCTCTTCCTATGTAATAATTTAACCAAATCAAGGAAGTAGCGAGTCAGAATACGAATATCCGCTTGACTAACTTAGAAAAAGAAAGGGGCTGTCGGTTAATGACAGTTCTAATAGAGGAGGCAGATGAATCGAAACGGTTCATCTGCCTCCTTTAAATTTTATCTATAAAAAGAAAAAAAGATGGCTAACAACAACCATCTTTCTCTCCGTTACATGTTATAATGTAACTATGACTAACAATAATTATTATAATGAATTTTTTGAATTCGGGCAACAGAAAATTAACTTCAACTTCTACGAATTGAGTTTACCGGATGACGATCCAGTCTTTACCCTTAAAAAAGTAATGGAGGAAATGGATTTTACAGCTTTATTCGCACAGTATTCAGGCAAGGGGAAACACGGGTTTAACCCAATCATGAAGTATGGAGTTCTTACCTACGCAAACATGCGTGGAGTTCGTGAGATAGACCGCATTGTAGAGCTATGCAAAAGAGATTTGGCATTTATCTGGCTTTCTCAAGGAACACAGCCAAAAAGAGATGCCTTTTATGATTTTATAAACAAAAAACTGACACCGGAAATATTAGATGACCTGAATTATCAGTTGTTACGACTTTTAAAGAAGGAAGGTCTGATTACATTAGAATCACTTTTTATTGATGGAACAAAGATAGAAGCCAATGCAAACCGTTATACTTTTGTCTGGCGTGGAACTTTAAACTATCATCTCGTGGGACTTCTTGACAACATAGAGTCTCTTTACCAGAAATACAACGAATTGTTAGAAGAGAATGGGTATGGCGAAAAATACGGCTTGGGAAATGCAAGGATGTTTTTCATCGAAGGTATGGATAAAGTACGTGCGGTGATTGAAAAGAACCGGAAGCGGAAGCTCACAAAGCACAAAAAACTGTCAAACAATACCATCATTGAGATAGACAATTGTTCTCCACTGGATTTATTAAAGGTGCAGAAAAATCTGATGAGAATAGCAGAAAACGAAGGGATTCCATTCGTTTCTGGAAAAGGAAAGAAAAAATCAGAACTACAGAAACTTTATGAAGAATTGGATGCCTGCGGCAACAAACTTATGGAATATAAAGAGTGCTTTGAAGTCATGGGAAAAGAGCGGAACAGTTATTCCAAGACAGACCTGGAAGCCACTTTTATGAGAATGAAAGAAGACCACATGAAGAATGGACAACTGAAAGCAGCTTACAATGTTCAGATTGCAGTAGAGAATTACTTTATTGTTCATGCATATGTAAGTAATGACCGAACGGATTACAATACCTTGATTCCAGTTGTTCAAAAGCATATCCATGCTTTTGGAGAAGTGTTGAAAGAAACCACAGCAGACAGTGGATATTGCAGCGAGAAAAATCTGCTGTTTTTAAAAGAACATAACATAGAGAGCTATATCAAGCTGCAAGATCATGAGCAAAGAAAGACGCGTGCTTACAAAGAAGATATCGGGAAATATTATAACATGACAACTCAGATATTCGAAGACGAGCATTTTTACATTTGCCATGATGGACGGGAGTTGCGGCATATCCGTACAGAAGAAAAAGAAATGGATGGTTATACACAAACTCTGGAAGTGTATGGATGTGCGGACTGCAGTGGCTGTGAACACAAAGCCCGATGCCTTTATCGATATCATCCAGAAAAGGATGCAGACAAAAACAAAGTCATGAAGATTAATGAGCGCTGGGAAGCATTAAAAGAAAGCTCCCACGCTAATATTCAGAGTGAAAAAGGAATCCTGAACCGCTAGATTCGTTCCATTCAAACAGAAGGTCATTTTGGAGATATCAAAGAAAATGATGACTTTCGACGGTTTAATCATCGTACAGCCGATAAAGTATACAAAGAATTCCTGTTGTATGCAATCGGTAGAAATATCAATAAATATCATCGTTTTCTATGCAATAAAATACAGAAATTTGAGGGTAAAAAAGAAGAAACTGTAGCTTAAATAAAAGCCGGATTGATTTTACATACCCCCTTGATTTTGTGCGCCCAAAAATAAGAATCCTTCTTAAAACTAGAGATACCCTACGGAATATGCCAGTGCCAAGAATCACGCATTTCCGCAGGGTATCTTTATTTCTCTTTAAACAAGGTAGAAATCGGCATTAGCCGATTTCCCCTTCTTTCTCTAAGTTTATTTTTTCCGTTTCAATTTTTTACCCACAGCTACGCCAACCAGCAAAACTGTTATCAGTAAAACTACAACACCATATATCCTTTCTTTTTTAATATTTTCTTTTTTTAATGTTGGAGCTAGCCCTGTATCTGATTCGTCATCCACTTCTGGCATTGACTCTATTACTTCTTTCACCTGTTCAAAACTATAAATACTATTCTCATTCAGTTCCTGACTTTCTTCTGAACTAAAAGCACTTATATCATTTTCTCCGGTTACCACATCTAATGTAACAATCTGATATTTGCCTTCTCTACAAACAACACCAAAAGGCTGTCTCATCTTCGGAGTTCCACCAAGAAGGTATATCATATCTAAATCCTCTTTATTAAGAGTTTCTCCCAAAACAGAATCTAACTTTCCAATATAGTCTGATTTTGTTTCATCATATCCGGCTGTTGGAATTGTCCAACTACCTACTTTTTCAAGTTCCATTTCCAGTTCTTCCTGTGTATAAGTGCCATCTTCAAGAAGCTCCTGCTGCAATTCTTCATCAATTGGCAGTGCCCTGCTTACAGTTACAATCACATATCTGTCTTCTGAAACTTTTACAGGAACTTCCCAAATATAAACCGCATTATCTAAAGTATCTTGTAAATTTTCAGCCGTCAGTTCTTCTTGTTCAAAAATATTTGTATCTATATATATTTTCACTGCTCGAGAATAATCGATTTGTAAATTCGTATTTTCATCTTCTACTGCGCCTTGCGCCCAACGGTAAATCTCGTCTTCCATTTGGGAAATTTCGTGTAAATCTGGATTACTGTCTAGTGTTTCGATTGAGTAAGCGTATGTATTAGAGGAATTTAAAAATATAATTGAGAAAGTAAATACTGCTATTATCAAAAATTTTTTCATAACTACGCCCTTCTTTCTTATCATCCTTTTAATATATTACCGAAAATCTATATTGACCTGTACCAGTAGCAATAGAAGTACCTCTTACCAGACTATTACGTGAATAATACCTCGACGCTGTATTTTCCCACGGATCTATAAGGTATAATGAAGAATCAGAATATCTATAACCAGCACATACAACTGCATGACCACCGCCACCATCCCATCTCATTCTTACAATAAACGGATGTCTATTATCAATAGTATTAAGTACCTCAGTAAAAGAGAGAGTTCTTTCTAAAGATGTTGCATGCTTTAAACTTTGAGAAGCATGATTTATTCCTCTCACTTCTTCTGAGCCATTTCCTGCAAGATTAATAATTTCTCCTTTTACATGTAAAACAACTGATGTTTGTGTTATTGTTTGTAATGATGCCGGCAAATCATATCTTCCGACCATAACACAAGAAGCTGCCCAGCACCAATTAGTTCGTTCCTGCCTTTGCCTTTGAACTCCCAGCCTAGTTGTATTTAATGCTCCCGAACTCTGAAATGTATAGTTTGAACCGCCCTGTGTTAAAGCTGCTGTTCTCATTGCTCCATTAGATTCTAAAAAATACCATCTATTATTTATTTTTTTCCACCCAGTTTGCATAACTCCCGAGGAATTAAAATAATACCATGTACTTCCTATCTTTTGCCATCCTACAACCATTGCTCCACTACTATTTAAATAATACCACTTATTATTTACTTTAATCCATCCTGTCTTCATCCAACCGTTACTATCAAAATAGTACCATTTTCCATCTATATATTCCCATCCATTTTTAGTATAAGTTCCATCGTTATGCTTATACCACCAACGTCCATCAGATGCCTTAATCCATTTACCTGGTTTTGTAGTTGCTCTACTATACTCAATCATTTCATTTGGCTCTGTTTCGCCCTCCACACCAATACAGGCATCTTTACTATCTTGTATGTTCCTCACATTTTCATCTAATTCCGTATATACTTTTTTATCATCATCACCTGCTGCTCGAATAGATATAGCATTAATAATAATACTGATATTAAAAATCAATGTGAACACAATAACTTTATTTATTATCTTCTTCATTTTTTCATTCCTTTCATTTTTTCAATCACGAACTATTACTTTCCTGAGTTTGCCGTTGTCTCTTAAGCCTTCATTTTTTTTAAAAAAGCCAGCAACTCTAATAATATTCTGAAAATTTATAATATTATTATGCCAATAAACTGTTACAAAGACAAAGTCTTCTATTAGCTAAAACTTACTAGTAAATATTAGATTTTTATACTACACATTCCTTTTTACTTTGATAATACTCTACTTTACATTTTCACCATTGCTCGAGCTACGTCCTATATCTTTATAATACAATTGTACTATATAAATATAGTATTCGTCAATACTTTTATTAATTATTTATTAATTATTTATTAATTATTTGTTTATTATTTCTTCTTGACCTCCCCACATTTTTATAGTACTATTTTAAAATAGTACTACATTCATAAGGAGGTTTTTATGCCAAATCGATACGGTTTATCTGACACAGAATTGGAAATCATGGAAATGATATGGTCTTCTCAATGCCCCATTTATTTCAATCAAATTTTGGATTTCTTTAATAACAATGGAAAAGACTGGAAAAAGCAAACCTTACACACTCATCTTTCACGTCTAATTGAAAAGGGTGCATTAGACTGTAAAAATGAAGGACGTAAAAAAGCTTATTTTCCAAAATTGACACGTGAGCAGCTCACTCAAAGATATGCAAAATCTTTTTTAAACAATGCATTTAATGGTTCTTTGAACTTGTTTCTTTCCGCCCTTACAGGCAACAAAAAAGATTGTACACAAGAAGATCTGGATGAACTAAGAGATTTTCTCAATAAAGATTAGGATGTGATTTTTTTATGATAAATTTAATAATTGCTTCTTCCATTCGCTTACTTTTTTATATGAATCTTATCGGAAGTGTCTTTTTATTTTTATCTATTGGCGCAACGCATTTATTTAACAAACAGCTTGCGCCCAAGCATAAACTTTTATTTTGTAAAGTAAATATCTTCTTATTTTTACTTCCTGTTCCTTTACTTACAAATTATTACAAACGATTGTTTTCTCCATTTATGATGCATCCAAAACCAACAGATAAAATACCTGTTGATGATTCAATCAGAATTGTTCAAAATCATCTGGTTCTTCGTCCACCGAATATCAGTATTGGAATTTTAATCGGACTGTTTTTATGCATTAGCATTATGCTGTTTAGAGCTATTTACATACGCCGATTATATCTTCAAACTAAAAGTTTCTGCTCAACTATTGCTTCCGATTTTAATTTTAAAGAATTCATTCAGCCAAACCAAGCTATCATTACAAACTTATCGAGGGATTTGAGATTATCTAAATCTCCAATTCTCTCATTATCCGACCACATTTCAATTCCTTTTGTGACAGGATTTTTGAACACGAAACTATTTTTACCTTTATCTTTTAATTTGTCTGATGATACAAACCATTTGATTATTAAACATGAACTTGCACATCTAAAACACCATGATAATTTATTTAAGCTAACTCTTATGCTTTTATCTGTTTTGTTTTGGTATAACCCATGTATTTATCTTTTAATTCAATTTTATCAAAATACTTCAGAATTAGCCGCTGATGATTTAGCGTTAATGAATTGTACACTCGAACAAAAAAGAAACTATGGCAAGGTCCTTTTAAAATATTCATCTACACCACCGCATCTTTCACTTGTTTCTTCAAGTGGATTTACGTTTCATCGAAAAAATACACTGAAAGAGAGGATTACTCATTTGAAAAAACATACTGTACATAAGCACCCTATTTTTACTTCTATTGTAACTGGATTCGGAATTATATTCTTAAGTATTTCTTCTTCCCTTACCATTCTTGCTTATAATACACCCGCTGTAGAAATAGATAATATTCACTCCTTAGAAGAAGTTCTTAATAAAGATAAAAATATATCTGGAACGGAAGGCTTCTTCTCAGTTGTTGATAAAGAGGAGGATACTTTTCTTTTTTCTAATTCTTATTTCACAGATGAAAATGGAACTTCTTATAATGTGGCCATACCAGATGTAGCCATATCAGAAAAAAAATTATGTAAGCATACCTATGTAAGTGGAACTTATACCAGACATGATAAAAAGACCAACGGCAGTTGCAAGGTTCTAAAATATCAAGCGCAAAGATGTTCTTCCTGCCAGAATTTAGTATTAGGAAATTTGATTTCAACTTATACATATACAAAATGTCCTCATTAATCTTTTCTAATTTCTACAATTCACAAAAAAGTGGCTGTCCTGAAAACGTAGTTCAGCGATAATCTATAAACAAGCATTCTAAATAAGCTCGCCTTTTGGCGGGCTTATTTCCTTCTCTTAATTATACAGTTAAAGAGATTCATTTCGGCTGAATCATTACATTTACCCCTAACTTTTCTAATGTACGAATATTCCTATTGATTATCTTTTCTTGATTGATAACGGAGTAGTAATCCGCTCCAAGGTCATGATAAGGAACTTTCTCTTTTAGTATATGATAGATCGCGATTAACATGGTATGGGCTACTGCAATCAAAGCCCTTTTCCCACCTCTGCGCGCGGCAATTCTTTGATAACGGGAGTAGAGATAACTTTGCTTGTTTCGTATTCCAGCACGAGCACATTCCACCAGCGTTGCTTTCAAATATTTATTTCCTTTCCGTATTCGTGTACTCATCTTTTTTCCGGCGCTTTCCTTACACTCAGGCACAAGTCCCGCCCATGAGCTGAAACGGGATTCATTTTGAAAGTGCTCCATTTCCACACCAGTTTCCGCTAAAATTCGTTCTGCACTTTTTCTTCCAATCCCAGGCATATCATCCAAAGCTTCGATTGCCCAGTTTATGGATTCTGTTTTTTTTAATATCTGCATCTAAATCCACAATTAAAGCGGTCAGGCTTTCAATATGCCCCAGTTGATGTTTCAACATTTTTTGTTGATGTTCTGATATCCGTCCTTGTAGGGATTTCTGCATTTCTGGAATTTTATCTCTGGCTCTTCCTTCGGCAAGTTCACTTAAAACAACCGGATCTGTTTCTCCAGATACAATTGCCTTTAAAATTGCCATACCGCTTTTTCCGCTGATATCGGTAATTACACTGCTCAGTTTAATATTGCAGCCTTCTAACACAGCTTGGATTCGATTTAATTCACGAGCACGTTCTTCAATTACCTCCTGGCGGTAACGGGTTATTTCTCGCAGTTCTCTTTAATCCCTATTTGGTATGTAACTTGCCTTTACTAATCCATGGCGTACCAGATCGGCAATCCACTCTGCATCTTTTACATCCGTCTTACGTCCGGGAACTCCTTTGATATGCTGCGCATTCACAACCATGATCGGTATCTGTTCTTCTTCGAATATGTTATATACAGGTTTCCAATAAGAGCCCGTACTTTCCATGGCAGCCATCTCACAATCTGTTTCTTTCAGCCACGAAACTAATTGGAGAATATCTTCCGTCATTGTTGAAAACTGACGGATTTCTTTTTTTCTGACACTCGTAAAAATACAGGCTACCATCATATTTTTATGAATGTCAATCCCACAACACCGCTTATACAATACTTCCATAAAGCAAACCTCCTTCGCATAAGCCGATGCAGCTCCTTGCTTAATTGTTGGCTGTCCTGCGTCCTCATCAAAACCCGATGGAAACAAAAAGTGGTACACCTAAGGAGCTGAAAATCAGTCTGTCGGACGGGCTTGTAAGCACCAATCCCCTTCCGATCTTATTCGGCACCTTAAGTATACCACTACATAACGTATAGCTAGTATCCAGTTTTCATTTATTGTGGTGAGATTTTCTCATGATTGTCTGTCGGAAAATAGATAGTTCCAACTAAGAGGAGGGTGTGATCCATTTCGAGTCACCCCTCCTAAATTTTATCAGAACGAGAAAAAAGATGGCAAATAATAACCATCTTTCTTCCCGTTACATGTTATAATCCCAATGATAGAACAATTTGTCTCTCTCCTTAATTCATACAACAATTATTTATTTCATTTAAAACAAAAAACGAATCATCGCATTAACATTTTTCTCAAACATTAATACGACAATTCATTTTTTATCTTCTCATTTATCAATCTCTCTTTGCTTTAATTCCTCCATATACACTTCAGCTATATACGACGGTCCATTGCACCAAAGCTTTGTTTTCTCGTCGTATAATGCCTTTCCTGTCTTAGAACATAGAAAATCCATCAGCACTTCTTTTCTATCCCTGCCCGTCTCTTCTGCAATTTCTTCCGTTACCATAGTAATAAGAAGGTCTATTGTATAGTTTATCCTTTCTTTTGATATTGTTACTTCAGACATATCTTTTCACTCTCCACAAATTTCAAACACTCAATAGCTGCTTTTGTTTTAAAACAATATTGATTTTTTAATTTATTCGGCAACAACCGTTTAATACAGAAATCATCTGATTCCTTATCACCTGCCGTTCCAAAAGCACCAGCAAGGTATGCCGTGAGGGTGGCATTTGTTGCATCATCCGCAATCTTTCCTGCAATAATATCATATTTTGTCATTTCCTGTTCAACTTCGATGAACATTTTTTTCTTTCTATGAGCTGCAACGCAGTGTAACCAGTCAACATCCGCATTTTTAAAAATATGTGTCTCAAGTTTTCCCGAAAGTTTTACTTCAAAAGTCGAAATATAGCCATAATTCTGTCCCTTTTCAATTTTTCCAATTGCTATTGCCTTAATTATTGAAGTCCTTAAAAAATTTTCTGCTTGTTCCTTGGATGTAGTTAAATAAAATCCCCGGCCAAAATCTTTTCTTTTCGCACATTTGGCAAGGTCTGGTTCTTTTACTTCACAATAACTTCCATGATAGAGAATAAGTCCATCTTTTACTTCAAGCATTAACCTCTATCCCCTTTCCTTGAAGAAGCTCCGTAATATCTTCCAGTACAGCCTCATCACCTTCGCAATGGAAAATCCCATAACCTTTTTCTATATATCCAAGAACATCTACTTTTTTGAACAAGTAAATAATCTGTTCAATCGGTAAATGCCATTCTTCTGAAGCAAGTCGGATTAATCTTGTCTGCATAAAAGTAATTTCTGCTCTCTCACTCATAATAAACCCTCCACAATCTTCAATTTTCTAATACTTTGCCTCATTCACAGTTCCAAAAGTATCTGACTACAAACTCCCACTAATTTATCAATTTCATTATATCACAATCCCAATTATTGAACAATTCATCTCGCCTCTGTAGGTATATCACAGTTATTTGTTTCATAATTTTTTTCATTTAAATCAAAAACGAATCGTCGCATTAACATTTTTCTCAAACATTAATACGACAATTCGTTCTTCATTTACTTCTTTTATTTTTTATTTACCCAGACGAATCACATTCCAGGATGCTTTTTTGATTACGCTTGTCAGCACTCCACCGTCAAGTTTGCTTCTCTCATCGCCATTTACAGGATAAACTTTTTCTCCGGCCAGGCTGTTGCCTGCTTTCAGGTCTTCGTTTTCCATAACGATGTGTTCTAATATGCGGTAGCCTTCAAAGCTTCTTACATCTGTTGTAAGTTCTACGTCTTCTTCTAAGTTACGGTTTACTGCAAAGATTGTTACTTCGTCTTTTTCTTCGTTGTAAACTGCAACAGATTCAACGTCTGTAATTTCATCATGTTTTGCAGTTGCATGTTTTGTACTGTTCATAACCGGAAGCAGTGCAACGCCACGTCCGTATTTGGAAGCATGCATAAATGGATAGAAAATAGTCTGTTTCCATGCGCCACCTGCTGCATCTGTCATAATCGGAGCAATTACATTTACTAACTGTGCCAGACATGCCATTTTAACACGGTCTGCATGTTTGATAAGTGTAATCAGCATTAAGCCAACTAACAGTGCATCTTCAAAGTTATAGATATCTTCGAGCATTGGCGGTGCTACCTGCCATGGATGATTTTCTGTGATATCATCATCGGCTGCATTTGAGTGGAACCATACATTCCATTCATCAAAGCTTAAGTTCATCACTTTTTTACTACGTTTTTTCGCTTTTACATAGTCACAGGTTGAGATAACCGTACGAATGAAATCATCCATATCATCAGACTGTGCCAGATAATCATTGCTGTCATCGTCTCTGTTTCCATAGTACTGATGCATGGAAACATAATCTACATACTCATAAGTATGGGACAGAGTCGTTGCTTCCCAGTCTGGGAAAGTCGGCATGTCACGGAAAGAACTTCCGCAGGATACCAGTTCAATACTCGGGTCAATCAGGCGCATTGCTTTTGCGGTTTCTGCTGCAAGACGTCCATATTCTTCCATTGTTTTATGTCCAATCTGCCATGGACCATCCATTTCATTTCCAAGGCACCATACTTTAATGTTGTGTGGGTCTTTTACTCCGTGCTTAATTCGCATGTCACTATATTTTGTTCCGGATGGATGATTGCAGTATTCCAGAAGATTGCAGGCATCTGAAATTCCTCTTGTACCAAGATTGACTGCCATCATAACATCAGAATTTACTTTTTCTGCCCATTTTGAAAATTCATTCAGACCAATTTCATTTTTCTCAAGACTTCTCCATGCAAGTTCCAGTCTATGTGGTCTTTCCTCAACGGGACCTACAGAATCTTCCCAGTAAAAATTAGATACAAAATTTCCGCCCGGGTAACGAATAATCGGAACATCCAGTTCTTTTACCAACTCGATAACATCTTTACGAAATCCATTTTCATCTGCTGCCGGATGACCTGGCTGATAGATTCCCTCATATACAGCTCTTCCTAAATGCTCAATAAAAGAACCATAAATTCTCTTATCAATCGGTGCAATCTGGAACTCTTTATCCAGAACCATTTTCGCTCTTCTGCTCATTTTTTAATCCTCCTGAGAATTCAAAATCATAATTATGTAAGTATTTTAAGTATTTATTCTTTTACAGCTCCGGCAGTCATACCTTCGATGAAGTATCTCTGGAAGCATAAGAACAGAATAAAGATTGGGATAATGGAGAATACAGAACCTACTACTAACAGGCTGTAGTTATCTCCATAAGGGTTAATCAGTGTATTCAAACCGATTGTTAACGTATATTTGCTGGAAGAACGTATAACCAGTAATGGCCACATGTAGTTGTTCCATGCATTCATACCATTTAAAATTGCCATAGCGGAAAATGCCGGTTTCAAAATCGGTACAATCAGACGGAAGAAAATTCCATATTCGGTTGCTCCATCAATACGACCTGCTTCAATCAGAGATTTTGGTGTACCAAGCAGGTACTGTCTGAAGAAGAAAATCGTTGACGCATGTGCAAGGAATGGCAGTACAACTGCTACATAGCTGTCCATCAGTCCCCATGTTGACATCTGTTTGTATAAAGGAAGCATGATAACTTCAAAAGGAATAGAAAGAATAATCAATACTAATACAAAGAAGAAATTCTTCCCTTTGAAATCATAAGCTGCAAAACCATAAGCTACGAAAGCACTTACCAGTAAGGTTAATACTACAGTAACAACAGTTAAGAATAAACTGTTTCTAAACCAAATCCAGTAGTCATGTTGACCGGTAAACAGTAACACGTAGTTTGAAAGTGTCATGCTTGCACTGTCTAAATCAAGGTTCAAACCATACTGAAGAAGATGATTACCCGGTTTAAAACTTGCCAGAATAATGGCATAAATCGGCAGGATAATCAAGATGGCAAGAATCGTAAAGAAAATTACCATAAGCACGGTTGCCACTCTGTTTTTTGTTTTCTGGCTTTTTCCAATTGCTTCTGCTGCCATATTATCTCTCCTCCTTCTTGAATGTTCCTGTTGCAACAAGCTGAATCATATTGATAATCATAACGATGATTAACAGTACAAGACCAACTGCACACGCATATCCCATTGCTCTCTTTTCAATACCCTGTCTGTACAGATATCCTACAATAGTAAGACCGATGTTTCTTGGTGAGTTATTTCCTTTCCATAACATGAAGGACTCAAGGAACATAGACAGACCTGCATAGATACTGATTGTTAACACATAAACGGTTGTTGGTTTTAATAATGGGAATGAAATTTTAATAAACTGCTGCCACTTTGTTGCACCATCGATAGATGCCGCTTCATAAATATCAGTTGAAATATTCTGGAGACCTGCAAGGAAGTAAAGAATATTTACACCCGTCCATCTCCAACATGCAACCAAGAGGAGTGCAAAGTAACTGGTCCACTCACCTTTTAACCATTTGATTGGTGAATGTCCAAAGAGACCGATAATCTGGTTTGCCAGTGCGGTGTCCATTTCACCAAACATCAGACGGAAAATAGTACCTGCAACTACAACAGATGTTAAAGCCGGAAGGAAGTAAACAGATTTGAAGAAATTTGCACCTTTCATCAGCTTACTGTTTAACAGACTTGCAAATAACATTGGAAATGGAATCAGTAAAATCAAAGTTCCAATCATGTATTTTACGCTGTTGTAAATTGCTTTGTAGAACATCTTATCTGAAATCAATCTCGAATAGTTATTAAAGCCTACCCATTTATCTTTGAGTACATCCTGAAAACTAAGAAGTACACCATTTGCAATCGGTACAATCCAGAATAAAAGAATTGTCAATACAAATGGAAGAATAAATACATAAGGAGCGGCTTTCTGTGAGTAAAAGAATTTTTTTACCTTGTTCATGATATATACTCCTCTCTCTAATAAGAGCGGGACATGGGATTTCCCCACATCCCGCTCTTCTTATATTACATTTCTTATCACTTACAAATGATTATTCTGCGAATTCGTTTTCCAGAGTATCCTGTGCTTCATCAAGTGCTTCTTTTACATCTACGCCAGATTCAAAGATATCATTTAAAGTCTGAGTCGTAAATACATTGTTAATAGAAGGCATTTTTTCATCTGTATAACAGTCTAATAAGCCAATGCCATCCTGTACTTCTAACAGTGTATCAAATGGTTTTGTATTGAAGTATTTTACATACTGGTTGTCTGGATTTTCTGTAATATCTGTCTGTGTCCAAACTTCTGTATTTACAGGGTCAAATCCTAATACGTTCCATACTTCTACGTTGGCTTCATCAGAAAGTTTGATGAATGCAAATACGTCTGCTGCAAGGTCTGCATTTTCACCGGATGCTACAACTGCAGTACCGGTACCGCCACCACCGATTGTCTTAACGGCATCATTGTCACCGAATACTGGAGGAGCTGCGATTGCAACTTTACCGGAAAGGTCTGTCATGTAACTTAAGTAACGGCTTGTCTGCCAGAATGGCATGATTGCTGCTGCAACCTCTCCATCATTAAACAGAGGATAAGCTTCTTCATTATCAGGCTGTCCACCAGCGATTGTAGCAAGTGCACCTGCATCCTGCATATCTTTCATGCACTGTAATACTTCAACCATCTTGTCGTTGTTTACATCAAGAGAACCATCTTCTTTTAAGTAGCTTCCACCTTTCTGAGCTAACATCAGGTTCAGTGTCCACTGTGCAGTTGTTTCAGCTGCTGCAAATGTTTTTCCGGTTGCATCGTGATATTTGATACCGGCTTCTTTAAAGTCATCCCATGTTTTGATTGTTGTGTAATCAATTCCTGCTGCTTCTAAAGCTTCTGTATTATAGAATGCAACAGTGGTACCAACATGTGTTGGAAGTCCATAGCATTTACCGTCTTTAGAATATAAGTCAAGTCTGGACTGTACTACATTATCTTTGTATGGTGCAATTGCATCTGTTAAGTCTTTCAGTCCGATGTTTCCTGTCATAAATGCCGGGAATTTTCCTAACTCGATATCAACAACATCCGGTGCACCTTCTCCGGATTCCAGAGCCAGAGACAGTTTGTTGTGCATATCATCATAAGCCATGTTGGATAATACCAGTTTTACTTTTCTGTCAGGATTCTCTTCGTTCCACTTTTCAGCCATATCTGTGTAGAAATCCTGATGGTTTTCAATGAATGTCCATACATTAAGAGTGGTAACGTCATCTCCCTCTACATCCATTTCTTTTTTACCTGTTTGTTTTGCGGAATCATCACTTCCGGAATCACTGCCTGATGAACCACAACCTGCCAATGTAGTTCCTACCATTGCTGCACATAATAATGCTGCTAACACTTTCTTTTTCATATTATAGTGTCCTCCTTTAATAATTTTATCAACTCAGAAGCCTCCTGCTTCTGCATGATACCTGGTTGACAAATACTGACATTTTTCAATTAAACGTTTAACATTTAAATGTTCCGCTCTTTTGAACTTGATTCCTATTTCCGACCTTTTTTTGTCTAATCTGCCCGAATCTTGTCTGTCATTATTGATTTTGTACAACGCTCTTGTTTGTTTTTCTTATTTATACCACATTATTTACACAATAAAAAGCTTATAAATTTTATTTTTTAACGATTAATATCTCTATAATCTCTTTTTTTTTCTTATTATCTCATTTTTTCTTTGTTTTCCATCTTTTCTACATGTTTTAATTTTTTTAAATCGTTTAAGTATGTACAAACTGCACAACATTTCCCCTCTCAATCCTAATATTTATCAATTTCAAATCCTGTTTTCTTTGTATATTTTAACGAAAAACAGCTTTCCAAAACCTTTTAAAAAAAGTCTCAAAAAGCTGTTTTTTTCATTGCTTGTATCCTATTCTCACAACTTGTACCACTATAATTTGTAGTCCTGCACAGACTTACGAATTAACATCTCACAAGGCATCTGATAAATCACTTCTTCTTCCTGCGGTACAATCCGTTTTTCCAGCAAAGCAATCATCACTTCTGCTGCACGATATCCAATATCATGCAGCGGCAGTCGGATTGTCGTGAGCGGTGGCTTATAATAACTTGATAACTCTCTGTCATCGTATCCTACAACAGAAAGTTCCTCCGGTATTTTTTTCCCAAGTTCATCCAGTCGGTCATAAAGTCCGCCTGCCATAAGATCATTCATACAAAAGACTGCTGTCACATCATGTGCAAGCAGTTCATCTGCCATTCTATATCCACTTTCTCTTGTCCAGTCTCCCTGTGCAACAAGTTCCGGATCATACACAATCCCGTTGTCTCGCAGTGCTTTCTGGTATCCGACAAGACGTGCCTGTGCATGAAGACTATCCTTTTTTCCCATAACTACACCGATTCTTCTGTGTCCATGCCGAATCAGATGACAGACAACTTCATACGCTCCATGTTCATCATCCACAACAATCGACGGCACTTTTTTGCTTTCCGTATATCCATAAGCCATGACTGCCGGTATCGGCAGGTCATCCGGAATACAATGCATCACCCTCTCATGAGCTGTCACATAAATAATCCCCTCAACCTGCTTTGCCATAAGCTTTTTTATTTCCTGTTTTACCCTTTCAAAATAATCTTCCCTGCCATAATACACATCCTGATACTTCTTATACAGCCGTAAATTCGTAAGTAAAATCTGATAATCAACTTCCTCACAGTATTCCGTAATCCCGTCAATAATATCCGGAATACTGAAAATAGTCATGTCCTCCGCTATAACACCTATGCTTCTTGTATTCTTTGTTTTAAGATTTTTCGCCACATAATTTGGCATATAGTCCATTTCCTTAGCTGTTTTGAGTACAAGTTCCCTTGTCGTTTCACTTGCACCTGGCTTTTTGTTCAATATGTTGGAAACGGTAGCCACTGATACATGACATGCCTTTGCGATTTCTTTAATCGTCGCCATTTTCCTTTTTTCACCTTCTTTTTTACTTAAACGTTTAATATAATAATTTTATTAAACAACGTCCCCTCTCTTCTGTCAACCTTTTTCGGAAAATCTCTTTTTTATTTTCTTTCTATTCATCTTTTATCTTTTATGCTATACTATACAGAAGCGACAAAAAAGGAAGTGATACTATAAATAATTCAATTTTTGAAAGAGAATATGGAGATGTCAATGACTGGGAAACTATGATGTTTCTTTATCATGCCGCATTAAAACAGGTGGCAACTAAAATTGATATCTTAAACGACGAATTTCAGTATATTCAGCATTATAATCCGATTGAACACGTAAAATCGAGAATCAAAACTCCGGAAAGCATTGTAAAAAAATTAAAAAAAGATGGTTACGAATCAAATATTCCAAACATGATTCGATATGTAAACGATATTGCCGGAATCCGCATTATCTGTTCTTTCACCTCTGATATTTATCTGATTGCTGATTTTATTCGCAAACAAAATGATTTGCGCATTGAGAACATAAAAGACTATATGAAACAGCCAAAAGAGAGCGGTTATCAAAGTTATCATCTACTGGTTTCTGTTCCGGTCTATCTCTATGATAAGACTCTCTATGTTCCCGTAGAAGTTCAGATTCGAACAATTGCACAGGATTTCTGGGCAAGCCTGGAACATAAAATTTATTACAAGTTTGAGGGAAATGCACCGGATTACATCAGTAAAGACTTACAGGAATGTGCTACGATTGTGGCTCAATTAGACCAGCGTATGCTATCTCTAAATGAGGCAATTCAGAAATACAGTGCAACAGAAAATGAAGAAACTCAGCCCAAAAAGCAAGTATAGTAAAGACTCTGAGAGTCCATTAAAAAGAACAGGGGGAAGGCATCTTAACAATGCTTCCCCTTATTCTTGTCCATGTAACCGTTTCTATTCGTTTTTAGCTGAATAAATTTTTGAAAAATTCGATAATTTTAGAGAAGAATCCCTGTACTTTTTCCTGATTCCAGTCTAATTTTAATCCTAAATCATCGATTTTATCATATAAATCTTTTGCCTGTTCTTTTAAGCTGTCCACATCAATATCCAGTCCCTTGATTTTATCCATCAAAGCAACAATTTCCTGACGGTCCTCATCAGAAAGCTGGACATCCATCTCTTGTGCTGCCTGGTCAACTACATTTCCGATTTCTTCTTCCGTCAGTTTTTTTCCATTGTCACTGCCTTCTACAACCTGTTCTTTTACTGCTCCGACTAACTGTTCTGCTTTATCGGAATCACCTACACTTTCTGCAAGTTTTCCGGTCACAACCAGTTCGTTTGTCGCAGTGTCTACATTTTCCTGACTGACAGTTTCGCCTGTCATATTCTCATAAGACTTAATTGCTCCAACCAGAGCAGCCGTACCGGAAATATTATAAGGACCAGCTACCACAATCTCTGCATCCTCAATTCCTGCTGTTACCAAGGCGTTCTGGTACATACCGGTCGTACAGTAAGTAATGTTGTAGGTTGTAACTTTAATTCCACTTCCGTCAGTTTTTCCTTTTACCAGTACAGAAGAAAGGGCTCTTGTTCCGATTACGCTTTTACTCAGATAAGAATCCAGATATTTGTGTTCATCGGCATTGGTAATCGTTGTTACGGTATAATTTTTCAAGTCATCTTCTGTCACACCAAGCAATTTTAATACGATTGCACGGTCATTTGCACTTAAGTCTGCACCTAAGGATACATAAGGTTTCTCCAGTTTTGCATCTTCTCTATCGGCCCATACACTGACCGGAGACATGACCAGCATCAGTCCTGTCATCAGTAACGCTAATTTTCTTTTGTTGAGTTTCATAATAAAAATCTCCTTTCAAAGTTTCACCCTCATCATAACACACTCCCTGTTTTTATGCATCTAAAGTTTTCATTAAGAAATTTTATCCGAAACTTTTTTCTGCCTAATCGTTTTGCAAAATCAACCCCAAAAGCAAACTCCTTACCCACTGCTTAGCGCTCTGCGCACTTGAAGTGTGAGAATGCTTATCTGCGTTCAACTGCCCCTTTACGTTTTGTTTACCCATTATACAAATTTTCTTGCCCGCCACTTAAGAAAAGTGGTATGATAAATAATACACGCAATGTACTCTCCGAATCTTTCTGTATTTGATTTTACGGCTGATTTTTCAAGAGTACATTTCACTTAAAGGAGGGATTTTTTTCATGGCTATTGCAAATCAGGAAATGATACGCGACAATAACCGCAGACAGGTGCTTGAATATCTTGTAAACCATCCACCAATCTCAAGAGCTGCACTTTCTCAGCAGCTTCATCTGACAAAAGCGACCATTTCCAATATCGTTCAGGAGCTGATTGAACAGCATCTGATTTTAGAAATCGGAAGTGCTCAGACTTCTCTTGGAAGAAAACCTATTTTACTCGAATTTCAGAAAAAATGCGGATATGTACTTTCTATTGACGTGCATCCGTCTCAGATTATCGCTTTAACCTCGGATTTAAAAGGAGAAAACTGCCGTTTAAAAGAATATCCGTTCCAAAAAGAAGATAATTTATACAAAAATCTGTGCCGGATAATTCGTGATATCCTGCCTGAGTATGGGAATTGTCCCTATAAAATCGTAGGAATTACCATCGGAATCTATGGTGTTGTACAACAAAATCAGATTCTTTTTACTCCTTATTATCCGCTTCCGGATTCTAATCTGGCCAAACTGCTTGAATCAGAGTTTCACATTCCGGTTTTTGTTGAAAATGAATCGAACCTGTCTGTTCTCGGTGAATCGGCATTTCATCATTATGACCAAAACATGGTATTATTAAATATTCATGATGGAATTGGTATGGGAATTATGATTAACGGTCATCTTTATCGTGGTCAGGACGGCTATGCCGGAGAAATCGGACATACAATTTTATTTCCCGACGGCAAACCCTGCCCATGCGGGAATCATGGATGTCTGGAACAATATGCCTCTGAGAAAGCGATTTTAGAAGAATATGCCAGACTCACCCATCAGGAACAGGTTACGATAGATGCTTTTGTCCGTGACTATCAGAACCAGGTTCCTGAAGCACTTGAAATGATGGAATTATTTTCCAAATATATTTCAATTGCAATCAACAATATTATTAATACGTTTAATATTGAACTGGTCGTGCTCAACAGCTCGTTTTCTAATTATATTCCGCAGATTAACCTTTCGATTCAGGACTATCTGCGCCATCATCAGAATCGTAAATGCCAGATCATTCCATCAAAGCTTGAGGATATTTCCGGTCTGATGGGTGGAATCCGCATTGGTGTCGAACATTTTCTGGATATTCGTCACTTGATAATCGAGAACTTTTCTTCCAACAAAATACGATAAAATCTGTCATTCACAAAAGTTTTGAATTTCGTTCATGATTTCTTCACAACTTCAACATGATTTGCACACATTTATCGAATATACTAAAATCATAAAAATAATAAAGAACAAAAATTATTTTTATATTTTCTTTTTCATATGTCGGTCGCAAACGACCGGCTCTCCTTCCTTTAATATTTATAGAAAAAAGCCATCGCCCAGTTTCGGATATTCTGGGCGATGGCTTTTCGTCTTATTTCTATATTCATTTTTTCTGTATTCATTTTATTTCTTGAATTTTTCACTTTTCAGAAAATGCATTGGCAAGTTTTGCAAAATCCTCCAAAGTCAGTGCTTCTCCTCGAATTCCCGCTTTAAATCCACATTTTTCAATAGTCTGCTGGATTTCTTCTTTGGAATAAGACAATTCCGGTGAATTATTCAATCCATTTGCAAGGGTCTTTCTTCTCTGGTTAAAAGAAGCACGAATCAGGCGGAACATCAATTTCTCGTCAGCCACCTCAACCGGTGGTTTTTCATGTCTGGTCAGGCGAATCACTGCACTTCCCACCTTTGGTCTTGGCATAAAACAGTTTGGTGGTACATTTGCCACGATATACGGCTCTGCGTAATACTGAACAGCCAGTGACAGCGCACCGTAGTCTTTTGTGCCCGGACCAACTTTCATTCGGTCTGCTACTTCTTTTTGTACCATTACGGTAATTGAATCAATCGGAACCTGACTTTCAAATAATCCCATGATAATCGGCGTTGTAATATAATATGGCAGATTTGCCACAACTTTAATCGGTTTTCCGTCATTGTGCTCCTCTGCCAGTTTTTTGATATCTACTTTAAGGATATCCTGATTGATAACCTGAACATTATCAAACTCTTTTAAGGTATCTTCCAAAATTGGAATTAACGCCTTATCGATTTCCACCGCAAACACTTTTCTGGCAGAAGCTGCCAGATACTGGGTCATAGTCCCAATTCCGGGACCAATCTCCAGTACAAAATCATCTTTCGTGATTCCTGCTGCGCTTACAATTTTATCAAGTACATGGGAGTCAATTAAAAAGTTCTGTCCGAATTTCTTCTGAAAAACAAAATCATATTTCTGCAATACTTCAATCGTATTCTTTGAATTTCCAAGATATGGGACTGCCATATTTTTTTCTCCCTTTTTTATCTGCTTTTTCATCTATATTTTTTATCTGCAGACTCTATTTTTATCTGCAAATTTTATCTATATTTTTATCTGCAAACTGTTCCTGTTATGATATCTTACAGGTTAAAGTCTTTTTCATACAGCATAATTCGTCCGGTTACATCCAGATGACGTTTTGCCACTTTTTTACCTGGACGTCTGCCCAGTCTGGAAGCTTTTGCAATTGCACTATCCATCATTTCCCTTACCTGTCCGACGCAGACTGGGTCATCTTCATACTGATTATCGCCAATCAAAGAATATACCGCAAGTACTGCAATATCATCTACCTTATAGCCTTTTTCCTTGGCATAAGTCTTGGCGAATGACACCAGCTCGTCATTGGTAAAAACCGGAATTACAATCCTCGAATCAAATTTTTCCATAAATTCCGGATAATCCTGCTTCAATGTATAAATTCCGGCTTTTGAATCTTCCAAAATAACAGTCAGACGATTGGTCTTAAATTCCATCGCTTTGGAAAGATTCTCAACTGTTTGGGCAGTCATTGCAGATGCACGTCCGATTGCCAGAAATCCTCCTGAAAGTTTATCTACAATAAATGCAGGGTCTTTTTTATTTAACACCTCTGCGGTCAGGTAAGCCACTTTTGCACCTTCCATCTGGCGTTCTTTGCAAAGTGCTTTAATCAGGCTTTCTGAAAATCTGGTTTTTCCTGAACCGGAACGTCCAGTTACAATCATATTTCCTGCCTTGGAAGTCTTTTCACACGCAGATTTCTGTGCGATATCCAAAGCTTCTTTTACCTGTTCTTTCATTCCCGGAATTGGTGCAAAATAAGTAAAGAGTCGTCTGTGTTCTTCCTCTGTCAAATGATGACGAAGCACTTTTTCCGGTTCTGGTTCTACTTCTTCAGCTACTTCTGCTTCCGGCTCTGCATTTTCTTCTTCTGACTCCACTGGCTCCTCAAGCATCCACTGTGCCGGTTCACTCTCTCGTGCTTCTTCTACTTCAATCGGTTCCGGTTCAGCAGATTCCGTCACTTTCTCTTCCTGCTGCTCTTCTGTCTCAACGGACTCAGCTGCTTCATTTTCCTGTGGCTCTTCTGTCTCAGCTTCAGCCACTTCTTCCTCTGATGCCTCAGTTTCAGCTTCTACCGCTTTTTCTGCTGTTTCTTCCTCCGCTGTCACAACCGCTTCCGCCATTGCTTCTTCTACAACATTTGATAAATCAACCGTTGCATCGGTTTCTACTGCATTTTGACGTGCTGCTTTTATCTCTTCTAACGGAAGCTGGATAGTTGCGCCTTCTGACACTTCCATTTCTGTTTTTGCTTCCGCTTCGTTTTCTACTGCTTCAGTTTTTTCTTCCTGAACCATCTCATCTGCCGCAGCTCCAAGTGCCGCCTCTAAATCAAATTCTTTAACAGGTTCTTCTTCTGCAATTTTCGCTGTTTCTTCCTGCAGTTTTGCTTCTACCTCTTTTTTCTTTTCGAGTTCTTCTTCGATTTCTTTTTTGATTTCTTCCGGCATTTGAATTTCCGGAAGTGGTTCAAAATCTGGTTTAACTTCCGGAGTTTTAATAAATTCCGGCATCTTCATTATTTTCGGCTGTTCTGCCAGTTCCGGTTTTACTTCCTCTTCCGCTTTTGCTTCTGAGCCTGCCCCAGATTCAGCTTTCTTAATCGCCTCCGGTTTCGGAAGCTGAAATGCCTCTGCTTTAACTGAATTTACTGCTTCCTCTGGTTTTACCATAGTCTGCGCAGTCTGATTGAGCATTTTTGCTGCCGCCTGAGTTGCCGCACTTACACTTGCCGCTGTTCTTGCAATACGTACTGCTTTCGGCTCTCCATAAAGTTCCTTATATTTTTCTTTCTCCGCATCTGTCAGCTCCGTATACTTCATTTTCAGCTCCAGAGCTTTCTTTACATACTTTCCGTCGCTGAACCAGAGAACCATCTCGTCACATTCTGCGATACATTTATCGTACATGCCGGCTCTTGCATACAATCTTGCCAGTTCATAAGCCCAGCGTTCTGTATACTCACTTGCTTTATATTTCTCTAAGATTTTAATCTGATCCTCAATCGGATTTTTTCTTCCTTTATAAATCTTATATTTCAAAATATAACGGTTGTTATCATTTGGAGAGAGTTTCATAAATTGATTATAGTACTTAACTGCACTTTCATAATCTGTCATCTTTACAGACAACTCTACCAGACGATATAAAATCAGCTTTCCGCTCGGTGCTCTCTGATAAGCCAGCAGAAGCAGTCTGAGACTGTCATCATACCGTTTATTAACCTCGTAGATTTCACTTACCATACAAAGAGTTCTTGCACTTCTTACCCGTCTCCACTCAATCGTCTCTACAACATTCAGAGCTTCTCTGTAATCCTGCTTCTCTACCAGATTGTTAATCTCATCCAGTCTCGCACGGTATTCCTTTTTATCCAATATTTTCACCTCTGTTAGTTTCATGTACGCTCAAAATCAGCTGTACATTCGATACTTCCTTTTGCTGTGTTTGTACTAAATATATAACGTATATTAAGTTTCTACTATTAATATTTGCCATACCATGACACAATACCCATAGTTAAGTTCAGTGTATCATACCCATGATTAGATGTCAAAGTCTTTCCCAGAGGTTCAATGAGGTACAAAACGCATATAGTATATATAGTAATAGCAGGCAAAAACAAAATGGATGCCACCTGTGCAATACAGGATAACATCCATCTGCTTCACCTGGCTCATAATATGGATTTCCGATTCTCCCTCTTCTATTTCAGAATAATAATATCTCTTGCATCCTGAAGATTTCTTTTTCTTTTTTCTTTTAAATTTAATTTCAGAAACCTCCCGAACAACCAAACTCCCACCAGCAGCCCGATTAATATTGGTCCGGAATATTCCCCCAGATTTAAAAAAATCTGTCCAATTTCACCCATTTGAGCCCTCTTTTCCTCGGTTAAAAATAGCTTTCCTTTTTATTATACTATGTTTTTTCGACAAACGCTATGAAAAAACAAAAGGACTGTCGAAAACTCGACAGCCACTCTTTCTATTATATCAGCCAGAGTACCACGTCTATAATACTTGCATAGGCGTGGGTGAATGGCTGTGTTTTATTTTATTCCCTGATTTTTAATATAATTTTTCACTACATCCAGAGTATTTTCACTTACGGTTGCAATAAAATAACTGTCAGACCAAAAATAAGGTTTCCAGTAATACTTTTTAAGCAATGTATCGCCATAAAGCTTACGAGCTTTGCGGGACGTCTGAGTTTTTATTACATTGACAAGTTCTGACGGAGAAGTCTGCGGGTTCGCTTCAATAAGCAGATGTATGTGATCCAGTTCCCCATTTAACTCAAGTATATTAAACCCTCTGCTTTCAGCTACATAATTAATCCGTTCATAGACAGCAGTTTTTACATCGCCGGTAAGAACCGGATGTCTGTATTTTGTTACAAGTACTATATGATACTGCAATAAAAAACAGCTGTGCCTGTTTATATAATATTCGTACCCTGTTTTCTTTTTCATAAGGATCAAATTCTCCTTTACATCCAAATATATGTTTGCTATAATTATATCAGAGATAATCCATGTTTTCAATACTTAAAAAAGGAGTGCAGCTATATGTCTTATAAGGTAATCCAGTGTCAGATAGCACAGGACAGCTTAATATATGATTACTGCGACAGCAATGCTCAAAAAGCAAAGCTGTTGTATAATGCTGCGCTCTTTCGTATCAGACAGATTTTCACAGGCTGGGATAAAGACTCTCGTACGGACAATGAGAAAGAAGTCTTTGCTGAAGTAGCTCTTCTGCAACAGACTTATCCTTCTGTTAAAGTGAAAAAGGTCATTTCATACGGTCACCTTGAGAAACTGATGCGCGTTACGCATAACCCTGACTTCTTTGCAGGACTTCCAATGCAGACGGCACAGGCTGTTGTCAAACATGCAGGAACCGATTTCTCAAACTGGCTGAAATCCTTAAAGACTTACAAGCAGGATCCGTCAAAGTTTTTAGGAAAACCGCAGATGCCGCACTACCAGAAGCGTAAGATTATCACATTTGGTATTACGAATCAGGATGCTGTATTATATCCCGCAGATCATGGTGTTAATTTAAAACTCCCGGGTAGAAAGGAACGCCTTTATCTTTCAAATGTAGAAGCGGATTCCGTCCTCAAAGAGGTTAAAATTAAGCCTTATTATGGAAGATACATCCTGTGTCTTACCCTCGAAAGTGAAAATTTTGCCGCAGATAATACAGACATGCCCAACATATGTGCCATAGATTTTGGTGTGAGCAACTTCGCAGCTGTCGTATGCAATGATGGTTCATCAATGCTGTACAAGGGCGGAGCTGTTCTGTCAGAGTGCCAGTGGTTTCACAAAAAGAGAGCCAAAGCTGTCAGCATTATCACAAAAGGTCATGAACACAGGCATGCCAGCTCCAGATATCTGAGCGCCTTAAGCCGGCATCATGCCGATTTCATTAAGGATCAGTGCCATAAAATCAGCCGCAGCATTATAAACTACTGCATGGAACATCACGCCGGTACACTTGTTCTTGGCGAAAACAAACGCTGGAAACAGGACTGCGACATGGGTTCACAGAACAACCAGAACTTTGTCTCAATGCCTACAGGGCTGCTCAAACAGATGATTATTTACAAAGCATCTGATGCCGGAATAAAGACAATCATGCAGGAAGAGTCATACACCTCACAGGCTGACATAACAGCAATGGACTACATTCCTGTTTATGGCGTTGATGCCGAAAATGCGGTATTTTCTGGCAGGCGCATAAGCCGCAGTCTCTACCGCTGCTTTAACGGCATGATCATCAATGCCGACTGCAACGGTGCCGCAAATATCATGCGCAAGGCCATAACGGATGCATGGAACAGCATAACTGATTTTTCATTCCTCGCATCACCTGAAGTGTCAGGATTCCACGAACTGAATCCCCTAAGTATTTCCGTAAAAGGGATAGCGGCCGCGTGAACGGCCTCGGCAGGTGGTGGACAGCTTATTTTTAGGTTCGAAAGACGACTTATAAAGTGTCCTGCTGCCACCCAGATACCACTTCCATAGGAGCTATGCACCGCATGGGAGTTGGTAATTCATTTATCAAAATCAGCTTCAAATATTCCTTCCGGAGTACGCATGGTCAAAATTCCAAGATTAAATTCTTCATCCTGAATGGTCACATGGTACTCAAATATTACATCGTCCTCAAATTTGGATAATAATAAATAACTTCCATTCTCTTTTCCTTCAATCTGGTCACAGATATCATCGTACACATCTGCTCCTGAAATTGCTCTCGGATAACCCGAAGCTTTTATTTTTTCTTCAATTGCCTGATATAATTCTTCCATAATAACTCACCGAACCCTTTCCGACTTTTATTTTAATACTTCTTTTGATATATAGAATGTATAGCGGTCTTTTCCTCGTTCTTTTGAAGCATACAATGCTTCATCTGCTTTTTTAAATAATTCTTCATAAGTAGACGCATGTTTTGGATACAGCGCAATCCCAATACTTCCATGTACCGGATTTGCACTCTCCGGCGTTCTGACATGAGCTTTCATCATTTCCACCAGATTGTTGACATAGGTTACTACCTGCTGCTTATCATCTATACCTGGAAGAAATACTACAAATTCGTCTCCGCCAAATCTTCCCTTATAATCATCTTCTCTGAAATTACTTCTAATACATTCTCCCATCAGACGCAGTACTGCATCTCCATAAGCATGTCCGAACGTGTCATTGATATGTTTAAAATTATCCAAATCGATCACCAGCATCATTGCCGGCTTGGACGGAGTTAACTCCATATACTGTTTTATCTTTCTCTCTATCGCATTTTTGGTTAAAAGCTTTGTCAGCTCATCTGTATCTCTCTGCTTAGCGATTTCCCATCTAAGCCGATGCTCATCTGCTTTGGTACGACTGGTCAAAAGATATAATAAAATCGCAAGCATCGTATAACAGATTGCATTTGATACATCAAAATTTGCAATCTCCGGCTCTTTATAATGCAGTGCAAGAGATCGAAAAATCACCGTCATAATACAAAGAAACAACGCCATCCGATATGGCTTGTCAATAAACAAAAGCGGTCCTACAAACAATAAAATAAAATATGAAGTTGCACTCTGTTTCGGACTTCCAACTGTACCCGAAATCGCTGTAAATAAATAAACTGTACTTAGAAATACATAACAGACACTCCGAAGTGTCCTAAAATTATTCAAATCACAGACACGTACTATAATTTCCATCATCATCATACCGATAAAAGTAAGAATCAAAAAACTCTTCAACGCATTTAATTGTGAAAAAAAGAACGCTGCAATTAATAATACTCCTGTGAGCACTTCAAAAGAACGAATCGCATTTTTTAACAATCTTGCATTTTTATGCGCCACACTTTGCTGGATATTTTCATAGTTTTCTTTTGACAGACCTGAATATACCCAAACATCCTTCACCCAATCCCATAGTTTCTTCATCTTTTTCGCTCAATCCCTCTTTTTTTAGTTACCTGCCTATATCATACCATACTTTGGCTTATTCTTGCAAAAAAACAGGAGAAACTTTTATTGTTCTCCTGTTTTTTTCAGACTTCACCTGTCAAAATTTTTCGATTAATCTCTGCTCAACACGTTGTAAAGCGGACACTGCTGTAACAAGCAAGGAGCAATTTAAAGCGGCTTTGAATCTGCCTTAAATTGCTCCCTCATTTCTTATTTTTTCAAAATTTCTTCTACGTCTTCCTTTGATGGCATCACACAGAGTGCCCCTTTTCTGGTTGTGACAATCGACGCTGCTGCGTTTGCAAAAGTAAGCATTTCTTTTAAATTTTGTTCAGACAAATTTTCCAGTCCATGTTTTAAAATATAGTCTAATACACAGGCATCAAAGGTATCTCCCGCACCTGTTGTCTCGATTGTATTTTTCTGAAGAATTGCCGGTACTTCTACCATCTGATTTTTATAATATGCACGGCTTCCCTGTTTTCCCATGGAAACCAGAATCAGCGGAATCTGATAGTTTTCCAAAATTTTCTCAACTGCTTTTGTATAGTCGCTTTCTCCGGTATACCATTCAATTTCATTATCCGAAATTTTCAGGATATCGCACATACTCATTCCATAAGAAACCTGTTTCCTTGCCTCATCTAAACTATCCCACAATGGCTCTCTTAAATTCGGGTCAAAGGAAATTAAAACCTGATTTTGTTTTGCTGTTTCCACTGCCTTTTTGGTTGCTGTGCGTACTCCTTCATGAGTCATCGAAAGCGTTCCAAAGTGAAAAATTTTTGATTCTTTTATTGCTTCTTCATTCACTTCTTCTGCACGAAGCATCATATCTGCGCCTGGATTTCGATAGAATGAAAATTCTCTGTCTCCATCTTCTGCAGTATGTACAAAAGCAAGTGTCGTATGCACTATCTCATCCTGATACAGATAAGTTGTATCTATTCCCAGTGCTGTTACCTTATCTTTTAGCATCTTTCCCAGACTGTCATTTCCAACTTTTCCGATAAATAATGTTTGATTTCCAAGTTTGGTAAGCATTGCCAGCACATTACATGGTGCGCCTCCTGGATTGGCCTCTAAAATTGGATTTCCCTGCTCACTGATTCCATTTTCTGTGAAATCAATTAATAATTCTCCCAATGCGGTTACATCTGTCATTTTCTTAGCCCAGCTTTCTTAGATTAAAATTTTTCTAAAATCAACTCTTTTTTAAAATTCCAAATCACTTTTTGTCACATTAGCTTTCACTTTTCCCTCTGCATAAAAGCAAATTTCATCTGCACATTGTTCTGTAAATACTGCCATTGACATTGCCTGTTCTCCATCATTTACAAAAACTTCTACGCTGTATCTGTCAAGAATCACTCGTAATTTTATACTTCCATTATTGTCTGCCACTTTACATTTTTTCTGATGCTGTACGGCTCTTCTGATACCTGACCAGCTACGGTCAATTTCCAGAACAGATTCCTTTGGATAAAATACAATATCCGAATGGAAGCTCTCGTTTTTGGCAAATTGGATTACAAATTTATCATAACAATTTTCTTCATCTTCCGGTTTAATTTCTACTTCCAGGTCAATCATTCTTCCGCTGACTTTTTCTAAAGAAATACAGTCAGATATAAGCACTTCTGAATAAGAAACGGTATTCTTATGATAATTGCTTAACTCACGAATTGGATTCTGAATCAGTTTTCCATCTACAAACTGAATTTCTCTCGGACAACTTGTCTGACCAAACCATTTCATGTCATCTTCCCGCACTCCACAGGTATCCCAGTTCTGCATCCAGCCAATCATAATACGTCTTCCATCCGGTGCTAAAACAGTCTGCGGTGCATAAAAATCAATTCCATAATCAATAGACTGTGTATATTCTTCTACAAAATGTTTGTTTTCGTCCAAATGACCTGCTACGCATAATGTTCCATTTCCTGCTCCATATTCCAGGCCTACCGGCATCATATCCTGAGGGCTGACCATCAACAGCCATTTTCCATCCGCTTCAAAGAAATCCGGGCACTCCCACATTTTTCCAAAACGATTTTTGTTTTGAATCAAAATCTGTTCAAAGTTCCAGGAAAATCCATCTTTGCTGCTATATAATAAGATCTGTCCACTTCCATCTGCCGGTCTGCTTCCAACTACACAGCGAAATGTTCCATCTTTTTCTTTCCAGATTTTCGGGTCACGGAAATCAATTTTACTTGCGCCTTCCGGTAAAGCATCTGCAGTAATTACTGGATTTTTTTCATATTTTTCAAAATTTGTTCCATCTCCAACTGCAATACATTGAGTCTGAAACACAATCTCTTTTCCATCTTCATCTTTTGTGTTTTGAACACCTGTATACATAAGAATCTGCCTTCCGTCATCCAAAGTATCCGCACTTCCCGAAAAACATCCAAAATTATCATAACTTTCATCTGGTGCAAGTGCTGTCGGACAATATTCCCATTTTAATAAATCTTTACTTACTGCATGTCCCCAGTGCATTGGTCCCCAGTTTGTATCATACGGATGATACTGATAAAACAAATGATACTCTCCATTATGATAAGAAAATCCATTCGGGTCATTCATCCAGCCGACTCTTGGAGTCAGGTGAAACGCCGGTCTTTTATCTGGAGCAATTTCTTTTTCTTTCCGTACTTCATATTCTCTCGCCTTTTTTAATTTATCGTTAATCATTCCTTTTCCTCCAAAAAAAATTTCAAAAAAGAGACTGCGCAGTTTTGTTACGCAGCCTCTCGCCTTATCTTTTCTCTTTATTTGGCACTATCTGCATAATAGTCATCCAGATATTTCTGGAAAATCTGCAGATATTCTTCCAGACCATATCCGTCTAATTCACTTAAGTACTGGTTCCAGTCATCATCTGTAAATCCATTCATAATCCAATCGGATTTGTTTGCATTGATTAATTTTTCAATATCAGTCTGAAGGTCAGACAATTTCTTTGTATCTTCCTGATTCATAAATACATTTGGATATACATAATCCAGGTTCATATCCGGTGTATAATATTCTTTAATCCAGTCTAAACGATATTGTGCATCATCCGGGCAGGTCACATAAACATCATAGTAATCATTTAATACTGCAAGCGGACCTCCAACTGATTCTGCTTCACGAACTTCTACCGGTGAAGCATCTCCAAGCGGTGCATGCTTGAGCATTTCTCCACCCTCTGCATTCTTGCTGAGTTCAAAGATATCAAAGTCATCGTCTTCACCATAGGTTCCCCAGTTATTCTGTGGAGACTGGAATGGGTCATACATCTGGTCTAACCATGCACAAACAAGTGCCGGATTTTCTGCTACTGCTGTTACAACACATCTTCCTCTGTCAAATCCACTTGTGAAAGAACCATTCTGAGGAGTAATATTTCTTGTATCTGCTGTTAATGCCGGAAGCGGAACCCAGTCTTCTAAGTTATCAATATTTGCCACATCCCAGCTAAAGCAAACACCATAACGTCCGGATTTTCCTTTTGCTACATAAGTAGACCATTCCTGTGTAAAACTTTCTGTATCAATTAAGCCTTCTTCATATAATTTGTGCAGCCATTCAATACCTTCTTTGTATCCATCCTGTGTTGCAGAACAGATGACTTCTTTATCATTTGTCACTGCAATATGTCTTGTTTTATCTGCATCTCCATACCCTTCTCCAAAGCCATTGATAATTAAACTCGGATCCTGGTCTCCATCATTTACAATGCAAGACATCGGAATAATGCTTCCATCAATTCCAAACTCTGCCTGAATTTCAGATGCATGATCGCGGAACGCAATTAATACCTGTTCAAATTCATCTACGGTTGTCGGAACTTTAAGATTTAAGAAATCCAGCCATTTTTTATTAATAAAACTCATATTTCCGATTGTCTGAATTGCTGTCTTTTCATTTCCAAGCTGTTCAATCCATGGAAGTGCCCAGATGTGTCCATCTGTATCAGTACACATGGTTCGATATTCCGGATATTTTTCAAAAACTGCCTGTAAATTCGGCATATATGCGTCAATATATTCTTCCAACGGAATGATTACACCTTGTTTGGCATATTTTAACAAGTCATTATCGCTGAATCCCGCTGAAAAGATAAAATCTGTCATATTTTTTGTATTTGCCATTTCCAGAGAAATTTTATCACTCCACTGATCTGCCTGAATCGCCGTCCAGTCAATTTCTACATTCGTCTTTTCCTGAAGTCTTTTAAAAATCGTTCTCTTATTCGGTTCAGATTCTGTATTTGCCGGATAACTAATTGTTCCGGTTAAAGTTGCTTTCTCTTTTAACGGAAATTCCAGAGTAGACGCATCCACTTCTTTAAAGCTTCCATCATTTAATTTTGCACTGGATTTATTTCCACATCCGGTAAACGCCATCGCTGTCATTGTTGCCGCCAATGCTACAGACATTGTTCTTTTCCATACTTTTTTCGTTCTTTTTTTCATCTTTACCCTCCTACATCAACCTTTTACTGAACCTGCCATGATTCCACTATCGAAATACTTCTGGAAAAATGGATACATTACTAAAAGAGGCAGACTCGATATAATAATTGTTGCATATTTTAATAACTCTGCAAGCTGTGCCCTCTGTGCGGTACTTTGCATATCAGAAATCATGCCGGATTCCGGCTGGTTCTGAATCAAAATGGACCGCAAAACTAACTGTAACGGCTGTTTCGCAGAATCATTTAAATAAATCATTGCATCAAAGTAACTGTTCCACATACCTACAAACTGCCACAATGCGATTGTCGCAATGATCGGTGTGCAAACCGGAAGCAGTATTTTAAAGAAGAATACCAACTCATTTGCCCCATCTACTTCTGCCGCTTCTCTTAACTCTCCCGGAATTCCCTGATAATACGTTCTTGCAATAATCATGTTCCATACACTAAATGCACCCGGAAGGATAACCGCCCACATACTGTCTAATAAACCAAGATTTGAAATCAATAAGTATGTCGGAATTAAGCCTCCGCCAAAAAACATTGTGATTACAAAAATAACATTAAATAATTTTCTTCCCTTGAAATCCGTACGTGACATTGGATATGCGACAAGTAATGTAACCACAACAGATACTACTGTAAATACAACGGAATAAATAACTGCGTTTTTAAAACCAATCCAGATTGCTCCATTTGACATAACCCTTTGATACGCTGTTATCGTCCATTTTGAAAAATCAAACGTAATCCCTTTATTCTGTAATGTTACCGGATCCATAAAAGATGCAACTATGATGTAAAAAATTGGCACAATAATTGCAAGTACAAACAATGCAATTAAAAAATATCCAATCGATAAAATAATTTTATCTTGTCGGCCATATTTGGAAAATTGACTTTTTCTCTTCGCCTTCATACTCACACCTCCTAAATTCCTTTTCCATCGTTCATTTTTTTAACGATTTTATTTACTGCAATTAATAAGATGACATTGATTACCGTATTAAATAAGCCAACTGCGGTTGAAAATCCATAATCTCCATCAATCAAACCTTTCTTATATACGTATGTCGAAATAATCTCAGATGTAGGAAGGTTTAAATCGGTTTGAAGTGCATAGGCTTTTTCAAAACCAATACTTAAAATGTTTCCAACTTGCATGATTAACTGAATTAATACAATATCTTTGATGGCTGGCCATTCCACCGCTTTAATCTGTTGGAAAATATTTGCTCCATCAATTACTGCCGCTTCTTTTAACTCCTGACTTGCATTTGATAATGCTGCTGTATACAGAATCGAAGCCCAGCCTGCCCCCTGCCAAATTCCACTGGCAATGTAAATCGTACGAAAAGCAGACGGCATTGTCATAAAGTTGATACTTGTTCCAAACAATCCGTTTACCGGTCCTGTTACAGACAAGAAGATTCGTACAATACCACATAATACAATGACAGAAATAAAGTTCGGAAGATACAGCACGAGCTGAATATTTTTCTTCTTTCTTTTACTAACAATTCGATTTAACAAAAATGCAAGTAAAATCGGCACCGGAAAGCCCCACAATAAGCCATACACACTAAGCTTCAATGTGTTTACTAAATATCTCATAAAGTCCGGTGATGATAAAAATCTTCTGAAATGTTCCAGTCCAACCCAATCACTTCCAAGAATCCCTCGAACCGGGTTATAATCCATAAATGCAATTAAAACGCCGCCCATAGGAATATACTTAAAAATCAAAGTGAGCAACAATGCCGGTAATAAAAAGAATACATACAACTGCCAATGACGTTTCACATATGCAACCGTATTACCGAATCCAGATTTCTTTTTCTGTTCCATTTTCTTTCCTCCTTCTACAGAATATGTGCATTTGTAAACATAACATATTTTGCTTATGCCATCATAATATCAATTTTATACTCAAATGTCAACTATCTATTGTTACATACGCACACTTTTGTAAGAATTTCACGATGCTATATGCTGTTTTTCCCTCATTTTTTCCTGTTTTTTTGTTTATTTTTACTATTTATTTTACATTTGACACATTCGCAAATTTATTCTATAATAAACTCAGATAATCATTTTACATTTGTAACAATCCAATTATTGTTTTAGAACTGAAAAGGAGATTTTATTATGTCAAAACGTGTGACGATACAAGATATCGCTGATGCTCTTGGACTATCAAGAAATACCGTCTCAAAAGCCATCAACAACACAGGAGTCTTATCTGATTCAACCAGAAAAAAAGTGTTACAAAAAACGGTAGAAATGGGCTATAAACAATTTACCTATATGAACCCGGAACAACTTAAGTTTTCCCCACAAGAAGCAACTCCACAAAAGTCTCATGGTGAAATTGCAATCCTAACCTGTGCTCCGCTCGATAATTTTCATTTTTCTTCTACAATGTTAGATAAGCTTCAAAGAGAAACCACTCAACTTGGCTATAGCATTACGATGCACCGCGTAAGCAATGAAGAACAAGCCAACTACCAGCTTCCCATTTCGTTTCATCCTGAGAATGTCTGTGGCATTATCTGTATTGAAACTTTTAACTATGACTACGCAAAAATGATTTGCGATCTGGATATTCCGGTTTTATTTGTAGACCATCCGGTACTTATGGGAAAACCTCTTCCTGCTGATCGTTTACTTATGAATAACCAGGATGAAATTTTTGCCTTCGTTCGTGAAATGAAAAAATGTGGCAAAACAAATATCGGATTTATCGGCGAGCAGTTGCATTGCCAATCTTTTTTTGAACGCTGCATGGCTACTCGTAATGCACTCTATATAAATTCGCTTCCAATTAATGAAGAGTTTTTTATTATAGACGCTCCAAAAGACACACTCACAGATTATAAAACTTATCTTTTTAACTATATTCAAAATTTAAAAGAACTTCCTGATGTTTTTGTCTGTGCAAATGATTTTATTGCTTTTGATCTGATGCAAATATTAAGACAATTAAATATTCAAGTTCCGGAGGATATTTGTCTATGTGGCTTTGACGATTCTCCTGCTGCTAAACTTATCACTCCACCGCTTACCAGTATCCACATTCACAATGAAATTCTTGGAGTTTGTGCAATAGATTTATTGCTCTCCAGAATAAAAGATCCGACTTTAAATTATCGAACCGTTTATACCGAAACAAACATTGTATACCGAGAATCCGTAAACATTGCTCCAACCAAGTAAAGGAGAATATTATGAATCAGATTTTTTCAATTGATAATCGTTTCATCCAGCTTTTAAACAAAATTTTTTGTGCTGCATGGCTCAATATCCTTTGGTTTTTATGTTGTATTCCTGTTTTTACAATCGGTGCCTCGACAACTGCCCTTTATTATGTTTCATTCAAACTCGTACGCAATGAAGAAGGCAATATTACAAAGCAGTTCTTTACTGCATTTCGTTCTAATTTCAAAAAAGCCACACTGATCTGGCTCCCTCTTTTGGGGCTTGGCATCCTATTTGGAATTGACGGCTATGTGCTTTATCATATTCGTCTGGAAAATGTATTCTGGACTTTATGCGGTGCAGTGCTCATCTGTGCCGGAGTTGTATACCTCATCGTTTTACTGAATGTTTTTCCATTATTTGCACGATTTGAAAATACAATTCCTGCAACTTTTAAAAATGCACTTGTCATGGGACTGCGTTATCTGTTCTGTTCTATTTTGATGGCAGTTGTTTATTTTGTTATTTACTATGTTATAATCAATATTTTCACACCATTTGTTGTTTTTGGACAAGGACTCGGAGCACTTATCTGCTCCTGGCTGATTCTTCCGATTCTGGAACGACTTGAAAATAATAAGGATGATGTTCTATGAAAGCATTAAAACAACTTCACGGAAAAGCAAAACTTCAATATCTTTGGGATTATTACAAACTGCCTTTTATTATTATTTGCATCGTACTTTATATTCTTGTTTATAATATCCACGGACAGCTTGTAAAAAAAACAACTGTTCTCTCGATTGCATTTATTAATGTTAATATGAGCGAATCTCTCTCTCAGCATCTGACCAGTGATTTTTTAGACTTTGAACATTTATCTGCAAAGAAAAATGAAATCTGTACTTATGACAATTTACTGATACAGGAGAATCCGGACTCGGAAAACTTAGAATACGCTTATGCATCAAGCACCAGACTTCTTGCTGTAATTGACGCAAAAAAAATAGACCTCGTATTTATGAATCGAGAAGCAATGGAACAATTAAATAAAAAAGGATATCTCTCTGACAGTATCAATGTCTCGGATTTTCCACTTTTAAAAAATGCAAAATTTGATGGGGATATCTATGTTGGAATTATCAAAAATGCTCCACATAAGGATGAATGTCTTAAATATCTTGATTTTATAAAAAAAACAGCTCCGGAAACTTAATTCCGAAGCTGTTTTTTTCTTTCTACACTACTACTTCCACTATCGTCTTTCCCCTATTTATCTTTATTTAAAAGGAATGTTTTTAACCTTCAATGGAAATATATTTATCTGTTTCCACTGCCGGTTTCGCTTCTTTCTTCGGTACGAACAGGGTCAGCATACCATGTTCAAAGTGAGCTTTGATGTCTTCCTGTTTCACATCTTCTCCCACATAAAAACTACGTTCACAGGCGCCTGAATAACGTTCACGTCTGATGTAACGACCGGTTTCTTTTTCTTTCTCGTCTTTATCAAGTCCTTTTGCTGCTGCTATGGTCAGATAACCATTTTCAAGTGCTACTTTGACTTCATCTTTCTTAAATCCCGGCAGATCCATTTCAATGGTATAACCTTTTTCAGTTTCTTTGATATCTGTTTTCATCATATTTTTGCTATGATGTCCATACAGTTTCTTTTCAATGTTTTTCTGTTCTTTGCTGTTATCAAAAAATGGGAATTCCCAAAAGTCATCAAATAAATTTTCTCCAAAAATACTAGGCATCAACATAAGTCATCTCTCCTTTTTTATCTCAAAATCTTAATTGCTGTTTACCTGTTTCTTTTTTGGAACTTAGGTCAAACCAGAGGGGAAAGACTTTTTCATTTTTCTTTGTCTCTCTTTATTTCCCTCTTCCTTTGTTCTAGTTGTACTATAGCACGTATTATTAGCACTGTCAAGAGGTGAGTGCTAATTTTTTGTGAAAATTCTGTGAACCCTGCAGACAGAAGAAACATCACAGTCAAAATAACGTAGAAATCCGTCAGAATAAAGGACGAAATTTTCTCTCAAATACATTATAATAAATTTTATAATAATTTATGGGGGATTTTTATGAAAAATATAGTTTCAACCGGTAAAGATGACTTTTACCGGCAAATGTTTCGGCTGACACTTCCGATTATCATCCAAAATCTGTTAAGTGCAGCCGTCAATTCCGCCGACGTAATCATGCTCAATTATGTCGGACAATCCGCAATTTCCGCAGTTTCTTTAGCTGCCAGTTATTCTAATATCCTGTTTATGGTATATTATGGACTTGGCACAGGTGCATCGCTTTTATGTGCACAATACTTTGGACAAAATAATTTACAGGCGATTCACGCAATCGAAGGAATTGCCCTTCGTTTTTCAATCGCAATTTCCGGTGTCGTTGCCCTGATTGCATTTACGATGCCAAACCGCATGATGCTAATCTTTACCTCTGACCCGGAGTTAATATCCATCGGCTCTTCTTATTTAAGAATCATGGGAATTACTTATTTATGCTGGGGCGTGACCGAAGTTTATCTTGCAATTCTGCGAAGTATCGGACGGGTAACCATCAGTATGGCATTAAATATGCTTGCTTTTGTTTTAAATGTTATTTTAAATGCGGTCTTTATTTTTGGTTTATTTGGACTTCCAAAACTCGGAGCAGCCGGTGTTGCCATTGCAACTGCTTTTTCTCGACTAATCGAACTAATTGCCTGCATCATTGTTTCTTTTCTGAGTAAAAACGTAAAACTAAATCCGGCTTATATGTTTATCCATAGTAAAGTTTTATTAAACGACTTTATTAAATTATCACTTCCGGCACTTGGAAACGATGTCTCATGGAGTGTAGCCTTTTCCATGTATTCTGTTATTCTTGGACATTTAGGTACCGATGCTGTAGCTGCTAATTCTCTGGTTACAGTAGTCCGTAACATTGGTTCCGTGTTCTGTTTTGCGATTGCCAGTGCAGGAACCATTCTGCTTGGCAATGTTATGGGAAAAGGTGACTTGGAAAAATCTAAAGTTTATGCATCCAGAATGTTAAAAATGACTGTGATTGCCGGAGCAATCGGTGGTGTCATCGTACTGACAATCACACCTTTTGTAATGAGATTTGCCTCTCTAAATGATCAGGCAATGCACTACTTAAAATATATGCTCTTAATTAACACTTATTATATTATGGGTTCGGCTGTAAATACCGCACTCATTGCCGGAGTATTCCGAGCCGGTGGTGATACCAAATTTGGATTAATCTGTGATACCATTGATATGTGGGTTTACGCAGTTCCACTTGGATTCTTCGCTGCCTTTGTACTAAAACTTCCGGTTCTCTGGGTTTATTTCTTATTATGCACAGATGAATTTGTGAAATGGCCTTGGGTACTGCATCATTACCGTCAGGGTAAATGGGCACAGAATATTACAAGAGAAAATTTATTTGACTGAATTAATCAGGCAACAAATTGGATTACGAATATCCATTTGTTTGAAATCAAAACCGCCCTGTGCATCTCAACTCCAACGAAGTGCACAGGGCGATTTTTTAATTTATTTTAATTTTGTTTAAAGAGGAATCTGCTTATCCTTCAATGGAAATATATTTATCTGTTTCCACTGCCGGTTTTGCTTCTTTCTTTGGTACGAACAGAGTTAACATACCATGTTCAAAGTGAGCTTTGATGTCTTCCTGTTTTACATCTGCTCCTACATAAAAGCTACGTTCACAGGCACCGGAATAACGTTCGCGTCTGATGTAACGACCGGTTTCTTTTTCTTTCTCGTCTTTATCAAGTCCTTTTGCTGCTGCTATGGTCAGATAACCATTTTCAAGTGCTACTTTGACTTCATCTTTCTTAAATCCTGGCAGATCCATTTCAATGGTATAACCTTTTTCAGTTTCTTTGATATCTGTTTTCATCATATTTTTACTATGATGTCCATACAGTTTCTTTTCAATGTTTTTCTGTTCTTTACTGTTATCAAAAAATGGGAATTCCCAAAAGTCATCAAATAAATTTTCTCCAAAAATACTAGGCATCAACATAAGTCATCTCTCCTTTTTTATCTCAAAATCTTAATTGCTGTTTACCTGTTTCTTTTTTGGAACTTAGGTCAAACCAGAGGGGAAAGGCTTTTTTATTTCTTTGTCTCTCTCTATTTCCCTCTTCCTTTGTTCTAGTTGTACTATAGCACATATTATTAGCACTGTCAAGAGGTGAGTGCTAATTTTTTGTGAACATTCTGTGAAAATTCAAATAAAAAACTAACTTCCACCTTTAGCCTTTTTATTCTACATTGTAAACTTTAGATATGATAAAATTTTTCTTGCCCTCGGGTTACCCTAGTATATTAATATTTCTACTATACGGACACACTAATATAACATTTTATTTTGGAGGTAGCTCATGAAAGATTTTATTTATGAAGGGCCAGTCCGCATCATCTATGGTGCTGGTCAGTATAAAGAATTAAAAGAAAATCCTCATGACCGCAAAAAACTAATGGAAATTATTGATTCATTTGGACCGATGCAGTCACTGTTTATGGAAATTACAACAGAAAAACTTGCTGATATCATAGAAGAAGCAATTGAGGGATTAGCATAAAAAATCAGAAAAAAAGAAGTTCAGAGCTGGCACTCCGAACTTCTTTTTACTCACTTAGAGTATAATCGCATTTCTTAGCTATACTTATTATATGTCTTTTCTTATCAAAAATCAAATGCCCACCCTTCATTTGCTTCTTCCTGCCATTTGTGCTATTCTGAAAAACAAAAAGGAAGCCCTATTATGATTTTAATATTCATCATTCCCATTTATATTTTATTAAACGCCTACATCCTGCACCGAATCCATAAATGGCTGACTGCATGTTCTGAGCGTTTTCATTCCAAATGGTTTGTTGTGCCTTATCTTACTATTTATTCTCTGCTGGCGCTTTCTCTGCTTTTTGCATTTTTACTGCCTGCCTCTGAATTTCAGGTACTTGTAAAGCGAATCAGCAACTACTGGCTTGGCACATTTTTATATTTATTAATGTTTATTGCAGTCGCAGATATTCTCCGGCTGATTTTAAAACAAATTACTGGAAAAATACATGAGTTTTTCTTTTGTAAAGCCGGCTATGTATTTGTTGGACTTCTGCTTACCGCACTTATCTGCGGTATCAGCGCTTATGGAATTTTACATTCCAAACACGTAAAAGTGACGCCTTATGATATTACTGTAGAAAAATCCTGCGCCGGACATGATTCTTTAAAAATCGTTCTCGCTGCAGATTTGCATCTTGGTTACAGTGTCGATGACAGGCAGATGCAGCGCATGGTAAAGAAAATCAATGCACAAAATGCAGACCTTGTTGTATTTGCGGGCGACGTTTTTGACAACGAATATGAAGCCGTTCAAAATCCAGATAAAATTGCCAAAACACTTTCTACGATTCAAAGTACTTATGGCTCTTATGCTGTGTTCGGAAACCATGATGTGACAGAACGGCTCTTAGGTGGATTTTCAGTTACATCAAAAGAAAACGAAGTCCGTGACCCGAGATTTGAAAGTTTTCTAAAAGATGCCGATATCACTCTTCTCGATGATGAAGTCACCTGTATTGACAATGCCTTTTATCTCGTTGGTCGAAAAGATATTCAAAAACCAGGAGACGGCACAACGAACCGAAAAACTATCGAAGAACTGCTCTCGAACGTAGATAAAACCAAACCTGTTTTTGTCCTGGAACATCAGCCAAAACAACTTGAAGAACTTGATAATGCCGGCGTAGATATGCAGTTATGCGGTCACACTCACGATGGACAGATTTTTCCCGGAAATCTAACGGTAAAATTATTCTGGGAAAATCCCTGCGGTTACTTAAAAAAAGGTAATCTGAACAGCATTGTAACTTCCGGAGTCGGTGTCTGGGGTCCGGCAATGCGGGTTGGAACAGACAGCGAAATCTGTACGATTACGGTGTATTTTTCCAATTATTAATAATTTTAGTGTGCATCGGAGGTTATCTCCAATATACAACTTCGTACGAACCCTTCCTGATATGCACAAAAAAGTTCCAGAATAGTTCTTAAAAAAACTAAACTGGAACTTTTTATTTCTATTTCATGCGCTGGATTGCAGTTTCACGACCAAGTGTACAACGAAGTTCCGGTACAAATGGTCTGGAAGTCAGATGCACCATCCAGGTTTCTCCATTTGGCAAATCCACATAACTTGCATGACCGGATTTCTGAAGTTTGCTCTCTGGATTGTAGTAACGTGGTTTTAAATGATCCCAATCTGCACGTTCGTTATAATTTCCTGGTGCAGAAGTTAAAATCGGATTGCATGGGTCTGCCTCATAAGGTCCGTATACGTTTTTAGAACGACCCATTGTCACACTGTGATAATATCCTGTATCACCTTCGGCACACATAATGTAATAATAATCACCATGTTTGGTCAGATGCGGAGCCCAGATTCCCTTTGCACTTGGCAGTTTTTTCAAATCAGAGTCATCGGCATTTGTCAGCGCATGAGAATATAATTCCCATTTTTTCATATCTTTTGAATGATAAATCGGAATCCCTGGAAACCACTCAAAAGAAGAAACGGCAACGTAAAAGTCATCCCCTTTACGACAGATACATGGGTCTGCGTGGAATCCTGGTAAAATTGGATTATGAATCATAACTTTATTTCCTCCTGTATATTTCAATGTACTTTTTTACTTTTGGAATGTTTTGAAAGTACATTTCAAAAGTACATTTTATCTTTACTTGGAAATAAAATAACTGATTTTTTTGGATTTTTAAATATAATTTTTTATCGTATCTCTCGATAAAACATCAAAGGGAACGTGAAAATCCATTTTTTTCACATTCCCCTTTGCATCATTTACTTACACAAACTTTCTACTTCTTCTTTTTTAGGAATTGCCGGAATTCCACCTCTTCTCTGCACACACAATGCCGCCGTTGCATTGCCATACTTTGCACACTTTTTAAGTTCTTCCCATGTAAGCTCTTCAATTTTTTTATTTTGTTTTAGATACTCACTTTAAAAGCCTCCCCAGAAAGAATCTCCAGCCCCTGTCATATCAATCGCTTTCACTTTAAATCCTGGTAGTTTCTCCTGTCTCTGTTTTGTTGCAAGAAGAACCCCTTCGCTTCCAAGCGTCACAGCCACTAACTTTGGTCCTATATCAAGAAGTATTTTAACTGCCTGACTATAATCTTTATTTCCTGTCAGCAAAACTAGTTCTTCATCTGACACTTTCATCACCTCAACATAAGGTATCATGGATTTCATCTGTTCTACAGCAGTTTCTTTTCCCATAATGATGCCCGATAATTAGGGTCATAAGAAATAAGTGCACCTGATGATTTTGCTATTTTTACAGCTTCTATTGTTGCTGTTCTTGCCGGTTCATCTGTCAATGACAACGAACCAAAATGAAATACCTTACAATCTTCAAGCAATTTCTGATTTAACTCATCTGCACAAAACTGTGTGTCTGCACTTTGTTTTCTGGAAAAAGAAAACTGACGCTCCCCACTTTCCGCAATCTCTACAAAAGCAAGAGTTGTAAAATATCTTTCATCCTAAATCAGATATTTTGTTCCGATTCCTTCTTCCTCCAAAGTTTTTTTCAGAAAATTCCCATGCATATCCGTTCCGACTTTACCGATAAATTCCGTGCGATACCCCATACGTGAGGCTAGAGTTAAAAGATTTGCCGGTGCGCCACCAGGATTTTGCTCAAACAGCTTTTTTCCTGAATCACTTTTTCCTGCCTCTGTAAAATCAATCAAAAGTTCTCCTAAAGCGACAATATCAACCTCTTTTGCCATTTTTCAAGTCCTCCACAATTTCATTATAGCGTTTTTTATTCAGACGATAGAAAAACAGAACAATTGCTGTAACAATCCACAAAATTCCAGGTATCGTTGAAAATGCATGTTTCATAATTGCAATTACTTCCGGATTCTGTGTCTGATTTGCCACATATCCATATTTTCCAAGTAATGCTGCAAGAAACGCAGTACCTACTGCCATCCCAACTTTATTTCCAAGAGAAACAAAGGCATACTGGAATCCATCATTTCTAAGTCCTGTTTTCCACTCACCATATTCCACGCAGTCTGGAATAATGGCATAAATTGCAGTATTAAATCCTGAAAAGAAAAATTGTGTAATACCGGCTAATGCATAAAATGTGATTGGTGATTCTTTTACATTAAAGAAATACATAGCAAGCATTGCGATACCTGTAAGTAATGCAAAAATAGAAGCTGTTCTTCCTTTATTATTTAACTTACGGAATACTGGCTGGAAGCATGCTGCACCAATAATAGAAGGAATAATAATGCACATTGAATAGGTGGTATAGTAAGAAGCATTTCCCTCAACATAAGTAAAATAATACAAAATATCAGCATTTCTTCCATACAATGTAAATCCAAACAATACCTGTCCAACCAGTGCAAGCAGATATGGTTTATTCTGCATAACTGCTTTCAGCTGTACTTTAATTGAAATTTTCTCTTTTTCAGGGATTGTTACCTGTTCTTTTGTCTTTGCAAAGCAGAAGAAATGACAGGCTGCAAAGATACATCCATAAATAATCGCAACAAGCAGATAGCCTTTTTTGGCACTACTGCTTCCTAGCTTACTAATCAAAGGCACTGTCACAATATTAATAATTCCGATTGCAATCATCGCTGACACGGAACGGGAAGTATTAATTTTTGCACGTTCATCAATATCCTGTGTCATAGCTCCACAAAGTGTTCCGTACGGAATATTTACACAAGTATAGCCTAATACCAGAAGGCAATATGTAATTACCATATAAACGATTTTTGCTGTATTCGACCAGTCTGGATGTGCCCAGAAGGAGAGCATCAAAAGCACCGCCGTAATTGGAGCCGCAATCAGAAGCCATGGGCGATACCTCCCCCATCTTGTATTTGTTTTATCTGTCAGTCCTCCTACAATCGGGTCATTGATTGCATCCCAGAATCTTGAAAAAAGCATCAAGGCTGATACCGCTGCCATACTGATTCCAAACACATCGGTATAAAAAATCATTAAAAAGTTACTGACAAACATCCAGCTAAAATTACAGCCTACATCTCCAAATCCATAGGCGATTTTACTAATCAACGGCACTTTTCCATTCTTACTCTCACTTCCCATAACTTCCTCCTTATCAGCGTTTCTGACTAAACCCCATCCTTCCAAAATTTATCGTTCTATTTTTCCTGCACATTAATAATTACTTTCATTGTTGTTTCACGATTATCATCAATATACTGATATGCTTTCAAATAATCTTTAAAAGCAAAAGTCTTAGAAATTAATGGTCTTAAATGTACCTTTCCTTCATTTACGAGTGCAATCCCATCTACATAATCATCATGGCGGTACATCATTGTACTCTTAATATCCAGTTCATGGTCGTTGGCAACTGCAAGGTCAATTGTTGCCATGCCTGCAAATACAGCCACAAGAACAATTACACTTCCTTTTCTTGCATATTTGATTGCCTGACCCATTGTGATATTATTTCCTGCGCAGTCATAAATTACATCTGCTTTATCCGGACCAAAGGCATCAATCATTGCCTCACCAAAATCTTTTTCTTTTGTATTGACACATACATCAATTCCACATTCTTTTGCTTTCTCTAACCGAAGGTCACTGACATCTGTAATCATAACCTTTGCTGCTCCCATTCCTTTTGCTGACTGAGCAACCAGATTACCAATTGGACCTGCTCCAAGCACTGCAATATTCATTCCTTTCACATCGCCCATCTGTTTTACAGCGTGCACTGCTACAGCAAGAGGTTCAATCATTGCACCTTCTTCATAAGACATCTCCTCTGGAATCGGTGTTACTTTCGACGCATCTACTGCAAAATATTCAGAAGCTGTTCCTGTTGTCTGAAATCCCATAACTTTGAGTTCTTCACAAAGATTATATTTTCCATGACGACATGGATAACATTCTCCACAATATACCTGAGGCTCAATTGTTACTTTTTGTCCTTCACGAAACTCTGTAACATCTTTTCCAATCTTTGCAATTTCACCAGACACTTCATGTCCCTGTGTAACCGGATATTTTGTAAATGGATGTTTTCCATGGTATACATGAATATCAGAACCACAAATTCCAATATTCATAATTTTAACCAACACCTGATTGTCTTTCACCTCTGGAACTGGTACCTCTCTGAAAATAATTTCTCCTGGATTTGTCATTACCTGCTGTAACATAATGTATTTCCTCCTTTATTTATATTCTTTTATTAAACATTTTATTAAAGTAATTACATTATTATCCAAAAGATAAAATTTGTCAATATCCCAACGTTTAATTCTGCCTATTGCACAAGATTGTTTCTGTGAATTTATGCATTTTTCCAGAAAGCAAAAAAAGTTCCAGAGAGAAAACATTCTTTAAACTGCTTTCTCTCTGGAACTTTTTCTCTTTTACAAGCAACTAAATATCTTTTATAAACTCCTGCAAAAAATACTTTGCCACACCTACTGCAGAAGCTTCTCTTTTATAAGAACATATCTTCAAATATCTTGCATCATGGTCAAACCCATTATATTTCATCACTTTTTCTTCCAATGGAATCATATAATCTGAAAGATATCCACCCACTTCGCCTCCAAGAATGATGTCCATGTCATAAGCCATCCGCAAATTTGAAATTAAAACCGCTAAATATTCCAAATATTCCTGCCAAACCTGCTGTGCACTTTCCTTTCGTTCTTCTAACTGCTGCATAAACTGTTCTAATGTTTGGCTGGTATCATCCGTCAGTGCGCTCGCCGCACAGTAAACATCTGCACATCCACGCTTTCCACAATAACATTGCTTTCCGCCTGGAACAAGAATGATATGCCCAAACTCACCCGCCTTCTGATTTTCTCCCAAGATTAATTTTCCATCAATACAAAACGCACCACCCAAAGTATTATTTAAAGATAAATACAACGCATTTTTATATCTATTTAAATCTTCTGCTCTCATCGCTGCATTTGCATCATTCTCAAAGTATACCGGCAGTGAAAACACCTGTTCCAGAAAATTCAAGCTATAATTTTCTAATTGAAGAGCATGAGATTTCACCAACATTCGATTCTCCAAGTTAACAATTCCAGGAATCGAAATACCGATTCCCAGAATCCTCTCCCTGTTTTCTACATCCTTAAGAAATGCCTCCAATTCTTCCCTGATTTTTGAATAATAAGAAGTATTTGTTGAAAATTCCAGCCGTATTCTTTCATATTTTTCAATTTCATACTTCATGTTTACAAGCACAAACCCTATATGCTTTGCAGTGATTCTGATTCCAACCGCATAACGATATGCAGGATTAATACTAATCTTTTTCGCTTTTCGCCCACCTGTTGATTCGTATTCTCCTGTTTCAATCACAATTCCACCTGCTAGCAATTCTTTTACATTAGACAATACTGTCGGCATACTGATATTTAAATCTTTAGATAACTCTACCTTAGACGTTGCCTTATGATTGATAATGTAGTTCACAATTTTAGATTTTGTAACATTTTTTTTCTCTATTCCCGCCATACAAAAGCTTCCTTTTATAAAATATTTTATAAAAGTATATTACCTTTTATTTGACAATTTGTAAACCACAATAACGGCATTTTCTAATTTTTTATCGTATCTCTCGGTATACGCTCCTTCTCACCAGAATCACGGCAAGCACAGCTGTAAGAAAATCTGACACCGGCTGTGCCGAAACTACTCCATAATAGCCCACTGTTTTAGACAAAATAAAAATCACAACTGCAAAGATAACGCCCTGTCTGCTAACAGATAAAAGAAAAGCATTTAATGCTTTTCCGGCGGACTGGAACGTACAGGTACTTACGAGTGTAACCGCAGTAAATACTGCACCTGCAAGCTGAAGTCTGAGCATCGGAACTCCTGCATTTACGATGCTTTCCTGATTCATAAACATCGAAATCAAAGTCTTTGCAAAAACACATAAAATAAGTGCCAGCACAGCTCCCATTGCACATTCAAATTTATAACTAAATGCCAGAATCGCTTTCAGACGCTTTTTATTTCCAGCACCATAATTATATCCGATTAACGGCTGTGAACCAAAAGCAAAGCCAACTAAAATCAGCATTGCAATCATATTGATTTTCATTACGATTCCCATCGAAGCCACTTTGTCTGTTCCATAGACCAGTAAAAAACGATTGGTCAGCGCAATTCCAAGACTCTGCATAAAGTTGGTAACAGATGCCGGTATTCCGATAGCAAAGATATCTCCAAGTTCTCTTTTGCTGATAAAAAATCCTTTTGGATTGATAGACAAACGTTTGCTTTTTTTCAGTAAGAAAAATACAAAAAATAAATCCGCACCGATGTTTCCGATTACCGTGGCTATCGCTGCACCGGCTGCTCCCATGCCAAGCATGAAGATAAAAATCGGGTCTAAGATAATGTTAATCACAGAGCCAAGCACCGTTCCTGTCATAGATGCTACTGAAAATCCTTCCGTTCGAAGCAGATTAGACGGCGTAAAAGATAAAATAATAAACGGAGCACCGATTACCAGCCAAGTATAATAATTCGATGCATACTGCACGGTATCCGCTTTTGCACCTAATAGAGTTAAAATCGGTGCACGGAACAACATCATCAACACTGCTACAACAATTCCGCATACAATTGCTCCATAAAAACAAAACACACTTAAGCGCTTTCCGTCCTCATCCATTTTTTTGCCGAATAGTCGTGAAATCACCGAACTTCCGCCCAGTCCAAAAATATCACCAAGCGCAATCATTAACGTAAAAATCGGTGCGCCAAGTGAAACACCCGCAACCAGATTCGTATTTCCGGTAGCGGCAATAAAATAGGTGTCCGCCATATTATAAACCAGCGAAATCACCATGCTAAATACCACCGGAAGCGCAAAACTGAAATAAGCTTTCGGAATCGGTGCTTTTTCAAATAAGTCATTTCCCATTTTTTAATTTCCTCTTTCTTTTTTTGTATCAAGCGGATATTTTTTCTCCGCTTCGCTGTTTTCTTTTTGATTCGGTTAACTCCTCAACCTCATTCATTTGATATTAATTCTGCCTTTCTTCGTTCCTGTATCTGTTCTCTTCCATACCGTTCCCGATACTGCCTAAGGGTCATATCCGTATATTTCTTAAAGACTTTTCCCATATGACTCTGCGAAGAAAATCCCAGATAAGTTGCAATCTCTATGTAAGAATACGGCGAATACGTCAGCAGATTCTTCGTCAGTTTTACTTTCTCCTGTAAAATAAAATCAGTCAGTGTCATAGATTCCTGTTGTTTAAACAGTTCAGATAAATAGCTGGAATTTAAGTGCAGGTAATCTGCAATTTCCTGCACCCGAATCTTTTCATGCAGATGTTTAAAGATATACTCTTTGCTTGCTTCCACCCAGATACTCTGCTTTTCTTTGGATTTTTTCTCATCCTGCTTACGGATTTCTGCCACCAGCTTTGCATATTCCATTTCAAACTGACGGATTGCCGTATAAATCGCCACAATATCTGTCATTTCTTCGATTTTCTGGATAAAGACATCACTCATGGAATACGAGATTTCCGGCATTAATCCGCCTCGAATTGCCGCCCTGCTCGCAAGCGTCATAACCACAATTCCAAGATTTTTTGTATTGCGCAGTTCATCTTTAGAAAGCACGCCGGTCTTTCCAAGATAATCTTCTCCAATACTTTTTTTCAACATCTCGATGTCACCCAGTTCAATACTGGTAAGTTCTCGAATTTCCTGTTCATAAGGATTGTGTGGTTCTTCAAGTTCCTGCCTTTCAAAGATAAGTGCCGAGTATTCTTCCATAATTTCCGAATCTCGAATCTGTTCTTCACAGTTTTCATAGACAATATCATCCCTTGTCAAAATTTCCTTGCGAAACAGATTACACATCAGTAAAATATTAGAACAGAAAAAATAAAACTCAGAACTAAATACCGCATTAAAATCGCTCTTTGGGATTTCAAATTCTCCAATATGATAATACAGACGAACCTTTGAATCAAACCGTACCGGTCCGACTAAATAGTAAAAATCTCCTGCCTGAAGATAGGCATAAGCGACTTGATTCTCTTTTAAACCTGCCGAAAAAACTACCGGACACGCAGACACAAATTTTCCAGCCAGACATTGATTCATATAATCTTCAAACTCTGAAAAAGAAAAATAATCGTCTTTTAAATCCTTTCTGGCACAAAAAATTTCCGGCTTATTATCCGGTTTTAATTCACCGCTCCAGCGTCTTACAAATGTATGAAGTTCATGTGAAACATGCCATGCAAGATAATCTATATTCAAATTTTCACGCTCCCTTCTTCCTGCATTTCTTTTTGCATTTTCTTTTGCTTTTCCATTATAGCACAGATTTTTTCACAATATAAGTGATAAATTTCCAATAATTATGATATAAATTTAAGATTTGGATGGGTAAAATAACGATTGCAAAAAACAATGAATCACATTTTTAAATAAAAAATTTTTTAAAAAAGAGAAAGGAAACAGAACACATGAAAGTAAAAGGTGTTAATCTTGGTAACTGGCTGGTACTTGAAAAATGGATGAGCCCATCTTTATTCGATGGAACAACTGCTGAAGATGAATATTATCTTCCAACACAACTTTCCAAAGAAGTTTATGAGGCAAAAATCAAAATCCATCGTTCTGAATATATCACAGAAAGAGATTTCACAAGAATCAAATCGATGGGAATGGATGCAGTCAGAATCCCTGTTCCGTATTTCATCTTTGGCGACAGAGAGCCCTTTATCGGATGTATCGAAGAACTTGACAAAGCATTTAACTGGGCTGAAAAATATGGACTTCAGATTTTAATCGACTTACATACTGCACCGGACAGCCAGAACGGATTTGATAATGGCGGAATCAGTGGTGTCTGCAAATGGTCACAGGATCCGGACGAAGTTGAATTTGAACTCACTGTTCTTGAAAGACTTGCAAAAAGATACGGTACAAGAAAAGGCTTATGGGGAATCGAAATTTTAAACGAGCCTATACTTGAAGATATGTGGGAATCTATGAACGTAGCAGAACGCTATCCGGCAGTTGACCCTGAAAAAGCAAAGGGAACAAAACCAAATACAATGGAATTTATCCGCGGTTTTTATTTGGAGGCTTACGACAGAATCCGCAAACACATGCCGGAAGAAAAATACGTTGTTTTCCATGATGCCTTCCGCTTAAAAGCATGGAAAGATTTCATGCGTGAGGAAAAATATAAAAACGTTGTACTTGATACGCACCAGTACCTGATGGTTGCTGAGATGAACGGCTGTGAACAGAACGTAGAAAACTATGTTTCTTATGTAGAAGAACTCAAAAAAGACATTGCAGAAATGCAGGAATACTTCCCGGTTATCTGTGGGGAATGGTGCTTATTCAATTCTCTCGCTGTTGGACATGACACCAAAGGCGGACAGACAGTCTTAAATGGTGTAGAAGGTTTAAGCGAAGAATGTATCAGTGCTGAAACGAAAAAAGAAATTTACAACACACTTGCAAAAGCCATGTTAGATGCATGGGATGCCGGAAGCGGATACTTCTACTGGAGCTACAAACTGCTGACCGATACTGTAAACACCCCTGGATGGGTTGGCTGGGACAGCTGGGACCTTGGAAGATGCGTTGACTTTGGCTGGTTTCCAATTGAGAAATAAAAAATCACCTACCACTATTTAAGTACAATTCAATCATTTATTTTAAGATTAATTGAATCCTGTATTTGATTCTAAAATGATTTTTAAGCGTCATTGAAAATTTTATCGCATTAAAACGTAAAATTTTCAGTGGCGTTTTTTTTCGTTTTCTAATATAATAGGTTTTGATAATAGTAGATAAATACTTAAGCAAAAGCAGAGTTCGATAGAATGGACCCTATCAACCTGCTTTAGAATGGAGGAAAAAATGGAAATCGTTTGCTTAGACTTAGAGGGCGTACTCGTACCGGAAATCTGGATTGCATTTGCAGAGGAAACCGGTATTCCGGAACTCAAAAAAACTACCAGAGACGAGCCGGATTATGATAAGCTGATGAAATACCGCTTAAACATTTTAAAAGAACACAACCTTGGATTAAAAGAGATTCAGGAAACCATCGCAAAGATTGACCCGATTCCCGGTGCAAAGGAATTTTTGGACAAGTTAAGAGAAATGACTCAGGTTATCATTATCAGTGATACCTTCTCCCAGTTTGCCGGACCTTTAATGAAAAAACTCGGCTATCCGACCATCTTCTGTAACTCTCTCGTTGTCGCAGAAAATGGAGAAATCACAGACTTTAAGATGCGCTGTGAAAAATCCAAATATACTACTGTAAAAGCATTACAGTCCATTGGTTATGACACAATCGCAAGCGGTGACAGCCATAATGACCTTGGTATGATTCAGGCAAGTAAAGCAGGATTTTTATTTAAAAGTACAGAAGCAATCAAAGCAGAATATCCGGAAATTCCGGCTTATGAAACTTATGACGAACTGCTTGATGCAATCAAAAAAGTGATTGATTAAGTAAAGCGGTTGATATGCAAAAGAGACATCCGAAAAAAATCGAATGTCTCTTTGTTTTATTCTGACAAAATTATAAACCGAAAATTAATAAAATCAATAACACGAGCACCCACAGAATCACTGCTCTTTTTTGATGCATCCACCGGTTTCCGTATTTCGTGCAGAGTACTGCCTCATCTTTCGGGCTTTTCAGCTCAAACAGCCAAAAAACTTCACTGATTAAAATTGCCGAAGCAATAAAAATACACCTCCATGTAATGCTGTCCTGTCCTGCCATCTGGGTTATCTTTCCAAGTAGACATGCCAAAAATCCTGCAAACCAAATCCATTTTGTATACAATGTTCGTTTTATTTCCGATTTTAATTTCGCACTTATTGAGTTCATTCTAAATACTCCCCACTTTCCCGTTTTTCATCGTCAGATTCCAGTCCGCTACTTCCTCGCATCTGCTTCTCGTCTCATCCAAACTGCTTCTCTCTGTAATAATCACAATGCGGTTTTGAAAAAATTCTCCTGCCAGCTCATAAAACAGATTTTCTTCTCTTTCATCTAAATAAGCCGAAGGTTCGTCTAAAACTAAAACCTTCGGCTTATTTAAAACTGCCTGTGCCATTCCGACTCTCTGTCTCATTCCTCTTGAAAGTCTCGCTATTTTTTTGTCCCGCACTTCCCACAAACGAAGTGCTCCAAGTGCCTCTGCAGTTCTTCTTTTTGTCTGTTTCTTCGATAAGCCCTTATAAGCTGAAATATAATTCAGATATTCCTTTACCGTAAATAAATGGTCCGGTTTAAAATGCTGCGGCAGATAACCAAGCACTGCTTTGTATTGTGAATAATCTTCAAAAATATTTCTTTCGTTATAAAAGAGTTTTCCCTCTGTCGGCTTCACGCTTCCTGTAATCAGACGAAGCAGAGTTGTTTTTCCACATTTAGAATTTCCGGAAATTCTCCACACGCCGTTTGTCAAAACAAGAGACATATCCTCCACTGCTGTTTTTTTGCCATATTGTTTTGAAATGTGCAAAAGTTCTAATTTCATAGATTTCTGATTTCTTATTTTTCTTTTTTATTATTCTATTCAGCTTGTGCCTTATTTCTTCCTGTAAATCTTAATTAACAGCGGTGCTTCCACAAGTAACATTCCAATCCATCCTGCCAGATAAGAATACGGAAGTGCTTCAATTCCAAATCCCCATAAAAAAACCATCGGAGCGGCTGCAAGTACACGCACTCCCATATTTGTAAAACTGCTGATTAAGGTAACTTTCAAATCTCCAATTCCACGGAAAAATCCCTGAAGTGCATTCGTAATTCCCGGAAGTATATACATAAGTGAAATCAACTGTAAATAAATCACACCGTGACCGATTACCTCTTCATCTTTTACAAACAGCATCATAAGCGGTCTTGCAAACACATAGCAGATAATCAAAACCAAGATTCCATAAATCACTTCCAATATAAATCCACAACGGAATCCTTCCCGCATACGGTCTTTCTTTCCTGCCCCTTTGTTCTGTGCCATCAGTGCCGTCATCGCATGTGCGATATTTTGTTCCGGTGTATATGCAAAATCATCAATTCTGTTTACCACTGCAAATGCCGCCGCAACGGAAACTCCCATCGTATTAACAATCGCCTGAATCCCAATCTTTCCAAGCTGTACCGTCGCCTGCTGCATTGCCGATGCCCATCCATAAGCAATCGTTCGCTTTAAAAGACTTGCATCAAACACCAGCCATTTCTTTCCCAATCGCAGAATCGGCACTTTTTTCTGAATATAAATCACACAGAATAAACAGCACAATGCTTCACTTAATACCGTCGAGACCGCACAGCCATTGCATCCAGCCTTTAATACCACGACAAAAAACAAATCGCCAAATACATTTAAAACTGCACTGATAATCAGAAAATACAACGGAGAACTGCTGTCTCCCAGTGCTCGAAGGGTGCTTGAAAAAAAATTGTATAAAAAAGTAAATACCAGTCCCCAGAAAATAATTCTCAAATATTCTTTTGTCATTTCCAGAATCGATGGGTCTACCTGTAGTAACCGCAAAATCGGCACCGCAAAAATGACACAAATAAGTGTTAAAAATACAGAAAATACAACACCTGAAAGCATCGTTGTACTAATCTGGCGGTGCAAAGTTTTATAATCCCTTGCCCCATATTGAATCCCCATCAAAATACTTGCACCCATACAAAGTCCATTTAAAAATAAAATCATCAGTGTACTGACAGGATTGCAGATTCCGACAGCCGCAAGTGCTTCTTTTCCGACAAAATGTCCCACAATAATACTGTCAACTGCATTGTAGGTCAGCTGAAATAAATTTCCAAGGACAAGCGGCACCGTAAATTTTACCAGTATCGGCATAATTTTTCCTGTCGTCAAATCTTTTGTCATCGCTCTCTCCTCTTTTTCTAACGTGATTACTATTCGCTTTTTTCTGCTTCTATATTGTTACTACTGTTCTTTACATCTGTTTTCTTACTACTGCATATTCATTTCCATTTCGGTAATACGGACACTGATAATGCGTATCGGAAACCAGTCTCATATACTCATCTTCGTCCATGCTGACATCACAAAGATAACTTTCATATTCATCATCGTAAATATAATAGGTACAGCTTTCACAACTGCCGGTTTGTTTTTCTTTCATAATGATTTTCGTCCTTCCTGTAAGTTTTTTTATTTTTTATTTTTTTGATTATAGCACAAAAAAAGACAAAGAAACGATTTTTTCAGCTTCTTTGTCTTTTCCCTTATTTCTTTGTTGGGCTTTATGATTCTCTATTACTCTTCATCTGTCGATTCAATTTCTCCGGTAAATCCGGCTTCTTCTATCATTTTCATTGTCGCATCGATTCCCTGTCCGCCTGCGGTCAGATATCCGGAAGCAAAGATAGAATCTACTACTTTAAATAAAGTCGGCTCAATTCCTTTGAAATAAACTTCACGTCCCGCTGCACATCGAATATCTGATTTTGAAATCATCAGTCTTGCAAGACAAAGCACCTTCAGGCAATACTCTGGTGTTAATTCTGAAATATCTCTGTCTGCCAGTCTTGTTCCCGGAATTGGAAGTAAAAAATTAATCGGTACGGATTCCGGATTGATTTCTCTTAAATCCATCAGCATATCTACTACATCTTCTTTGCTTTCGCCCATTCCAATAATTCCGCCACTACAGATTTCAAAACCTAAGCCCTGAAGCATTTTAATATTGTTTACACGCTGTTCATAAGTATGAGTGGTGCATATTTCCGGATAGAAAGAACGACTGCTGTTTAAATTATGATTAATGCGATCCAGTCCGGCTTCTTTTAACATTTTTGCCTGTTTCTCTGTTAAAAATCCGATGGAACAGCAAATCTGTGTTTCCTTTTTCTTCATTTCACGGATACGATCTGCCAAGTCTTCAATTTCTTCATCGGAGAAACCGATTCCACTTAAGCCAATACAATGTCTTGCCAGATGTTTTTCATCCACCAAATCATTATCTCCGTATAATTTTTCATCGGAAACTCTGCGATACTTTTCAATCGGAGCTTCGGAATCACGAGACTGTGCACAATACGCACAGTTCTGGGAACAGTTTCCACTGCGCACATTTGTTAATAGCTGTACACTGACTTTTTTCCCTTTATATTTCGTACGAAGTGCGTAAGCACAATCCAGAAGTTTTGGCATTTCCTCTTCCGGAAGATTTAAAATTTCAACAGCTTCCTCACGAGTCAGCGGTCTGCTCTCGTCCCAGTTTTCTAAACGTAATGTGATGGATAATTCTGACATAATATACTTTCCTCTCATTTTTCGATGTTTTTGCGTATAAAATTTAGTATATCCATAAAAGAATTAAATGTCAACCGTTTTGTTTTTATAAGTTTACATTCATCCTAAAAAAAGCCTGTCCGCAAGATTTTTCTATACAGACAGACTTTCTCTTAAAAATTTAAAATTAAAGAATTAGATGTTTAATAAATCACTGAATACCTTCAATGCGCCATCTGTTTCATGTGCAAGGACACGTTTTGCAAGAACTTTACCAAGCTGTACGCCTTCCTGGTCAAAGCTGTTTACATTCCATACGAATCCCTGGAACATAATCTTGTTTTCAAAGTGAGCAAGGAGTGCACCAAGTGCTTCCGGTGTCAGTTCTTCTCCGATAATAATGCTGGATGGACGTCCACCTTCAAAGTTTTTGTTTTTATTTTCATCTGCTTTTCCGCATGCAAAAGCTACAATCTGTGCTGCTACGTTTGCGCAGAGCTTCTGCTGGCTTGTGCTGTCCTGAATGACAACATCTGTACCAATCTGACTGTTTTTAAAACCAACAAACTGAAGCGGTACAATATCTGTTCCCTGATGCAGTAACTGGTAGAAAGAATGCTGTCCGTTTGTTCCTGGTTCACCAAAGATAACCGGACCGGTTGGATAATCTACTGCTTCACCAAAACGGTTTACAGATTTACCGTTGGATTCCATATCTAACTGCTGAAGATGTGCAGGGAAACGGCTCAGTGCCTGAGAGTATGGCAGAACGGCTGTACTCGGATATCCTAATACGTTACGTTCGTAGACACCAATTAATGCATCAAGCATTTCCGGGTTCTCTAAGACGCTTTTATTCATTGCAAGTTTATCTTCTTCTGCTGCACCCTGTAAGAACTGTGCAAATACTTCCGGGCCAAATGCCAGAGATAAAACTGCACCACCTACTGCTGATGTAGAGGAGAAACGACCGCCAATGTAGTCATCCATGAAAAATGCTGCAAGATAATCATCACTCTTAGCAAGCGGAGAAGTTTCACTTGTAACTGCAATCATGTGTTTGGATGCGTCTAAGCCTGCATTTTTCAGAGCATCTTTTACAAAAGATTCATTTGTCAGTGTTTCCAGAGTTGTTCCGGATTTGGAAACCAGTACAAAAATAGAATGTGCAACATCAATAGAATTCAAAACTGCTGCTGCATCATCCGGGTCTACATTACTGATGAATTTTGCTTCCATCTTAAATGTATTGTTTTTCTTAGCCCAGTTTTCCAGTGCCAGATACATTGCACGAGGACCAAGGTCACTTCCACCGATACCAATCTGAACTACTGTTGTAAATTTCTCGCCTGCTGCATTTGTGATTTCACCGGCATGTACTTTATTTGCAAAATCTGCAATTTTCTTCTGCTGTTCTGTATAGAAAGTACGTTTATCCACACCATCTGCTTCTACTGCTTCACCTAACTGACCACGTGTCATGTGATGAAGAACCAGACGTTTTTCTCCTGTGTTGATGACTTCTCCATTGTAGAGGGCTTCAAATTTTTCTGCAAGCTGTGCTTCTTCCGCTAACTTGGTTAATGCTTCTAATACATCATCATCTACCTGTTTTGCTGCATAATTGTAAGAAAGACCGGCTGCCATAGGAATTGTGTATTTTTTCACACGGTCTGCACCGTTTTCTCCTGACATTACCTCTGCGAGTTTTACACGTTCTACTTTTGAAAGATTCTCAAATGAAGAAAGAGTGTTTAAATTGTTCCACTTAATCATAATAAGTTCCTCCTCAATTCTCACTTATAGAAATAGAAAACATCCTATAATTATTTTCATTATACTCGGAAACAAAGGTAAATTCAAGCGAACTGTGAAAAACAGATTCACTATTGAAACCAGAATACATATATAGTATAATGAGGACAAAGAAAAAGAGAATTCTTCGGGGCAGGGTGAGATTCCCTACCGGCGGTATAGTCCGCGACCCGCGCAAGCGGCTGATTCGGTGAAATTCCGAAACCGACAGTATAGTCTGGATGAGAGAAGAACGCGCAAATTTTTAAATACGTGCTCAAGCCCCTGGAAGAAATTCCAAGGGCTTTTTAGTTTATGGAAACTTGTTATATATGCTATAGACTAAGAAATTTTCAAAGAATTCTCTTAATAAAATCATAAGTTTTAAAGGAGAAACGAAAAATGAGTGAACAGGTATTAAGAAGAAATGTATCGACAAGAAGTCGTACAAGAACAATTACACAGATTGCGATGCTTGGTGCAATCGCAGGAATTTTGATGAATCTGGAATTTCCGATTCCTTTTTTAGCACCAAGTTTTTATCAGCTGGATTTTTCTGAAGTTCCGGTATTAGTTGGTTCTTTTGCAATGGGACCGCTTGCAGGTGTCTGGGTGGAACTTGTGAAAATCTTAGTTCATCTGGTAACAAAGGGTACAATGACAGCCGGTGTCGGTGATGTTGCCAACTTTATCTTTGGATGTGCTTTCGTTGTTCCGGCCGGTTTCATTTATCGTTCTATGAAAAATAGAAAACATGCTGTTCTCGGAATGATTGCCGGAACACTTTTAACCTCTGTTGTAGCCTGCTTTATCAATGCATTTATTCTGCTTCCGGCTTACGGAAAAGCATTCGGAATGCCGGTTGATGCATTTATTCAAATGGGAAGTGCCGTTCATGGTTCTGTTCATAATCTTCTGACATTTGCAGCCTTGATTATTTTCCCATTTAACTTATTTAAATACACACTGACTTCTTTGATTGTATTTCTAATCTATAAGAGAATTCGTGTAGTCTTAAAAGGCGACTGACAGAATCAAACTTTTTAAATCTTTAAATCTTTCTTGACATTTTCTAAATCCGTTACTATAATGTCACCATAAGCAAGGGCGCTAAGAAATTATCTTAGCGTCCTTTTTTTATTTCATTTACTTTTACATCCATCTTACCGGATTTATGCGCTGAGTGCGGAATTTTTTATTTTTTCAATCACTGCTTCTGCCAATCTTCGATGACCTTCTACAGACATATGCTCCTGGTCTTCTTTACTTGGCTTTGCATAATCTGAAGCCGCAAGAAATTCTATCTTCTGTTTTTTGGCAATTCTCTCATACACTGCTTTTAACCGTTTTGAAGTCTCAATGGAATCGGTATCAAATTCAGGGTCAAACTCGGTTTTCCACACTTCCTGACCAAGTAAAATCGGAGATACCAGCAGGATTTTCACGGACTGTGAATAATTCCAAATCTGCTCGATTAATTTCTCAATTCCCATTCCGATTACTTCAGCAGATGCATGATAATAAGATTTACAATCGTTTGTCCCAAGCATCAGTACCACAATATCAATTGGATTATGGGATTCTAATAATACCGGAAGCATGTCACTGCCTTTTCTGTTCTGGCGGAATTCATCTTCAAATACTGTGGTTCTTCCACACAATCCTTCTTCTAATACGTGAAATCCATCGTTTTTTAATGCATCCTGAAGCAGACCCGTCCATCTTACTTCTCTGTCATATCTTCCATTTGTTTTCGGAATTAATCCATAGGTATTGGAATCTCCAAAGCATAATATCTCTTTCATTGTTTTCACCCTCTCGCTTGTTTCATCTCTATTTCATACTTATCTTATCAACTTTATATTTGTTTTCTACTATGGTTCACATTATAACACCTATTTCATACTATGTAAATATGTTTTATTAGGTATTTTTAAAAATTTTAAATTAAAAGCACATCTGGTTGTTTCTTTTATAATTTTATAATTAGAACGTAAAAATCCCCGATGCGTCAACATCGGGGATTTTGTTTTGCTGTCTGTATGGACATTTGTTTTATCACTTTATAACATACTTATTTGAGTCTAGTACACTTCCGGAATTTCGTATCCCCAGCTTTTTCTCAAACCATCCATAATTTCCATGATTCTTACCGTTTCAGCATGAGGCATTTCCGGACACTCAATTTTGCCCTCTTCCAATGCTTTTTTACAAGCTCGGACTTCATATTCGTATCCTGTAATCTGCTTTGGAGGAAAATAGCTTGCTGTTTCTTCATGGTTCTGGTTAAATACTGTAATCTTCTCCGGATTATTGATATTTTGAACCTGAATGTAGCCTTTTGTTCCAAAAATACTTCCCATTCTATCAGAAATTTCTCTGACACCACTCTGAAGCGTTGCCATTTTATTTCCTTCAAAATTCATAATAATGGTTTCGAGAATATCGACGCCGCCTTCAAAAATTGCACTTGACTGCACATCTTTGAGATTTTCACCAAGCACCATGCTTGCAAAGTTAATCGGATAGACTCCGACATCAAGCAGTGCACCTCCTGCAAGTTCCGGTTTACGGATTCTTTCTTTTTCTGTAACTGCATAGCTTAAATTTGCAGTAAGAGAAGTTACCTCTCCAATCACTCCACTTTCCACAATATCCTGAATTATTTTTCTTGACGGCATGTATCTGGTCCAGATTGCCTCTGTGATTAACAGATTTTTTTCCTCCGCCAGTTTAAAAAGTGCTCTTGCCTGGCTTGCATTTACGGTAAATGATTTTTCACACAGCACATTTTTTCCTGCTTCCAGACACATTTTTGCGTGTTTATAATGATGGGAATGTGGCGTAGCAATATAGACTAAATCAATTTCTTTATCCGCCAGCATTTCTTCATAAGAACCATAAGCCTTTGTAAATCCATATTTCTCTGCAAAAGCCTCTGCCCGCTCAAGTTCTCTTGCTCCAACTGCATAAGCCTCAACATCATCCATTCCAGCCAGTGTTTCTGCCATATGTACTGCGATTCTTCCAGCACCTAAAATTGCAATCTTCATGTCATAATTTCCCTTCTCTAACAAAATCAGTCTTAATTTTTCTTTCATTATACCCTTATATACTCCCCTTTGAAAGACTAACTTTCAGCCCAATTTGCTAGAATTTTCCACTGCTTCCGCCGTGTGTTTCCCCCGACGATGAAGTGTGGGTACTGCTTCCGGAATCCCCATCACTGGATTTTGGTTTTGCTGTACGAGTTACATCTTCATATAAGAATAAATCCCTGCTTTCTGTCACTTTTAGACTGCCTTTTTTCTGATAATTTCCGGCCGTTGTTTTTCTTGCCACGGTTTTCAATTGTCGTTTCATTCCTCCTACAATTGAAAATGCACAGATAAATCCAAGCACCAGTGCAACTGGAATCCATATCATTCCAAGTGGTTTTTTTGGAAGATTGGAATTGTCGTAAGGGCGGTCTTCTCTCGCCTGTGTAACAAATGCATCGCACTGGTCGATATAAATTTCAAATGCTTTCTCATATTCACCATCTGAAAGTGAACTCTTAAACTGTTCTGCTATGTAATCGCATCCTGCATCTGTAAATGCAGTAATTCCGTATCCATGTGTTGAAAGTGCCCAGTCTCTGTCTTCCATACTGACTAAGAATAAAATTCCATCTTTCCCTTCGCCATATCCATAGCCATAATAATCAAAGAAATCATCTGCGTACTCCGTCGCTGTTGCGCCTTCAAGACTATCTACTGTCAGAATTACAATATCAAACTTCTGACGCTCACTTACTTCATCCAGCTTTGTCAAAATATTCTGTGCTTCTTCCTCGCTTAATAATCCTGCTGCATCAGTCAGACGTTCATACTCCCCTGAAAATCCGCTGTCATCTGATCCCTCTGACGCCCAGACTCCCACTGTGGAAAGCATAAAAAGAAGTATGGTTAAAAAAACTGTAAAAATTCGTTTCTTCATTTTTCCGCCCTCCCTCTATAACACACCAAACAACCAAAACAGCCAGATAATGCCATAACTCAAAGCTCCAAATATCACTGTAAGCAATGCGGTCCATCTTCCTGCTGCCGCTTTATCCACCGGAAGGTTTCCAACAAATTTTCCAGTCTGTCCATTCATCGCAAAAAGATATTTTTCTCCCTTCCAGGTCGTATTTAAAATCCAAACCGGATACAGCGCATACTTTGCTTTTCCATTTTGCAACTGTATACTGCTGTTTTCCGTTGTCACAGAAGAATAACCTTTGACAGTAGACGCAAATGCTTTTTCTGTCGATTTTTTCACTCTCTTATTTGCTCTCCCAACACTTTCTTCCTCACTTACATCATATTTATCTGCCAAATATCCGGCCAGATACGGCATCTGGAATTTTACCGCCTCTTTAAAATCAAACGGTTCTATCGATTCCATCAAATCATCCGGCATCTTAGAGGAACCATCTACCGGAATTCGTTCAAACCCAACGGTTCCGCCCCTGTGAATCATATAATGTTTTGTTTCGGTATAATCGTACTCGCTATCACTCCAGCTTCTCACTTTCGTTGCACGATATCGGATATGTGCCTCTGCATCTGTATCAAACAACCAAAATGGAACGTACACTCCCTTAATTTCATCAATGTGATTCTGGTCCTTGAAAATCTTAGGCAGAAGCCGTTTTCCGCTTAAATGTTTCATCAAACCTTCTTTTGCTGCTTTTTTATCTAATTTAAACGGAATCACATAATCCGGCCTTAAGCTTCCCTCAAACTGTCCGGTCATCACAATCGGATTATTACAGTATGGGCAGGATGTTGCAGCAGTATTTGCATCGGCAACAATTTCTCCGCCACAGGATTTGCAGGTGTAGACTCTAAGCCCTTCTGCTTCACCCTCCTGCCATTCACTTCCGGCAGAAGTTTCCCATGTCATATCGTCAGACTGTTCATTTTGAAGTTCTTTTTCATAACCCTGTAAGGTTTCTATTTCAAATTCTGTATCGCAGTATGGACATTTCATTTTTTGAAGTTTGCTGTTAAACTCAATTGCGCCTCCACAACACGGACACTTATATTCCTGTAAATTTCCCATGCAGTTTCCCCCTCTCTTTTCTTATGATGTAATAACTTTCATTTACTTATACTTTAGAAATTCTGACACAATCATCAAAAAACTTTTCACAAATTAAATGTCAAAAGATTCTAAACTATATTTTTTACTGAACATCGTTCTCATCAAAAGGGTCTCCACATTCCGGACAAAATTTAGGTGGATTCTTCGGGTCTTCCGGCTGCCATCCGCATTTATCACAGCGATATAACGGTGCACCCGATGGTTTCTTTGCTCCACAGTTCTGGCAGAATTTTCCCTGATTTACTGTTCCACAGGTGCAGGTCCATCCATCCTCTAATGGTTTAGGTGAGCCACATTCCGGGCAGAACTTTCCGGTTGCCATCGCGCCACATTTGCATTTCCATCTTCCTGCCTGAATTGGTTCCGGTTTCTTTGCTCCACATTCGGTACAGAATTTTCCGGTTACAACTGCTCCGCATGCACATTTCCAACTATCCTGAGACTGCTGCCCGGATTGATTCTGTGCTGTCTGCTGCTCGGTCTGCTGCATTTGCTGCATTTGCTGCATCTGCTGCTGTGCCTGTTGTTGCTGAACTCCCTGATTATAAAAGCTCTGCGCTGCGCCAAAGCCTGCTCCTGCTCCACCTGCATTCATCGACATGCCCATCCCGACAAATCCATTCATTGCCCCATTTGGATTAGAAGCTGCATTTTCCATTGCATTTGCAGTTGCATCTGTCATACGTCCTGCCATCATAAATGGATTACTGCCAAGTGTTGCTGCATCCTCCATCTGGTTGATTTTCTTCATATCCTCTTCAGTGAGTGTAATTGGATTTAAGGCAATCGCCTGTACTTCAATTCCTCTTCGTTCTGTCCATTCTATCTTTAATGCACGATTCATGGCATCTTTTAATTCTTTTGTATGTGCCGGAATCTGTGCCGGACGAAGTTCCAATTCGGAAAGTGCCGCAAATGCCGGCTGCAGGGCATCGATAAATTCCGTCTTTAACTGATGGTCAATCTCTTCTCTGGTATACTCACGCTCTACATTTCCACAAACCTGTGTATAGAATAACAATGGGTCAATCATCTTATAAGAATACACACCATTACAGCGCACCTGAACAGTTCTTCTCATATTGATGTCTTTATTTACCACATCAAACATGAATGGATTCGGTGTTCCAAATTTGTTATCTATGATTTCTTTAGTATTAAAATAATAAACCCTCTGGTCTTTTCCGGTATCTCCGCCAAATGTAAATCGTTTGCCGATTGTCTTAAACGTCTCTTTAATCCCATCACCCAGTTTTCCTGTAAAAATACTTGGTTCAGTCGAACGATCGTAAGTAAATTCTCCAGGTTCTGCGCAGACTTCAACAATTTTTCCCTGCTCGACAATAATCATACACTGACCGTCTGCAACTGCAATTCCGCTTCCATTCGATATAATATTATCACTGCCCTTTGTATTAGAGGAACGTTTGCCAATGCGTTTCTGTCCCTTAGTTACCAGAATATCCTTATCCAGCGCTTCGCAATAGAAAAACTCTTTCCATTGATCCGCCAATACTCCATTTATCGCTTCAACTCCCGCTTTAATAAGACCCATAATAATACCTTCCTTTCTGCTGATTTCGCACAAATTTATTTTTTTACGTATATATTCGTAATTTTATTATATCAGTTTATCAAATTTTGTACACTAGCCATATAGCTAAAACTCGCAGTAAAAACGCATTATTTTTTTAGATTTTTTATTCCGTGATATGGTAGGTTTTATCAAATTCTGTGCGTTTGACAAAATTAAACTCCACATCCATAATTTCACCGTTCTCTGTATATGTAATTCCGTAAAATACAATTACAGCATCCTTTGCGGCAGTCTCTGTTGTTCCCCAAAGTGGCGCCACAAAATAATCTGCCTCCTCTTGTTCGTTTATTACAAGTCCTTTATGTTGAATTAAAAACTCAATCTCCCTGCACATTTTCTCATTGCACGTCCAGGCGTCTAAAGTCTGCGGAAGCTGTTCATATTCATCTCCTGCCAAATGTCTGTGATTTCGATAAAACCATTCTGCACCATTTGGATAGGGATTGCCATCACTGTCCACTTTAATGAAATCTCCTGCCCTTGCAATTTCACCATGCTCACTTTGACTTGAAAGCGTTTCTGAGGATTTCACCTCAAATTTATCATCCGGAAGCGGAATGATTTTTTTCTCTTTTATTAATTGCTGAATTTTTTCACTGTCTTCTCCCAGGCGATATGCATGCACTGTTTTTCCATGATTTTTTATAACCTTTATCATTTATAAACCCCTTTCTCAGCTTTATTTTTATTGTTAAGTTTATTGAATCATATCCTGAGAGTTTCAACAGTGATTATTTTTAGAAAAATTGAAACTGACTGTTATAAGTAAATAGGTAAAGATAATCATAAATCACAAAAATAGCCGCCCAGATCTTCTAAACTAAGCGGCTATTCTTGAATGTTAATTAGTTAAAATTTTTCTATTTCCTTTTTTCTTCCTTTTCTTCGTCTTCTTTCAACATTCGTTTCACTGAAACCATCAGCACAATCAACACTGCAATCAGTGGAAGTCCCGTCAACACCGAAATCGTTTTTACAGCTTCCAATCCACCAATAATCATAAGCCCAATGGATAAGACACAAAATAAAACTGCCCATAAGATACGATTCCATCTTGCAGGGTCTTCTTTATAGGATAAGCGTTTTGTCGTTGTTCCGGCCAGTACATAAGCACAAGAATCAATCGTTGTTGCCAGATAGACAAAACAGACAATACACAAGAACAGCATCATAATCTTAGACATTGGAAGGGTCTGCAAAATTGCAATAATTGCACCGCTATTTCCTTCTTCTGCAAGGATGGTCGCCAAATCAACTTTTCCAGACTGCTGTAGGTAAAGAGAATATCCACCAAAAATCATAAAACTGCAGCAGCATCCGAGTGTCCCCCATAGAAGCTGTCCCCACATTACATTTTTGATAGTTCTTCCCCTTGAAATCTTACCGACAAACATTCCCATCATCGGCATAAAAGCAATCCACCATCCCCAGTAAAATACCGTCCACTCACTGGAGAATTTTCCTTCTCCAAATGGATCTGTATAAGTGCTCATCTTGATAAAATCAGATGCATATAAACCGATTGAGTTTACTTCCATCTTAAAAATCTGCATTGTCGGTCCAATCAAAAGAATCAGTCCCATAAAAATAAATGCCAGCACAACATTAATATTACTTAACCGCTGAATTCCTTTATCCAGTCCCAGATACACACTTGTTCCAAAGATTAATACCCAGATAATCAACACAATAATTTTTACAATAAAATCATACTGTGCAGGGATACCAAACACTTCACGGATAATATCAGAAAGCACCGGTGCACCGATTCCAAGAGATGTTGAAATCGAGCCTACAATACCGAACACAACAAGAATATCCACAATGTGTCCAAGCCATCCATCTGATTTTTTATGAAGCACGCTTCGACAGGCGTTGCTCAAGCGGATACTGTTTTCTTTCCGCACATACATCACATAGGCAATTGCCACAATCGCCGGATTATAAAATGCCCATGCACTGAAACCCCAATGAAACTGCCCATACATGTGTGCATACTCATATGCAGCATTACTAAACGGTTCCAAATCAAATGGTGGTGCACTCACATAATAAATCGGCTCTAAAAATCCAAGAATTACAATACTTGTTCCAACCCCCGCTGTAAACAACATCGCAATCCAGGACAAATTATTGTACTGTGGTTTTTCATCTTTGTTTCCAAGTTTGATCTTTCCATACTTACTGAATGTCAGCCAAATCATAAATCCAAACGATGCCAGACAGACCAGCATAAACAACCAGCCAAGCTCATGGGTACAAAATGAAAATAAAATCGAAATCACTCCGTTTACCTGACCTGGAAACAAATAAATCGTAAGTGTCAGTACAATTAATACCAAAAATGCCGGTATAAATATTTTCTTTTCTATGTTTTCAAAAAGTTTCTTCATGAATGAACTGCCCCCTTTTCTTTAAATATAATTAAAAAGCAGTTCAATCCTTTTAATTACATTTCGTTTCTGCCAATTTCCATCAGTCCCCAAATCTTCTTTCTAACTCCCAGAAGATTCCACAAATCATATTCGCAAAGCCAACGCACTTCAAGCCGAATATATTTATACATTTTAACTTTTTTCAGTTTAATTTTCTGTAATTTTTGTGCATTTATTTTATATTTTTCATTCTTTTTCTGTTTATTATCGGCAAATATCCCACTTTGCAAAAGATTTTGCTTCCATCACACAGCGTTCTTTCCATATGGTTTTGCCGTTTTTTTATAATTTTTATAAAACAGAAATATCCCGTAGTCTGTCATCTTTGACTTCTACGGGATATCTCTGAATTTATTTTTTACCAAATGGACTAGCTAATACATTATTTTCTCTTTACGATCAGAGCATCTGCTACACCGACACCCTTACCTTCCGGATATACAAACAATGGATTGATATCCAGCTCTTTTAAAACATCTTTATTGGCCTGGGCATAATTGCTGATTGCTACGATTGTCTGACACAATGCTTTTATGTCACATTTCTCAGTTCCACGATATCCATTAAGAAGTTTAAATGATTTCAGTGATTTCAGCATTTCAAGCGCTTCCTCTTCTTTCAGAGGTGCCGGATATAATGCTACATCTTTAAAGACTTCTACAAAGACGCCGCCCATTCCAACCATGATCATCGGTCCAAACTGTGGATCATTGTTTACGCCTATGATGATTTCTACACCGGCATCTAACATTGGAACCGTCAGAATTCCATTGATATGTGCATCCGGTCTCTTTGCGGTTACACTTTCCATGATTTCTTCGTAGGCTTTTTCTGCTGCTTCCGGACCACAAACATTTAATTTTACACCGCCCACATCACTCTTATGGAGGATATCAGCTGATTCTACTTTCATTACTAATGGACCCGGATGATTTTTTGCAAACTGAGCTGCTTCTTCTTTTGATGTTACGATGACTTCATCTGGTACCGGTACACCGTATACTTTTAATTCCTGTTTACTTTCATGCTCAGATAATGCCTGTGTTTCTTCGCTCTTCGGATGTCCTACCGCGAGTTCCAGAGTCTTTGTCTCCGGTTCATAAGCGATAAAGTCAGCCAGATGACGGAGTAATTTGAAGGCGTATACCGGAGGCGGTAAAACCGGTACGCCGATCTGGAATAATTTTTCCTGATATTCAGGATTTCTTGTGTTCTCCGCAAATGGTATCATGGCAATTGGTTTGCAGTTACCGCCTTTTTCCTGAACTACCTTTTCAATTCCTTTATACATGTAATGGATACACGGGTCTGCAATCTCAAGAAGCAGAGTATATCCAATCAGTACCATACCGATATTCGGGTCATCCATAACCGTCCGAAGTGCTCCTGCATAGAGGTCTGCATCATAAGAAAGACTTGCAGTCATATCGAGCGGGTTGTTTGGAGAAGCATAAGATGGAAGCTGTTCTTTTAATTTCTTCAGAGTTTCTTCGGTGAAATCCGGATATTCGATTCCATTTAAGCTTCCTACATCGGCACAAATTCCTGTTTCTCCACCGGATAAGTTCATAGAAGCAAATGTTGCTTTTTCCGGCATTCTCTTCATAGTAGAAAGCATGAGTGACATTGCGATTAATTCTTCCAGGTCATCTACACGGATTGCTCCGAATTTTTTCAATACTGCATCAAAGGATGCATCGGAACCGGACAGACTTCCTGTATGAGAAGCAGCAATCGCTCCACCTTTTGCACTTCGTCCGGCTTTTAAGATAACAACCGGTTTTCTCTTTTCAGCTGCTTTTTTCAATACAGCTGCAAATTTATCTGCATTTTTAACACCTTCAATATAGATGCTGACTACTTTTGTATCTTCATCGTCCACAAGGAAGTCCATATAATCTTCCATTTGAACGATTTTTCCATTTCCTGCTGAAATATTATAAGAGAAACGCATTCCCGGGTCATCCATCATGGAAAGACAAAGCTGACCACTCTGGGACACGACACCAACGCTTCCTTTTCTGTCTCTTTTTGCGGAGATAAATGCGAATGCCTGTACATTATCAATATAATTCACAAAACCTGCGCAGTTTGGTCCCATAACCGCAATGTCGAGTTCTTTTGCTGCTGCAATCAGTTCTGCTTCATTTTGTTTTCCTTCTGCTGTTCCAACTTCACCATAACCGCTGGCAAATACAACTGCTCCGCCAACACCTTTTTTGGCACCTTCCTGTAAAAGCGGAATCACTGTTTTCTGTGAAGTACAGATAACCATTAAATCCACATTTTCAGGTACATCGCTGATGGATTTATAACATGGAACTCCAAAAACACTGTCTCTTTTTGGATGGATAAAATACACATGGCTTCTATCTTCCACGTAACTTAAAATATTTCTACAAACATCTCCACCAAATCCTTCTTTTTCACTTGCACCGATAACGGCTACGGATGTTGGTTTCAACAGTTTATTTAAATTCATTTTCCGTTACCTCCAGTTTTTACTTTCCTTCTACACCACGACGGTAGCAGGCAACATTTTTCTCATTAAATTTGCCTTTTCCTTTTTTCTCAAAAAAAGAAACAATTGCACTTTCCATATATTCAATAGAAAATAAATCACTGTGAGCAGCAAGTGCTCCAAGCATAACCAGATTTGCACCTTTTGGATTTTTTACTTCTGCTGCGATATCGGTAGCCGGAACTTTTACGACTGTGATATCATCGCGATATTTTCTGTCGTCCGGAACGATAGAAGAATTTACCAGAAGCAGTCCGCCTGGTTTTAATCTCTCTTCAAATTTATCAATCGCCGGTGTATTCATGGTAAATAAAATATCCGGTTTCTTTGAAATTGGACTTGCAATTAATTTATCACTGATTTTTACTGTACAGTTTGCAGTTCCACCTCTCATTTCAGAACCATAAGAAGGATAGAACAATACATTTTTATCCTGTTCCATACCGGCGTTGATCAAAAGCATTCCGGCTGTCAGTACGCCCTGTCCGCCAAATCCGGCACAAATAATTTCTTTTGCCATAATGTCTATTCCTCCTCTTTCTTATCTTTAAATTCTCCCAGTGGAAAATATTTTATCATTTCATTTTTAATACGTTCCACACTCTTAACAGGAGTCATATTCAGATTGGTTGGACATGGAGATAATAATTCTACGAGGCAGAATCCTTCTCCCTTCATGTGTTTCTCAAATGCTTTTTTCACATATTTTTTCGCCTGCATCATGCCTTTTGCATCTGCCATAGAACCCCTTGCCAGATATGCAATATCAAAACCGGTAAATGCTTCTTCTACGCGGAATGGCATACCTGCTTTTTTCGGATCTTTTCCTCTTGGAGTAGAAGTTGTAATCTGTCCCGGAAGAGAAGTCGGTGCACACTGTCCACCTGTCATTCCATATAAACTGTTGTTAATAACAATTGTTACTACATTATCATTTCTAAGTGCTGCATGCATGGTTTCCGCCATACCGATTGAATAGGCTGCACCGTCACCGATGTATGCCATAACCGGATTTTCCGGACGAACTTTTTTTACACCAATTGCTGTTGCGATTGGTCTTCCATGCGCTGCCATAATTGTATCGAATCTCCAGGAGTCAATATTTAATGAACCACAGGCAACGTCTACAACTGCTAAAAGCTGTTCGCTTAAGCCCATTTCTTCCATAACTTCAGCAATCAAACGTACTGCTAAACCATGTCCACATCCCGGACAAAAACCACTCTGGGTAAATGTAATCGTTTCAGGAGCTACTAATCTCATATTATATCTCCCCCTTTTTTAACATTTCTTTTGCTTTTGCAATAATTCCATCTGTTTCAGGAATTTCAAAGATTGAACCATAATGATCCACTGGATATTTGCCTTCTGTTGCAAGTTTTACGTCATCTACCATCTGTCCTAAAATATTCATTTCAACAGTTAAGAATGCTTTTGCTTCTTTTGCTTCTTCAAATGCTTTTTTCGGGAATGGCCACAAAGTAATCGGACGAATCAAACCAAGTTTGAAGCCCTGTGCTCTTGCAATTTCTACTGCTTCTCTACTTACACGGGAACTGATTCCATAAGCAACCAGAACCACTTCCGCATCTTCTACCTGAATATTTTCATAACGCTGTTCCTCTTCTTCCATTTGTGCATATTTAGAGGATAAATAGCCTTCATAATCAGGATGTGTGTAATAAACGTTCTGAATTTTACGCTGTTCACAGCCTTTTTTGCAACCTTTGATACTCCAGTCAAATTTATTGATATCATGCTCAACAAATTCCGGAATTTCAACTGCTTCGATCATCTGTCCGATTGCTGCATCGGATGCAATCAACACCGGATGACGATATTTTTCTGCAAGGTCAAATGCCTCTGCCATCATGTTTGCATTTTCCTGTACGGAAGCCGGAGCAAGTACGAGTGTATGGTAATCTCCGTGACCACCACCTCTTGTCAACTGCCAGTAGTCTCCCTGACCCTGTGCAATATCTCCAAGACCACTTCCGATTCGCATAACATCAACAATAACTGCCGGCAGGTCTGCTGCTACCAAATAAGAAATTCCTTCCTGTTTTAAAGAAAATCCAGGACCGGATGAAGTTGTAAGTGCTCTTGCACCTGCAGCCGCTGCTCCAAGCACCATGTTAATTCCGGCAAGTTCCGATTCTGCCTGAATAAATACACCGCCTACATCTTCCATTCTCCATGATAAATACTCCAGAATCTCTGTCTGAGGAGTAATCGGATATCCACTGTAAAAACGACAGCCCGCTGCTAATGCGGCTTCGGCCAGCGCTTCATTTCCTTTTAATAATACCTTCGCCATAAGTGACTGACCTCCTTATCTAATCTCAAATACATAATCCGGGCATACACGATAACACATACCACATACCACGCACTTTTCTTCATCTACTATAATCGTGTTATAACCTTTTGCATTTACATGATCGGAAACACTGATTGCTTCCTGCGGACAGGCATTAATACAATATCCGCAGCCTTTGCATCTTACCGGGTTTGTATACACCTTTTCTGTTTTCTCTTTACCCATAACTTGCTTCTCCTTCTTATATTTTTACTAATGCATCACGCATCATGCTGTGCACGTTTCCCATGACGATAAATCCAAAATGCAAGAACCGCACCTAAGATTCCGGATGCAACCAGGAAAATAAAGATATTTGTATACCCTGCTGCACCTTTATTATCCAGCCACTTGCCAAATAATACGGAGTAAATGGAATCCGGAAGATATCCAATAATGGATGAAATTCCAATAACCGTTCCCGTCATTGTCCTTGAAATACCTGCTTCACTGACTGATGAAAATACAACCCCATACATCATCATTGTAACTGCCCCTGGAAGTAAAGTATAAATACTTGCTACCATCGGGCTGATGTCAGATGGAATCAATAAAACTCCACCGAATAATACTGCAAGAATCACAAATGACACACTCAACCATTTACATGTTGATTTAAATACCTTATCTGCTAAAATTCCACCAACCGGTGCAAGTAATAACAACAGATAGTTATTAATAATTGAGAAAATACCTGAATTAACTGCTGAGACGCCAACTACTTCTGTTAAATATGGATTGAAGTAAGAAACACTGGATTTTAATCCATATCCACATAAGATTACGATTGATAAAATCCACACAACAGGGGATTTTAAAACTTTTCCAACCATTGGAAGAGAAATTTTATCATCGTCACTTTCTGTTGTAACTTTTCCTGCCTCTTCTTTCATTAAGAATACTAAACAGATGGCTGCGATAAGAACAACAACTCCGCTGGCATTTACACCACGTACAAATCCGCTCTTAATGTCTTCGCCTGCTGTATTATAAGCATACAGAGAAATAAAACTTGTTAAAGCTGCTGCGATTCCATTACAAGCGTAATATAAACCATACATGAATCCCTGTTCTTCTTCTGTTCCTACAATTCGTACCGCTTTCATAAGTGCTGACCAGAATACAAAGGCTGTACTAAAGGAAAGACCAAGCCATATAATCATAGAAACGACAAAATTTAATGAAAATGCATAAACCCACGTTAAAACGGATGTCGCTACCAGCGATATAATCAAAGCTTTTTTCGTTGATACCTTATCCGCCAGATATCCGCCCGGAATATAAAGAACCATATTTCCAATCGTATACATGGTCAGCAATAAACCTGACTGTGTATTATTAATTCCCATTGCCGCAAGCTGTGCATCGTAAAATACATATTTTACATAAGGAATGAAATAAATTGAACCTCCTGCAAGCCCTAATGCAATAATGGTCAAATATTTTCTCGCTTTTGACTCCATAAACACCCTCCTCTTTTTTCCTAATTTAGAATGTTTCTCATCCCATAAACTGAAAAAGGGGGCTGTCTTTCCGACAGCCCCCAACTTCTTTCACGTTGTATTTCTGTAAGTTTTTTCTTACATATCCGGTGTGTCAGATTTATCCGGTGTAAATAATCTTCTTGCAACGTCTCTTGTAAATTCTCCGGTTTTTGCTGCTTCTTCAAATACAAGTTTAGTCTGTTTACGAATCAGATTTACTGTATCATCTACAATTGCTTTTGCTGCTTCTTCATCATTCATATTTTCAATTTTTACAATACGGAAAATAACAGCTTCATAAATACGAATTCCACCAAGGTTGGAAATAAAGTCAACTGCTACATCTACGCCTTTCTTCTGAAGGATTTCATCTGCTTCCGGAGTGGTAGGAATATTTGCTGCTTCAACAAGAAGAGAAGCTTTGATTTTATCTGCATTATCTTTATTGATAACATCTTCAAGTGCTGCCGGAATTAAGATATCACAGTCTGCTGAAATCCATTCGGTATTTGGAAGAACTTCATAATTATCTTCAAACGCTTCACGGTTTAATTCACCTTTTGGAAGTCTTGTTTCAACTAATTTTGGAATATTCAATCCGTCTTTGCAGTAAACCAGTCCGTTTACATCTGCGATACCAACTACTTTATAACCCATGTTATATAAAGAGTTAACACAACTTGCACCAACGCATCCGAATCCCTGAATCACTACGCTTGCGCCTTCTTTTCCGCCTTTTAATTTCCAGGCTTCATCGGCTGCAGCTGCAACACCGTATCCGGTGATCATGTCGTACATTTTAAATCCATCATAAGTTAATTCTTTTTCTGCTCTGTCATGATTTACAATTCCCTGATGGATATCCGGGTCTTCTTTCATTGCTTTTGTCTGAGGAATACCAATTCCCAGTTCATCTAAGATACGAAGTACATCTGAATAATCAACACCTAAGTCTCCACCGATGGAAACACCTGCGTTAATATAAGGAGCAGTTGCGGTTAAGAATCTCTTTAATACATCGAGTGCATCTGGAGCTTTGTAATCATAAGCAATACCTGCTTTACATCCACCTGTTGTCTGGGATTCACATGCTTTATATTTGTATCCCATTGTTGTTGCCAGACGAATTACTTCTTCTTTTGTTACTGTCGGATGCATTCTTGTTCCACCGCCACAATAATGTCCAACGAAGTTGTACGCACACATCCATCCTTTTGCATCTGTCTCTGTGTCATTCCATTCCACTACTACATACGGTTTGTTTGCCATTTTTTATCCTCCCTAAATCTTTCCTTTGTTCTCTATTACAGAACAGTGTTCTTATTTTCGTTCATTTTTTTACCCGACTTCCTGTCGGGTTCCTCTTTCATCTGTTCTTTATTAGAGAACTACGTTCTTTATTTGATAATTCTACTTTACCATCTTTTGTGTTTTTTTTCAATATTTTTCTTCTGCTTTTTTATTTTTCAGTAAACTTGCACAAGTTTATAACATTTTTTGTATCTTTGCGGCATATTCCTTAAGTATATTTGCATATAATTCAATTTTCTCGTCACTCATTCTAAGCGATGGGGCGCTGATACTCAGTCCACCTTCCACTTTTCCATCATGATTTAACAGTGCAACTCCCACACATTTAATGCCAAACATGATTTCCATATCATCGATTCCATAACCTCGAATTCGTGTTTTTTCAATTTCTTCTAAGAGACTTTTTTTATCTGTAATCGTATTTTCTGTATACGCTTCAAGCTTCCCTGAAATACATTTTTCGACTTCTTCTTTCGGCATACTTGCAAGCATCGCTTTTCCTACAGCAGTGCAATACATCTTACAGTCTTCTCCTGCAACCGATTTACTGACCATTCTTTGATGATCCGGTGAAATTCCTTCCAGATAGATTACACTGTCATCTTTTGGAATTGTCAGATAGATCAGCTCTCCTGCCTCATTTGCAATTTCTCGCATAAATGGTACTGCGACTCTTGTAATATCAAGTCCTTCACGAAATGCCCGGCTCAGAGTCATTACGGATACTCCCAGATGAAACTTTCCGGTTTCATCATCCTGTGTTAAGTATCCAAGTGCGGTAAAAGTCATCAGAATATTATGCACATTACTCTTATACAGCCCCAGTTTTTCACTGATTTCTGTTACTCCAAGCGGCTGCTTTTGTATAAAGCACTCTAATACTTCCATTGCTTTTTGCAGACTCTTTACTTTAACTTCTCCTTCTCTTCCCATAAACTTGCCCCTTTCTTAATTTTTTTAGGAGTCTTTTCTCTTTTATAGTACCATTTATATTTGTGTATCACAAGCAATAGTTTAATTTGTTAGTTGAGAAAAGAGATAAATTGCTGCAAAAATTGGAATAGAAAGAGCCAGAGGTCTACCCCACCTCTGGCTCTTTCGTTTTTTGTCACCTATGGATGACTTGTATCTCTTTGCCTATTGGCATTATGGCATATTCCATTTCCATTTTGCAATATACCAAAAATCAGATTTTTTTCTTTTTTCTTTTCAAGCACCGCACTGCTATTCCTCCTGCTGCAACCGCTCCGATTCCATAAATTCCCACATTCATTTCATCTTCTGTCACGGCTGCTTTGATTCCCTGTCCCACAGTTGTTGCACTGCCTGAATTTGCAGTTGTTTTTGTTCCATTTGTTGTGCTTGTCTGATTATTTTTACTGTTTTGATTTGTTTTCTGACCGAAGCTTGTGTTTGATTTGGAATCTGTTTTTGCGCCGGATTCGTCTTTGATTTTTTCAGTCTCGACGGTTAATATCAAATCTTCATACACAGATGCCAAAGTGATTATTCCATCTTTTACCTGACTTGTGACATCCGTATCTCCGAGCAGAACCTTTTTTATTTTCCATCCTTTTTCAGGGCTGAATTTCAACTTTGGTTCTGAAAACCGTTCTACAAGAATACTGTTTTCTTCTTGGTTTTCTTCTTGGTTTCCTCCCTCAAGACTGACCGTAACATGCTCTCCTTTTACAGTAATCTTATGGGAATCGGGCACGTCTGCACGAATTACGCTTTGAACCGTCTGGTCTGACAAATCATCGGGCGAATTCCTATCGGCTGCAAAAACCGTTCCCTGCACACTGACAAGCATACAGATTCCAGCCAGCACAGCGATTTTTTTCTTCACATTATCCTCCTCCAATTCACAAGTATAATGTATAGCAAATCTCTACTACATTGATATTTGACGTTGAATGATTTTTTCATATACAAGGCAGCGGAATGAAACGTAGCGGAGCTACGGTGGTTGACGCTAACGCAGTAGATGACAAATCAGACACGTCCATCATTCACTGTCTGCATAAGAGATTGTAAACGTAACAGTATCAGAGTAAGAACCGGATGCCGCTTTATTCCAGTCATCTTGTTTAATGTCGATAAGCAGAGAAGTTTCTTCTCCCTGCGCCGTATATTTTGCTGATGTAAACGGAGTATCTTTTCCTTCTTCCAAAATCTGATATGGAATTAATTTGCTTGAATCTTTCTGGTTCGTCAGATTTCCTGCGGAACTCATCGATACTTCAATACATTTTCCATCTTCCAACCATACTTTTTCCATTGAAATTTTTCCAAAGTTTTCTGTCAATTTATTGAAATGAACATTGGTATCCTGTGGAATCACTACGGTATATACCGGTTTGATTTTCGTTGAAATTTTCAGCGTCTGATTTTGATAAACGGATGGCAGCGTCAGCTTTTTATTGCTCAGCTGACTGGTGATATCTACGCCATCTAAAAGGATTTTATCAATCTCCCATCCGTCTTCGGTTTCAATCGTAAAGGTTGGAGTTGAAAAGCGTTCTATCGGAAATGCATCTCCCTCCCCTTCATCTTTTGAGTCCTCATAAGTAATCGTAACATGCGCATCTTTATCGATTGTAATCGTATGTTTATCCGGTACAGTTGCACTAACAGTACTGCTTTGCCGATCACCTGAAGTAGTCGCTGCTAAAACGATAATCCTCTGTTGTGTCATTATGACTGTCATTCCTATTAAAACTGCCATAATTGTTTTTTTCTTCATAATACTTCCCCTCTCATTTATTTATCATCCACGTAGGAAATCGTAAATGTCACGGTATCTGAGTAATCTCCCGACGGTGCTTTGTTCCAGTCATCTTGTTTAATACTGATGGTAAGCGGTGTCGCTTCTCCTGCCGTGTGATACCTCGCTGACACAAATGGTGTCGCTTCACTCGTTTTTAAAATCTGATAAGGAATCACATCACTCCGATTATTTTTGTTTTTCAATACTCCGTCAGAACTTAAAGAAACCTCAATGCATTTTCCCTCATCAAGCTGTGCATTTTCTACCTGAATCTTTCCAAATGATTCTGATAACTGATTAAATTCAACTTCTGTATCCACCGGAATCAGCACTGTATATGCCGGATTTACTGTATAACTTACCGTTGTCGTATTATTTGCATAGACAGTATTGGCAAGCATCACTGTAAAAAAGATTCCGGCAAAAAACCATTTTCTTCTCATAGTGTTCCTCCTATCTTTCCTTTCTTATGTGCGTTCGGAATCTTTTTGTGCCTAATTTTTTGATAAAATTCGGGTACAGCTGGCAAAAAATCAGCCATAAAAGTAAGTGCATTGAAGACTCCGAGCGCATATTATTACTACTGTACAATCAAGGTAGTTTCTACATTTGCTCCGTTCATTGCAGAGCCATCCTCAAGTGATGCTGTCGAAATCTTTATCACAGCCGGATATTCCCCTTTTTCAAGTCCATGCGACAGTGTTACGTTCGTAATTGCTTTCCCCGGTTCTACCATTTTCGAGGTATACAGAGTTTCATTTGTATCTTTTAACACCAGTTCAAATGTAAAGTAGCATGGATTTCCGGCCGGATTTTCCAGATTCATTTCTATGTCTGTTGTATCTGCCGGAACTGTAATTGATGGATATCCCGGAATCCGGATTCCTTCCGGTTTATCAGCTTCTTCATTGTTCCCGTCATTTGAGGCAGTCTCGCTTGCGTTGGAGTCCAGATTCGGCTCGAAAGCCGAATCCGGAGTTTTATTTTCCTTGTCTTTGTCTGTACCTCTTGTAAAATAAATTGCCCCTCCAATAATCACTGCAATCAGGCAGATAATAATTCCGATTAGTATTTTATTTGTTTTATTTTTGCCGTTCATCTGCACTTCCCCCTTGCTCACTACTCATAAGTAACGTCTACATTTAAGTTGCTGAGATAATATTTATCAGAATTTTTTCCATGTGCGTCAAATTCCAATGTGATATTATCTGCATCGGTGCCGTCTTTTGTATAAGTATACGTTACGGTCTCTCCGTTCTTCGCCTTGATGTCTTCTACTTCGGTTTTCCATTTTTCATAAGTCTTATTTTCTGTTCTGGAATGATAAGAAACTCTTAAATCTGCATACCCATCTTTTTCCATCGTAATCTTAAAGCTTATCTTTATCTTCATCTTGCTGTAGCTATTATGAACTGCCTGATAAGAAAGATTCGTCATATTCAGATGATATCTTGCCGGATTTTGTCCCGTATCGCCGGTTGTCTTTACAGAAGTCTGATTTCCATCCACATAGAATGTAAATTTAGTCAGTTCATGGTCATCCGTAACCAGATATCTGTTTGACGAACTTGATGGACGATAACTGTACGAATTATTTGCTTTCCAGCTTGCATGCAACACAATATTTTCTGCATCTTCAAGTTTTGCATTTTTCTTGCCTGGTTTATAGGTTACTGCTGTCGCATTTTTCAGTTTCCAGCCTTCAAAGGTCCAGCCATATCTTGTTACATTCTGTGGAAGCGAATAATTTTTGTTGTATACACAGTTAACTTCTGACTTCTTGTTATCATATCCGTAATCAAAGGTTACTTTATACGTGTTTGCTTTCCATACCGGATACAAGGTTGCAACGCCATTATTTGCATCCGAAAGTTTGCTTACCCATGCGTGGTCTCTATAATATGCAATGGTCTGGTTTGCTTTATAAGACCATCCGATGAAGGTGTAGCCTTTACATTCAAATTTGTTATCCGGCAGTTGTTTTGTCTGTGTATAATTCATTTTTATCTCACTCATTGAGCCGGTTGTTCCGACTCCACAGGTGGTAAAGCGGATGGTGTAAGTATTTTCCTTCCAGTTTGCGGTGTAACTGCGGTTTTCAGTTGAACCTTTTGTAATCGTCACTGTCATTTTATTCTCGGAAAGCCCAGTTCCACTCCATCCGGTAAAGGTATAGCCTGTCCGTTTCGGAGTTTCCAGACGAATTGGTCTGCTTTCCACATCGTAGCTTTCCGGATTAGAAGCACTTCCGCCATTTAAGTTATAGCTGATGGTATAAGTTTCTTTCTTCCATATTGCGGTACACATCAGATTCTTTGCCGGCATTTCCGATGGAATTTCAATGTTCCAGCTAACAAACTTATAACCTTTCCGTTTTGGTTCTTTCGGTTTGGTAATCTTTTCGCCATATTCCAGAGTCATTTCTTTGATTTCATTTCCGCCTTCTGTGTTAAAGCGGATTGTGTAAGTATTTTTCATCCAGACTGCCGTATAAGTTTCGTCATTGTCCGGCATCGTCTCAACGACTTCTTTATCCCATCCGACAAAGGTATAACCTTCCCGTTTTGGATTTGGTGCAGTCACTGTACTCTGATAACGAGCATCGGAAACCTTATCTGCTTCTCCATTTTCAAGAACAAAGGTCAGACGGTGAACATTTCTTGTATAGTGATACTGAATCACTGTCATCTCTGCGCCGTCTACTTTCTTTGTCTGTACCTGTGGTGAGGTAAATCCTGTGTAAGAGGTTACTTCCGGTGTCACAGTGCTGTCGGTATCGGCAGTTTTGATTTCACGTTCTTTTAAAACATAACCATTTCCATCTGCCTTTTCCTGATAGTGTTCCACCACGTAATTGATTTTCTTTGCTTCCCATTTTGCATATAAGGTCAGGTCTTGATCCGGCATTGTTCCGGTAAATGCAGTTTCATAGTTCTCATCCAAATACCAGCCTGCAAAGGTGTAACCCGCTTTTGATACGCCCGCAATCGCTGAACCATACCGCATCGTCTGAATCTTATCTTCCCTGCCATCGCAGAATTTCTCTGTCAAGGTATGGGTGTTTCTCAGATAACGGTAAGTAATATTTAATGTTCCATCTGCCGTTACGGTTGCTGTCTGTGTCTCTGGTGAGGTAAATCCTGCATAAGTCTTAACTTCCGGTGTCACACTGCTGTCAGTCTTTGCTGTAAAGCTCTCTGTACCTGCTGAGGTATATCCGTCATCATTTGCATTTTGCAGATAATGGCGCACGCTGTAGGAAACATCCTGTGCCTCCCATTTTGCATACAGAGTCAAATCTTTCGCCGGAACTGTTCCACCAAATTCCTGTTTTAACTCCTTGTCAAGATACCAGCCTGCAAACTGATAACCCATCTTTTCCGGACGGTATTCGATTTTTGATTCATACGCCGGTTCTAATGTAATATTCTCACTGCCGTTGTTTCTGTCTATTGTCACATTGTAACTGTTACGCTGATAGTAATAATTGAACACTTCCATATCATCCGATACCTGAAGTTCATAATACTGTTTTTCCGGTGAGGTGAATCCCTCATAAGTCTTAACTTCCGGTGCTACCATTTCACCTGCTGTGCCGATAAAGTTTTCACTCTCAGCCAGTTCATAATTTTCACCAAGTCGCACTTCCTGAATGTAATGGTTGACACGATAGGATTTCTTTCCAAGCTCCCATTTTGCATAAAGTTTCAAACTGTGTGCCGGCATTTCTGCCTTCTCAAGCGGTTTAGTCAATGCTTCATCTAAATACCAGCCGACAAATGCATAACCGGATTGTTTTGGAATATAGGAAATTTCTTCACCAAATAAAGTATCTTCAACCTTGTCTGCTTCTCCATTATTCTGTACATAAGTAACCGGATTGGAAACCCGATCATAATAATATTCAATGCTGGTATCTCCATAAGGACTTACGACTTCTTTCTTCGCCGATGGAGAAACAAAACCTTCATAAGTTTTTACTTCCGGTGTCACTTCACTGTCTGTAAGTGCAGTTTTCACTTCTTCTTCCACAAGCGTATAAGTCTTTTCATCGGTTGCAGGAAGATCCTGTTTGTAATGTCGTACGATGTATTCGGAATCTGTCGGTTCCCATTTTGCATATAAACTCAAATCATTGTCCGGCATTGTTCCGCTAAATGCAGTCTGATAAGTATCATCCGTGTACCATCCGCCAAACAGATATCCCATCCTTCCCGGGGTCTCAACAATCGATGCGCCATACTGAAGCCAGTAACGAATGATTTCTTTGCCATCAAATACCAGATTAATCTCATGCATATTTCTCTGATAACGATATTCAATGACAAGACTTCCATCTCCTAAAACCTTTTCTGTAACGGTTTCCGGTGCAGTAAATCCTGTATAACTTTTCACTGCCGGAGTTACCATTTCACCTGTCTTTGCAGAGAATACTTCTTCTTCCACTAATTCAAAATTATTCTCTTCTATTGGTTCTTCTTCCGCAATGGATGGGTCGATTTCCACGCTGTTTGCCTCGACTTCTTCGTTATGAACCACTTCCTGAAGATGTCTTACCGTATAATTTACTTTCTGTGTTTCCCATTTTGCATAAACTGTGCAGTCCTCTCTTGGCATCGTTCCGCCAAATAACTGCTCATGTGTTTTGTCTAAATACCAGCCTTCAAAGGTATATCCATCCCGAACCGGTACCGGAAGTGAAATCTTATCGCCTGGTTTTGCACTTACTTCTGTCTCGTCAAGTGTTCCGCCATCCGGGTCATATGTCAGTTTATATTTATTTAAATCATAGTAAACTTTTAATACCAGACTTCCATCTGCTTTTACTTTGCCTTTTGGAAGCTGCCCTTTTAAGTGGTAAACTGCCTCATCATAATCTGCTTCCGGTGCAGTCACTTCTTCTGCTGTCTTTCCGGAGAAGGTCTTGATTTCACCCACTTCATAGCCTTCTCCATCCGGATTCTGGATATAATATTTTACAGAATAAGCAATACCGTCTAATGGTTTCCATTTTGCCCGATAAGTCTTATCTTCTGCCGGAACATTTTCCGGAACTTCGCTGTCCCATCCATCAAATTCATATCCCGGTCGATATACCGCCGGTGTCGGCATGAGACTTCCGTATTTATAAATTCCCTGTGAGAGAATTTCTCCCTCAGATTCAAATGTGATTTTATGCTGTTCTCTCGCATAATAATACTCGATTTCCGTACTTCCATCTGCCTGTATCGTCTCGGTAATCTCAGGCGGAGTCTCAAATCCTGTCCGTTTCGTCGGAGTCGGTGTCACCTTAGAATCTGTCTTTGCCTTATATTTCACCGGAGTCTGCGCTTCATAGACACCATTTGTCTTTTCCACATAGTCCACAACCGTGTAATCCACATCCGCTGCTTCCCATTTTGCATAAACCAATGCATCATTGTCCGGCATGTTTGTCGGAATCGTATACGGTTTGGTCAGTTCTTCATTGCTGTACCATCCTGCGAAATTGTAACCTAAACGTACCGGATTTTTCGGTGCCTGAATCGGAACATTGTATTTTCCTACAATTGTTTCAATATAAGAACCGCCGTTACTCTGGAATGCAATGTAATAACCATCCCGAAGTTTATCCCAGTGCAGAGAAATCTTTCTTGTAATCGCTTTTGTATTAAATGTGCCCTCCTGGTTCTTCCAGGTAATTATCATTTCTCCATCCTGTTCCGGTTTGTTTTGCGGATCAACGCTGATGATGTTTGTCGCAGGGTCATAACTAAATGCCGGATTTGTCATCACGATGTTAAAATATTTTGAATTATCATCATAAATCTTTTCAAAATATTTTCCATCGTTTAAGCCATCTTTCATGTGCATGTACTGCATCTTGAAGTAATTATCAGAAAGCTGTACCGACTGAATGTCACGCTTCATGCTAATCTCTTCAACTTCATTCTGCGTATATACAAAATCCAGGACGCTCTCAAGACTTCCAACCCGATAGAGCGGCCATTCATTTTCATACAAAGTCGGACTGTAAGTAAATGCATTGGCAAGTGCCTGCGCCTGGAATTTAATTTCAAGATAAATACCGATTTCCAAATAAATCGCACCCATTGCCCTGGTCTGCCGTCCCGTCGATGCCGCATATTTTAATTCATAATACAGATAACCCCAAACCTGCGCATATCCACCGACTTCTGCGGAGATCCCCACACTGGCAAGTTTCGTAGAAATCAGCCCCACCTTGATTGTAAGCCTTACTCCTGCCCGAAGTCCAAGCGTTCCCATCGCATAAGCGGTAAATTCGTATTGTTCTTCACATAAATCAATCGTATCACTGGTTGCGCTTCTGTCTTTTACTTTTACACAGAACACATAACGTTTTGCATTTTTATACCAGTAACTCATACCCATTGAAATATTGACATTTGCAGATACTACAAAGTCTAAACGTACTTCAATATCGATAATTAATAAGACACGGAAATGCCGTTCCAGCAGCTTGCGGTTATAGATTTCCACCCAGTCTGAATCTTCTTCTAACAGTTCCGAATATCGCTCGGCAAGGCTCTTAGAAACCGAAATATCATCTCCTGAATCACCAAGACTTCCTGACAATTTCGATTTATCCGCAAGATAATCCTCGCCATTTTCCATCATGCTCTTAAGTTCTTCTGTTATCTTGTTGACACCTTTTCTAAGTTTCGAGCCATTATCGATAAATCCGGATTCTACGACCTTAAAGTTTACATTTAAACCGATTCCGGTATATTCATATAAATCAAAGGATGCCGTTACTCGATAATCTGCAATATACGGGAAAATCCCCCATCTCTTCCAGACTGCTTTTCCATTTACATTAATGTTGACACGAACTTCCTGTTCAAATGTCGCTGTCACTAAAATTTCAATATTTGCGCCATGTGCAACTTTGATGGTAATCTTCACACCGATATCGAGTGCCATGCGCACACCACTGATATCACCATCAAAATGCTTTAAGGTCGTTCCAAGATTTGCCTTTACGTGGTCAAGCTCTGCGGTCACACGACCAGGCTTTCCGCCTGCAAACGGCATGATTTTATTTATGTTTGTATTCGGCTGCAATGAAATTCCCGCGCCCAAATCATTGGATAAGGATTGTTCTAATTCTTCAAAGGACTCCGTCTGCATCGCTGCTTCGGCAATCCGCTCTACCACTTCATTTGCAAATCCACTCTCAACTGCCTGCTGTTCGATTTCATCTTCAAACTCGCCACGGTCGGTATCTTCTAAAAGTTCATTTCCATCTACTTTCTCTGTTCGATACACATCCATTGCTATCTGAATTTCTTCCCACGAAACAAGCACATAGTCTAATATGTAATCCTCCCCTGAAACGGTAACGCTTTGAATCTCCCCATAGAAAAGTGTCTCGCTGTTAATGTCCGTATAAAATGCAAGAAAATCACCGGCGTCAATTGTTGTCTCACTGCTAAGATTCATTGCCTGACTCATTTCGTCATCGCCAAAGGTCAAATCACTAACAGCAACTGTCGCACTGTTATTGTCTAGATCTCCATCCTTATCTTTCTCAGCAAGAAGCGGAATTACGTCCGGCATAAATAATACATCTTCTGCCTCAGCGCCACGATAGCTGTAAGACGTTCCATTTACTGCTGTAATTTCAAAAAAGGAAACATCACTGTTTTCTCCGGACGACAGTTCCATCGTCGGAATCACATCACCTGAATAGACTGCAATCTTATCTCCAACACTTAATTTCTGTTTGGTATAAGTAAATGTTCCGGAAGTTTCACTTCCCTCTTCCTGTACGGAACCATCTGCCCCAACTGTCATAACTGCGACGGAAACTGATTTTGCTTTCTGACCATTTACGGTTAAATCACTTAAATCATTTGTATGAATGTACTTAAGTTCACTTCTTAACTTTGCATTTTCAATTTCTGCCTTATAAACTGTAAAATCATACTCACGGATGCTTGTGTCATAGCCGGTAAAATACAGCGCATTGTTTTTTAATTCCAGTTTGTAAGAAGCACCTTCCGTCCATCCGTTTTCCTTTCCAACGGTAAATGTCTGGTCGCCGTTTTCGATGATACTTAATACAATTTCTTCCGAAGGGTCACTTACATTCTTAATCGTACATGCCTGTCGAAGTTCTTCTGCCGTTAATTTTCCACTCGTATCGGTAATCGAAATGGTGAAATCCGTTGCCACATCATACGCTCTCGCATAAGTTTCCATCGTGACCGTATCTAACGGCTGGGTATCGGTATAAGCCGCATATAACGTAATATCGCCTAACAGCCTGTCCTTACTGTCAACATACTTGGTACATTCCGCATCATAACACCAACCGATAAATGTTGCAGATTTTTTGACCGGCTCCGGCAGATTTGTAAGGGCCGTTCCTGCCGGAAAGGACTGGTCGGTTAATGCAACATTTTCGCCTGCTTGATTTTTGGTGTCCTGATACTGCGTACCGCCGTTTGTCTCATAATGAACGGTATAACGTGTCTCTTCAAATGCAATATCAAACGTCAGCTTATCGGTATATTCCCCTGTATAACTCGGTGTATCCGTTACGGTACAGTTAAAATTCTCCTCTGTCTTATTTTCCTCTGCACTTAAACTTGTTACAAGCGAATTGTTTTCGAGCTTTGTACCGCCCTCTTCCCCTCGGAGTTCATAACCCAATGCATGCTTTCCGTTTTTCAGCTTCCAGTCATTTTCTGACGCAACTGACACACTCACATAATCTTTGTCGTAAAATCCACCTGCTTTTGCTGAAATAGAAAGCGTACCGCCATCTGCCGATACCGTCTGTGGAATATCAATATAATAATAACGCTCGATCCATTTCGCATAAAGTACGATAGCTCCGGAATGATCCGCTGTATCTAAGGATGTAATGCGTTCCCCACTAAAATTTTCATCCTCATACCATCCGCCAAACTCGTATCCCGCCTTTGTAATATTTTCCTCTGTCGGCAGTTCGCCTGCCGGATAAGTGTCCGGTGCTTCATACCCCGATGTAAAAGCACCGCCATTCATCTTATAATCAATGCCATTTTCCTGAGTTTCACCCTGATTGCCTTCACTTGAAACTGCGGTACTCGCATTCCCTTCATTTACTTGATTGTCCGCAGAAACCGGCATCGGTATAGATGTGACAAATAATGCTGCACTCAGCAGCATACTAATCAGACGTTTCTTCATATTTCCCCTCCCCTTCTTTGAATTATTCCCTCTCGCATTCTTTCCTTGCTTTGCTTTTGAAAGGTAATTTTTCGCTCAATAACCATTACTTCTTTGACATTAATTTTATCAAAAACGGATTTTGTTTCACATGCCCGTTTGACATCAAAAAAGTGCCTGTTTCGTATTTCATCATACAAAACAGACACTCTGTAAAAGCAGGTATAATAAAGGTTCCGAAAGCACATCTCTTTACTGGTTTACAAATTCTTTTATTTTATCCCGTTTATCAATATGAAGTTTTTCCAAAATTCTCGAAACATAATGTTTTACCGTATTAACCGACAATCCCAGATGCTCCCCGATTTCCTGATTTGTCCAGTCACGGCAGGCAAGCATCGCAATGGAGTACTCCAGCGGTGTGAGCAAATCCGTAACTGCCTTTTGCATCTTCGGATTATGAATCTTCATCCAGCCTCTGCTAAATGCAATCACTCCATCTACTAATTTTTTATATACTTCCGGCTCACTTTTTCTGATACAGGCCTCTAATACCCCTTGAAGCAAGCCATGATATTCGATAAACGGTTCTAAAAATCCATCTTTTCTTGCCATTTCCCACGCAAAAGAAACTGATTTTTTCGCTTCTTCCTGCTCTCTTAAATTAATCTGACACATCGCAGCCACACAATTTAAATAAATCATCGATATCGGATAGGTTCCGTCCGACATCAACATCGCAGACTGAACGATTCCCTGCGCTTTGGCATACTCCATTCTAAGATAAGTCTCATGTGCAAGCAGGCTGCTCGCAAACAGACGCTGACCAATTGGCAGATATGGAATGTATTTTTCCAAAGGCGGAATATTTTCTTCCGGTGGAATGTGGATAAAAATGCTGATGACATAAAACGCAAAGACACAGGATGCCTTTTTCTCGTTTGTCTCATCCTCCTGAAATGCCCATTTTAAACACTTATAGACGTCTTCTCTGGAACTCTGCGCTTCCCTTGCATTTCCAAGCGTAAGATTTGCAAAGGTATACAGCATATCTGCCGAAAGTCTCAACATAATATCCTCACTGGAAAGATAGTTTTCCACAATCTTCACACAGTTTTCCGCCTGTGCTGAAAAAAAATACAATTCTGCCTGTGCAATCTCGGAAAGTTCCTTATCCTGTATCCTTTCAATTGCCTCTTTTGCCCCTCCCGGCTCAAACGCACTGCCAACAAGCGGTAAGACCGTTCGTTTTTTATTCTCACTTTTCAAAGAAAACTTTGTGCCGTCCGGCATACGAAAAAGCTGTTCAAAATTTGCATCCAGCACTTCGGCTATCTGCTTTAATTCCGTAAGTGTTAAGGTGTCCCTTTGCAGTTTTTTATAGAAATTCTGCCGTGTCTGTCCCAGGTTTTTTGCTAATGCAGCGATACTGATGCCCTGTTTCTGACACATTTCTTTTACAAGGTCTGATGTAGTCATAAAATGTCCCCCTTCAAATCATTCGCTTATTTTTCTCTATTAACGTCAACCATCTGGTTACCATTTTAAGACAAAAAAGTTAAATTTTGAAGTGTGTTTTGAAATTTTTTGTCGTGATTTGCTCTACTTCCTCTACATCAATTCCTTTGATTTCGGCAATACGCTTTGCCACTTCCGGAATCATCAGACTTGTATTTCTGCTCTTTTTCCACTGCTTTCCGGAAATCCCCTCCGGTGCTTTTGGTTTTACATACGGTCCATCGGTTTCCAGCACAAGAAATTCCAAAGGTGTCTCTTTCACCGCTTCTTCTAATGCCCTGCTCGTCTCAGTTCCTTGTAAAAGATAGCCTCCAATTCCAAGCAGAAAACCAAATTCCTGTGTATAAATCCTTGCAGTTTCAGCATCTCCTGTAAAACAATGACACACTCCACCATGCAGTTTCTTTTTAAAGAATCGCAAAATCCGAATGGTATCCCTGTCCGCAAGACGAATATGTAAAATGACAGGAAGATTACGTTTATCTGCCAAAAGAATCTGCCAGATAAACCACAGTTTTTGCTTTAACCGATACTGTTCTCTTCTAGCATGGTGATAATCCAGCCCCAGCTCACCAATCGCAATCACTTTTTCATCCTTTGACCACTCTTCAACCTGCTTTCTCGCACTCCAAGGCGTCTGTGGCGTTCTTGTCGGATGCACTCCTACTGCCGGGAAAACAAAATCTGGATACTCTCTGCTGAGGTCTAAAAGTCGTTCATTGGATTCTAACTCAATCGCAGGCTCGATGACTGCTGAGATTTTGGCAGAACGAAACTCCTCGATTAAGTTTGAGCGCGTGGTGGTTGAAAGGGAATGGGTGACTGGAGAGTAATATAAAAATGGGGTGGAGTAGGATGGATGGGAAAGGTGGATGTGGGAATCAATGAACATGGTGAACCTCCTTGGTAAACGGTGAAACGAGAGTACCTTTTTCTTCAATGTCATTTAGTTAAGGCATTGGATACGTAGCCCTCCAGCTCTTTTGTTTTGTTTTTTTTGCATATTCAGTTTTGAATTTCAATTTAGATATTCTTTAATCCACTTAAGTCTAACTTATAAACTGTATTCTCTAGCCTCGCTTCTTCCAGAAATATAATCATATAAATTGGCAAATACACTCGTTTTCCGTCTATTTCTACATTTCCTTCCGAGAAAATCAGTGCTTCATCAATCTGGTAATCTTGATTTTGCAAAATGTTATTTAATGCTGAATGTCTCTTATAATCTTTTCCTGATTTTATTTCCAACGGAGTCACCTTTCCATTTAGCTCAATTACAAAATCAAGTTCTCCCTGTTTCTTACTGTTGAAATAATATTCTTTATGTCCATGTAAAAGCAATTCCTGTGCAACTACATTTTCAAAAAGAGCGCCATTGTTAATCGATTTATCCTGATTCAGAATTGCCAGTTTTACCTGATTGGAATATCTGCTGGTCAACAAACCAACATCTGAAAAAAACAATTTGAAAAGATTTCTATTTTCGCTAATAACTAGCGGTAATTTAGGTTCTGCTATATTGTATACGGGAATCACCACGCCAGCATCTTTCAACCACAGAAAATCATTTTCAACCCGGTCATAACTCATTCCTTTTCCTATACTATTTAATTGAAATCTCTTGTTTTTCTGGTCCAGTTGTCCAGGCATTGCATCATATATTTCACGCAATTTAAGCTTATATCTAATCTCATATTTAGAAAAATCCTGTTTATATAACCTGATAATTTTCTCATGAACCTGAGCTACTTTTTCCAGGTCATTCGTGCGAAGATACACATCTACTGCTTCCGGCATTCCACCTACAATTAAATACAAATAAAACACTTCCAACAGTTTAGAATGTACATATTCATCTACAACGACCTTATTTTTAAATTTCTCTTCCAGCATTTCAAAAATTTCTTTGTTTATCCCGACTGCAAGTGCAAACTCTTTAAATCCCATAGGATACATATCATATATTTCCATATAACCCACAGGTGCTGAACGAAGGTCATTTAACTCTACTCCCAGCAATGAACCGCTCATAATATATCGGAAACTTCCTTCTTCTACCAAAAATTTTACTCTTGTAACGATATCTTTAAATTCCTGAACTTCATCTAGAAATATAATTGTTTTTCCTTTTTTCAATTTTCCATTTGCAGTTAAGCTTAAACGCATCAATAACTCTTTGGCATCTTTTGCTTTTGAGAATACATCTACAAGCTGTGGCTGTTCGATAAAATTAATTTCAACATATGGAAATCCACTTTCTTTTAAGCACTCACGAATCAAATATGTCTTTCCAATCTGTCTTGCCCCAGTTAACATAAATGCGTCTTTTCCTGTTTTGATCCATTCCTGAATCTTTCTTTTTGCCAAACGCTCCAACATTTTGCACCTCCGTATAATAAGTTTACATCTTTTTCAACTTTATTATACAGTTGCTTTTCAATTTTTCCAACCTATTTTTACCGCATTTTTTCAACTTTTCCAACCTGTTTTGACCATGTTTTTCCAATTTTTCCAACCTGTTTTTACCGCATTTTTTCAACTTTTCCAACTTTCAGAAAGCTTTTAGGTTTTTTTCTTCCCCTGTGTGTTAGGATAGTTGTTAGTGAAAGATCATTACTTTTGTGGCAGTATAGAGCTATCACGGAAAAGCTACTTAAAATCTGCTCAAAGCACATTCGCTATTTCCTTTAATTCCGTAAGCATCAAAGTATCCCTTTGCAGTTTCTTATAAAAATTCTGCCGAGATTGCCCCAACTCTTTAGCTAAGACAGCGATACTGATGCCATGTTTCTGACACATCTGCTTTACAAGGTCTGAAGTTGTCATAGCATCCCTCTTTTCCATATAACGTCAACCATTTGATTACCCTTCTAAAGGAAAAAAGTTAGATTTGGAAGTGGGTTTTGACATTTTTTGTCGTTGTCTGTTCGACTTTAGTTATCTATTAACGGCAAGAAAGACCCAGAAGCCAAACTACCGGGTCTCTCTTACATTTTCAGGATTAATTAAATTTTAACCTTCCTGCTGATTTTCTTTTTCTTTCTTGCGTCTCCAGATAAAGAAGATTACGCCTCCTCCAATCACTACAAGAATTGCTACAATCGAACCATAGAATAACGGTTTATTTGCATAGAAGATTACAACATTACTCGGTGATACGGTTACTTTAGAAAATACTTTATCATAAGTATTTGTTTCACTTTCATTTTTATGTGCAGCATAGTCTGTACAGATAATCCGCACATTTTCCTGATAACCCTCTGGGACTTTAAATGTAACTTTACCATCATTTTCATCTAAGTATTTTTCCAGTTTATCACCCGTTAAATCGACCAGAGTAGTTCCTGATTTTGATGAATTCTTTTTATTCTTATCTGATACAACAACCTTAAAAGATTTCAACTTACCGCCATCATCTGTAGGAATTGCTGTTACAACCTGTTCTTTTGTTTTATAACGTCCATCATTTTCCAGACCACTGACTGCTACGATTGGTGCAGTCTGGTCTACTACCCATGAAAGATTCAGACCTTTTACATCACTGTAGGCGGAAGTCTCTGTTTTATCCACAGATTCAACTACAATATTGTATTCGCCCTCTGCATCAAACAAATCTTTATCAATCGTGTACTTGCGGACACTCCATTCATCTTCTGGACTGCTTGTTTCTGTTGTATACTCTGTATCCTCTTCAAGCTCTTTTCCATTTAATTTCACAGTATAATTTTCAACAGGATCCGTGTTAATTTCACTGATGACCAGGTCTTCATTTACATCATATACATAATACTGATTAATTAAATTCTCTGCGTCCTTATTAATCAAGAATGTAGAACCATTACGGTTGATCGAAAAACTTACGCTTTCATATTCTTTTTCGTCGTCCAGAGTAAATTTCTTATATTCATTATTTGCCAGGTCTTTTGCACTACAGGTTAATGTATAAATACCATCCTCTTCCAGATTTTCTACTGTGATAGAATATTCCTGGTTATTTTTGTTTGTATTAACATCCCCAAGAGGAATCTCTTTCTTCTCATAAGAGCCATTTTCAGAACGTGTTACCGCTTCAAGTACTGGTTTAAACTCTTTAGAAGTAAAGTTGTCTGCTGTATCTGTTGCTGTAATTGTAAATCCATAAGTTTCATCTTTGTTTGCAGAATTTGCTTTAATATTAGAAACATGAATCGTTGGATGCTTGGTATCAATTGTAAGCTGTTTCGATGTATAAGTTTCCATCTTGTTTGTGGAACGGTCAGTATAATTAATTGTGATAATATAATCTCCATCCTCACTCAAACTAAATGTTCCTGTATGTACATCTGTACTGTTATTGGACCAGCTTGCAGTCATTGCATTTCCATTGGCTCCATCTTTTGCCACAGATATCTGGACATCTTCTGCATAGAAGTTTGCCTCATTAATCTGAACAGTTACATCAATTTTTCCAGAATAATAAGAAATTCCATTTACTTCCTGGACTGGTTTGTTATAAGTAACAGAAGCCGTCGGAGAAATGTTATCTACTACTGTTCTGCTACTGTCTTTTAAATCAGTTGTATTGGTTGCAGTATCATGAGCCACAAAATCTGTTGTTCCATTAAACTGGTTGTTACTTCCTAAAGCTGACCTTGGAATCGTGAAGGATGAAGTAAACGTACTTCCATTTTTCTTAATCTGTGCATTATCTAGTGCTGCATCTATCAATTCCGCATTTACACTGCTTACGCCACTTGCTTTTCGATAACTATAGACGAAATGGTCTACGCCAGAAGTATTATCTTCTGCACTAATTGTAACGGTAACCATCTGTTTATAGAAGCGATATGGAAGTGCACCAATCGTCTGATTTTTCACTGGTTCACTGTAGGAAATTTTCAGATTAGAAGGAGCCGTCTTATCAACCGTAAACTGATCTTCTTTATAATCTGCTGCATTTCTTAACGCAAGGTCTTTGTAATCAATATCAAAGGTATAATTTGCATCTGTATCATAAGTAATATTTGCCGAATAAACATCACCATTTCTGGTCCAGTTTCCTCGATTAGAAAGGTATCTTGCAAAATCTGTAACAGAAACATCAGCACCATTTACGTCTTTTGCGGTTACAACTGCTGCCACATCATCTGCACGGAAGTTATGTTCTGTAATAGAAATCGTTGCAGTCTGTACTTTATTAAAGTATTGTCTTTCACCTGCGGTTTTCTTTACGTCGCCATTTCCATAACTTACATTAATGACCGGATTAATCGTATCAATTACAATTTTTTCTGACTGATAAGTCTGCATCTGATTTGTGGAGCGGTCGGTGTAAGTCATTGTAATCACATAATCACCATCTCCGGAAAGAGTAATGCTTCCTGTCCAGGTATCACCGGACTGCTGCCAGTTTGTCGGAGCTTGCTCCTTATTGTTGACACGAATATCCACATCTTCTGCATAAAAGTTTGCTTCCGTTACTTTGAATGTAACTGTAACATCTCCATCATAATACAAGATGGAATTTGTGCCTTCACCATAATTATACTCTGATTTTGTCAGTAATGTATCTGCATCTACTATCTGTTTTGCCTGCGGATATAAGACCTGACGAGTCGGAGAAATATTATCTACAATATTTACTCTTTCACTGTCATTTTTAACCTGACTGTCATTACCCGCCATATCTGTTGCAATAAATGAAACAGAACCTCTAAACTGCTCCTTATTTGTTGCTTTTAATTTAAATTTACCAGTTGCTGTCTTTCCATCCTCTGAGAATGTCAAATCTTTTCTGGAAATGGTTTCTGTACGTTCTTTCACATTGACACTGCTTGTATTCGCCTCTTGTTTATAAGTCCAGGTCAAGTAATCAATTCCAGAAATATCATCTTTTGCAGTTAAGGTAACTTCTACTTCTTCTTTATAAGAATAATATCCAAAGGTAATCGCATGAAGAACTTTCTGCCATGTCTTAATATGTGTACTGTAGGATATCTTCATATCATTCAGATTCGGAGCTTCTTTATCTACAATAAACGCATCTGCAAAATCTTTCTCCAGATTATGTCCTGCAAGGTCTGTGTATTTAAAGCTTACATCATATCTCGCATCCACATTAAATGGAACTTCTGCTTCCCATACGCTATTCTTTTTATCTACCAGTTTCCAGTCATTCCAATCTTGTAGTTTAGAATACTTATAGTTAACGTTCTTACCCTGAACATTCTTAGAAATAACTGAAAAGTTCACTTCATTCGGACGGAAGTTTCGCTCTGTCACACGAATTGTAGCTGTACGATTATTCTTATAATAATTACCATTTTTTGCACTGTTATTATCGTAAGAAACTTTCACCTGCGGTTTTACAGTATCAACTGTAATAATATTAGAGGTATATTCTTTTGTTCCTTCTTTATTTTCATACTCATCAGAAGTATAGGACATTTCATTATCAGAACTGTCAGAATAATCCATCTTCAGCTGATAATCACCATCTTTTTCAAACGTAATCTCACAGCTTACTGTATCCTGTCCTGCTGCTTTCCATTCTGAAATCGAATAGCTTCCTTTTTCACTTTTTGCTTCTGTAACCGGACCACTATAGAGTTCTTTTCCATCACGAGTCAGTGTAACACTTGCATCTTTTTCAAAGAAGTTTGCTTCTTTTACTTTGATAGTTGCTTTTACTGCTCCATCATAAATGAATCTTGTATCATCGTTTACTTTTTCTTTTTCTACAGTTGCTCTTGTAATCTTAGAATCAGTGTCTTTTTCTACCATAGATTTCAAGACTGTTTTCTTATCCACTGGGGTATAAGAAATGTCTACGATTGGTGCAATATTATCTACGATACGGATAATATCATCCTCTTTTTCAGATTTACTTCTATTTGCCTTATCTGTTACGCTGTAAGACATAGAACCTCTGAACTGTTCTGTCTCTGATGCTGTAAGCGTAAATGTTGTAGTTGCCGTACTTTTATCATCTGAGAATTTCAATTCATCGTGAAGGACTTTCTCTTCAATTTTATCTTTATTTATTTTGCTCGTATTTTCTTCTTGATTATATGCCCATTCAATATAATCTACTCCTGCGGTTTCATCCTTTGCAGTCAGAGTAACTTTTAAATCAGCCTGATAGGTATAATATCCAAAGGTAATCGCATTTAAAACTTTCTTCCAGGTTTTTACTTCATTGCTATACTTAACACTAATCTCTGGTTTCGTTTTATCTACAACAAATTTTTCGTCCCAGTTCTTTGTTAATTCATGCCCTGCAAGGTCTGTATAATCAAAGGTAACATGGTATCTTGCATCTACATTAAATGAAACTTCTGCTTCCCAGGTGTCCGTTGTTCCTTCTACAAGACTCCAATCATCCCAGCTATTTAAATTTTGATATTCTTTGACAACTTCACCTTTTATATTTTTTGCTTCAACTTTAAAATCCACTTCACTTGGACGGAAGTTTCTATCTGTCACCTGAACTGTAGCAGTTCTATCTGCCTGATAATAATCTTCATCAGCATTTGTGATAACGTCATTATTATCATAAGTGACTTTCAATTCTGGTGCTGTTGTATCTACTGTAATGATATTAGAAATATAACCATCTTTATATTTCATCTCATTTCCAGAACGGTCCTGATAACCTGCAATTCCTACTTGATAATCTCCGTCTGCTTTTAACTGTATTGTGCAAGTCGCTTTATCATTTTTCTCATCAACAGTCCAATCTGAAATGCTATAGCTGTCTTTTTCTTCCTGTGCTTTTTCTATTGCACCATTCCAGATTTCTTTTCCATCACGTTTGATTACAAGTGGTACATCTTCTTTAAAGAAGTTTGCTTCTTTTACTTCAATGGTTACTTCTACTGTTCCATCATAGATAAATCTAGTATTTTCATCTATCTGGTCTACATTGTTTCTTGTAATCTTTTCATCTGTATCTTTTTCTACTGTTGCTTTTAATTCCGCACCATTCACTGCCTGATAAGAAATATTAACTTCCGGCTGGGTGTCGTCTACAACAACTGTGTTCTTACTATCTTCTATTTGTGTTGATACATTTCCTGCATTATCAATGGCTTTAAATGATACATTTCCACGGAATTGTGGTTTAATTTTAAAGGTATAGCTTACTGTGCCATCTTCATTTTTCTTCCAGTTTTTATCAGAAGAATCAAATTTTACTTCTGTTTCAGCCTGACCTTTACTGGATAAACTAATGGTATTTGATTGATACTGATATTTGAAGCTGGCAATTCCTGATACATCATCTTTTGCTGTGAGAATTACTTCTGCTTCTTTCTTTCCAAACAAAAAGCCTTTAAACTTATCAATCAAAGATTCTTTTTTATATTCTATCTTTAAATTCGTTGGATTTTCTTTATCAATCTTCAGTTCGGAAAGTTTAACTGCATCTGTGATTGCTCCAGTTGCCTCTTCTCTGAGATAAATATTTGTATCTGTTGTACCCTCTGTGTCATGAGTAACAGACGTAGTCCAATTATTTTCCTTCAGTTTATTGCTATAACTGATTTGATATCCATCTTTCGCTGTAATTTTAATATTTCCAATATACCAGTCATTTTTTGCATCTGCTTTCTCTCCGGAAAGAGTATAAAGATTTTCTGACGTTTTCAAATAAGACACTTGTAACTGATAGGAAGTCTCACACTTCTGATACTTTTCATCTTCTGCTTTCACTGCCTTAACTGTGATTGTACCAATCTTTCCATCTACAAATGTAACTTTACCTGTTTTTTTGTCAATCTTTGCATTTAAAGGATTTTCTCCATCAATGCTGTAAGCAATAGAGCCGGTTCCAACTCCCTTTCCACCTGCTGCTTCTGGAATTTCAACTTCTTTTGCAGACTGAGCATAATCTGTTTTTCCATAGTATAAAGAAATATTTTTTTCAGCAAACTCAATCTTCTGAGTTGCTTTATTAATTGTTAATTTGTAAGTTGCAGCTGCCTCTTCATAACAATCATCACCTGCTTTTATTGCCTGTACTTCTATAATTCCTGTAGAGAGAATTGCAAGTTCTCCAGATTCTGCATTAATCGTTGCAACGGTTCCTGTCTGTACTTCTTTTTCTTCTAAGTTCTTTTCAGAAACAATTTTATAAGAAACTGTTCCAGTTCCACTGCCACCATCTAATTCATTTCCGTATTTATTTCCATTCTGATTCCAGATAATTTCTGTTTTTGCATGCACAAAATGCAGATTATTCTGTTGTGCCTTTGAAACTTCTAAAGTATAAACTGCTGTTGCGGATTCATAATCTTCATCTTCAATTTTTGTTGCCTGTACTTTTACAGTTCCGGCTTTGTTGATTGTTAATTCACCGGAATTTAAGTCAATGTCTGCTACCTCGTTACCTTGAATAATCTGATAGGTAACTTTACCATTTCCTTCTCCACCAGATGCAGTATTTACAAACTTATTTTCATTTGGATTATAGGTAAATTCCGATGGATTTGTGATTTCAAATTTAAATGCTCCATCCGTCTGATTTTTTTTCAGCGTTGTAATACTATAAGCTGCGGACTGTGACTCATAACAGTCATCACCTGCTTTTGTACCTTCTACTACAATTTTACCCGCTTTATTAAAAGTTAATTTTCCAGTTACTTTATCAATTGTGGCAAAATCCTGTCCTTCTATAATTTTATAAGTAACAGTACCTCTACTTTCTCCACCTTCAAGAATATTCGTGTATCCCTTATTTTTTAAATCTACCAGATAACAATCTTTTGGTGATTGCTCTTTAAATTTTACTCCTGTCTGGTTTGCTTTTAAAATCGTCAAAGTATAAGAAATCTTGGTTTCATCATACTCTTCATCACCAGCTCTGGTTGCCTCAACCTTAACAGTTCCGGCTTTTTTGATTGTTACTTCTCCTGTTTTTTCATCAATCTCAGCTACATCTGCGTCTTTTCCATCCGTGTTTTTTTCTTCGGTAATGGCATATTTTACGCTGATTTCTGTACCAATCGCTGAGATTGCAGGATTGCTGAATTTATTATCATTTGTTCCATAAATAATGGTTTCTGGATTTTCTGTCTCAAATATAAAATTCGGGTCATACACCGGACTCTTTGTCAACTTCGCATTGCACTTACTATTCTGTCCGGTAATTGTAAATTTCGTTGTTGCAGACTCAAATCCATCCATTGAAAATACCATTTCATATTCTGTATTAAAGAAAAGCAAAATGGTATAATCTCCGTTTTCATTTGTATAAGTAGATTCTTCTCCGGCAGTAACTAATGCACCCTCAAGAGGTGTATTATCAGACTGATTGGTCACTCGTCCTGTCAGACTTACTTTTGTCTCACTCAATACGAAATCACGTTCTGTCAGAACATTCTCTGCATTCACTACCTGAACTTCTTCATCTTTATAGACCTCATAACCATAAGCAGAAATTTCTGTAATGCGGTAATATACCTCTGAATCTTGTTTTTGTAAAGTACTGATAGGTAAGATTTTTGCAGTTCCCTCTGCATCTGTCATTACACTCAAATTCAATACATTTTCTTTTACAGATTCTCCTGTGGCATCTGTATAGATTTCATAAGATATTTTTGCTCCTTTTATCGGCTGTTGCTTACTGTCTGTAACTTTAACAGTATAAGCTTCTTCCTCCTGCACAGCTTTTGTCTGTGAAGTTTTCTTATTAGAAGATTTCGGTGTCGAAGCATAGGCAACCTGACACGGACTTAAAATCATTTCAAGTATTACAACAATACTCAATATGACAGCCCAAATTTCATTTTTCTTTTTACCTGTCATCTTTTTTTCCCTCCTTCGCAACTATCTGTACTCTTGGAATCTTTTTGTGATTGATTCCGAGAATCCATTTACCTATTCAATTTTTACATCTGAATGAATCAGACAAATTTCAAATTCTATTGAAAAATCATTTGTTCCTAACACTTCTGTTTCATTTGCCAGCACTTCTGTCTCGTTTGCCAATACCTCTGTTGCTCCTGTTTCATTCTGTGTAAGCGGCATTGTCTCCTCTGTTCCTGACTGATATGAAGAAACTCCTGAATTATCAACAACTCCAATTTTTTCTGTTACAACACCAGTATTAACAGGTCCTCTGTTCATCATCAGATTTCCTGACGGTGTGATACGGTCTGTAATCATTCCTCTTTCCCTGTTTACTGCACTGGTCTTATGACGTTTATCTCCAGATTGGGTATTTTGTTTTCTAATATCTTCAATCGCTTTTCTTGCTGTTCGTCCTGATAAATCTCCAATGACTCTTGGAATTTTCAAAACAAAAAATAAGATAACCGAAACAACTAACAATCCAATACTCAGTCCGCCAGCTATCTGGAAAATCATACGATACATTTCATACGTCATTTATTTTCCACCCCTTTCTGTGCTGAATTGATTTTGTTTACCGTTGCTTCGATGGAATCCTGCAATTCCTTTATATCATCTGCAATTACCGATTTACTTACCGTTCCTGCTTCTTTTGAAATTTCATTTAACAAGGAAGTCAAATCATTTGCCGATGTAATTTCCAAAAATGGAACAACTTGTCCGTTTATCATCTTATTAATCTCTGTCCATACCTGAAGCTTTGCATCGACATCATCAAATACGTCTGCATTTTCTTTTAACTTCTGGATTTCTGTCCACAACAATTGATAGGACTCATACATTTTATCGGTCTGTTTTACTTTTGCACCGCTATACTGGTCTATCATTTCCAGACAATTCGATATATCACAGTAAACCTGAGAAATCGGATAAGACTTTGTCGATTCCTTAAACCATTTTGATGCACTTGCATAACGATCACGGTCTACATTAATGTCATAATAAAACAAAAATGAATTTCCTATTTCATAACAGACTTCTTCATAACCTTCCGGATTTGCAGTCTTTAATTCCTTAAGCACATCTTTTTGCTCTGAAAATCCCTGCTTATCCTTTTCTTCAAAACCAATTTGAAGTTTCAAAAGCTGTTCTGCTTCTTCTTTGGATAAGACAAAGTCATTAATCATCATAGAGTTCATCTGAAGATAAGCATCTGCCCTACCTGGGTCGGTTAAAATTGCTTTATAATAATCTTCATAACTTTCTGCAGATTTTAAAATCTGGTCGTAATTCTCACTCTTTTTATGGTTTGCCCCCAGATATCCCCATAAAGAAGTTCCTGCGCATACCACAGTCAAAATAGAACTTGTCAAAAATGCTGCCAGTTTTCGTTTTTGTTTCTTTCTATATTTTTCATCAATTTCATTGTAATGTTCTAATGCATACATTAACTCCGCACAAGACTGATAACGATCCTGCGGATTTCTCTGCGTACACTTCTTTATGATTTTTTCAAGACCCGCTGAAAGCATCGGATTGATGTCTCTGATTGGTCGGATTTCATAAGGTGGTTCACAAGGATTTTTCCCTGTAACCAGATGATAAAGTGTCGCTCCAAGACAATAAATATCTGTCCTTGCATCGGTCTGCCCCATTCCTCCAAACTGCTCTGGCGCTGCATAACCGACTGTACCAAGACAAGTAGTATCTGCAAGGTTCTTCTCTTTAAACTCTCTCGCCGTACCAAAGTCAATCAATGTTACATTTCCATCCGGCTCTAACATTACATTTGCCGGTTTCATATCTCTGTAAATAATTGGTGGATTCTGAGAATGAAGATAACCAAGCACGTCACATAACTGTTTCGCCCACTCGATTACCAAATCCTGTGGCTGTGCTCCAAATTCTTCTAATGCACGGCTCAATGGATTTCCCTCTATGTAATCCATTACGATAAGAAACGTATCTTCATCTTCAATTACATCAATGATTCTTGGAAGACTCGGATGGCGAAGTTTTTTCAACATATCAGTCTCTACAATCAGACCCTGCTTGACCACTTCAAAATTTTGTACTCCGTCTTTTCTTACCTCTTTAATTGCCCATTGCTTATTGGCCTTTTCATTCATTGCCAGATAAACAACGCTCATTCCGCCTCTGCCTATTTCATTTAATATCTTATATTTTCCATCAACCAGACTTCCAATCTGCAACATAACAGTTCCCCCTAAAACGTCCGGATTAAACCGGCTGTAATATTATCCCGTTCTCCGCGGCGTTTATTTTCTTCTATTGCTTCTGTTATTTTTTGAAACATGATATTTGAATCTGTCATAACCTGCGGTGAAAATGCACCAAAGATTTCTTCACTGCTTAGTTCATGTCGAAAACCGTCGGAACACAACAGATAAATGGAATCTTTTTTTGTCTCTCCAAATACCAGCTCTGGATAGACTGCATCTGAAGCCCCAACACACTGCAGTAAAACATTTCTTCTGGTGTCTACTTTGGCTTCTTCCCGCGTCATATTTCCTCTTGCCACTTCACGCTCCACAACTGTCTGGTCCGTTGTCAGCTGATTTATAGATTCTTTGATTTCATAAATTCTGGAATCGCCAACATTCAAAATATAATATCTGCGTTCTGTAATTAAGATAGCAGCAACGGTTGTTCCCATCTTCACTCCCTGTCTGCCACCATAAGCCTTAATACTCTGATTCATGTTTTCAATGATTTTTTCCCATTGTTCACGAATCACATTGTCCTGAATCTCCTGCCTGCAAAGAGCCGGAAGTTTCTCTTTTACCCAGCGGTCAAATGCGTGAATTAACGCTGCGCTTGCCACTTCTCCATTTGCCAGACCACCCATTCCATCACAAAGAATCGCAAATACCATTTTCCCCTGTACCGTGTTTAATACTTTAATATCAAGACTATCCTGATTTGTTGTTTTCACCGTACCTACGTCTGTATTTGCAGAAACTAAAAAATTCAAGGTAACACCCTCTTCCCTTTATCTGTTTCTGGACAGGTGACTATTATACTTTTTATAACCACACTGCCCTCGCAATCTTCTATTTCTTAAAGCATCCGAAATTCAAATTCTTCATTGGCAAGTCTTAAATTCATTCCATGCGCAAGTTCCATTTCCACATTGCTCTGAATCATGACTCCATTAATATAGGTATGATTCGTTGAATTAGTATCAACGATAAAATACTTTCCCTCTCGATTGATAATATTGGCATGACTTCGACTGATTGCTGAATTATCTCCAATAAAATAATCTACATAACTCTTTTCTTTTCCAATCCGAAATGCCGGTTTGTTAATTGGAATTCTCTCATTATTTCTTCTACGAATTAAATACGGCTGCTGCATCTGCTGAACTTCATTTTGATTTAATACGGTTGTCTCACCCGCTCCATTTTGATTCAATACTGTCGTATCTCCATACTTTCCAACCTGTGGCGGTAACAGTTGAGCCTCTTCCGTTTGTTGAACCTGCTGCATTTGCATTTGTTGCATCTGCTGTGTCTGCTGCATTTGCATCTGTTGCATTTGCTGCATCTGCTGTAATCTCTGTGCTTCAAGCTGTTGGCGCCTCTGTATTTCCTGTGCCTGTTGCATCTGCAATTGCTGTAATCGCTGAGCTTCCTGTGCCTGCTGCTGGCGTCTCTGCGCCTCCTGCATCTGCTGTTGACGTCTTTGTTCCTCCTGCATTTGTTGCATTGCCTGAGCCTGCTGCATTTGCTGCTGATTATTATTATGTATCTGCTGACTATTTCCCTGATTTACAGGTGCGCCTGGAACTACAAAAGATTCCTCTTCCTTTTCACCTTTGCCCTTTTTCTTAGACGCCTGTTTCTCCGCTTTCTTTGCTGCTTTCTGTTCCTTATAAATTGCTGCATTTTTTTTGCTGTAATGCTGAAGCAGATACCAGGTACTCATTGGTTTCTCATTTGATTTATTCTCTGTTGGTTCTTCCTTAACCGGTGCTGGTCCTTTTCTTGGAATCACCACATTTTCTTTACCTGGAATGTCCATTGTTGATGGCATTGCTCCCTTACCTGAAATATTCAGATTAGAAGGCGGCACTACCTTTCCAGGAATATTCATCCCAGACGGTTGATTTCCATTCGGCAGATTCTTTGGTGGCTGAACATTTTCCTGAACAGCTACGTGAATCGGCTCTTTTCCAAGTGACACTGGCTTCACAGGATTGATTCCGCCACCTGAAAAATTCATCCCACCAGATGGAACTGGATTTGGAACCGGAGTCGGTTGAGGTGTCGGCATCACCGGTGACACATTAACTGGAGGTACATTAACTGATGATACTGGAGGAACTTGTGGCTGTACTGGCGGTGTATTCACCCCAACAAAACCATCCAGTTTTTCAAGTTCCTTTTTAAATGCATCAATTGAAAACACCGGATTGCTGTTAAAAAAGCTTAAAAATTCCGCTACATAGCTAGTGTTTTCTGTCGGGTCAAACTGCGTGGTAAATACTGTTTCCTTAAAAAATTTACCAATGTCAGACCCCTCTTCATTCTCTCTTACAACTGGAATACAGATTAGTCCAATCTCATAAGTTGCAACATTGATAAAAATGTGTTCTTTGTCCAACAGAATGGATTTTGAATCCAGCATATAATCCTCAATCTCAGACATTGCATCTATGATTGCAGAAAATACACTCAATAATCTTTTTTTATTTACTGCCCCCGCAAAGAACTGTTTTAAAGAAACCTTTGCGGTTACGTTATACTTAATCTGCCGTATATCATCCATCTGGTGATATACGGTATCTGCAATGCCCTTGATATGATTGTTTGTAATCATACCAAGGCTCATCGTGTCAATCTCTTCCTCTTCTTCGAGCGTGTATACAAGATATGTATTCGTTCCTTGATTTTCAAACTCAAACTTGCCCATTTTTGTCTCCCTATGCGTAATTATTTCTCAGCAGTTTTAAAAGTTTCCACTGACTTTCTATCTGTACAAAACAATTTCCCTGCTCGTTAAAATCACGAACGTCTGAAAATTCTGCTTCAATTACCAATTTTCCAGATTTATCAATAAAACCCCATTTTCCATCTTTTTTTACTGCTGCATACCCATTTGAAAAAGAATGTGCCTCTGCATATTGAGGCTCAATTATGACTTTTCCATCCTTATCGATAAAGCCCCATTTTCCATCCTTTTTCACTGCTGCATATCCGTCTGCTTCAAGGAATAAGCGGGCATCCTCGTAATCCTGCTTTCCAACTTTCTTTCCAGCATTATTTACCATAAAATATTTATCATCTTTTTGTACAAATGCTCTCTCGTTTCGATAAGCAATTCCTTTATCATCTATTACAACAAATTCAAATGTATCTTTCGTTAGCGCTTTTCCCTTTGAATCTACCAGTTTCCAAGAATCCTTTTCTTTTACTGCTCCTACTTCACCATTAATTGCTGACGCATAACTATAATCACCAGAAATTTTCTTAAAGTCCTCATCATAATATGCATAAACTTCATTATCTGCTGCCGGTAATATTCCATTGATAGACACCCCAAGCGCCGTACATTTCTTTAAATTCTGCAGTGCTATTTTTTTATTTCCGGTTTCCGAAATATAATAAAATTCTCCCTTTTCATTTTTTATCGGTGCAACACCCTCTGTTGAAAACGGACCAGCCCAAGAAAACTGTGCAGAGATTTCGGTCTCTCCTCTTAAATTTGCATAGCCCCATAAATCTTCAGATTTTACTGCACACAATCCGCCACTATATACAGAAACATCTGTATACTCGTCATAACCAAAGGTATACATATATTCAATTTTGCTCATTAATGACTTAAATTTCTTATTTTCGACTTTACGAGCTTCTGCCTGTTTTCTTAAGGAAAAACATTCCTTATATTGTTCTGAATCAATATACTGTTTCAATAAAAACTCATAAACTTTCGGTTCATCTGGATATTTATCAATCAGCTTTTCTCCCCATTCAACTGCTTCACTATCCCAGCCATTATCCGCATAAACGTTTCCAACCTCTATGCATAACTCAGGCGTATCTTTTAATTCTAATGCCTTGCCATAATAGTCTACTGCCTCTTCTATGACTTCAAGCTTTACATCTTTCCGTGCTTTCTTTAAATACTTTTCATACTCTGCATCTGTATTTGCAGCTTCTGAAATTGTTGAGTATACCCCGATTCCCATAAGTGCAACTAAAGCAATCGGAACCAGATTCTTATATTTTTTCACAGTTTGCTCCTCCTAGATACCTGATAATATCACGATAATCCATACTCCCCCTGCAATTGAAGGTGCAAAAGGTAAGACATCCTTTTTTCCTTTCCTCTTTGTAATTAAACAAAAACAAGCCTGGACGAAAATGATTACCATTGAATACATCATAGCTCTCATTCCGCCCAATGCTCCCAGAAATAATGGCAGAATAGAAAATAATTTCACATCTCCCATCCCAAGTCCTTTTCTTGATACAATTCTAACCAACAAACAAAATGCTAATAAAATTCCGCATCCTATCAACTCTGATAGAAACTGTGCCACTGCATCCATTGGACTTATACATAATTCAGGAATCAATATGATTCCTCTCATTACTAATGCCAGTATCAAATAGACATTTGGAATCAAATGCTCTTTCAAGTCAATGTAAGCAACCGGCCATAATATTGCCAAAATACAAATACGCTTCCACATTGCCAAAACCGGCAACTGCGCAGGCATTAATATTAAATATAAGCCGGCAGCCAGTAGCACCACCGGCATAAGTTTAAAATACCATTCTGCTTTTTTCGATTCTATTTTCGGAACAGTTTTCCATTTTTTCAAAGTATAATAAATTACCACACTTACTAATATCACTATCAAAAGTGTGCTGTAACGCACAATTTCTTTCAACTTTTCTTCTCTCCTATTCCGAAATCATTCTTATTTTCTTTTTGGAGCATTCCATATCTTTGTCTTTGCACATTGTTCAAATTGAAATTCCCAATTTACTCCAAAAAACTTAAGCAGATGGACCTTATAAGACACAACAATCTTAATGTCGTCTTTTCCCTGTGGGCAAAATTCTGATTTTTTAAAATCCAGTCCTCTTACTCCTGCACTAATTCCAAGCGCCTTTAAATACGAATCTGCATCCTGCCCCGACACTGCCATTCTATCTTTTGCAATCTCTCTGCATACAAGATTAAGAGCTTCGCTCTTTCCTGCATTCCACGCTTGTTCAATAAACAAATTCTTCAAGCTTTGCCAGAATTCTTTATCTCCTATATTATCCCGAATTGTTCCAATCTTTTCATAAGTGGTGGTTGTATCTGAAAATATCTGGTCTAAATCGCCTCGTGCTTTATCACCACCAGACGATACGCCCTGCTCCCAACTGTTTAAACCAGTCATTGAATAAAGATAAGAATAACTGGAAATGTCTTTTGCTATTCCATTTACCATTGTGCCAATTTTTGCCTGTGCCAGACAGATATTTGTAATAGCCAGAATGAGAGTAATCAAAAACATGAATGTAGTGAGTGAAATTGTTGCATCTATTACAATTGCGCCCTCTTCGTTTTTCTGTTTCATGTTCATCCTCCAGATTTTCTTCTGTTATTCTGCTACGACCTCAACATTGTATTCATTTTCTGCAATTGCTTCTTTTACAACTGTTTCTGTCGTTGAACCTGCTGGAACATGAATCGTCAATGGGTCTGCACATAAAGTAAAGTTATCCGATTCGACACTTTCAACCGTACTTGGCAGATAAATATCTGCTAATTTCTCACAATATGCAATTGATACACTGGAAAGAGTTTTCAATCCTTCTGGAAATTTCAAAGTTTTTAACTCATTGCATCCATAGATTGCCTTGACACCAACTGATTCTACTGCTCCATTAATCTCAAGCTCTTTTAAAGAAGTTGCAAAACGAAATGCATCTGGCAATATTGTGGTTATTGATTCAGGAAGAATCACTTTCTCTACGTCCTCATTTCCTTCAAAAAGGCTGTCTCCAATTTCGCTTACCTTTTTTCCATCAATCTCTTCTGGAATCTTTATTGTCTTATGCGATTCATCTGCTTCAAAAAACCAAATAGACAACGTTCCATCACTTAATTCTTCATAATTAAATTCAATTCCAGATGAAGTATCTGCTTCTTCTGCTTCTTCTGTCTCATCTGAGTCATCCACAGAATCTTCTGCTTTACCCTCACTGCTTACTTCATTAGAAGAATTATCTGCGTTCTTCTCACTTCCGCCACACGCAGAAAGAGAAATCATAGATGCTGCTAAAATCACCATTAAAAATTTTTTCTTCATAGTCTCTCCTTTTTAATAACCTCTGTATGCCTTATATGTGATTCGTCCAATTATTCCATCTGTCAGTTTTCCTTCTGTATATCCAGAAGTAATCGGTAAATCCAACATAAGCGGAGCAATCTTTAAGCTTGCTTCCGCTGAATAATACACATTTGCTTTCTTCATAAGAAATCCGGTATCTGGCGTAATATTCTTCGACATATTTGCCTGTATGACATCGGCAGTTCTTGCATATAGCATGTACTCATCCTGTGTTGTTATTTTGATAAAGAAAATCAATTTTAAGTAATCGCTATAGGAAAATGCTGCCAGAGAAAGCGGATGGGTATCGGCTGCTCTTGTATATCCTGTATATACCACTTCTACTTCATCTTTTGCTTTCATCAATTTAACCGGTATTCCATGCTTCAAATATCGGATATCCCTTGCTGATTCTGCCGCTGTCAAACCTAAAATAACAACCAGTTTAAATAACGGTGCAGGGACAATTCCGTAGGAAGCTGTAGCTACTGCATCTGCTATTCCGCTCAAACCAGCATCTTTCCAATTGTACTGAAACTCCGGTGCTAAGTTCAATGCATAGCGAATTCCAAAAATTGTTCCATAAGCGGATACTTTATTATCAAGATTACTTCCACCATACAAAATGTATTCAACTTCATTTCCATAAGAGTAATTATTCGTTGAATTTATCATCTTATTTGTCAGCGTTTTATTGACTGTTACTTTTACATCCTCGCTTTTCCACTGGGAATCTACACCGGAATACTTTCCTGAATAGTTTTGCAGATTTACATCTCCGCCACACAACTTATACTTTGCCTCATTTTCAAACGTATCATAACTGAACATATTCATTACATAATCCATGAAATATAAATCATCACGCAAATCAACCGCAGCCCTGTTTAACGTGCCACTGAAATCTTTAAATAACGTCGACATCTTTGCTGAAATCTGTGAAACATTTGTACTTACAATACCCTCTTCTTTATCCGAAGCATACTGGGCAGCCGGTCGGTCAGACAAATCTTTGATTTCTTCCTGTGAATTTGAATTTGGTGTTGTTACATCTGCAATCTCACCATCATACTTATGCGCTGCTTCGTCTTTTTTATTTTTCTGTTCTTCAATCTTAGTTTCGTCATAATCTTTAAATTTCTGTTTTAACCAGTTATAAAAATCAGGTGTATTTACTTTTTCTATCGCCGGATTATTTTTATCCGTGATACTTGTTTTTGTAAGAGTGTCTGATTTCTGAAATTTAAAACTACTTTCTGCATAGCTCTCCAGCTCTGTTTTATTTTTTGTTATTTTACTTGGATTCACGGCAGAACTGCTTTTCATTTTTTCATAACTATCAATATTCAAAAGTGATACACCATTGTATTTATATTCGCCGATTCCTTTTTTTATTGACCCAAGCAGGCTGTTTATATTATTTAAACGATCATGTAACTCTTGAACTTTTTCTGGTTTTGCATTTTGAAGTACATCATCTCGCTCGTCAGAATCCATGCTTTCAATTTCTGCAATCTGCGCCCTGTCTTGTTCCGCAAGCTGGGTATCATAGCTGTTTGCTGCATTTTTCCAAATCTCATAACTTTGCTGGAATTGCTCAGATAATGTTTTTACAGCTTCCAGCTCAGTTACTGCACCACTTAATGCATTCATAGCTCTTTCACAATCGGAATTATACTTCTTAAACGTTGTATTCAATTCTCTGATTTTATTATCTGTCTCTAAAATACTGATATTATCCTTATTTGCAGAAGATATTTCTTCCAGAATTTCAGTAATATAATTGTATTGAGAATTTGGATTTGTTATATACTCCCTTTTTAATTCATCGTATTGTGCTTTCAAACTTTCATATAATTCTGAACGAGTTCCACTTCCCACCAATTCTATATTTCGATAACTCTTTAAATTATAAGTTTCTGCCTTTTCTTCATCTGTCAGCTGGTCCATTACCACTTTCAGTTTTGCCATATTTTGACACATACTCTGCGCTTTTTGCACATAAGTTGAATAGATATTATTTTGTTTAAGAATAGAATCACAACTGACCCAATACTGAATATTATAAAATTCATTTTTGTTATAACCCAAATCAGGTACTGCCTCAAACCGATTTGCAACATCAACAAAATCTTCCATCGTATCTGCTGCATTGTTTATATATCCATTCACTTGTGCTTTATTAACTTCTTCTGGCTTTGGTGTCCAATTTTCATATAAATCTACTTTTTTATATTCTGAAATTCCCTGTGTATTATATAAATCTTTCACCATTTTCTTATGAAGTTCACGATATTCACTTTCTGCATTCATCAGTGCATTTTTTATCTCTTCTACACTAGTATCCGTTAGTCCTACTGCAACATAAGCCTGAATTGCATCATTAGCAGCTTTTGCCTTTTTCAAAAGTTCACTTTCAGAGTCATAAAACTTTTCTTTCTTATCTACCAAATCTGCATTTTTTCTCGCATTCTCCAAATCTCTGGATGCATTTTTAAACTTATCAATCAACTCAGAGACTCCATCAATTGGAGCACGATATTTCATAAATTCTACAATTTCTTTTTTTACTACTGCCGGATTTTCCAGTGTTCCATTCTCTACTGTCTTAATCGTGAACTTAGTCTGGTCTTGTTCCTCAATTTGAAGTAAATCAGAAATATCTTGTGTTTCACCTGTTAAGATATTGGAAACTCTATCCGCCCATTCTCTTCCAGTATCTGCATCCACTCCCTGAGAAGTAATACAGGCTTGAAAGTATTCATCTGCATGTGTTAAAAACTCATCTACACTCTGACTTGAAGCCATAAGTCCATAATAATCATTTAATACCGAATCATATTGTGTTAATGCTGTATTCAAGGTAAGGTCACCTGCAGAACTAACTACAGATGAAGCCAGTTTTGCACGACAGGCATCCACAAAAAGACAGCTAATCACTATCATCGGAACCAGAATAATTGTCAAAAATACCGTGACAGCTCCATCTTTTTTTCTAAATATCTGCAACAATTTCTTTCCCTCTTATCTTCCAAGAAATTTCTCAACATTTGCCTTAAGTTTCTGCAACTTTTCCGTCAATCCAGTTGAATCTGCATAATCAACCGCCATATCCACATTTTGAATAAATTCTGGTGTATCCGTGACAGGCACTACACAGTGCGATTGGAGACTCAGTACTGTAGGTCTTGATGCCCCTAAAAAGCGAATCGGAAACTGAATCTTATATTGTACATCCGCAGTTACTGTCGAATAAAATATGTGATTCTTGTAGCTAAGACTGACCGAATGATTTTTAATTCCCATACCTGCAAAAAAACCTGTGCCAAGATGATTCAGCTTTGTCCTCATATCATTTTCAATCGAGGATACTTCAGAAGTATCCCCGAATAAACTGTGATACGGTTTGACATCACGAATCGTCCGTGGCACAGATCCTGTTTCCTCGACCTCAGACAACATCGGGTCTGCAACACGAGCAGCAGCCTCAATTGCACCAAGACTTGCAATGGAATCTACCTGAGAACGCATATAAAACATATTTCCCATGTATATCAGAAACAAAAGGACAAAAAACATAATTGGAAACACAATTGTCGCTTCAACAACCAATGCTCCTCTTTCCTCTTTTCCCATTTTGATCTCCATTTTTATAAGTTTTTAATTTCTTAAATTAATTATTACTATAACGGAGCGTTAACTGCACCATCAGCATTTCCCCCAATTTTATTGAATAACGTATCAATTAAATTTTTAATTTTACTCTTAAATAACACTGCTGCCAATACTGCAACTCCAATTAGCACAACCATACTTACAATATTTACATCACCCTGTTCATCATAAAAGAAATTTGTTACCATTTGTTTTGTTTTTAAATACATCATATCCAGTTTTCTCATTTTCTTTCTCTCCTTTTTTCTATTATCCAAATGGCTTATGCCATCAGACTCCCAAATTTGAAAAAATAGGTACAACTACCATAATAATAATTCCAATAAACATCATAAAAATTGGAATCATCAGTTTACTTGCTGCCTTTTCTCCCTGCCTTCTTACATTTTGCTTTCTCAGATTCCAGATTTCTGCGCTCTGGTTTTGAAGCATGGAAGACAGTTCGCTGTTTCCTTTTTGAATTCCCTGTATCAGAGTTGCTGAGAATTTTTTTATCTCTGGCATCATGCAGCGGATTCCGAATCTTCTGATTGCTTCCGCTTCAGAAATTCCATTTTCCATTTCCATTACTGCAATCCGCATTTCCTGATAAAAAACGCCTTCTCCTACTTTAGAGGTCAGCTCCCAGGCTTCTCTTAAAATCATTCCGGCATTTGTAAGCAATGCCAGCTTCGATACCACTTCGGAAAAATCTCCGATTAACTGTGATGAACGGGACTCTATTTTCTTTGGTGCAAGTGTCATAACGTAATAAACAGAAACACCACTGAACATAAACATAATCATTAGTACTGCCACATCACCTGAAAATGCGTAAATTACAAATGCCAGTACAAATAACAACATTCCATAAGTAACTGCTCTTGCATAAGTAAGTCGAAGATAATATTCTACATATTTCTTCTCGTATAATACTTCCATATCCTGACGTAGTTTTCTGTCTCGTCTGGATTTATATTGATACTTTGATTTTTCCATTATGAAATATCCCATGGAATATAATTCTTTTAATGGAAATTCTTTTTCATCAAGCGTATCAAACATACCATCATAACTTCTGGATGCCATAAAAATAATCAGCCATATAACAAGGAATACACAGCCAATTCCCAGAATAACCAGGTCCTGCATAGATAAAAACATTTTTCATTTCCTCTCATATCTTGATATCCAAAACCATTTTTCCTACATAGTAGGCAATAATAAACATGATAATTGCAACTGTTGTTGCTATTATTCCAGACGGTGTTGCAAAATTCGCTGCAAATTCAGGACTCATGGATTTGATAACTCCAATCAATGCAATCGGCATAACAATCATCATATTTTGTTCTGTCTTATTAGAAGTTACGACTGTCTCAATCTCTTCCCGAATTTCCATCTTATCATTTAATATCGTATATGTATTTTGGATAACGTCTTTAATGTTTCCACCTTTTCGATAGGAAACCTGAAAAACTTCTGCAAAACTTTTAATGTCATCAATGTCACTTCGCTCACCGAAATCATAAAGCATATCTTCAATCGGTATATTATTCTGGACACCGGCAATCATTACTTTTAACTCTTTTAATATGTATGCATCTTCTTCATACTGCATCTGCAAATCTTCTCTTACTGCATATAAAGAATCCATCATATTATTTCCAGCTCCAAGCGATGTTGTAAGTCCATCCAGCATGTCACGAAACTGACTTGTAAGCATCTTTTTGCGTTTTGCAATAATCTGATTCACTCTTGCCGGAAGATAAATTTTTACTGCAACTAACCCAACAATTGTTGAAATCACAATGTCTAAGATGTAAGTTATCATTGTCGGCTGTGAATATTCATCTTTCGCAAGTCCCCCATAAAACAAATATCCAACCAATGCCCCTACTATGAAAGCTAAAAGAAAATATCCTAATTTTTCTTTCGCTGACATATAATATACTTTATAATTTATGGTCTGGACATTTGTTGCAGAGGTGTAAAATTGTGGTTCGGGTTCTTTCTTTCCCTTTTTTTCAAAAATCTTCATCTCACACTCCTTTTATATTTCCACAGGAAGTCCTGCCATTCTTAACTTGTGGTCATTTATCAATTTATTTTCAGTTCTTTTCAGATGACCTGATACTTTTTCCAATCTTGAATTTTTATCTTCTTCAAAAACATACAACGGATTTAATAAAATCCTGCCATCTTCAACTCCTAGAACCTCCGTAATCTCCATCGTCTTACGTGACTTATCCCTCAGCCTCGACAAATGAATAATAATATCCACCGCTGACGCTATCTGCTGTCTGATTGCCGCCAGTGGAAGCCCTGCTGCCCCCTGCAGTACCATTGTCTCAAGTCGGCTCAGCATATCTTCGGTTGAGTTTGCATGTCCGGTTGAGAGTGAACCATCATGTCCGGTATTCATTGCCTGAAGCATATCAAGTGCTTCTCCGCCTCGAACCTCACCTACAATGATTCGTTCTGGTCTCATACGAAGAGAGGATTTAATCAAATCACGAATTGTAATCTGACCCGCTCCTGCTGCATTTGCATTTCTTGTTTCAAGACTTACAAGGTTATCAATCCCTGTTATCTGAAGTTCCGCTGAATCCTCGATAGTAATAACTCGTTCATCTTTCGGAATATAATTGGAAAGGGCATTCAGGAACGTTGTTTTTCCTGAACCTGTTCCTCCCGAAATAAAGATGTTATATTTTGCCTTTACCAGAAGCTCCAGTTTTTCTGCAATCTCTTTTGTCAGAGAACCGTATTGAATCAGTTTCTCAATCGTCATTGGCGTCTTGGAAAACTTTCGGATAGTAAGTGTTGGTCCACATAAAGCAATGGGTGGAAGTACCACATTTACACGAGAGCCATCCGGCAGTCTGGTATCACAAATCGGATTTGCCTGATTGACTTCACGTCCTGCCATTCCAACAATTCGTTGAATGACATCTTCAAGCCGTCTCTGACTTTCAAACTTCTTATTCATCCGAAACAGCCGACCATTTTGTTCAATAAAAATATGATCCGGTCCATTTATCATAACCTCAGTAATGGTATCGTCTGCCATAATACTGTCCAACAGACCAAAGCCTCTGATAGAGCTATAAATCTGTTGTACAATCGAAACTTTCTGTTTAATCGGGCAATATTGATTTCCAATATTTTGAGTGACCAGATTTTCTATACTTGCTTCGAGTTCTTCATCACTCATCCTGCTGAGTGGAAAATTGTCTGTTACATATTGTTTTAATTGTATAACAAGCTGTTCTTCTTGCTCCAACTGCATCTTCATCCCCCTGTCTGTCATTTCTAATTTCTGTTAAACAAATAAAAGTAATTAAAAAAGTACATCAAAGAATTCCATCGATGACAGCTGTTGAATAATCTGTTGTTCGGAAGCATCCATATATAATGGTGCACCACCGACTGTTGCAAGTGGTAGTTCATTTAATGTTTTTGCACCCTTGGAACGGAATTTGTTATAAATCACTCCAAACCGATTCAAGAGTGCTGTATTACTGCTTCGCTCTAATGTCTCTAATGCCTCTACTGCACGAAACAGTTTCGTATTTGCAAAATCAGAACCATCACTTACCATTACGATTGTACGAATTGCATTTTGAATTTTCATAAATTCTTTTCCAATATCAAAGTCCATATCTAAAATAATGTACTTATAATAACCAGACATTTTCAAAGCGGAAAGTAAAGTGAGAATATCGTCGGCATTTAATTCAATCATGTCCAACGCAATCTGTGAACCGGAAAAGAAATTGACTCCACTTGCGTCTCGTTTCAGACAGCTTTCCAATTTCATCTGGAGATTGGTTCTCTTTCCCTTCAAAGAGAAAATAACATCACTTAAGGTTGCCTGACCTTCTCCTGAAAAAAATGCATCTGCAGTTCCAAATTTCTCGAGATTTAAATAAAAGACATTCACTCCATGTCCTGCAAACCGTCTTGCACATGCGGCTGCAATGCTTGAAGTTCCAACCCCACCTGCAGGAGACATAAATGCAATTACACTGCAATCTTCATCTACCTGTGAAGAAAGTTTTGATATGCTTTCTGCTTTTTCAGAATAGACTCCCAATATCTGTTTATAAATCAAATCTGCTTTCTGGAACTTGCAGATCGCTACACAATCTCTTACACTTTCTATCCCTGCCGAGTCTACCAGATAAGCAAATCCGCATCTTCTCGGAAGAGATTCTTCATCAATTTCAAACGAGTCATCCGCTAATAAGACATCAATTCTTTTTGTGTCCAATGCCTCCATCGCGCCCTCATATGTAGTAAAAGAATATACCTCTAACTTATCCGCATATCGAACATTAAACACATTTGTAATCCTGCTAAGATAGCCCGCATCCTGTTCTAAAATAGCAATTTTTATTTTCATAACCTTTTTCTCTTCTTTGTTTTTCTAATCCCTTAACTATTTTTCTCTTTCGACTTAAGTTTTCTTATTTCATTAATGTTTTTTATAATTTTACACTTCAATGACATATTTTTACAATATGTGTCAAAATCTGTGGTCAGTCTTTTTTCCATATAGACTCATTTTCTGTTCATAATTTAATTTTTATCTTTTTTATGGATTGATTTTTTTGAATTTTAGATTTGCTTTTTGAATAATTGAGATTCTTAATGATGAAAAAAATTAGACTTTGAAAAGATTTTGGTTATGAGTAAGTAGCATAGCGAATTGTGAATGTCCGCTTGATTTTGAAAAGCTCGATTTTGATTTCATTTAAAAAATTGATTTGAAGCTATCATAGCAGTTAGCTTCTGTTCTGTCAAGATGTGGTTTCTATTAGATTTGCACTATTTTAGGTGCTCTTTTAAATTACAATCTCGTAACAACATGAGCCATCTGAAAACAGATAGCCCATGTTTCACTTCCTTGTATTTACTTAGTTTCGACTTCTTCCTCCTCGAGTTCTTTCACAGCCTGCTCATATTCTGTTTCTGAATATATCTGTAAAATTTGTTGCTTTGTAGCCTGAAATACTTTTATCATATTTTTCACTGCTTTGATATTTGCTTTTTCCGATGCCTCTTTTGCTGCTTTTTCTGCTGCAATCTCTTCATATTTTTCCATTACATCACACACTGCGTCTAAACCTCCTTTTTCATGTTTTAAAAATTTCATTTGCTTTGAAAACTCTGGAAATTTCGGAGCATCTACTTCTTTTTTCAAGAAACAGGTCATTAGTGTCATTAGTTCTGAGAGTTCTGTTCCATCTTTTATCTCTGTATTTACAAAGATTCTCTCCAGACCATCCTTTACTTTTTTTCTGTTTCTCGAACTACTCTGTCCATATGATATTTTGTATATCCTCCATGAAACACATCAAATTCAGAAATATAAACCACATATAAATCTTCAAGTTCTCTGACTTTATCTCCTCTTTTGGTACGACATTCTTCTCTTTTGATTTGTTTTTGTTTCACTTCATTAACATGAATTTCACCAGTTTCAAAATATAATTTCATTTAAAGTTCAACTCTATAATGTTGAAATTCTTTCGCCATGAGAGAATAACATCAGAAAGAAGAGATACAAAAAATCTCAAATGAAAGGAGGCTTTTATATGTGGTTCTTAGGTTGGTCAGTTTGTTATTCTGCTCTTGTTATTGGGCACGCCGTTTCTTCTTGTAGAAGAAGATAAAAGCTATTTAAAATTATTAATTATTCAAACGAAAGGAGGCTTTTATATGTGGTTCTTAGGTTGGTCAGTTTGTTATTCTGCTCTTGTCATTGGACATGCTGTTTCTTCTTGCAGAAGAAGATAAAAGCTATTTAAAATTATTAATTATTCAAACGAAAGGAGGCTTTTATATGTGGTTCTTAGGTTTATCAGTTTGTTACTCCGTCCTTGTTGTCGGTCACGCTGTCTCTTCTTGTAGAAGATAAACATTTCAAAAAACGCCCAAAAACATATTCTGGAGATATAGCCCACAAAGCTATATCTCCATATCCAACAGGAGATTGTATTATGATAGATATAATAAATTTAACTAAAACTTTTAATGGTCATCCAATTTTAAATAATTTAAACTTAACAATCGAATCTGGTGAAATTACAGCTTTAGTAGGAAAAAATGGAGCAGGAAAAAGTACATTAATCCGTTCTATCTCAGGCTTATTAAAACCTGATTCCGGTGAAATTCAAATCAAAAACAATTCTCAAATTGGTATTTTAATGGGTGGTGAAGTTAATCTTTATCGAAATCTGACAGCTTATGAAATTATTCATTATTTCGGAAGTTTGCACGGAATGAAGAAAAAAGATATCAATAAAAAAATGGCTGAACTCGACGAAGTTCTTAACTTCAAGAATTTTATAAATCAAAAAGCTTATACTTTCTCAAGAGGCATGAATCAGAAAGTTGCATTTATCATTTCACTTATCCATAATCCTGATATTTTATTACTAGATGAACCTTCTACAGGATTAGATCTTGAGGCTTCTAATGATGTAATTAATTTTATTAAATACCTGAAAACTCAAAACAAAACTATATTAATAGCAACACATAATATTTTTGAAATTTCAGATCTAAGTGACAATATTGCATTTTTAAGCAATGGAAACATACAACAAAAAATCAGCACCTCTCTATTCTTTAAAAATTGTCCTCCTGACAGAAAAAATGACTACATTATTAAAGAATTAGATGGAAGAAAGGATTTGTAAAATGAAAGAAAGTATCATTATATTAAAAAAAGAATTACTTGAAATCTTTCGAGATAAAACTTGTATCTTTATTTTACTTATGCCAATACTTACTTTGCCTATTTTCATTATAGGATTAAATACCTTAAAAACTAATACTCATCCTACTAGTACTACTAACATTTGTATTCAATCCGATTCAGAACAATCTAAAAATCTTTTTAATCAATTTATCTCAGAAAACAATACTCTTAGAGTTCATATAATAGATTCTTCAAATCCTGATAAACTTCTTCAAAATGGAGATATTACTTGTTATATAGCTATATATAATCAAAATATTGATTTTATTTATAATTCAAATTCTTATGCTTCATTACTGGAAACAACAAAATTAGGAGATAGTTTTCAAAAATTTTATAATACTGCATTAAGTGAATCACAAGAGAATATTCTCCAAATGAACTTAAAGGATGAAAATCATATTTTAGTTGATGCAACCTCTTCTATTTCCAATATTATTCTTCCGATTTTACTATTAACCTTAATTCTCAAAAGTATCATCACTTTTTCCAGTGATCTATTTGCAGGAGAAAGAGAACGAAAAACCTTAGAATTATTGTTATTATCTGGAGTAAATCGAAAATCTATTTACTTTGGTAAGACATTAACTTTATTTCTTTTATCTTTATTAAACTTGCTATTAACCTTTTTGGGATTTTTTATTTCTTCATTTTTCACAGATTCTAAAAGTGCGCAGCTTAAATTTATGATCGTTGGAAATACTAATTTTAATATCGCAGGTATGATCTTAACCCTCATATTTTTATCTGTAATTGCTGTTTTTTTGACATCAACTACTTCTATGATATCCAGAAATTTAAGAGCTTCTCAATCATTCAATAGCATTATATTTTTAGGAATAATTGGCACTACCGCTTTAGTTTCTCTAGGATTTATTCAATGTCATTCATTATTCTTTAAATTCATTCCTATTTTAAACCTTATTTTTTGTTTCAATCACTCTTTTATCGGAATAATAACTATTTCTGAACTACTATTAGGACTATTTACAAACATTCTCTTTATTCTTTTACTAATTTTTATCGGAATTAGATATATTAACACAGAAAAAATCCTCTAATTCTCCCAAACATAAGGTGTTTTCGGATTCTTTTATTCTACCTGATAGCAACCCAGAAAACTCCGTCACCTTTGATTGCAAAATAGGTATATGAAAGATTTCTTCTCCATATACCTATTTACTTTCTCTATTTACTTATTTTCAGCTTCTTCCTCCTCGAGTTCTTTCACAGCCTGCTCATATTCTTTTTCCGAATATATCTGTAAAATTTGCTGCTTTGTAGCCTGAAATACTTTTATCATACTTTTCACTGCTTTAATATTTGCTTTTTCTGATGCTTCTTTTGCTGCAATCTCTTCATATTTTTTCATCACATCACACACTGCGTCCAGACCATCCTTTACTTTTTTTCCTGTTTCTCGAACTACACCGTCCACATGATATTTTGTATATCCTTCATGAAACACATCAAATTCAGAAATATAAACCACATATAAGTCTTCAAGTTCTCTGAATTTATCTCCTTTTTGGAAGTCTACAACAGCTTATACTTGCCGCATTATATCTTACCCTCTTTAAGTGATTATCATTATTCAAGCGCTGTACCTCGATATTACATTTCGTTCCATTTCCAAGTGTACATAATGCATCCAGTCTTACCGAACGCCCATATAGATTTCTTTTACTGTTCTGTACAATTACATCTTCTACAACTAACTTTTTATCGCTTAATATCACTCTTAGTATTTCTTGGCAAAATGCTATATCATCTGCCAGCGTTTCAAAAAAGGCATCATCTATTGGAGGAAAATCACGAACTTTTTCCTGCTTTTCCTCCAATGTAAGCTCTTGCTTTTTTGCCATTTCCAACTCCTTTTGGTATAATGCTTATTCTTCTGGTTTACTTTTATTATATCATGATAGCACTTTATTACAAACCAATTTTTCGCTTCTAATAACATAAATCTGCTGTAAAATCTTAGTTACCGCTTAACTCCCTTTTTACTTTCCAATTAATTTCCTGCATTTTTCCCAAAAACTAATCTTCTTATCTTTATCTTTTTGATTTTGCTCCTCCATCATTTTCATATCAAATCGTTTTGAAAATGCCTCGATATTTTTACAATATGGACCAGATGGTTTAATCGCAAATACGATTCTTTTAAAATATTTTTTATACCCCATTTCATAAATCACTTCATAAAATGCCTGTGCAACAACCTCTGGAGGATTTTTAAATGCTCCACACCCAAACGCTCCTAAAATAATTGTCTGCACTTGATTGATTATTGCTGCATCCAAAATGTTTTTTATCCTTTTTACAAATATTTGTTTTAATTCGTTTCCTTCAATTATAATACTCCCTCCAAGGTATGGCGCAGCGCATGTAATCACATCTACTTGAAACCATTCATTTTCCGGCATCAAAACAGGAACTGGACTATCATCTTTAAAAACAGTAATTCCTGGACTGTAAATCATTCGGTCCGTAAACCAATTCCCGCCTCTTTTTGCATGATAAAAATAATAATCCTCAAATACCTTTTCATCTTTCAAACACTGATACAGGTTACTGCTTCTACACAAGCACTCTTCCTGTGCCTTAGCACCATTTTGTACTCCACCTCCTGGATATTTCGGGTTTGCAAAATTCAAAACTGCTACTTTTCCATCTTTCAAATAATTCCTAGCCGAATGAAATGTCGTATCTATCTCAACCTTAACTTCTGCATCATTTAACGCTTTCATTGAATCTTTGTATGCAATCTTAATCTCCGAGGCAATATCTTCTTTGAATACTCTGGTATTTTGAATTGCTTCTCTTGTCACATCCCAAAGTTCATCCTCTGATATTTTTAATGTATCTTGAAAACAAACTATTAATTTATTGTAATCCATGTTTTTTCCCTTTCGTATTCTAATCTTTCATATCCTAAAAAACCTGCAGAGATTTCTCTCCACAGGTTCTTAAATTTATTCTTCTACTTGTTCTATTTCTTGAACTGTTTTTTCCATATCCGATTCTATTTCCTGATTTTCTGTTGATTCTGGTTCATCTGCTTCTTCTGTATTCACATCTTCAGACTGCTGTTCTTCTATATTCTGTTCTGTTTCTACATTTTCATCCTGTTTTAAATTCTGCTCACTCTCCTGTGTTTCTTCTTGAATTACAGATGGTGCTTCATTTTGCAATTCATTTTCATTTGCACTCTGAACAACTGGTTGAGATTCACCTGTTTCAGAATAACTCTTTGTAGAACTACCAAGCGATGTCCAGGTAAAATTTTCAAATGAATATTTCTTTAATTCATCTGCACTATTAGCAGAGAATACATATTCCAGCTTTGTTCCATTTAATTTATAAAATGGCCAATACCAGGCAGACGGCATAGGTCTTGTTTCTGGTGATCCGGCAATCATATTATAAGCTGATGAATATCGGAATCGACCATAGCCATACATTTCATTCACATTTACAACATTTTTTTGGCTATCCAGTACAAATGTCCATGTTCTAAAAAAGCCTAATCCATCAGCAGAATCAATTAATAATTCAGAAACATTATCTGCGTTTAAATCAGTAATAACATAAGACAAATTTGAATACCCACTTGTATATTTTTTATAACTTCCCCCACTTATAAATTCATTTAATATCTGTTTATCTGTCTTTGTTCTCGTCTTAGTCCATCGTCCATTTGCATCTACATAATAGTTTCCAATCCAGGTATTTGTCTTGAGTGAACCATCATTTGTGCCACCAAAATAATACCAATATCCATCAATTTTCTGCCATCCGGTCTTCATTGCTCCATCATTTGCTCCGCCCAGATAGTATTTCTTTCCATAGATAGTTTGCCAACCAGTTTTCATTGCTCCGTCATTGGAATGACCGAGCCAATAGTAGTATTTTCCTACTTTCTGCCAGCCAGTTTTCATCGCTCCATCATTCGAACCGCCAAGCCAGTAATATTTTCCATATACTTGTTGCCATCCAGTTCTCATCACACCATTACTTCCAAGCCAGTAGTATTTTCCGTACACTTTCTGCCAATAAGTTTTCTTTGCTCCGTCGTTTCTTGCCCCCAGATAATACCATCTGCCATCTACTTTTGTCCAGCCGGTATCCATATATCCGCCGGAATTAAAGTGATACTGTTTTCCATAAATCGTTTTCCACTGATTTTTAGGATAGCTGTAGTCATTTTCCTGCCACCAGTAGCCATTTTTGTTCTGCTTCCACCCTGCCGCCTGAACCGTTGCAGGTACCATAGAAAATGCAAGTGTTCCGGCAAGAATGGCTGTCGCCAATTTTCTAATTATTTTTTTCATAAATGCCTTTTCTCCTTCTAATTTTTCTTTTTCTATCTCATTGTTATAATTTTACACTTTTTTGTTTTGCGTTTACAATATGTGTCAGAGGTTGTAGTCAGTTTATTTTATATTAAAAAACCTGCAGAATCATCTGATATGCACCTTATCTCAAAGGAAATCATATCAACTTTCTCTGCAGGCTCTTTTCCTGTTTTTCTATCTTCTTACTCTGCTCTTTTTCCACACACGGTACAAAAGACAGAGTCATCATCTAATTTAGCTCCACACCCAATACAAAATCTTGGTCTTTTTGGTGTCTGCACTTCATCTGGTCTTTTGAATGTAATAGAATTCACTCTCATAGTTGCTTCTTCCGCATTTTCATCTGCTTTTCTTACTTCTTCTCCACAATTAATACAGAATCTGACATTATCAGCAAGAGTCGTTCCACAATTCGGGCAGACATTTTTAGCTGGATTTTCCCATTGTTTTTCAAGTTCTTCCTGCTGTGTCTGCGCTGTATGTTCTGAATGAACGGATACCGTTTTCTCTAACGACACCTTTTGTGAAGTTTTTTCTTCAGTCTGTTCGACCGGATTTACATTTTCAAACATCACATTCTCTTTGGCTGGCTCTTCTTTTTTTACAGGCATACCACATTGAATACAAAATGCCACACCATCCTGTAATTCAGCTCCACAATTTGTGCAGACTTTTTTGAGCCCATTCACCTGTGGCTGTTCTTTTACAACTGGATTTGGATTCATCTGCGGTTGCACTATTGCATCCAAACTTGGACTTTGTGACTTTGCTGTTGTATCTGATACTGAATTCAATTGTGGCTGTGGTGTTACATTTGGAACGGGATTTATCGGTGGTTGATGTGTCACTTCTGGAACTGGATTCACTGGCGGTTGTGACGTTCCAAATGGCACTGTATTCTGGTTTACCTGTGGCTGTCGTGTCTCTGGCACAGGCTGATTCATCTGTGGCTGTGGAGTTGGATTTACTGGTGTTTCTTCCACATAAGGTGTTCCACAGCTTGTGCAAAAACGAGCATTTGGTGCTACAGTTGCTCCACATTTCTTGCATCTTCTTCCAGAATTAACTGCTGGCTTTGGCTGAATTTTTGGTATCTGAGCTCCACAAGTCATGCAAAATGCAGCTCCTGCTGCCACTTCCGCTCCACATCTCTCACATTTTTGAACGCCTCTGATATCCATAATTTCCTGTTTATACCGTTCAACTTTTAATTGGGAAGCCTTGAGTGCATTTAATAAATCTGCAAATCCAGCCTCATTATCCCGACCATGTAATGTTACATAAGTCTGACCGATTTTAAAATAGATTTCTCTGATTCGATTTTCTTCTTCCGATACCATAGAATTTAATCTTGTAATATCAGACACTCCCTTTACCTTTGATACTACATTTGCTGTTGCATCCGTTGCTTTTTTTTCAAAATTATCCCAAAATGCCATTATTACTCCTCCCATGAATTTTTCGTTATTTCTATTTTAAAACAAATCTTGTTTTCTGTATATTCTTTTAGCGTATTTTTTACAATTTTATTTCTCCCAAAACTTGCTGAATGAAACTTCCAAATATATTAATGGGTATGAGAAATAAAATTTCCCCATACCCAAATCTTTACTCTGATTTCATTCTCTTTTTTGCTGAATTCAACATCACCAAAATGGAGGATACACTAATTGTAACTGCTGAAACAATCAAATAAGCACTCGCTGTATATAAGACATAATCTATTGTTCCATACTCCAATCTTGAATAACTGTACATTCCCGCCCCAAAAATTCCAAGCGATAATACAATGCTCATAATTGCATTTACAGCTGTACTCTTATTCTTAACCAGCTCAATTAAACTGCTTCCTGCAAGAAATACAATTGCAATAGGTGGAAGCATATAATACACAATTCCCATCTTAGAAGACTGCATCAGCATCATTGCAAAACTCTTATAATAGATTCCTGAATAAATCCATCCCCCCGCCAATACTACATACAAGAATCCAATTAATGCACTCATTGCTTTTTCTGATTTCTTCATATCACTTGTCCTCCTTTGTCTTTCTGTCTTTATTAAACCACGATGAGATAGTTTCAACATTATAGGCTTAATGATAGTTTGAAACCATTCTTTGAAAACGTGAAACTATAGAACCTAAAGTCTCTGGATTTTTAATTAATAACTTTTTCTTCTTTTGGCGATTTATTTTCACTATTATCACTCTGCGTTTCACATTCCTGTGTATCCTTCGAATCGTTCTCATTTAATTGAGATTTTTCTTCTTGAATTTTATCAGTTTCAGTTATTCTTTCCTCTAAATTTGTTTCTTCTTTCTGTTCATCTTGATCTTTCTTTATTTCGGAATCTTTATTTTCTTCTATAATCTCTTGTTCTTTCTCATTTTGAGTAACTATTGGAGTCTCATCTTCTTCTGCTGAAAACCAATCAACACCTTGTGGCCAGTTATTTAAATACCATCCTTTAACACATCCTGAACTGTTAATATAAATTGTTAATGCATGCAATGTTCCATTTATCTTTTTTGTATAACCATTTTCACCGTTCCATTTAAATTTATTTTCCCAACCAGCGTTCCTTAGCATTACATCTGAAGAATTTTCGCTATCTCCTATACTAATTCCATTCAATCTTATATAATCTGCACTTTCATTTTTCATACTAAACGGTTCAAATGAATATCCTTCTTGCCATTCCAAATAAAACCCATCTTTCACATAAGAATCGGAACTTCCAAATTGCCATGACCTTGTCTTTTTCATTCCTAACTTGCTTACTAAATTCTTATAATTCGTCAAATAATTTTTTATATCTACTACAGTTTTTGATTTGTCCCATCTTCCATTCGCATCTACGTAATAATTTCCAACCCAAGTATTTGTTCTTAAAACGCCTTCATTTGATTCCCCTGTTTTTCCAAAATAATAATCATATCCACCTATCTTCTGCCAGCCAGTCTTCATTGCTCCATCATTCGCACCGCCAAGATAATATTTCTTTCCATATACCGTCTGCCAGCCTGTTTTCATCGCTCCATCATTGGAATGACCCAGCCAATAATATTTACCATACATTTTTTGCCAACCTGTTTTCATCGCTCCGTCATTGGAACTTCCTAACCAGTAGTACTTATTATAGACTTTCTGCCAACCTGTTCTCATTGCTCCGTCATTTCCAAGCCAGTAATATTTACCATACACTTTCTGCCAGTAAGTTTTCTTTGCACCATCATTTTTACTGCCAAGGTAGTACCATTTTCCATCAATTTTTTTCCAGCCTGTATCCATATATCCGCTGGAATTAAAATGATATTGTTTTCCATTGATAGTTTTCCATTGATTTCTCGGATAACTGTAATCATTTTCCTGCCACCAATATCCATTTTTATTTTGTTTCCATCCAGCTGCCTGAACCGTTGCAGGAATAACCGCAAATGCAAGTATTCCGGTAAGAATTGCAATTGCTACTCTCTTAATAAACTTCTCCATACACCGACTTCTCCTTTTTTATTTTTCGATTTTATTGCTTTAATTTTACCTTTTTGAAGCCCATTTCCACAATATGTGTCAGATTTTGTAGGCAAACTTTATTTGCCTTTAGACGCAAAAAATTTTGCAATAAAAAACAGACATGCAAAGATTTCACTTTCTACATGTCTGTTTCATACAAGAGTTTTTCTAATCCCTCTTTTCCTATCTGCTTTACTATATACCCTCGATAGTTTTAAGTTTCACGTGCGATATATTCAATTAATGCGCAAACATAAAAGTAATCATTTCTTTTTCCGTCATATTTAACCTCACTTTTCAAGAACTTCAAACAATCAAGGGCAGAAAGTATGTGAAAACTAATCTGATGAGTTGGATGTGTGAACTACTCAGCTACAAGTAACCGAGTAGTTCACTTATAATAGATTTATTATATTTTCACAACTTAATCTTTATTCTTCAACCAAGTAAAAACGGAGTTTTCTGGCTTTTTTATTGCCACTAATGGCAAACCAGAAAACTCCGTCTCTGTTGGTTTTTAACTGTTGGTTATTATTCAATTACTGAATTCTGCTAGGTGCTTCATCTACTTTTTGATAATTTGCATTTATCCATGTTTCACTTTGTGTACCATTAGTCCATGAATAATATTGTCCATCCTGACATGTTACCTGTATCTGCATTCCTGATTGAGTCGGTGTAAATTTAAGTAAAAATTGTTTTTTGGAACGATTTCCCTGAACTACATACTCACTCTTTCCTGATTCCCAATGAAAAAAGAAATCTTCATCCGAAGAACTTGCTCCATAATTATGCCAGAACATTAATTGTGCATTGTTATAATCTTTACTATTGTTCATAATTGATAATTCTGATAAATATTCTCCATTTGAATAGCGATATTTTGTTTCATTCCATTTTCCATCTGTACCTACATATACACCATATTCGTTAATCCAGGTGTCTGTTTTGAGTGAGCCATCATTTGCTCCACCAAAATAATACCAATATCCATCAATCTTCTGCCAGCCCGTTTTCATCGAACCATCATTTGCTCCACCAAGATAGTATTTCTTTCCATATACCGTCTGCCAGCCTGTTTTCATCGCTCCATCATTGGAATGACCCAGCCAATAGTATTTACCATACACTTTTTGCCAACCTGTCTTCATTGCTCCGTCGTTGGAACTTCCTAACCAGTAGTACTTATTATAGACTCTCTGCCAGCCTGTTCTCATAGCACCGTCATTTCCAAGCCAGTAATATTTGTTGTAAACTTTCTGCCAGTAAGTTTTCTTTGCACCATCATTTTTATTGCCAAGGTAGTACCATTTTCCATCAATTTGTTTCCAGCCTGTATCCATATATCCGCTAGAATTAAAGTGATATTGTTTTCCATAAATCGTTTTCCATTGGTTTTTCGGATAACTGTAATCATTTTCCTGCCACCAATATCCATTTTTATTTTGTTTCCATCCAGCTGCCTGAACAGTTGCAGGAACAATGGCAAATACAAGCATCGCCATCAAAAATGCAATTGATAGTTTCTTAATCATTTTTTTCATTGTATTCAATTCTTTTTCTTTTTTCATAGGCTATTTTCTCTTCTCCAATTTATTAAAGCAGTCCCGACAATTCCTCCATATTTATATACCATTTTCGTCCTACTTTGATAACTGGAACGGACACTGTCTGTGAATCTGTTCCTAAATCTGTTTTCACTGTAAACTTTACATCAACTGATTTTGCAGCAGAGACTTTCACACCATACTCTTCACAGTCCTCTTTGATGTCCTTTAAGTCATCACCTTTGATATCTTCTGCATCACCAATCTTATAATCAATATCTACGTTATCTCCCAACAAATCGTAAATATCCATGTCATCCAGTTCATCCTGAATTTCGCTAATTGCTTCTTTTTTATCTACATCAGCGTAATCCATGTAAGCATCTGGTATAACGCTTAAAATTTTCTCTGCATCCTGATTCAGTGAACCTTCAATCAGATTCTCTACTACTTTCTTATATCCTCCTCGTCCTCCAAGTAAACTAAATAATAAAAATACAACAACTACCACAGCTGCTGCCGGAACTATAATTTTAAGTTTTCCGGTTTTCTTTTGAGGGGTTACAATCGGTGCTGATACCTCGTTTTGATAGACAAAATTGGAATCCGGCTGCACTGGCTGTTCCTGCCATTGCTGATTCTGGTTCAGATTTTGATTTCCACCACCGCCATCAAGTCTTGCTCCACAATTTTGGCAAAACATTGCATGGTCTTCATTTTTCGTTCCACAATTTCCACAAAACATACGCTTATCCTCCTTTATTTGTTCTTCTGATTCAATTAAATTATACTTCACCTATCCCAATTTTGGCTACTTATTTATTCGCTTTTATTTGTTGAAATTGTATTTTAATTCAATTCATTTTCTTCTGTTGATTCAGATTCCTGTCCATCCTCTGATTTATTCCCCTCTGCCTGAGAATCTTCCTCCTGAATTTCACTATTTTCTTCTGCACCAACAAATTCTTGTGTTAACTCTTCTTGTTTTTCTGGACTTTGTTCTTCTGAAATTTGTTCTTCTACAGACTGAATATTTTCTGTATCCCCTTCACTTTCAGCTGGAACTGCACTTTGAACTACCGGTTTACTCTCATCGTCCTGATTATACCTGATTCCACCTATCACATTTCCATTTGAATCATAATAAACTCTCGAGAACGTGACCCTGTCACCATATCGGCTGTTTTTCTCTACATCAATCTGCATTCCTTTTGTTCTAAATGAGTATACCATTCTACCATTGTGTTGTATTGTTTCATTCAATTTCCAGCCTTGTTTTTCCAGAGTTGTTTTAGCATCTTCAACCGATTGTCCAAAGTAAACACCATATACACTGTATTTTGAATTTGCAGAGATTATTAAATATTCGACATACTTCTTATCCTGGTCGCTGTCCCTATCAAAAAAGACTACTTTATTCTGTTTATCTCCATATACAATAGCACTCACTTTCTCATTACTATTCAGATATTCTTTCAAATCTCTTTTTCCATTCCATTTTCCAGAATCGTTCACATAATAATCTCCAATGTATGTATTTGTTCTTAAAACACCTTCATTGGATTCTCCGGTTCTTCCAAAATAATAATCTGAACCGCTAATTTTTTGCCAGCCTGTTTTCATAGAACCATCATTTGCACCGCCAAGATAATATTTCTTTCCATATACAGTCTGCCAGCCACTTTTCATATCACCATTTTTTCCAAGTAAATAGTATTTGCCCCCTACTTTCTGCCAGCCTGTCTTCATTGCTCCGTCATTAGAACCACCAAGCCAATAATACTTTTCATATACATTTTGCCAGCCTGTTCTCATAACTCCATCTCTTCCAAGCCAATAATATTTTCCTCTTACCTTTTGCCAGTAAGTCTTCTTCGCTCCATCATTTTTTCCACCAAAGTAATACCATTTTCCATCTACCTTCGTCCAGTCGGTATCCATATATCCCTTTGAATTAAAATGATACTGTTTTCCATAAATGGTTTTCCACTGATTTTTCGGATAACTGTAATCATTTTCCTGCCACCAATACCCATACTTGTTATGTTTCCATCCTGCTGCCTGAACGGTTGCCGGTACAACTGCAAAAATAAGTGTTGCAGTAAGAAATGCAAATACCATTTTTTTGATAAATTTTCCCATGCTCTTTCCTCCCTCTTAAGCTTTCAAATGTAAATGATTCAAAAGAGACACCACGTCGGTGCCTCTTTCTACGCTCATTCTTTTTATTTGCTGTATTTTTTTCTAACTATCATAACCACAACAATTATTGCGCCTATTAAACCCAGTGCCATTCCCGGGAAAAAATATCCAGCAAGTATCTTAGATATTACTTTACCTTTATCAAGACCACCAATGACGTTTCCATTGATAATAACAAAGAGAACTTCTGCCCATGACAAAACCACAATGGCAAGTGGATTGAGCAGACTTCTTTTTTCTTTCTTCAGACCATAGAAGCCGAGTCCGATAACTGCCAGCATTATTAATAACGGAATAAAATAGATAATTATCTGTACTCCTGCCGGTCTAAGTTCTGGTTTCATTCTGCAAAATATATAAATGCTTCCAATTACCCAGACAGCCGCTGCTATGATGTAAAGCCCCTTAAGAACCATATCTAATCCTGTGCTTAATTTTGTATTTTCCTCGATGCTTTTATTTTTATAAGCTGCCAAAACAATCAAAATTGAAGCTAAAAATGTAACTAATGCCGGAACAAACATTAAAGAGGCTATCTCTTTATTTGCACCTTCAAGACCATATATCAAATATACCAGTGACACTCCTGCAAGAATCATTGCATCTATAAGTTTATATGCCTTTTTTGATAAACGAAGCACTCCGCTCACAAGAATAGCCATTATTAAAACTACTGCGAATGTTCCAACTGTGCTCTTATATTCTGCCACAACACAAAGCAGCTCCCAGCAGACCCATATAATTGCTAAAAGTATATAAACTACTTTAATTATATTATTTAATGCTTTTCCTGTTTTTTTCATTTAAAATAACTCCTGTTCTTTTTCTCTGCCTCTGCTCTATTGCTACAGGATAACTTTTTAGATCTATTACATAGATTAACAGCCTATTTTAATGATTTAGCTTTTGAAAGGATATTTTTTCTTTTTTATTTTTCTGTCTTCTTTTTGATTACCGCTAATATAAGAGCCACAAATCCTGCTCCGATTGCTGCCAGAGATTTAAAAAGATAAAACACGGCGATATATCCTGCACTTCCAATCTCTATATCTCCCTCTGCACTTCCCATAGAAACACCCGACATCACCAAAGCAATCATCATTACAATTGGTAAAATCAAAAATACAACCGCATCAAGAACTTTATATTTCTCTTTTTTCAAACGATTAATTTCTATTCCGACAACAACTAACATCAATAATAACGGAACAAAATATAATACGCTGCCTGATGTCGACATAACTCCTTTTGCTGTTCTAAATTGTAATATACTTGAAATCAGCCATCCTGCTGCAACAACTGCATAAATTACTGTGATTACATTACTTAATGTTTTATTTGATTTTTCCATAATAAAATAACTCCTTTTCTTTTTTTCTGTCTCTGTAAAAACCTCTTTTATCCTCCCTTATCAAGGTCTTTTATATAGAAAAGAGCTATCCTATTTATTTTGAAATCAAACTGACTACAATATGACTTTTGTGGAGTTAAGCTAGCTTTACCCCCCCCCTAAAAGTAATTTGTCTTTTCATCATCCTTCTCCTTTTTTACATTTTTTCTGATATATTGCTATAATTTTAACTTTTTTTGTACATTTTCACAATACGTGTCATATTTTGTGGTCAGTTTTTATTCATTTCTGACGCAATCACCTCCATCTTACTTAAAATTTAATTTTTTGTGTTCCTCCTTGTTTGTATCTTAATTAAACCATTTTCTTTCAATTTCAGCTTCTCTATATTTTTTGAATTTTGAAACTCTGTCTTGAAATTCAGATATAAAAAACAGAGCTTTCTGGCTGACCAGAAAACTCTATCGTTACTGCTTTTTACTGAAATTCTTCTATTCTTTCTTCGTATTCTGAAACTTTCATTTCAATATATTCCTGTACTGATATATAACCGTCTTTGTCTGTATCCGCTTCTGTAAATTTATCTTCTAGTCCTTCATACACTAAACATACTTCCACCGCTCCCTCTGTTCCATTTTCAACGACTGGACGTTCTGTAACAAGTAAATTCGGATTTTTTTCCCATTGTTCTCCCAATGATAAAAATCTACAAAGTTCAACAATATCTAATGTTGTTCCATCCTCATTAATTTCAACTCCTGAGTATTCATTCTGAAAATCATTCTCCCAAAAATCTTTAAATACTTTCTTAAAATCATCTGACATTTTATAATCTGTATTAAAAGACATTGTTTCAAAATTAATTGCCGAATCATGTTCTATATTGCAAGCATTTAACATTTCAGACCAACTTTCGCCTGTACCTGCACCATCATCTGTCGCTGTACAAGAAAGCTTCACTTCATTTGTTTTAAAATCGACCTGAACATGATATTCTCCATCTGGATCTTTTAAATCAATTGGTTTTCCCCCACTATTTGAACCACATGCAGTTGCAGTTCCAATTAGCATTGTCCCCGCTAAAAGTATAGAAACGATTCGTTTTCTCATAATTTTTCTCCTCTTTTTTATATTTTTCTTTATCTTTTTTATTTCCTATCTTAAAATTAGACACTCCCTCTGAAATCATAAGTTTCAAAACTATTCTAAATTGTAGTTAAAATTATCCATATCTTCTGTTTTTCCCCCTTCAAAGTTATGTCTATCGTAATAATTCTATCTTTTTCCCTATTACTTCACAATATGTGTCAAATTTTGTCGGCAAAATACCTTTTATTTTTATTCTTTCTCAAAAACCTGCGTATCTCCATCATCTACATTGTACTCACCTGTAACATCTTTATATTTTACCAATGTGAGTTCTAATTCTTTGCCATTTAAATCGTAAGTGTACATAGCAGTTACCGGAGTGCCCCATCCATCGCTATAGCTAAGATTTAGTCTTTTTGCTTTATCATCTATCTCATATTCACCATCTTTAGAATCTCCATCATCAATAATCGTAGCTGAACCAGAAAACCCATTTTTTTCCATTGGTTCATAAAAAACAATACCACCTTCTTCTCCCATCCAGGTTCCTTCAAGAGCTTTCATATCACGATTACTTGAACATCCACTTGTAAATACCATTACTAAAACTGCTAATGTTAAAATTCTTTTTTTCATAATAATTCTCCCTCGGTTTCTTTTGATTTTTCTTTTCAATTTCTATCTTTATTAAACCACCTTCTCCCAATTTCAACTCTCCCATCTTTTTCAAATTTTGAAACTCCTTGCTGAAATTCTGCACCACAAAAACGGAGTTTTCTGCCAAACCAGAAAACTCCGTCACTATCACTTTTCGCCACTATTAATTCTATTTTTCTTTTAAAATTTTTTCTGCCCTTTCCACGAGTTCTTCATAACTATAAAATGATACCGAGTAATATTTATCCAAATCTTTTACATATATTTTCTTTTTTTTGAAATCAACATCTCCATACGGAATACTTGCGTAGCGATAAATATTAAAATCATCATCATAGTAAAAAATATCTAATACATTACACTGTGCCCCTTCATCGGTAAATGAAATAAATTCTTGTCCAAGACTTAATGCAAAAAAATGCAATTCTTCATCTATAATAATTTTTGTTTTGCCTGTAGATTCCAAATTCAGTTCTTGTTGTTTTAATATGCTCCGTGTTTCAATATCCCATACTACAATTTCATCATACTGTTCATTATACACCAAAAATTGTTCATCATTATTAAAGAATCCATAAACCGTATTTTCCGCTTGATACATGGGAATTGTCAAAACAATTTCTTTATTTTTTCTGTCTGTTATAATGATTGAATCGCCTTCGACTTCTGCACTGTGCTTTGTTCCAACTACTTTCTCTCCCGCATTATTAGTTACATCATTTTCAAGTTCTGGTTGTTCTGTTCCTTCTTTTTTCATGGATTCATCGAACATTTTCTTCGAAAATATCAAATCGTGCGACTTAGCCTGAACAATTTTATCTGTCTCTGCATTATAATATACTTGATTCGTACTTGCATTCACCGTTAAAATTTTATCCCATGTCCCACTTATATACCGATAAACTATTCCATTATCAAGTCCAATTAAAAAATTATATTCATCTATTCTTTGAATACTTACAACATCAGCTTCAAACATTCGCTGAAATCCAATTTCCCAGTAACCTTTTTTTACTAAGATCAAATTTCCTGCATAACTAAAACCGACTATTCCATATAGCGTTCCAGAATCTATATATGCTTCTCCAAGATAAACACACCCGGCTGTTGGCGTATCTTCTGCCATTGTCACAGCAGTTCTCATTTTTTCACTTTGCCATAAAGCCTTTCCATCTTTAAGACTATAGATTTTCTCCTGTACTTCCATATCATAGTCTATCCAATCATATTCGATTACGGCAACAGCCTCTTCATCTATAAAACAAATTTTTGAAACATTTTTTTCACTGAATTTTTGTATTATTTTTCCATTTTGGGTATCATAAATATAAACTGTCGATTTTTGCCCTTCATCAACTTCCCGACCAAGCCTTTTTTTCGCTACTGCCAAATAATTTCCCTTTTCAGAATAAGCTATTTTGCTGACTTCATTAAGTTCCCCTGGATCGTTTGTTTCTTTTTCTGAAAGGTAATCATAAGTTTCCGAAAGCTCCCCTTTTTCCATATCATAAATAAACAGACTGATACTGTCATATTGGGCATTTTCTTTTTTGGTTTTATAACACACCGCTAATTTGTTTTTATACAAATCCATCGCCTGGTCTTTTTGATTCTTCTTTTTTGTTTTCACAATTGCTCCGCAGGATTGTTTTTCTACATCCAATGCCACAAAGTAATGTTCTGTTGCCATCACAATCGAATGGTTTCCGTTAAATTTGCCCCAGATAAAATTTTCCCCTGTCGTTTCAAAAACTTTTTCTGCATTAATTTTCCAGACCACTTTTTCTGTAGCTGTATCATAAAAATAAGCCTGACCAAAGGAATCAAGCGCAAAAAATAAATTTCCATCTGGACTGAAGCCATTTACCTCTGTTACTGCCCCATCCATGGTTTTCATTTTTTCTGGCTTATAAATATAATTACTTGAATGTTGATAGGTATAAAGTGCCTTATTTAAAGCATAAATCTGCTCTGGCACTATCGGATAAATACTGCTCTGTCCTTCTGACTGAACTTCAAGTGCTGTCTTTAGTGCATTTATCCTGTCTCCTCCGTCCAGATATCGTTCTGATTCTTCTGATAGGCCTTTCATTTGATTTATTAACGACTGCTGGTATGCCGTATTCACCTGATTTTTTTGATATGATGAATACATTCCAAAGGCGATTCCAAGAAACATCACTACACTCATTGCTGCAATTGCAATTTTCATTCGATATTCCTGATGCCGCTGTTTTAACTCATCATAAGGACACTGCAGGATTCCTGCTATCAGGCGTAAGAATTCTGCATCTAATTTTTTTAACCGTTCTTTTTTTGAATACCCTCTGACATCTGCTGCAAGCGGTTCAACTGGTTCTGTAATGATGTAATTTTGACCATTGATATCTGTTTTTATTTCTGTCTTTTCGCAGAGAATTGGAGGAAATACATCTTCCGGTTCTCCTTTTATTAATACCGCAAAGATACGCTCTTTTCCATGAACCCCTGCAAAATATTCTATCTCTCTTTGTACCCACTGAGATGCCCGTGATTCCGGTGAACAGAGCACAATCAGATACTCCGAATTATCTAATGCTGTGTAAATATTTTCTGTGAGGTTTGCTGAAAGCGGCAGTTCTTCCTTATCGCGAAAGACACGTTCTATTTTCTTTTTTCCTGTTATTTTTTGAATTTGAGAAGGAATCCGATAATGCTCCAGTTTTTTATGAAGTGCCTCCGCAATCTCTGCATTATCCTCTGCATGACTGTAGCTGATAAATGCATCGTACTTTTCCATTAATGCCATATTTCTTTCTCACTTTCTTCTTACAATGTACTCTTTAAATCTTTACTCCTTCACTTCACAAATAAACTTTACTCTGTAAATTTTAGAATCATACAAATTTTCTCTATCTTCTACACGCCCTTCATATAAAATAGAAAATGTTCCCTTATGATTCACTCCTATCGCTACCTGTGCGGTCATTCTTGCTCCTACTGGTACATAATCAGGTGAAGTAAGCTTTGATAATACATAAACATAATAGCTATACCCCATTTCTTTATCTGAATCTACAATTTGGCTATAAACTCCACTTAAATCAATACCTAATCCTGAAGAATCACTTTTATATCCTAAATTTTCATACGTATAATCTACAATATAAACTGCTTCTGGATTTTTATCTCCATCATAACTTGTGTCTGTATGTCTCTCCTCCGTTTCCGTCACAGAATTAATCGTAACCTTCCACAGTCCATCCACAGTCCAGGTTTCCCCTACCTTAATTTCCGGCACTTCATCTTCGTCCGTTTCCTCTTCCTCATCTTCAATTGAAACACCTTTTTCTTTTTTTACTTCTCCGAGCACGTTTTCCTCATCTGTTTCAACGCTTTGCACCGCACTTTTTTCATTTTTTCCAGTTACAAGCTGTTTCATTGTCAGCGAACCAATTCCAAGTCCCGCCACCAATGCGATTGCAATCCCTATTACTGCAAATGCCATTGGATTTTTCTTTATTCTTTCTTTTTTTACCCCATCCGTTTCTCTGATTTCAATTAGTGGTTCCCCACAAAAATCACAAACTTTCTTTTCGTCTTCAAATGCTCTCTTGCATTTCATACAAATTTTCAAATCATTTCCCCCTGTTTTCGACAATTTTTCTTTTATTTTACCTGTTTTTCTACTTTTGTACAACAAAAAACAGAGCTTTCCGGCTTTTTCTTCCAAAAAACTCTGTTCTGATTATATGTACTCTCATAATTCTTCTGTGCTTGATTTTAAAACTACATTTATCCGAAAATAATTCTCTTTGCTTCTTCTTCCGAATAAAATAATTCCGGGCTTAAATTTTCACAGAAGTCATAGAACACCGAAACCAAACCTGATTCTTCTAAGGAAATATCTTTTAAAACATTCTTAGATGGAACTGCAAATCGCAGCAATCCGCTTTCCGGTGTAATGCATAAATATAATTCTGCCTTTAAATCTCCAATGTTTTTTTTCAAAATATGTACTTTTCCGGCTTTTTCTTCATCAAAAAGTCGCTTCACTAACTCCATTCTGTCTTCTTTATCCGGAAGCTGATACATTTCTTTCGGAAATTCACTGATGATTCCTGTTTCAATGAACTGTAAAATTCCTTCCATTGAGCAGACATAAGTCATATCCTGTTTTTGAAGATTTGAAATATATTCACATAACACCTCAACTAATTCTTCTCTTTGTGGAAGCTGAGGCACCAGATATTTTTCAATCAATTCTCTGTCTAATACTGCCATCATACATGGAGACATATGAAATGCATATTTCGGATAAGGATTTGCCATTAACATTCCCATAATCATATACTGCTGTTCAATTTCACCCTGCACATTTTCCACTAACCGATGAGCCCGTCTCCGGTATTTTTCAAAACGCTCTTTCATCATTTTAATCAGTTCCGGGTCATTACTTAAATATCCGTCCTGCAAATCATCCGACAGCATACATACATATTTTGAAGTTAAAATCATATACGGAAATACAGAGAAATTTCTTCCCAATGAACCAAGGTCTGCATAATAATACCAGGTGTTATAATCGTAATTGTAATTATATAATGGAAGAATATGTTTCAGACAATCTAACGTATAATTTGATTTTGAATATGCAATCTCCGGTTTGTTATCCAGGCAGATAATATGGTCAATTATTATTTCGTTTGAAGTATTTCCACGCATTGCCAACAAATTTCCTAACGCATGTTCCGGCTGTGCCAGTATCTGAATATGTCCTTTTTGGTTTTTTGTTTCATCTGCAATAATATGAAAAAGCGCAGAATTAATTTCATAATTGCCGCGAAGCAGCATATAACTTGAATTTGGAATTTCAAAGTCCTCTTTAATTTCTACTGTTGGCAGTACATTTTCCAAGTTACTGGTCATTGAAAAGTCAGAAAAAAATTTCATTACATTTTTTCTTCGATAATAGTTATCGTGTCCTACCATTGTAATCTCATAATTTTCTTCTAAAATTTCTTCCTCCGCCGGTGAAAGATGCATATATTCACACAACAGATTTAAAACTTCCAGACTCGGCGGTTTCCGCTCTCCACGCATTACTTTATAAAGATTAGCTCTGTCATATCCACAATATTTTGCCAGACGGTATACGTTGACATCTTTCTCTTTCACGAACCGCGATAATACAGTTGAAAATTCGCTCATATTTTCCGTTTCCCCTCTGATATATTTTCTTTCTTAATTTTTTCTTCTCTATCAGATTTTTTCTTCTGTTTCTCTTTTGTATCTCTGATTTTTATAAATCCATTTTTGCAAAGTCACTTATACATAATACCACGCTCCCTTATTTTTTACCATCTAAAAACTTATCCCTTGTCCTTTACACTTGTTATTTAAACATAATTTTATACTTTCATCTTTCTCTAATTTTCCATAAATTGAAACTCTACTATCTTAAAATTGAAACTCTGTTCTTTTAAAATTCAAAATCTCTGATTATTAAAAAGATTTTAGAAAGGTCAGATATCTGATGTACTGTAATATTATCACATTTATTATTTTTTATCATTAGTCTTATTAACTTTATTTATAACAGATTTGATTTTTATATTTTTTATTTTTGATATAATATGATTCATTTTTGGCATTTTTTCGCATTGAACTCCTGTCGTACCAATGATATGATGAAAATAGTTATACTCCTTTAAATTTTTATTATTGGGAGGAATTTTTATGAACTCTAAATCTTCAGATAATTCAAACGGAAATCAAGATTATAATTCCCTTGTAAAGAAACGATTATTTAAATGGAAGAGAGATTTTGAACGGGCTCTCGGGGAACAGACTTTAAATTATTCCGGTATCGCAGATATGATGTTTCAACGGTTTAATATCAAAACCTCACCCAGTAAAATACGCGCTATGCTCGATGGTGAATCCGACAGAGAAGTAAAACTTCCAGAGCTTGTCGCACTTGCGCAGATTTTTGATATTCCTTTATGGAGTATCTGTGAGCTTCCGGAAACAACAGAGACTCCTTCTCCATCTGACTTTAACTTTTCCCGTCTTACAAAAGGGAAACTTAAAGACTCTGGGATTCATCAGCTTACCAATCAGTATCATGCTTATGACTACTATTGTTATTATTTTAATCCCAAACACCATCAAGAACATTTAAAACCTATTAAAGATGGCAAAATTCAAGAAGCTAAAATGAATGTTAACATAACCGAAGGACGCACCATCGTAACTTTTGAAGAAATAAAAACAAATACAACTTTTTGTGGAGACCCTATGCCTCCGTTTAAACTCACTGGTGATTTGAAACTTCTTGAAAATCCATCTATAGCATATAGTTTCATTTCAGACGATACTGGTCGCAGGGCTATGGCTCTTATGTTTCGATATTTAAATTTAAATTCTGATATTCGATATTATATTCCTGCTGGTATGCTGACCTTTTCCACTAACAAAACTCATGAACCACTCTTTCAAAAAATGGCATTATTCCGAGTCCGACAAAATCTTGATAATCTTAATACAACCAATATGCTACGTGGAATTTTATCACTAAATTCTACTCCAATCGTCATAGACCAAGACACTCTGGAAGACCTGCGTAAAGACGAAACACTAAAAAGACTTTTAGCACCTGATAAAGCTGTATTTACTAATTGTTCAGTATTCCTTGAATCTTTTATAAGCAGTAATTCTTATTTTATTCCAGATGAAAATGAAAGAATGAATGTTCTTCTTCAAATACGCAAAAACAGCTTATATCCATCACAGGAAATCATAAGTGAACCTGAACACTTTAATCTTTTCATAAAGAACCATCAAATGCACCAGAAAGAATATCCTGAGTTCGTTAAGAGTTTCAAACAACAACAGGAATCGGTGTCAAGGAATCGGCAAAAATCGGTATCAGACACCACCTAAAATCAATCAACATCTTGACTGACTTTGACCGATGTCAGTAACCAAACAAAAGACGCCACCCCATAGAAAAATCAACCTCTACGGGGCAGCGTCTTTTTATAATTTAATCACATCATATCATGCAATCCTTATCACCTGCTCATACAACAATATTTCTTTTTCTGTCACGTTCTGATTGTCATGATAATGCCCGAAAAACCATTTCTTAAAGTTTGTGCTCTGTCGTATCTCCTCCAAATATCTTGTCTCAATATCATCTTCAAATCTCTCTCTCCCCAAGAGCTGCTGAGTACTCGAAGCACAGCAGTGCGTCACAATAAAATCCACCGTATTATTATGCTCTTCAAGATTCTTTCGTCCCTCTTCCATCTCTTCTTTGGATGGCAGTTCCTGTGCCCACCAACTCCAATGATTAATACGGTACGGTATTCCCACTCGATTTAAACGCTTTATCTCTCTGTGAAAATTCGATGTATCCATCTCTAAAATCCCACCGCTGATATCATGACTGCTTGCTCCACCAAAGGTAAAAATGCTTCTATTACAAATTTCAAAGACCTGTCCACGCATTAAATGCAATACCGAGGGTCTGATTTTATGCACTTTTCCACCATGCCAGTTTTCAATCGGATATCCATAAAGCCGGTCAAAATTTTCGTGGTTCCCATCCACGAACAGCGTCGTAAATGGTTTTTCTTCCAGCCAGTCGAGCAGATGTTTTTCTTCTTTATCTTCTTTTTCAAAACTCCATACTCCGCCAAAATCCCCACAGACAATCACATAATCCTCTTTGGTCATTCCTTTTTGTTCCGGAAAATTTTGAGTACTAAATCTCCTGTATTCACGATGACAATCTCCTGTAATGTAAATCATCCGAAATTCTCCTTTCTGAAATTTCTATAAAGCAGACTTTCACAATCCGTTTCGCTACTTGCTCATGAACGCAGTATTTCTACTTCCTTTGATTCTTCACTATCCGACTGTAAACGCCTTGCCAGACAGGTATTTCTTCTGGTCGTCGTTTCATTTCTTATCGCATAATAAATTGCTTTCTTTTCACCAACCAGTACCAAAATTTTTTTCGCTCTGGTCACTCCTGTATAGAGAAGATTTCTCTGTAACATCACAAAATGGCTCATCGTAAATGGCATGACGACTATCGGATATTCACTTCCCTGTGATTTATGAATTGTAACTGCGTAAGCAAGCATCAGTTCATCCAGTTCTGTCACATCATAAACAACTTCCCTTGTTTCAAATAAAACGGTCAATTCCCGCTCTTCCATGTCTACTTTTGTAATTGTACCGATATCTCCATTAAATACTTCTTTCTCATAGTCATTTCGAATTTGCATAACTTTATCATTCAGCCGATACTGCGTTCCACCCCTTCGCAAAAAGATTTTTGATGGATTCATTGCTTCCTGCAGTACCTGATTCAGATTAATCGCTCCACATTCTCCTCTCTGCATCGGAGTCAATACCTGAATGTCCTGCAAAGGATCTACATGATAATATCGTGGCAGGTTTGTCTTACAATATTGGACAATCGTATTTACGACATCCTGATTGCTTTCTTTTGGCGCAAAGAAAAAATCTGCATCTTTTCCACCACGCATATCAATCCCTTCCCCTTTGTTGATTCGATGTGCATTCATAATAATCCGGCTTCCCTGTGCCTGACGGAAAATCCGGTTAAGACGCACCACCGGAACTCGTCCCGAATCAATGATATCCCTTAAGACATTACCTGCACCTACACTTGGCAGCTGGTCAATATCTCCAACCAAAATCAAAGACATCTGCTCCGGCATCGCTTTTAAAAGATTGTACATGAGCATGATATCAATCATAGAACACTCATCTAAAATCAAAACGTCCCCTTCCAACGGATGATCTTCATTTTTCTGGTAGCCTTCCGGTGGTTTATATTCCAGCAAGCGGTGAATGGTCTTTGCCTCCATGCCCGTTGCTTCGGACATTCGCTTTGCGGCTCTTCCTGTGGGCGCAGCCAAAATAATCTCACACCCTGCCTGTTTGTATGCGGAAATAATTCCTAATGTTGTCGTTGTCTTACCGGTTCCCGGTCCACCGGTCAACACCATAACTTTAGATGAAATGGCTGTTTTCACCGCCTGCCACTGAATTTCATCATAAGTAATTTGGGATGATTGTGCCACTTTCTCCAAAATTTTTTCCGGATTCTCACACTTTTTTTGTCTGCCTGACATCAAATGAACCAGTCTCTTTGCACATCCACTTTCCGAAAAATAATAAGGTGGAAGATATATCGCTTCCTTTTCTTCAAACACCTCTCGAATGATATCATTCGTACGGAGCATTTCGTCTAATGTAATCTCCAGTTCCGGCTGTTCTACTTCCAGAAGGACACTGGCCTTTTCAATCAACTGTTCTCTTGTAGCATAACAGTGCCCCAACTCTGCAAGTTTATTTAAGGTATAAAAAATACCACTGCGCAGTCGGACAAATTTTCCTTTCTCAATTCCCATCTTTTGCGCAATCGAATCCGCTGTCTTAAATCCAATGCCCCAGATGTCATCTGCCAGCCGATACGGATTTTCTTTTACAATGGCAATGCTCTCACTTCCATACGTTCTAAAAATTTTCGTTGCATGAGAAGTGCTGACCTCATGACCTTGCAGAAACAGCATAATATTCTTGATTTCTTTTTGTTCCTGCCAGCTCGTTTTTATCCGATCCACTCTGACTTTTCCTATTCCCGGCACTTTCAGCAGTTCGTCCGGTGTCTCTTCTATAATATCTAAGGTATCTTCTCCAAATTTTTCCACGATTCTCTTTGCAAACTTCGGTCCAACACCCTTAACTAAACCAGAACCCAGATATTTTTCTATTCCATATACGGTTGCAGGAAGAGTTTCTTCAAATTTCTGTACAGAAAACTGCCGTCCATATTTGGCATCCATCTTCCACATACCGTCGAGCGATAATACGGAACCAACATGAGTATCCGGCATTGTGCCAACCACAGTTACAAGGTCATTATAATTTTTCACAGCACATTTCAAAACTGTGTAGCCATTCTCTGTATTTTGATATGTAATTCGCTCTACTACACAACGCAAATGCTCCATAAACGTTTCCTTTCTACCATGGGTATCTATAGACATTTGCAAAATACCACAAGCCGCATGACATCCTTTCGTTTATCATAAGCGAACCCCCACTTCCCTTGGGAGGTGGGTAGTTGACACTGTTTTCCTCCTCCGCTTTGGCTTATTTATCTTGCAAACGCAAACCTTATTATCCTAAGTATAGTCTGTTTTCGCAATTATATCAAATGAATTCAGAATCCTATCAAAACAAAATAATATAACGCAAAAAGAGGTGCCGCTTTTTGCGAGCACCTCAAACTTTATCTCATAAAAAAGATTCTGTTTTTTGATTTATTGGCTTAATTTCAGCTCTCTTTTTTCTAATAAAAAGAACCGATAAAATCAGAACTACCGGAAAGACGCAGGCAGCCAACATGCCGGCTTTCAGGTTATCATTTGCATTCTGAGTCACAACCCCAATCACACCAGGTCCAATGGAGCCACCCAAATCACCTGCCATCGCAAGTAATGCAAACATGGCAGTTCCTCCAAGCGGAATTTTACCGGAAGTAATACTAATTGTTCCCGGCCACATAATTCCGACTGAAAAGCCACATACGATACAACCTGCAAGATTTAAAATCGGAAATGGACCTAATGCTGCAAGCAAATAGCAAACAAGACAAAGCACTCCTGAACCAATCATAAATTTTATCAAATCTAATTTTTCACCGTATTTTCCATAAAATGAACGACTAACTCCCATCATGACTGCAAACAGACACGGTCCTACAATATCTCCGAGACTCTTTGGAATATTAAGTGCGGATTCTGCATAAGCAGATGCCCACTGTGCCATAGAAATTTCACTTGCTCCGGCACAAACCATAAGAATAATTGCGATCCAAAAAATAGGGATTTGGAACAATTGGCTGATACTCATACCTTCTCCTTCTTCCGTCAAAGATTCAATCGGACAAGAAAGAAAATTAAAGATATTATACAATGGAATCACTGCCCAAATACATGCAAGAATTTTCCAATTTTCAATTCCAAAAATTGCAAAGAATAAAGTAGAGAGCAAGATTACTCCAACTGAACCCCAACAATAAAATGAGTGCAAAAGACTCATAACACTCTCTTTATTATCAAACGGACATGCTTCTACAATTGGACTACCAAGTACTTCAATAAGCCCACTTCCAATTGCATAAATCATAACACTGACTAAAATTCCAACATAAGGAGAAGGCAGCAGCTCCGGTAAAACAGCCAGCCCAATCAAACCTACTCCGGACAATACTTCAGATGCAACAACACTTCTGCGATATCCAATTTTATCTACATACTTTGCACAAAACAAATCCACAAGCAACTGTGAAAAAAAGAACACTGTTGAAATAAAAGCAATCTTACCAAGTGAAATCTGATAAGTCCTGTGAAACATCAAAAACAACAGCGGCACAAAGTTTGCAGTGATTGCCTGAGTGATGAATCCTAAATAGCAGGCAATTAATGTTTTTCTATACTTGCTTTTCATTAAAAAATTTCCTTTCTGCTTATTTTTTTATTCTACGTTCTTTTTCACAAAAACGTCTACTGTACAATAACACAATCTCACTCTTTTTTCACTGGAATATATCAGATATTTATTGTATAATATCGTAAATTCAAAAATTATGGAGAAGAAATACGGAGAAAAAACATGGATTATAACACCTACTACAATAAAATTTTGACAGATGAAAATATGATGGAAACAATTCAGCATGGTCGTAGCGATTATCCATTTCACTTTTATTATGACAATCTGTCTTTATTTGATTTTAATTGCATCGAATGGCACTGGCATAACGAATTCGAATTTGTGTTTGTTGAAGAAGGAAATGCTGTATTTTTGGCAGGAGAAAAACAGTTTTCCATAACTGAAGGGCAAGGATTCTGGGTTAATTCCGGGATTCTTCATCGCTTTTATTCTGAAAAAGGAGCCGTCATTCCAAATTTCCTACTGCTTCCAACATTTATTGCAGCTTCAAACAGTCGAATTTACCAGAAATACGTTGAACCCATTGAAAAATCAGCATTAGATTGTTTGTTTTTTTCACCGGAAATACCCTGGCAAAAAGAAGCTTTACATATTATGAGAAAAATAATATCACTCCAAATAGAAGAAGGCGAAATGGAGCTGCTCACCTCTTGCCTTGTACAAGAACTTTGGCATCTGATTTATTCCCATGTAAAAGAAGATTTATCAAAAGAAAAACAAATAAATATTGTTTCATCACAAGGTCGACTGCAACTTATGATGCAATACATTCACCGAAATTTTGACCAAAAACTTTCTTTAGAAGAGATTGCCGAACAGGCCATGGTAAGCAAAAGCACGGCGTTAAACTTGTTTCACAGATATCTTCATGATACACCGTTGCATTATTTGCTAAAATATCGATTGCAGGAAGCAGCAATTCTTTTGACTACAACAAAGAAAAAAGTAATTGTTATCGCTGAAAACGTTGGATTTGAAACGGTTGATTATTTTTGTAAGCAATTTAAAAAATATTATGGAGTGACACCTACGGAATATCGAATTCAAAAAGCAGCTGCTCTATAATGCTGTAGCTACACGAACTTTAGAATTTGAACTTTTTTGTTTCAAAACCGAATAAAAAGCATAATCTCCGAGTAGAAAGCTATCGGCTGCTTCCTGAAAATAATACAGAAAGCAGCCGATTATTTTTTATCTGTACGAAGAAGGTGTTTTACCGGTCTTCTTTTTGAAACAAGAACTAAAGTAATATTGGTTTGAATAGCCTACTTTCGCACTTATCTCTTTCAATGGAAGACTGGTATTTTTTAATAAACTACACGCTGCTTCAATCCGAATGTCTGCAATTACATCCGAAATATTTTGCTGGCGCTGCTTTTTAAATAGCGCACTAAGGTGCGCCGGACTGATATGTACATTTTCCGCAATTTCGTTCAAACATAATGTGTTATCCTGATAATGCTGCTGTATATACTCCAACGTTGCAGCACAAACATGCTCTTGATGGCTTTTCGTTGAAAGGTTCATTTCATCAGAAATTGTCTGACACAAGCGAAACAGCCATTGGAAAATTTCTGTACTTGTCGAGAACGCATCAAGCTGTTGGTACGTCTTAATAATATCTTTTTCCATATCATTGATGTTAAGCCCCATGTCACAAAGAAATTTCAGTAAATGCCCCAAAAGCTGATAGACACGCAAAAAGATAAATTGTTTGTTTTTATAGCTTTGCGTCAATTCTTCTGAAAATGAGAGAATCCATTTTTTTACTCCATCCAAATCATTTTTACACAACAGCTGGATCAGTTCTTCATTTCCGGAAACCTCATATAACTCTACAGTATAATCTTTGTCTACTGTATCACTGATTGTAAAGATATCTTTCTGTGGAAAGAAAAAACGATATTCCAGTGATTTTAATGCATTTGAATACGAAGACGACAACGACCACAAACATTTAACAATGCTGCCAATTCCAATATTTATTTCGAAAAGATGATGCTTATACAGTTGTATTAATTCTGTCAACAATCCATATGACGTACTGTAGAAGTATTTTGGATTTGAATAATTGTGCCCAAGCAGCAACACGATTTCATCAAAGGTTGACAAAGTATGCACCAAAGCAAAGTTTTTATTAAAAAGTTCCCCTATCGTATCCGACATACTCATTAACTTTATATGATACTCTTCAATTCCGTTTTTTTCTTTGATTTCTGCTGCGTTTTGTATTCGAATGACAATCGCCTGATAGTAATGATATTCCAGGTTTAATTGAAGATAATTTGCATAATCTGAAAGTGTATATCGCGCTTCATCACTTGAAGATTGTATTAATTTATGAAAAAAATTGTCAACCATGATTGGACGACTCTTTTTTAAGATTGCAAGATTCTTCTGCTCTTTATCGAGCATATCAAGCGCATTACGAATGATTTCTTCCAGATAAGCATAATCAAGTGGCTTCTCTATATAATCAAATGCTCCCAGCCGTATCGCTTGTTTGGCATATTCAAATTTATCAAATGCACTGATCAGGATAATTTTTATAGAGGAATTCAGTTTCAGTGCATTTTCGGCAAGCGATAACCCATCTAACTGTGGCATTTCAATGTCTGAAATAATCAAATCTACCGGATTATTCTGCAAATAATTAAGTGCCTGTTGCCCATCATAAGCTTTACAAACAACTTCTGCATTTAAATCAGACCAGCCAATATTATGACAAATCCCATCAACAGAGATATGATTGTCATCTATAATCATAATTTTGTACATTACTAATCCTCCAGTAACTGCGGAATTCTGATATGAATCGTTGTTCCTGAATCTTTATTGCTCTCTACTCTAAGTGTACCATGACCTTGCAAGGAAGAACAGATTCGTGAATTGATATTGCTGATACCAAAATGCTTCTCATAATGAATCTGTTTGGATTCAATGCTTTCCTGAATTTCATTTAATTTCTCAGGAGACATCCCCATTCCATCATCCGAAATTATGATTTCAATCATATCATCATCATATGTGATAGAAATATGGATATGCATATGGATTCCATTGCCTTTTAAACCGTGCTGAATTGAATTCTCCAAAATCGGCTGTAAGGTAAATTTACAAATAAGAAAGTTTTCGATGCCTTCTTCCAGCTCTATATCCCAATCAAACAAATTATCTTTACATAATGCCTCCATCTCCATGTACAAACATGCGATTTCCAGTTCTTTTTTAATCGGAATCAAATCATTTGAGGTGCGCAACAGCCCTCTGTAAAACCGTGATAAATCAGCAAGCATTTTATCTGCTTTGCTAATTTCCCCCAATGACAATAAATTCTGCACAGATGCCAAAATATTATATAAAAAATGAGGATTAATTTGTGACTGCAGCAACTGATAGTTCAATTTTTCTTCTTGTATTTTTAAATTTAGATTACTTTCAAAGCTCGCATTTAACTCTGTAATCATGTTAGCACAAGTAACCGTCAGCGTATCAATTTCATCTAAATGAGAAGAAGTTGCCGGAACCAACTCATTAATCTGTGTTGCATCTATGACGTTGTCCATCTTAAGCTCAGACATAGAATGTGACAAACGATTTACTTTATTTGTCATTTGATCCGCTACCCAGATAATTGCAAACATCGTCAACGGAACCACAATTATAAAACACACGAAAATCATTTTTACAAGAAGCGATGCACTTTGACGAATATAGTAATCCGGTGTCTCAGTAATCAAAAACAGCTGGTTGTGTACCGGTGCTGAAATGATTTCACATTCATTATATGAAATATGAGACGTCTTTCTATTTTGGGTAAGCGCATTCCGTTTTTCATTAGTCAAAGACGTACCGATTTGTGTCTGATCCGTACTTGCTAAGATGGTTCCCTCCGCATCTATTATGTAAGAAACAGAAGGATTCTCTTTTGAAAATTCGTCCAAATAGTAGCTTAATTCATCGCTCGTTATATGAAGTGCAAAACAATATTGTTGCGAATTAATTTGGGCAGACCGATAGCATGAAAGTACGCCTACGGGATTTTTGTTTTTACTTACCATATATGGAAACTTCACTCGTTTCTGAAACAGCCACTTCGGTTTAATTCCCTGATTGGCAAAATCACTTAACTGTACTCTATAATCTTCCATTTCCGATAAAGAACAAAACGTGATTCCTTCATTTGACACAAAACTGTCCTCCGGCAGAAAAACATTTACATGATAAATATTAAATGAATCCGCCATCGAAGTAATATTGTTTCGCACCGAGGAAAGGGTATCAAGATATTTTGACATCGGCTGTTCCGGGGTTGTGCATAACACACATAAATTAAAATGAATCGAATCTGCTAAGCTCTCTATCTGAGTCATTCGATTTTCAAGCAGATTTTGATTTTTTTCACACGCTATTTTGGTTTCTTTTAGCATGTTGTCTTTTGCTATATTGTAAGAAATTTTGTAAGAAATCGTTCCCAATACAAAAAGGGGAAAAATCGCACAGAGAATAAAGCAAATGAGTAGCTTTAAGCGAAAATGTTCTTTGATGGTATTGATTAATCTTTTAGCAAACTGCATATATGTATCACTCCTTCCAGCCTAATTCTAATCAAAAAAACTAAAAAATACAATCATTTACATCAAAAACGAAAAATAATATAAATCATGCATAAAAAAATATATTTATTTTTGACCTGTATTTTTTTATGATTAAGTCAACAAAAATCAGTGACAGAAAAATTTCGAAAGTACATATTAAACATTGGAGGTAAAAGAAAATGAAGAAAAAAATCGTTAGTGTATTACTCACAGCAACCATGCTCGTTGGCCTTTGTAGCGGCTGCGGAAAATCAGGAGGAAGCTCAGAAGCCAAGCAAAATGAAAATTCCAACAAAATCACTTTAATGACACAGGACACCACTTATGGAAAAGCATTTGATGAATATATCCAGAAAGCCGAAGAAGCAACCGGTCTGGAAATCGAAACAATTGCGTGTCCAACCAACACAGACGACCGTCAGGCCAAAATCACAACCATCCTTTCCTCAGGCGATGACAGCATCGACGTGATTACAATCAATGATGAAATGATGAGTGCATTTAAAAACACCGGATACTTAGAGCCACTTCAGGATACGGTCATGACACCGGAAGTTATGAAGAATTTCCCGGAGAAATATATGAAAGAAATGACAATGGTTGGCGATAATGCTTATTCTGTTCCTTGCTTTATGGATATTCTTGCTTTCTGGGTAGATGAAGAAAAGATGGCAAACGCAGGTCTTACTGAGATTAAAACAAAAGAAGACTTCGAGAAATATGTAGAAGCAAACTCAGCAGACGGCAAATACGGATATGGCGATGCATGGGAAAAAACTTATGTATTTAACTCAATCGGAACGTTTGTAAACTTATTTGGTGGAGATTACTATGATTGGACTAATCCGAAAACGCAGGAAGCGGTAAAATTCATGTACGACATGATGAAGAATAATGAAACTCCGATTTCTCAGCTTGCCGATCAGTATGACCCAATGATGCAGAAATTCTTTGATGGCGACTACGCTTCGATTTTCATGTACGTAGGTGCAATCCAGACTTTTGTTAATTCCGGAAAATATGGTGCGGATAAACAGCACATTGCACCTATGCCAACATTTGAGAACAAAACCGCTTATATGTCTACATGGGGATATGTCCTGAACAGTGCTTCCAAAAATAAAGCAGCCGCAGAGAAGTTCCTTAAATACGCAGCTAGTGAACAGGGCGAGCTGGATTACACCGAAATGACTTCCAGACTGCCGGCAAGAACCGATGTATTGGAAAGCGATGAGTTAGCTGCAATGGATCTGCCAGGTTTGGATGAAATCAGAGAATACGTAGCAGATACTGAACTGCTTGCGCGTCCTATGGCTCCTCAGGCAATGGAATTCATCAGTGATATGGGTTCTTTATTCCAGCAGTATGTATCTGATGAATTAACACTCGATGAATTTTGTAAAAAGGCACAGCAATCTGTTGATACTTATGTCGTAAAATAAAGTCGTTCATATCGTATCTCAGAGATTTCACAGGAGGTAAATAGCAATGAAAAAGAAGACAAAGGGACTATGGATCGCATGGCTTCTGGTGCTTCCGGTAGTGATTGTACGAGCATCTACAACACTTTATCCAATCATTATGACCTTTATCAACAGCACTTATGACATGAGCTTGTTAAAAGGAACTGACTTTCAGTTTATCGGATTAGGAAACTATATTAAAATCTTTAGCGATCAAAAATTGTTATCTTCTATTCGATTTACTGTAATATTTACGGTAGTATCCATGTTCTTCCATCTGATACTCGGCGTAATTCTTGCATTAATGTTAAATATGAAGATTAAAGGTAAAAAATTCTTACGTACTATTGTACTGATTCCATGGGCAATGCCAATGGTAGTAGCCGGACTTGCTGCAAGATGGGCATTCAACGACGCATACGGATTAATCAATGATCTAATCCGCAAATTTGTTCCGGACTTTCACTTTGACTGGCTTGTGCATGCAAATTCTGCACAGGGCGCAGTTATCGCAGTTGACTTATGGAAAGATTTACCATTCTTCGCAATTTTAGTACTTGCTGCACTGCAGTTTTTATCAGCCGACATTTATGAAGCGGCAAAAATTGATGGAGCCGGACCAATCCGTTCCTTCTTTTCCATCACATTGCCAAACATTATGAAAACAATATTAAGTCTTTCTATCTTCTTTACTATGTGGCGATTGACAAGTTTTGACTTAGTATATGCGATGACCTCAGGAGGTCCTGGAGATTCAACCTCACTGTTAGCATATCGAATTATGCAGGAAGCCTTTACAAACTTAAATCTTGGATATGCATCTGCAATCGCGGTTTGCTTGTTTATCGTTATGACTATTTTAAGCTTTATCCAGCTTAAGGCGATAAAGAAATTTGATTAAATATAGAAGGAGATGTGGAAAATGAAACCAAAAAACAAAAGAATTCTGGCATCTGTATTCAAATGGATTTTAATCTTGATCGTTGCCTTTATTATTTTACTTCCATTACTTTGGATTTTTACATCATCTATTTCGCCGGCAGATGAATTGTTTAGTTCCCCAATTCACTATATACCGAAGCACCCGACACTGGATAACTATATCCGGATCTTTACACAAATGAATCTGGGCGAAAAGATTTTAAATACTGCAATTATTACCGTGTGCTCATTAATCTTATCCACTGTAATCTGTTTGATGTCCGCTTATGCATTTACTCGTTATTCCGGAAAAGGACTTACTCTTGTATATGCTGCAATCGTGGCTTCTGCTTTGATTCCGGGAATCGTAACCGCAAGACCATTATACGATTTAATGAAACAGTTCGGATTAATTGATACCTTCCCAGGACTGGTTATCATGTACACAAGTGCGTTAATTCCATTTACCATGTTAATTTTAGGCAACTTTTTAAGTGAAATTCCAGTTTCAATGGATGAAGCTGCAGAGATTGATGGCGCGAATATGTTCCAGAAACTGTTCTATATCACGCTGCCTTTAATGAAACCGGCAATTGCAACAATCTTAATCATTAATTTTATCAACTGCCTTAACGATTTGTTTACACCATTGTTTTTTGCACAGAAAATAGAAGTACTCAGTGTTGCAATTACCACAATCCCAAGAGAAACCTCATATAGTATGCCATGGGATTTGATTAGTACCGTTGGATGTGTTATCCTGTTACCAATCGTTATCTTCGTATTAATCTTTGAAAAACAGATTATGGAAGGTGTCATGGCAGGCGGTGTAAAACAGTAAACGGAGGAATTGATAATGTCAGATATTTTTAGATTAAAAAATGGAAGATCCAGAGCGATAAATGCAGAAAATCCAACTGGTGAAAAAGGAAAGGGCGGGATGGCAGCAAGCCATCTTGGTCCTTCCAGAAAAGGAAGTCCATGTTTAAAAGATATTATGCCAAATGAAACGGTCGTATTAGCTGAAATGGATGGACCGGGTATTATCCAGCATATCTGGATTACGGTTGATAATAAAACATCAGATGCCGATTGTTATGTACTTCGCGATTTAGTACTTCGCATGTACTGGGATGATGAAGAAACTCCATCTGTTGAAAGTCCTTTAGGTGACTTTTTCTGCTGCGGTTTTGCAAGAGAATGTCTTGTGACTTCTATGCCGATTTCTGTCGTTCCAAACAGAGGCTTTAACAGCTATTTTGAAATGCCATTCCGCAAAAAAGCAAAAATCACTTTGGAAAATCAGCATGATAATCCAATTCCTGCATTCTTCTATCAGGTAGATTACTGTTTATACGATGAGTTACCGGAAGATACCGCTTATTTTCATGCACAGTGGAGACGTCAAAGAATTACCGAACTCGCAAAGGATTATGTGATTTTGGACAATATCAAAGGAAAAGGCCATTATGTTGGTACCTATCTTGCTTTGACAACACTTGAGAGATATTGGTGGGGCGAAGGCGAAGTTAAATTTTATATTGATGGAGATGACGAATATCCAACTATCTGTGGTACCGGAACCGAGGACTATTTTGGTGGCTCCTGGAGCTTTGCACATCAGGTAAATGGAAAGACGGTAGAACAAACTTATAATTCTCCATTTTTGGGATACCCTTATTATTCCGCACATGATGAACTGGTGCATAATCCTTATCATAATGATGACTGCCCACCGATGCGAGGCTTTTATCGCTGGCATTTGATGGATCCGATTTGCTTTGAAGAAGATTTAAAAGTTACGATTCAGCAGATTGGAGTATGTTATAAAGGCCTGTTTGAACGACAGGATGATGTTGCAAGTGTTGCTTATTGGTACCAGAGTGAACCACATCAGGCGTTTGCACCGTTGATGGATAAGAAAGGCAGATGGCCTAGATAAGAAACTTTTTAAAATAAATACTCAAGTTGTGTCCACCTCCGACTTCACCTTGTCCGGCGGTGCAACTTCTCCGGCAAAGTTATCCGGGAAATAAATAAAATCTTTGATAAACCTCAACCTCCTTGTGCTTAGAGTATATGAAGTTTTGGCTTTATCTTGTAGTTTGCGAATATCTGTATAAATAGAAAAAGCCCTTTGAGAAAAGGATTTCTCCTCTCTCAAAGGGCAAGTTGGCAAACAGGAAGTTGTATCATCACTTATCTTTATCTTTTTTTGAAAAAATAAGACTGCCAGATATGCCAAAAGATATACCCAGACATATTCCGATTCCAATTCCAGCCATGCTATTTAATGAGTTTATGAAAACAACGCTCCAAAGTATTGCTGCGATTATTCCGATAGTGACTCCTATAATTACCTTTTTGATTTTCATTAGTTTTATCCTTTAATTCCCGATTTTACTTTGTGACTATGACTTTTCCTTCCGAATCCAGAAGAGGTGTAATACTGGCTCCAAATCCGGAGTTCCAACAAAGGTAGTTAACCCCAGTCTCCTTATCTACAAGAATTTGACGAATTCCTTCATCTTTAAGCCCACTTCCGTCTCTAAATGTAACTTCAAATCTTTCTTCTTTCTTTGCCATGTTTACTCCTCTTTTCTCAAACGTTAAATCCCGATTTGTATTTCTGTTTGTTTTAAAAATGGGCAACTCCGATTGGAATTGCCCACTCATTGCACTAATTATGCGATTTTTTCTTGCTTGCACCGATTTCTGCATCAAATGATGTAAGTTTGATGTAAATCGCTGTTTTTTTAGTTTTTTATCAAATGAAGTACGTCCCGTCTATTCGGTAAAACGGTACATCTTTACATCACGTCGACTGGCGTCTCCGTGCGTTTTTCGCCTTATGTCGGTGTTCGCAAGCGCACACCGCCGCAAGGCTCAGTTTTCTCATCTTAATAGAGCTTTGCACCTGCCGGAATATGGTCATCAACCATCAGAAGATGAAGTTTTTCTTCGCCCTCTTCCTCATGTATTGCACTAAGTAACATTCCACAGGAATCAATTCCCATCATAGCTCTTGGCGGCAGGTTTGTGATAGCGATCAGTGTTTTTCCAACCAGTTCTTCTGGCTCATAATAAGCGTGAATACCGCTTAAAATGGTACGATCTGTGCCTGTTCCATCGTCCAGAGTGAACTGTAACAGCTTCTTGGATTTCTTAACTGCTTCACATGCTTTTACCTTTACAGCTCTGAAATCTGACTTGCTGAAAGTATCAAAATCAACCATTTCTTCGAATAATGGCTCAACTTTTACTTTGGAAAAATCAATCTTCTCAACTGGCTTTGTTTCCTGTGCTGCATTGTTTGCTTCGTTCTTAGCAGCACCCTGTGACTTCATTGTCGGGAAAGATTTCACGTTTTCTTCATGATTCTTCGGGATGCGTTATTATACTATATTGTCCAAATTTATAAACCTTATATATTCTTCACTATTCTTCATTATTAAGTTCTTTTTGTTGTCAATTTGTTGTAAATCAAACAAATTGTTGTCATCCGTTCTACTAAGCACTTCTCAAAAAATATCTAATTTTGTTGCTAAATTCTCGAATGACTCTTGTTTCTTTTCCTCTGTTGCTTCCGCATAAATATCCATTGTTGTTTCAATGTTTCTATGTCCCATAATGGATTGAATAACTTTTAAATTTGTTTCATTTTCGCAAAGTCGTGTACAAAAAGTATGTCTCAGATGATGACAAGAAAAATTAGGTAGTATAATAGGATCTCTTCGCTCTCTTTTAGCTCGTACCACTTCGTCTGCATTATAACTATTTGCTATACGCTTAATCGTATGATTGACTGTTTGTGGATTTGGAACCATTCCAAAACGATTACAAAAAATAAATCCTGACATTCCATCAATTTCTGATTCATTAAAACCATTTTCCAGTTGTTCTTCATAAAGCATTTCAAAAGCATCTTTCACAATATCCAGCATTGGAATTGTACGAATTCCCGCTTCTGTTTTGGGTTTGGATATTCTCAATACACTTTTGTTGCTTTCTGGTTTTTGATAATAACTCAAACTGTGATTGATACTGATTGTTCTTTTGTCATAATCTAGGTCTTGCCATCGAAGCCCTAATGCCTCACCAATTCTACATCCTGTTCCAAGCAACACCGTAAACATAGGCCACCAATGGTAATATATCGGATGGTTCGCAATATATTCCATAAATGCTCTTTGCTGCTCTACTGTCAATGCATGTCTGATTCCTCTGTTCTTCCCGGATTCTCTGCTGATTTCTTTCATTACTCCATCAGTAGGATTATTTCGTATAATCTCATCCCGCACTGCCAACTGAAATGTTGGATGAAGCAAACAATGAACAGTATCTAATGTTCCCAATGAAATTTTTACTTCATTAAGAAGATAATAATAAAACTGCAATACATCAGAATACTTTATATCTGCAATCCGCTTTTTTCCAAAGGTATCACGTACATAATGATCGTACGTATATAAATATGAACTTTTTGTAGATTCACGCAAATTATACTTCGTGGACATATACCGATCAAACGTATCATTCACACTTGCCTTGCCAGCAACATAGAGGTCCAATCCGTCCAACTGATCCTTCATCAGTTTAGCTTCTTTCTCTCTTAGTTCTGCCAGATCGTTAGCATATATAAATTTACGTCTGCCCATCGGATCTGTATAGGTGTACATGTATCTTTTATCTGATGATCTTTGTACTTCTCCTTTGCGTAAAGATCTTCCTCGCAAATCTTTTCTGACTTTCGCCATAATAGTTTCCTCCTCTTAAGAGAGAAGCACTTACTATTTTTTCTGCTCGGATAAAAGTATCTCTACCCCTTTTAGGACAATGTCCGTTGTATTCATTTTATGTTGTTCGGCGTATGCAAGCATCTGGGAATATAGCTGATCAGGAACACGAATGCTTAATACTTTCTTCTTTGCATTGTCTGATTTTGGTCTTCCCATCTTTTTCATTTCAGCTCTTATACCTCCTATACCAACATTATACTTTCTGTATGACATAAAGTCAATTAAAAATGCAGAAAACTATAGAAGTTCTTCTCTCTTATTTTCTCTCTTAAAATTTTAATACTCTCGGAATGTTTCCAAATATTTTTCAAATATCTCACAATTTACTAAAGCTACTTTATCAATTTTATAGACTGCTTTCGCCTCTTTTGCTAATGCCTGAAATTTTGTCAATCCTAAACTATATTTCTCCGCACCTTCTGGATATCTCACGAACTTCTTTTCCATTTTCTTAGTAGCTTCCACATCTTTTCTTGCAAAACCCATTTCACAAAACTCCTTTCCATTTATGAATAAGAAAGAAAACAAATTTGTCTTCTCATATAACGAAAGGAAATCAATGGATTTTACAGGGTGATTATGATAAAAAGTTAAAAAAATAGTTGTCAAAGGATTTTCTTCGACAACTATCGTTACAAATTACTACTATTCATATTGAATTTTTTTATTTTCATATTTTATATCACAACCCATTTCTATAAATCTCGTTTATAACAGCCTGCGCCTGTTCCATTTCTTTTTTCTTTATGAATTCTTCCCGGTCACTTAAAATTGCTATCATTTCATCTATTACATCTTCCATTCTAGGTTCCGTGTAACGATACAAGTATCCTAACATTCTAGTCGCCGTATAATCAGTATTCAAGATATTATAAGCTATTTCTGAACAAAGTTCTTTCGGATATCCTTTAGTAAGTAAAACCTTGTACAACTCATCTGTTCTTTCTGTTTTCATAAACCATCTCTCCTGTAAATTTTACGCTGCTTATATCAATATTCCTTCCCAATAATCCAATTCATGCTGACAGATCTGCGCGATCCATCCATCAAGTTTCAAATTCTGTTTCTTCCAATTCATATCCAAATATTCAACTTCTGGGGCAGATAGAATACTCTAGATACTTTATGGTACACATTTGTAATTTTTCATGTTAATATTCTCTGAATTATATCTGATGTTTTTCTTGCGCCAAATTATTAAAGCCAAAATCTAATCATAAAACACTATTCTTTCTGCTTTAATTTCTCTAATATTGATAACATATCCGGTTGTGTAGACATGAATTTCACACATAATTATTCCTTATTTACCTATTCATATTTTTTTAATATTACTGACAAATGCTATAATACACATCATCCGCAAGATATGTATTAAATTGTTGAGAGTATTTTTCACTATTCTTTAAAAAATCATCTATCATATTAGGAATCAAGTATGCCTGATCAAATCTGATTCTTAATAACGGAATGCCTTTGTTACGACAATATTCATTTTTTTCTATATCAGCTTGTCTTCTTTTCAAATATCCCTTTTTCCCTCCCCAGCGATTGATCGACTTAAAATGCTGTTCTCCATCAAATTCAATAAAAAGTAATGTTTTATTCCATTCCAGCGAAAAATCATATCTTTTTCGTATTTCTCGTATATAATGTTCTGTACGAAAAGAGATTTTTTTCGCTTCTAAATATTGTTTAACAAGCCCTTCTCCCAATGAACAGTCTGCTTCTTTATTTGTTACAACATGTATATTCGCAACAATATCATTAAAGTCTCCATTTACAAAAACTGGCTCTTTCCATTTTGTAATAATATCTTTTCTCCCTTCTCCCACATGATACCGCTCCCAATGAGCTTTTCTAATATGTGGTCGCTTTCCATTCTGACTGCTTTCACTGTTCTCATATTGTTGCATTTTATTTTTTTGATAACTTCTTATTTTTTCTCCATAACGGCATCCAACATTCCACTTACGTACTTCTGAATATTTATTTTTCACCAAACTTGATGGTTTATATGTTTTTATAGTTTCTGAACTTTCAATAACATCCGCTTCTTTCGAAGATAAATACATCAAAAATTGTAATAAAAACAGTCTAAAATTACTCACTCCTCCAATAAACCACTGCGTCCTAAAACTATCTGATGTATACATCAAATCTTTATGCAAATTATAATCAAAATAATATACGCCATTGTCAACACTATACATCTCTGGTTTTATCCAAAATGTATCTGCATATGCCGTGGGATTTTCGCCTTCATACTCATGTACTGGTATATGTGAATATCCGATTTCTGTCGGAAGAGAGGATATTCTTATTACTCCTGTATCGTATACTTTTACTTGTACAAAAAATCCTTCATATACGAAAAGTTCATTTTTTGAGAAGTCCAAATAAAAGGTATCAAACGGTATATGTTTGAGCATTTCCGGATATACTCTTAATTTATTTGTGCCTAAGAGTGCTTGCGAGAAATCATAATCCGGTTCATATACAATCTTATTATATTTCCAGACTCCAGCAAATCCAGCTGTTGCAAAACAAGCACTTATTGTATGCATAGCAAAATAGTTTTTATCAAACATATTATATGTATGAATATATCTTTCTTTATTTGGACCCGAATAATTACTGGTTCCCCAATCAGCATCTGCAATCATCTCTAGTAATACCTCAGGTTCACAATTAATATATTCCTCACTACAATATAACTCTGTCAAAACACTATAACGTTTCACGTACTCTAATGGCAAATACATTAATTTCAACTCCTAATCACACATTCAAAATTTTTTCTACATAAAACTATTATACATCATCTATTGTCTTACGCACACATAGAAGAGATAAGCATCCATCTTCTGTTTCATAAGGTGCATCTCACCCTCTATTCTCAAAGTCTATTTTGGGGGATGATTCTGAAATGTAGTATAGCAGTTTTTTTACTTTTTTTCTATCTCGCCCTGTATTTTTCCCTCTGAGCATTTCGTTATATGAGAGGGTTAATCTTTCAAGAGCAAGATCCACCCAGTAATACGGTATCGCCGTTTTGGCTTTCCGATTACTCTGAGTTTTATCTTGATGTGGATTACGCTCCCCATACCCTCGTTACTGACATTCACAAAATGTCAGATTGGCTTCCACATAAAATGTGTACGCAACACCAGAAGTATCAGAAGGGACAGCTGATATTTCTAGTGGAGTGCCCTGAAGTTGGAAGCACTCAATTAAGGGAGGAGGAACATGGCACCAAAGAAAAAAAGAAATGAAATGAAACACTCTAATATCATTTGTTTAAGATTAAGTGACATTGAATTAGAGTTAGTCAATCATGCCGCTTCTCAGGCGAAATTATCCCGTTCTGATTATCTGAGAAACCTGATTTTAGATCACAAAATGGCTATACACTATGAAGTTGTCATTGATAGCCAAACAATAAAAATGCTCTTAGCAGAGTATGGAAAAATCGGCTCTAATCTTAATCAGATCGCAAAATATTTCAATACAGGAGGAGCGTACTCTAAATCTGTAACAAACGAAATCCAGCAATGTCTTTACGACCTCTATAGGTTAAAAAAGGACCTGCTAAAAATGATAGGTGATTATCGTGGCAATAGTGAAACATATTAAAAGTCGGAATGCAAACTATTCAGATGCTCTGAATTATCTCATCTTCCAGCATGATGAATCAACCGGAAAAATGATTCTCGATGAATTTAATCGGCCACTGCGAAGAGATGAATTATATGTGGATGGTCTCAACTGTAATCCCGATACTTTTGATGTTGAATGCTATGAATGTAATGAACATTTTAAAAAGAACCGAAGCAGATCTGAAATCAAAAGTCATCACTATATCATCAGTTTTGATCCAGATGACAAATCAGAATGTGGGCTGACCGGAGAAAAAGCACAGGCTCTATCTTTAGAACTTGCAAAGAAAATCTTTCCGGGATATCAGGCTCTTATCGTGACACATACCGATGGTCACAATGGTTCCGGCAATATCCATACGCATATTGTGATCAACAGCGTCCGTAAGGAAGCTGTCAAAAGACTACCTTACATGGATAAGCCCCATGAAGAAATTGCCGGATACAAGCACCGATCCACAAATAAATTCCTGAATTATTTCAAAAAGGAAATTATGGATATGTGCATCCAGGAGGGACTTCATCAGGTTGATCTTCTCTCTCCAGCTGAAACAAAAATCACACAGGCTGAATATATGGCGCAAAAATCCGGACAGAAAAAATTAGAAGAGACAAACAAAAAAATCATTGCAGATGGGTTGAAACCAACTGCCACTACATTTCAGACACAGAAGCAAGAACTTAGGAATGCCATCGAAGAATGCAGCTCGCATTCTAAAAGCTTTCAGGAATTCCAATCTCTGCTTTTTGAAAAATATCAGATTTCCGTCATTGAAGAAAGAGGAAGATATCGTTATCTCCATCCGGATCGGGACAAACGAATTACTGAGAAGGCTTTAGGGACTCAATACGGCAAAGAACATTTAGAACAGCTCTTCTCACAAAAAGATCCAATAACCATTCTTTATGTCAGATCGCATTTACGGTTGGTGCTAGATCTTCAGAAAAATGTGAAAGCAATGCAAAGTCCCGGATATGCTCATCGGGTAAAAATATCCAATCTTCAGGAAATGGCAAATACCATTATCTATGTGCAAGAACATGGATACAATACCCAAACTGAATTAAAAGATGCCTTTTCCAAATCTCAAAAACAGTTAGATCAGGCAACAGATCAGCTTATGGAAATGAATGCAGATTTGAAAAGCATCAATCGTCAGATCCATTACACCGGACAATATTTTGCACAGAAAGCGCTCTATACCGAATTTTTAAAAGCAAAAAACAAAGGCAGATTCCGAAAGGAACACACCGCTGAAATTCAGGCATATGAAGAAGCCCGCGACTGGCTAAAATCATTTTATCCGGATGGAAAGATGCATTCCATCAAAACATTGAAGGAGCAAAAAGCTAGATTGCAGGAACAGATTAATCGGCAAAAATCATCCATCCAATCTCTAAAGGATCTGACACAAGATTTAAAAACCGTAGACAAAAATGTGGAAGCAATTCTCCACAACCAGGTTCCGAAAAAGCAAAGGACACAGGAACCCGAATTATAAATCATTTTACAAAGGAGAAATTACAATATGACACAAAATGAATTTAATGTTGTCCTTGAACAACAATATCGAAAATGTGCCGATGTCCTGGCACACAAGAAAAAAGAATACACCGGAGACCGCATTGACCGCCTGAGTGCGTTTAAAATCGCTGCCTCATTACAGGGATGCACACCTAAGGCTGCTCTGGCCGGAATGATGTCGAAGCATGTCGTATCTCTGTATGATATGTGTTACTCTTCTCTGCTCCAGTTTGACTTAGAGCAATGGGATGAGAAGATCACCGACTGCATCAACTATCTTATTCTGCTGAAAGCATTGATAAAGGAGGAGCAAGCCTATGGATCACATTGAGACAAAGATTTTAAATAGTTACACCATTCAGGAAGCGGCTCAAAATATGGTATTCGCAGCTAGGCTTACCCAACAGGGACACTCCATCCAAAACATGGATGATCTTATGACACTTTACCATAAATCTTTTACAGACAAAACCGTAGACCGGATTGCCAGTCTTCCCCATCCAACCGTACAGAAATTTACGGTGATCACAGTTGCAATTGTAGGCGCAAGCAGACGTTTTCTTGCACAGATCACTCGTCATCAAAACGAAGTAAAATTCATGAGTGCTTCTTTACAATATAGCAACTATTCAGAAAAAGCTGCATTTGTGATCCCATATGAAATCCTTTTTTCCGAACAGAGATACATTGATCTCTATCTGCAAAGCTGTTTATCGGATCTCAGATGTTATCAGGAATTATGTTCTGTGGGATTTCATCATGACTCTGCCGGTTATGCTCTTCCTCATGCTTTGAGAAATATTCTGATTATCTGCGCTACACCTTATGAGTGGAAACATATGATCGGTCAGCGTATCTGCAGGAGAAATACCGACGAAACAAGAATTGTAATGTTGGATATCTGGCAGAAACTATATGAATTTGATCCGGTGTTATTTTCACCGAAGCTGACCGGTCCTTTCTGTCAGAGGGAATGCTGTGAAGAAGGTTCTATGTCCTGTGGAATCCCTATCCCAAAAGACTGGTCTCCATTAGAAATAATGAGAGCAGATTATCCTCTGCTCGTAGAAGGGAGGGAAGCTGTTTATGAAGATTAAATTAATCGACTTTGGATTAGAGAAAGATCATTATCCATTCCGTCCCCATGAAAATGATGCCGGGGCAGATGTATATATGCCTTATGACTGCACCTTAAAGCCGGGAGAAATTGAAAGAATCCCCTTAGGATTTGGTCTCATGATTCCGGATGGATATGCCGGTTATGTCTTTCCAAGAAGCAGCATGGCTGCAAAAGGATTGGTCTGCGAACTTCCGCCTATTGATTCCGGATATCGTGGAGAAATTCATGCCATCATCAGTAATGTTAGTTCAGAATCCCAGACACTCCTCAAAGATACCCGTGTAGGACAACTGGTTATCACTCCCGTTCTAATCGCCGACTTTGTTCTTGATCTTGGAGAGGCAAGAGATATCAGTGCATTTGGAAGTACCGGTGAATAATCTTCCCTACAAAATCAGAGGTGTCGAACAACTTATGATTCGACACCTCACACACTCAAAATAACGAATGGAAAGGAAACACTACAATGATCACATTTGGAAGAAAATTGAAATATTTAAGACAAAAAAGCACTTAACTCAGAAAGAACTTGGTATCACACTTGGTTTTCCCGAAGATTCTGCTGATGTCCGTATCGCTCAGTATGAAGCAGATGCCAGAAAGCTCCGTGATGAAAACCTTGATAAAATAGCAAAAATACTTGGAATGCAAATAGATATTCTTACGGTTCCAGTATTATCAGAACCAAAAGAATATGAAGCTTTTTGGATGCATGAATTAGCTTCCGAAGCATAGCTTTATATGTTTCATAGAAAAAGCAGTTCATTCCGATTTCCTGCTCAGTTGTGTAACTTATCACTCCAGTAGCCAATATGACATCATGAAAAACTTGAATGCAGATGTGGACTGATATATAAAAGCAGAGGATATTGTGTTGTAGGATAAAGATAGCCAGAACGCAGACAGTTCACAGAACAACAATTCGCAGGAACAACAGAAAAAATAAAAATTCTCCTCATAAGTTAGAAAAATAGAGGAACGCTCCCGTTAATAGGTTGCCTACCTTATCGTAAATAGTTAAAATAACGATAGGCGGTGGCATAAATGTATCAAATCAACAATGAAAAATTTGGACAATTTTTAGCCGAAGTGCGAAAAGAAAAACATATGACGCAAAAAGACTTAGCAAATAAGTTGTTTGTGTCGGATAAAACAGTTAGTAACTGGGAACGTGGAAACAGTATGCCAAATGTTATATTACTTATTCCTATTGCTGATGTACTTAGTATTACAGTAACAGAACTTTTACAAGGAAAACAAATAAAAGAGAACAAGACATTAAATAGTAATGATGTGGAAGCCCTTGTTGTAAACTCGTTAGACTTATCGTTGCGTGATACAATACGCCAACGAAAAAAACTAGATATTTGCATCTCTTATTTCAATCGGTGTGGTAGTTATAGAAGCAAGATTATTAACCGTTTCTGGAATTTCAATAGAACATTATAAACCCTGCCGTCCCTGTTACGCAGACAATATCATGCGGATAGGATGATGATCAGAGGACTAATCCAAGGACGTTTTTTCTTTGGATGTAAAATCGAAGCATTGAACTCAAAAAAACTCTTTACTTATCGAAAGGGCTTGGGGCACTATGCTCAAAATCCAGTATTGGTATAACAAAAAGGATAACTGTCATGTTGGTATTGCCTACTAACATCGGGAAAACCATAAAAATCCAGTTGTATAAAATTTTCAAGGTACTATATGGTAGGTCAGAGAGTTTTTACAAACTCTTTTGGCCCCAACATCTTGAATAATCAAATATTTCAGTTTTATATAGTGTTTATTATATTTAAAAAAACAGGCCTATATTCATTCTAAACTCGTTGGGTAAAATGTCAAAATCCATATGTCCATTATAAAACTCTACTTTTTCACGAACGATTTTAAGTCCTAAACCATGAATGTATTTATTTTCCTTACTTGTGATTAATTTTCCATTCTTTATAGAGATTGTTTCATTATCTGAACTATTTGCGGTTTTTATTATTAACATATTATTAATCGTACCAATCCAAATATGAATCCATTTTTCGCCTTTTTCTATTCTATTGCATGCCTCGATTGCATTGTCCATAATATTTTCAATAATTATGTATAAATCCTCATCTCGTATATTTATATTAGATAATGCAATATCCTCTTCTACAATTATACCACGTGATTGAGCCTGGGATATTTTATCATTTAGAATATAGTTAATTAGTTTGTTTTCTGTCCAAATTTTTAATTTTGAATATGTTAATTCATTACGTTGCTTTTTAATATATTCAATGGCTTCTTCAACTTTATAGTCTTCCAGATATTGCTGTATAATTGTTAAAATAGCGTTAGTATTATGAACCTTTTTTGAGATTTCCAGGATTGATTCATCAAGATTACTAAAATTTTTTTGAAGAAGTTGATTTTCTAGTTTCATTGAATTTTCACGCATTAATAGTCCTTGATATTTCGAACGTAACCCTAATATAACACTTATTAAAATCAAAGTTATTAAAAAAGAAATCCAGTTGTCTAAAATATTATCTTCTATTTTCATAAAAGCTATTTTTTGATAACAGACAACGCTAACATATAAAATAATTGATATTACAAAAAGCTCTCTGTGATATTCTTCAAAATAGATTTTTATATTATGTATATTTCTTAGTAAAAGAAAATATACAATAATCAAAATCATTTTCATTGTAACTATAAAGACAATTCTTTCATAGTGACCACCACCGGTACCTATAATATTACCAATGTGTGGTTTTTTCAAAATTATTCCTAAAAGAAACAACATAAAAAGATCTAATGTAAGAATTAGTAAATAGTACAAATTAACTACTGTAAAGACTTTCAGAAAGTGAACTTCATTGTTGATTATATAAAATCCTATGGACATAAGTATGACCACTAAAAAGGGAAGAATCATTACAAAATATACAGATATATTATTTACAATAGTTATTAAAACTGTCATTAATAACAAATGAAGGTATTTAAGTATATAGTACTTTTTTTTATTACAATTATTTTCAAAAAAAGCTTCCAATGTTTTATAGCAAATAAAGCATTCAATAAATGTTATGATAACGTCTATACAGTTTATCATTATACTTAGAACCTCCCATTCCAATTATGGAATATTTTTTTCTTTACATCTGACAAATGCGGCCTGCTAACAATAAGATTTTCCCCGTTATTTAATGTTAGAATGTTATTATTTAATTTTATAATATACCTTATATTAACAATGATTCCTCTGTCTATAAAGAACAAATCATCTGAATTTATTTCTGTTAATAAAGTTTTTAAACCTTTTCTAATTTTAGTTTTGTATCCATTTCGGGTGCATATGATAGCATTATTTCCTTCACGATATATGTATATTATATCTTTAATAAATATTTTTTCATATCGATTATTTGTAGCAACAATATAACTATTACACTCTTCATTTTCAACATTATGATTTATGATTTGTATTATCTCTGGTATTTTCTTTTTTATATCTTCTTTTTTTACATATCGAAATGCATTATATTCAAATGCATTAATTGAATATTTCAAATGACTTGTTACAAATACTATATAATTATTTTGATACTTTTCACGTATTAACTCCGCTATTTTAAGCCCATTTATAAAAGGCATTTCTATGTCTAATATATAAATATCAAAATACACATTTTCTTGTAAATCAAACAAAAAATATTGACTACTACCATATGTCGCAACTTCTACATTTATATGTTTATCTCTGCATGTATTTTCTATAACTTTTTTTAAATAAATTAAATATGCTTCTTCATCATCTACTATAGCAATTTTTAACATACTAATCCTCCTCAAGAGTATAAAAAATGCCGCGTCTAATATCTCTGAAATATGCGTCTATAGGAGTTATGATTAACTCATAGGTATCATTACTTAAATCATCCTCGGTAATTCCAGGCTTTGCATTACTACTATAACTATATATACCGATTTCTTTATTTTTAACTTTGAAAATTATATCATCTATCACTTCATTTATTGGCATTGTATGATATTTTGATGGTGACCAACGTCTGATAACGTTTTTAATTTGATGTTTGTTCAACTTTAGTTTTGGAAAACTAGATTTATTTTTAGCGTTTACTTCTTCATAGGTAATTCCCAACAAATCAATCACAATATTAAATAATTCAGAATATTCATTATACATAAATCCAGTGTCTAAAAATGCTTCAATATATTTATAGGCTACTTCTAAAAACTTTGTATCTTGAAATTCATAATAATATGCCAATAAAGCCTCTATGCAACGTTTGTATGTATTTTTAATGTCTATACCTTTATAATGAAGAGATGACATGGACATCTTTATTGCGGATACTTCCTCTATTTTACTTTCTTTTTTTTCCATAGTAAACCCCTTTTTGTTTTTATTTTATCAAATATGAGCATATTTGTAAATATATGGGCATATTGCTCTCTCAACTTTGATGGAAAGAGCTGATAAAATAAAACAAAAGGAGATAGTAAATTATGAACAAATTAATTGGAAATAGGATTAAACAAATACGTACATCTCGAAAAATGTCTCAGGAAGTATTAGCTGCTAAGTGTGATATGTCAATAAGTACAGTAAGTAGATTAGAGAGAGGGGAATTAATGGTCAGTTTAGAGAAACTTTTAAATATTTCTTCTGTACTTAATGTGAGTATAGATAAGTTACTTATTGATTTTATATCCATAGATGAAAATGCAACTATTTTATTGGATAAACTTAATTATTATTTCTCTCAGCTTTCGAGTAACGAGCAAGATTTTTTCTTATTCGTTTTATCGTATTATATTGATACATGTAAACGCTTTTAAGAATACCATATATATTTTTTTTGAATTTTTTTTGAACGTAAATTGTCGATTTATGAATGTAAATTGAATATATTACCTCAAAACACATTAAAAATAGGACAAAAAACAATATTTAGCACATGAAGTTAAATAGATATTGTATGATAAATGCATGAAAGGAGGATTGCTTTGGAGAAAAAAGCATCTGAATATTGCACTGATTATTTGCTAAAAAAACAAAATATTAGTAATATGTATAGAGAAATTTATGTTTATGGGTTTGAACTCTTTTTTTCTACTGTGTTTACTGGCTTTACTATATTTCTTATAGGTACTATTTTTTTTAAAGCATCATTTTCTTTAATATTTATTACAATATTTACTTCTTTACGGATATTGAATGGCGGGTATCATGCTGATACATTTACAAAATGTTTTATATACAGTAATTTCTTTTTTATAATTAGTGTACTACCCATTTACCATAGTGCCATATTATTGTCAGGATACACATATGTAATTATTGGATTTATGTCGGGCATTGTAATATTATTTCTTGGTCCATTACTGGATAAGTGTCAGGAAAAATTATATAGCCAAAAAAAAAAGTTTCAAATTTATACATTAGGTTTATTGATAATATATATATCGATTAGTATATTTTTGCTTTTTTTCTATAAATCAAATCCGTATATAGTTGTTATATCTAATACACTTTTACTGGTTGCAGTTCTTCAGTTAAAAGTTAAATTTGATAGGCTTTTACGAAAATAAGCTTGAAAACTTATTATGTAGTTTTAAGATGAATTCGTAATTGACTATAAATATATTTTTAAAATTACAGGAGGTTATTTATGCGTAACAAGATTTTAGATTTATTTACTAATCTTATTTACCAAATTGCTTTATATGGTTCAGGTCTTGCATCAGCAGGATTTAGTTATCAACCGAAACTTTCCGAGCAAGGTAAGGCAATATTGCGAAAAAAGTAAAAGAACTATAGGGAGAATATTTCTTTCTGTTCTCAAAAAATTATTACACAAAATCAAAGTATATTTCAGTTGAAGAACAGCTTTTCTATAAATGGATAAGGCATACTAGATAAAAACTGCTTACATCCTTGTAGTAGATAACAGAGGTTGCAATTTTGAAATTGTGTAGCTTCCAAACTAGAAAGAATTATTCAGTTTGGAGACTTATTTAATATCATAAGGGGCTGTCGCACTAAGTAATGCGTAGCTCCTTTTCTAGTGAAAAAATAACTGCCAGACCTCGAAAGAATCCGGCAGTTGGTGTAAAATTAAGGTAAACGCAAAATAGTAAGTACCTGTTCAAAATCATCCAATGTGAGATAATAGACTCATCACTGTAAGCACTTAATAACAAAGTGCCTATAAAAATAATGAGGATGGCTTTACCATCCTCGAAGTTACTTACATTCCGCTTGTACTGCCTCCGCCCAAGGCATTAAATCATCTAGTTTCATTCTAGCTTCTATATAGGCTGCGTTTACAGCACTTTTCTCACTAGGCATTTACTGTTCCTCCTACATTCTGTTCATAGTAATCTAGATCCCGTAAAAGTTCTGGATTATCATCATGGTATTCTCCGGTTTTATATAAAACTTCCTGTCTCTGTTTAGATTCCTCAGGAAGAGACAGCCTGCCTGCATTGTAAGCTTTGAGCAGTTCTTTAAATGACAGGATGTCCATAGAATCATGCTGTATTGCATATCCGATAAAACGATTGAGGGTATCTGTATCATAGAGTTCTTCAAGCAGCATAATCTTTCTTGCGTAATGCGTGGGCTGATCAAACTTTTTTCCAGCTGCTTCCAGGTAAGCCAGACCATTACTGTATTTGGCAGTGAATTCCCTTCGTATCTACGGAATCGATGTTGGCGCCTTTGGCGCTACATTTTTATAGTGCTCCGGATTCGTCAGGATTTCATGCTTGTTACGTGACGCTTCCAATTTCATAACATAGTTCTTCTTTCTGTCATAAAACTGCAACTCGATCCTAAACCCATAAATAATTCTGAAATACATGGTTTTGCTGCAAAGATATCGGGAACACTATACTTATTTCCGCCAATACTGATATAGCAGTCAGGACTAATAATCCTGCTTTCTAATTCCTTCAGGCGATAACGACGATCTGGCAATGGTAACAACAGATTCCTTTCTTCCTGAAGATAATGTATGTTTGGAATGTTTGTTGCAAAAGTAAAATACAGAAAGTTGCAACCTGATTTTGTAGGTATTTGCCGAATCAACGGATGGAGTAAATGTAGGTACTAATTTGCTTCATTCGTTGATTTTACAGGGGTTTGGGGGAGTAGCCCCCAAGGTCTTTTTGCAATTACTGAATATTATGGTACGGCAGAGTATAGTGGTTCAGTTGTCAAGACAAAAATCTAAGCTTTTTATAATGAACTGATATATGTAACTGGGTAGGGGGAAAAAATCCCCCTTAGGCTGCATGATCATCCAGTAACAGGATCGGATAATAGCAGGATGCCGGTGTCTGATTATTGAGTGCAGAATGACAACGTTCAAAGTTGTAAGTGTGCACATATTTACCGATTGCCTTCCGTGCTTCTCTGATATTGTTATATTGGGTCAGATATGCTTCCTCGTACTTGAAGCTCCGGAACCATCGTTCAATCATGATATTGTCAGCCCAGCGGCTTTTACCATCCATGCTTTGAAAGATCTGGTTCTCTTTGAGAAAATTCATATACTCATTGCTTGTAAACTGACAGCCCTGATCCGAATTCAGGATAACAGGTTTTGCTACCATAAACGCCTTCTTTAGCGCAGTTATGACCATTCTGGTATCCAGAGTATCATCGACTTCCCATCCAACGATACAGCGGCTGTACCAGTCAATCACAGCTGTTAAATATAAAAATCCATGTTTAATGGCGATATATGTGATGTCGATTGACCATGCCTGATTAGGACGGTCGATAACGGCGTTACGCAGCAGATACGGGCAGACTTTAGCCTGTTGCATACGTTTAGAAAGGTTCATTTTTGGATAGATTGGATCAATCCCCATTTCATTCATATAACGGCGCGTTTTCCGGCGGCCAACCTGATGCCCTCGTTTCTTCAGTTGAGCAGACAGTTGTCGTGCTCCCCAGGCCGGGTTATCCGTGTGTAATCGATCTATGATCGATTTGCAATCTAACTCCTCCTGAGATATGGGCGTGCCCTTGTAATAAACACTGGTACGATTGATATCAAGAAGCGCAGCTCCTGTTTTAACTGGAAGTTCTTTAGTCTTCAAAAGGTTTTGGACTAAATTTACTCTCGTAGTCAGGTCCAAGTGTTTCTTCAGATTTTTTTTTCAACCAATCCACCTGCATGGTGAGCTGGCCAACTTTTTTCGCATATTCAGCTTTTTCCTTGCGCTCTAAAGCGAGTTTTTCTTTCAGATTATCCTCTCGTGTGTCATCAAAAACCACGGATGCTTTATCGAGGAATTCCTTCTTCCAGTTGCGGAGAAGGTTTGGCTGAATATTGTTTTCGCTTGCAATTGTATTTAAGTCTTTTTCTCCTTTGAGCAGTTCAATCACTAATTCTGATTTGAATTTGGCGGAGAAATTTCTTCTTGTTCGAGACATAATAATGATCCTTCTTTCTGTAGTGTTTACAGTATATCAGATTCATTAAGAAATGTCTCTTGAAGTGTCTTAAATTACGATACCATTATAGAGCCGCCAGTCCGGTGTGGCCCCGGAATAATCAATTACCTACATACACAACATTTTGCAATTACCTACATTTTTGCTTTGCAAAAAACAGTTTGGAATTCTTTTGGTCGTTGTATGTGTTTCATTACACCAGGACTCAACGAAATCCTTCCCACGACGATTCAAATCTTCCATGCATTTCTGCTGATGAAACAGATTCAGGCAATCTATCGGGAAGAAACAACACATAAATATATGATTTCCGATATGGAGCTCAAACGTAAAGCTATGGAAAAAGTGGGAAGTGCCGGTAACAGTTCTTATAAATACAAGCCATCTGCAGATATCATGAACTTCTTGAATTCATTATGCTAAAAAATTATGTGCTCATAGAAAGTGATCTGCATTATATAAATATGCTTGATTAGGCTCTATGAGCACATAACTAAGTTCGGCACATAATTCTTCTTATGTTCTTAAGCACATAAGAAAAAGAATTGGCAGATGATCGATACGATTCATGGAGCCAAATCTTCCGCAATCATTTACAGTATTGTAGAAACTGCAAAAACCAATAATCTGAAACCTTTTGATTATGTGCATCATCTCTTGGAAGAGATTCCGAAACACATGAATGATAAGGATTGTTCTTTTCTGGAAGATCTTCTGCCCTGGTCAGAAAAACTTCCGGCAGGGATTCGCAAAGCTTAAATATCGATGGCTGCAAAGCAGCCGCCTAAAAATGTCACGGTACTTGCTATTTGGCGCTTACATAGATCGAGGGCATCGCTCAATCATCTAATTTGATGATTTTGCGACACCCTCTTGTAAAGATAGAGTGAATTTTTTATAGGCGAAATTATTTATCATCATTTATCTTTTATTATTAAGGAATTTATTCATTTAGCCAGATAAAGTCAGTAGTCTCAATAAAAATATTTTTATAAATTAGGTCAGCCATTTCGTCAACATTTAAATTAATATTTGCTTCTGCAATTTTTCTTCCAACATTATTGTTATGAAGATCCATCTCCTTATGCTCTAACTTTGTATGGCCATCTGCCTCAGTACCTATCATATCTTTATCTTCATGAGCAGTTGCAAATAGTTCGGCTTTTTCACTGCCAATCATTACAACCATTTCAGCATTCCATAAACCATGCCTAAATGCATCGCTTCTGTCACCTAAACCATTATTACCAAATTTTAATTCAGTTTGTTCAAGAGCAACATTTTTTGCGGTATTAACTTTCAAAGCAGAAAATGGGTATTTTACAACTAGCTTTTTTTCACTATCAGTTAATGCCCCCCATATATCAGAAATGCTAGAACGAGTCCTATAGACTTCGTCTAGTAGTCTAATAATATCTTCATTGCTCATATTGGGATGCTGACTTTTTAATGAATTAATAAAGTCGATAAGTACGGTAAATTCTTCGTCGCTCCATTCCTGTATGTCACTATTAGCATTTTCTGAATAAGCGCTAACGTTTATACTAGCTGTACAAACCAAAATACTACATGTCAATAATCCCAAGATACATTTTTTAAATTTTCTCATTTTAATCTCCCATCTTTTGTATTCTAATTTAATTATATTAATATGTATAAAGCGATAACTTATTTGTATTCTCCAAATGTATAAGATACTTACAAAACTAAATACGCCCTATGAAATATCGCGCTTATTCCCTACCAGAACACTAATTAAAGTGCAAACAACAATATAAAAAATAGATATGATAAATGCATAATAAAACCATTCAATATTGCGTCCTATTTCAAGCAAATTGACAACATTTACAATCCACAAACTTCTTAAATTAATAATCGGATTAAATGTTTTCATAATACCATGTAATAATGCAGGTAAAAAAATCATAATAGTAAAGTTTGTAAGTATACTCATTTTACTACTTCTGATTACATAAGTTATAGCTAAAACAAAAACTGTATAAGCGATATGTATCAGAGTTTCAAGTAGAAATATTTTAACAATAGAAGATAATAGGTCTGGTGCGTAGTTATCCGGAAAAACATAAAATGATAAACCAATGCCTACAGCAGATCCTATTATGAAATATAGCATTGTTCCCATACATGAAACTATGGCCTTGCTAATAAAGACTTTACTAAAAGATACTCCTTTAGCTATAACTGGATATATTGTTTTCTGTGAAAATTCTTGTGATGCAAATGTTGTAGAAAAGCATAATATAGGTAAAGCAAAAGAATAATTTCTATACATTATATTGACAAAATCGGAAACATTATTTATGCTACCCAGTGTTTTCCTGCCTAATAACATTGAGATAACTATAAAAAGATTCAGCACTATACCTAAGTAAAATATCTTTAAATGCTTTAGTTTATAAAGCTCTGCTTTGATAAGTGATAACATTAATTTCCCTCCCCTCTCATTAACGAGAATACATAATTTTCTAAATCTTCACCAATATTAGAAATTTCATTAATAGGTATTTTTTTATCGTATAATATTTTTATAATATCTTTTGCTTCAATATTATCAATATATATATTCATTTCATTCATTGAAACAATCTCATAGGTGGCATTCGGAAACACATTTTCAAGGATATTTTTAATATTAGGAATGTTTGCAGCATTAATATGTACATATCTTTTTCGGGCAGTTTGAAATTTATTAATACTAAACTCTTTGACCATAATTCCTTTGTGTAAAACCCCATACTTAGTTGCAATTTTTGATAGTTCTCCTAATATATGACTGGAAATCAGTACGGTTGTTGATTTTTCCTTATTAAGAACAATCAGTAAATTACGTAACTGTTTAATCCCTTCAGGATCGAGTCCATTTAAAGGCTCGTCTAAAATTAACAATTCGGGATTTCCAAGTAATGCTATACCAATTGCTAATCTTTGTCTCATGCCCAGCGAAAAATGCTTTACAGCTTTTTTGTCAAATCTTGGTAAATCAATTAGTTCTAATATTTCTTCTATACCATTATTTTTGATTCCAAATGAATCTTTAAAAAGCTTTAAATTTTCATAAGCACTAAAGTCTTCAAATAGACATGGACGTTCTATTATGCATCCAATTTTTTTCCTGGCAATATTAGGATTAAGACCATTAAATAATTGAATATTGCCTTCACTAGGTTTTATAAGCCCTACTATAATTTTCATTAAGGTTGTTTTTCCAGCTCCATTTTCACCTATGAAACCATATATGTCTCCTTTCTGTATTGTCATATTAATATTCTTTATCACTTCATTATGACCATATACTTTTGTAAGACCACAAGTTTTTATTATATTTTCCATTACAGATTCTCCTTATCAAAATTTGTATAAAGTTTATAATATGTTCCTCCCTTAGTTAATAATTCTTCATGTGTTCCTTGTTCTACAATCTTGCCATCCTCAAAAACGAATACAATATCTGAATCAATAATAGTTGATAATCGATGAGCTATAATCACTTGTGTACAATTTAATTTAGATAAATTTTGTGAAACCTTTTCTTGATTAATATTGTCCAAAGAACTTGTAGCTTCATCCAAAATTAGTATTTGTGGCTTGTTTAAAATTGCTCTTGCCAACATAATACGTTGCCTTTGACCTCCAGATAAGTTCATCCCCATTTCTGAAATTATGGTATTGAATCCCATTGGCATCGTCTCAATTTCTTCTAATATTTCAGCAGCCTGACAAGCTGATCTCACATCTTCAAAAGATACTTCTTTATTTGAATCTAATACAATATTTTCGTATATAGTCTTATTAAACAAAGAAACATCTTGAGGTACAATTCCAATCTGATTTCTTAATGCATTCAAATTCCATTGGTCTATTTCTAAATCGTCATAATATATATGTCCTTCAGAAGGACGGTACAAACCCACCAAAAGTTTGGCTAATGTTGTCTTGCCATCTCCAGACTTACCTACAATGGATATCTTTTTTCCAACCGGAATATGCATATTTATGTTTTTCAGTACATTTCCAGAGTTATTTGTATATCGAAAACTAACATTTTCCAATTTAATATCACCTTTTAGTTCACATTTAACTCCTTCTGGATTTGTATTTTCTGGTTTTTCTAAAATTATATCAGATATTCTTTCAAAAATTGCTTTGCTATTAATTATACCCGTCCACGTATTAAATACAGAATGGGACAAAGAATAGAAGTTTCCACTTAATGTATAGAAGGCAATTGTCTCGCCAATTGTTATATTTCCATTTTTACTTAAAATAAGTCCACAGCAAAGAATGATTATCGGTGAAGCAAATAGCAAAAAACTCAACCATGAATTCATTGAAAGGTTGTAGTTTTCTTTTTTTATAAATTTAGAAATATATTTAGAAAATTTCTGTTCCCAATCATTAAAAATACTATTTTCTATTGAAGTCATTTTTATTCCCAATATTGAGTATACGGACTCCATCTGTACAGATTGACTTGTACTTTGTTCGACCAATACATCCCTACTATTCTGCAAAAGTGTCCGATAAGATATTTTTAAAACAATAATATTTAATAGGAATAAGAAAAATGCTATAGCAAATAGAATTGGGGATTTTATTATCATATAAATTCCTATAAAAATTGTTGCTCCACAATCAATTATACCTGTAACTAACTGACTAGTAAAAATTTCCCTAATAGTCGCTGTACTGTTTATATTGTAAATTATATTACCTTTCCCTCTTAACTCAAAATATTTAAAAGGTAACCTCAACAGATGATTGAATATCTCTGTGTTAAGTTTTCTATCTACCTTAACACGTAAATTAAGAACACTTTTTCCTCTTAGCCGAAATACAAGTAGATAAAATAACGAAACTAATGTAAGTAACATAAATAAGTAGGCTAAATTAAGCGAAACTTGATGGCTGGCTGAAGCATCAATTATATACTGGATTAAAATCGGTATGATTAAAGTAGTTCCATACATAAATAGTGATGCGACTACCATTTTAATATATAAAGATTTCTCGCTTAGAAAAACTGAATTTACAAATGTCCACCCTACTTTTGCTTGAGCTTTTTTTTCAAAATTCTCATTGGGCTTTACGATAATTGTTGTATTTGAATAATGTTTTTCAAACTCATCATATGTATATTTCAGGTATCCTAAGGAGGGATCTGCAATATAATAGGTGTTTTTATTGACTTTTTCTAGAACAACAAAATGCCTATTATCCCAAAATAAAATAGCTGGTGTTGGGATACTTTTAAGATTTGTGCTAACAATATTATATGCTTTGGCACTAAGATTGTATTCCTCCATCAGTTTAATGAGTTGCCTTAAACTATTACCGTCACGTCCTACTTCCAAGCGTTCTCTAAGTTCCGTCAATGTTACATAATGCTTATAAAATCTTAACAGCATACATATGCAACCTATACCACATTCTGTTTGTTGATTAATTTCTATATATGGGACTTTTTTAACCACAATACTTCTCCTTTCATAGCCAGAATGTTAACATATTCAATGTCATAGCAACATAAACGTTCTCTAAATCAAGAAATTATGTTGCTACAAACAACCAATAAACACGGTCTATTCTAGGCGCAATATATCTATAACAAAATTATCTTCTAATGTACTTAGCAAACCTAGACCGATTCCTGCTGCTCCTGTCAATAGTCCCCATTCCTCTTCTTCCTCCAGTTGAACTAAGTTTAAAGAGTGTTCCATAAAATACTGCATAGTTAAAATGCATTCATTTTCTAAAGCAGTATCCCCCAAATACTTTGCAACATATTTTATTATAAGAATATTACCTACATCTCCGTGACAAAGACACATACCTTTTCCCATACTATGTTCTTTACAAATAGAGACTAAATAGCGTAGCTCATCCTCAATATACTCGTCTATATATCCACATTCCAATAATTGTATCCGATTTAAAAGGATACCGATAGCACCATTACACCAGGTATACTGTATTTCTTTTGATCCGCTTCTTCTCAGCCATGCTTTTTGCTCTGAATCAAAGAGACTACGTTCATAATCTAAACACTTTCGGATAATACCCAGTATTTTTCTCTCGCCTGTAATCTCATATAATTTTGCAAGCTGAGCTGAAATGCCTGCATTACCATGTGCATAGCTGCTATATTCACCTTCCCACATGTAACCGTTTGTTTTGTCATCTATAGCTGCACTTTCCAATATTTTATTAAGTATATACACAAAAAACTGTTTTGCTGTATTTTCCTCAATAATATCTTTTTTGAGCCAGAACAAAGTTAGTGACAAGATACCAGCATACCCGCTAATCACATCTGAGGAATTAGAACATTTATAAAGCTGTTCAAACAATTTAGGAAGCTTATCCTCTATATATAAATACATATTTGTGTCATTTAAAACATCAGCGATTTTTTGCATTGCATATAGCCATCCAAACATACCGCTAAATGCACCTAGATTAAACTTCTCAAAATGCTCGTCTGGATTGTCAAGTACATCTTTAATTGGTTCCAAAACCATATAGACCATATTCAACCACTTTTCGTCTGCAGTAACTTTATACAAAATAGCGTAGAATAGAGCAATACCGCTATTACCATCATATAAATCGTTTCCTGCTGGACCCATCATATCTACCTTTGATTTTGTGATACTTATCCCAATCCATGAAGCTGCAGGTTTCCCCAGTACTGATTTTCCATAAATGGCTTTTCGACTTATTAAATCTGCAATTTCAATAGCCTTTTCTGTAAAATGTTTTTTTAGTACTTTGTAATCAGACTGATAAACTGCTGGTGATTGAAAAACAGTTTGTGTTAGGTGTTGCTTTTTATCGGAGAAACGGTAGCTAGCGTTAATAAAAGCCATTTGTCTTCTGAAATCATCTGTACCAATACTTTCAACTTTTGCTTCGATAGTTTCGCAAATTGTTTTTGTAAAATAGTCTTCAATTTTAAATTCATTATCTGAAAATAGATTTTTTGAATCAGTATACGTAAAGAAATATGGAATATCTCCTCTGGAAAGACTATCATACTCTATTTTTAAAGCGGCTATGTCCTGTTCTCTTATTTCCTCATCTAATTGAAATCTTAACCACATAAGGAATACATATCTATCCAGCGTGTTATGTAATAGATCCGGATGATAGCTTGTACTCAGTAATCTTGAATAAACATTTGTCGGTCTTAAAACATGTCTTACTTGTTTACAATATAAGTTTTTCTTGAAGAATAATGTGAATTCTTCTTTGTTTTGCTGCATCCATTTATACAAACATGTAAATCCTTTTTTTATATAATCTGCATATTGTTCCGGATTGACATTTTTATTATTTAATGCTGGATTGTTTTGGGCAGGAGCAATAACACCATAATCATATACCAGCTGTATTTCATCTGTATCGTAATTTTTTATAAATAAATCTTTAAACGGAGCAATTTGTGGAGTACCCTGAGAAACGCCTCCAATATTTATTGCTTTATCCTTATTTTTTCCAGTCATATATGTAGGTAATAATGAAATACTATTTACAGAATTCAATATCACTTGTCCTATTTGCCCGTTTAATGATTTTAAAGTTTCATTATCCATTACCAATTCTGCATGTAATAAAGTTTCTAGATCAATCAGAACAGGTTGATCTCGGTCTGCGATAATATTTTCATAATGCATATCTTTACCATTTAAAACATGCAATAAGCACAGCAGTTCACCTATTCTAGTATAGAAATCACAAATTTCTTCCTCGGTGCAGCATTTTTTATATGTAACAAACTCCATCCATCCACAAGAGTTCTCACTAAAGCATTTGCAAGCTTTAAGTTTTTTAAAATCAGGAATCTGTTGACTGTTAATCCACTGAACTAATTTTACATATTGTTCCTCCATTTCAAGTCTTCTAGGTTTGTAAATCAAATTTATATTATCAAAAATAAGTTTACATACCATTCTTCCATTATTATGAGTATCGCCTTTTCCAAAGGATATATCCACTAAACACCCTGTCTCTCCAAAGTGTTTTTTTATTGAGATTTTATTTTCTTCTATCTTCAAAATAACTTCTTTAACAAAGTTAACTCTATTTTCTATTTGAATTTTTAAGCAACGTATAAGCTCTGGGTAGATATGATATAATTGCAATACATATTGCTTATCTGCTAAAATCATTTCTGAAAAATATTTCCCCTTCTCTACTGGTCCATCGCCTATAAGTTTTCCTTCTTCTTTCGCAATATTAGTTTCTAAAATCAATGTTCTAAATGAAATCTGATTGCATTTTTCCAATAATTGATTAACTACTGATCTAATAAGTTGTTTTTTGTTACTAATAATTTTCGAGTGGTTTATATGATTGCATAAATCTGTATAATAAATATTAAGAATTGGTGCATAGAAACCAAACCAAATATTATTACTCAGATAGAAGGAACCATCTTCATTATCCCATGTATATTTACTATCGAAGTATTTCGAGACATTTTCTGGGTTTTCGGAAGTATATTTTTTCTCGATTTCATTTATATTATAACCAGTTATTTTTTCGACTTCATTAATAAGTTGTTCTTTACTGACATAAGTAGGTAAGAATGATTTCCAAAACTCAAGAACATCTTCAAAAGATATCCTGCTATCTGATATATTTTCCATATTTTCACTCCTTATTAAACAACCACCATCACTTTTTTGCAATGGTGGTTGCCTTTTTGTAATTCAGTTTAAAATGCTATTTACTTTATATATACTTTATGATAGTATGTAATGGTAGTATTATGCATTTTCAAAAGATAATGTTACTACGTCTTATTTCATTGGAATGCATTAGCATTTGGAACCGGTGCATTCCAATGAAACTGTGTATACTGCACCACAGCCATGAGACGGTGTCGGTGTAATTGTTACAGTTGTAACAGTAATGGTGATTGTTCCTGCACCTACCTGTGTGTCTAATTCCTGCTCCTGAATTTCAGTTCCCAGACTGACAACTGGTGTTTCAATATCAAATTTTCCTCTTGCTCTTAAAAGTGGATTTCTTAATACGTTTGTTCTTGTCATAACTTTATTCCTTTCAATTGTTTTTATTTAATTTTCTTTTACTAAGTGGACCGGTTCATTTAGTAATTGTATTCTAGCATATATTTCCTTTAAAAATTGAAATGATTGTAAACTGCCATTTTTTGGTTGTTTATTTTGAATTGAAATACAGATAGCAAAGTTTTAACTACTTTTAAAACTTTGCTATCTGTATTTGGTATTGGAGACTGATAACGTATTAAACTGCTGATTTTGAATCAAAAACAGTTTGATCAGCAGACACTAAGTAAAAAACTGCCATCATGGTTTTATACCACAATGACAGCTCGTTATACATTCCTTATTTTTCTTCTGAAATCACAGCAAGGATCTCATCAATGCTCTTTCCTGAAGCCACAACCGCTTTATACAGTTTTTCCTTCTTCTCATCTTTTATCTTTACTTCGATTTCTTTCCTCTTTTGACGCAGATTTTTGAGATTTGCTTTTGTTTCTTCAATCTGCTTTACAACCGCCTCCAACTGTTCCTCCAGAGTGATATTTTCCGCTTTTTTCCGCCCTCTTGCCATAACAACCCTCCGTAATTTATTATTTCTATATCTTACCACTAATTACAGAAAATTACTATCCTTTATAAAAGATTCTCATATTTCAAGCGTATTTCCAGTCAATCATCTGGCTGTCCGATTCTGCCGCTGATTCTGTGCTACTTCCTATTTTCTCTGATATCCCTCCATAATGGCAACTTCCAATTCCTGCTTAAAATTGGCTTCAATCGGATGTGCAATATCCTCCCTCTCATTCTTTGAGGAATTCTCCTTCTGTGGCATCCCCACAAAAGTTTTTCCATTCCACCTCTAAATGATATGCATCTGGTGTACTACAAACACATCCTGCAGTTTCATAGACACTTCCCCTTTAAAGGTTTCATTTCCCTTAGTCGGCATGACACTCAAGTCATAATAAACTTCCTCATCTCGCCAGTTTTCTTCCAGATCCACTATTTTATCTTCCATATTTGGGTAAGCGTTTTTGACTTGTTCCGTAACTACTTTTCGGAATTCCCCATCTTTAAAAGCAAAAAATGGTACATATTCTCCTGTTCCATACTCTTTGTACTTAGGCATCTCCAAATAAATGCCGCCTTTTTGTGATTCTTTAAGCGCAATGCTTTTAGCACAAAATACACGGTCAAACGTAAAGCTTACAAACCCTCTTAAATCACTATTCTCTTAGAAGAGAAATGCCATCCCCTTCTAAGCCTTTATGCGTTTTCACAGAACACTTTTATCTAAATCTTTCTATTGTTTTTTGAATTATCCTCTTCGTCTCTCCATATCCTGCTCCAAATATCTCGGTACTGGTTTTCCGGATTTCATAGCGATTGCAATCTGTTTTTCCCGTAATCTCTTGATCACCGACTCTCTTTTCTTTGGTTTCTTTTTTGAGGATTGTTCTAGTCTTTGTGCCGGCTTTCTTTCCACTCTTTTCCCTTCTGCACTTTTCAGATTGTTTACCTGGCCATCCACCATATTATAATTTCCTTCTGTTCCGGATTCCCAGCTTCTCTCATAAGTTCCATTCTCAAAAAATTTCTGATAATGTTCCAGCCTGTCTCTATTTTTTTGATGTTTCTGTTCCCTTTGTTCCGGTGCTTTCATAAACTCATGGAGTTTCTGTTTGGTTTTTTCATCGAATCCATTATTACATTCCTCCATGATCATCTTCCCATAACTGTCTAGGATGATATAGGCAACCTGCCTGTGATATTCCTGATGCTCCATAAGATAAAACTGTTTTCCGTCAATGATGATATCATCCGTAGCCATCCAGTTTCCCGGCTTTCCACTAATGCAGTAATTTTCCGTATCCAGCGTGACTAATGTACCTGACGGGTTTAATCGAATGAACCCTGATAAAAGCTGTGGATAATCTTCATTGACATAATAACAATGGATTTCCCCATTCTGATTCAGTACAAGCACATCACTGACTTCACAAGACTCTTTCATGCGTTTCCATAAAGCAATTGCATTCTCCCCCGGCAATAATGGCCTGATATCCATCTGCCGGTAATATTCAATCCGTATCGCAAGTTTCCTGCTTACCGCTTCCTGATAGGAAAGGTGCCAAAGGTCTCTCCCTTCCGAATTACGGTCTACTCGGTAAACTGCAAATTGATCATTCTTCATAAGCATCATCCTCCAGGTTATTTAGATAACGATTCAGATCCAGGGAATAATAATATTTATCTTCGATCATCTGTAACTTACTGATCGTAGATGCAATCGTTTCCAGCAGATCGTCTTCCAACGGATCTTCTTTCGTTTCTTCCAATGCCTCTAAGGTATCCTTCAAAATATCTATCGTATCTTTTCTTGTGTTTTCCTGGAAAAGAGCCACAACCGCCAATTCATCTTCTTCAAATTTCACTTTGCTCATAAGCTCATATCCTCCCTTCTTTTTTGAGATTTGTTTTTTTGTATCTCTCCTTTTTCTTCTTTTGGTCTGGTTTTCTCTACATTCAGAGGCTTTTCGTCGATATATTGTTCTACACGTTTCAAGGCTTCCTGCACCAACTTGTTCTCCCTGTAAAATGGTATGGAATCTAAGATTTCTCTTTGTAATCTTCCGGCAACCATCAGATCCATCATTCCGTCATAATCACTTCCTTCCTGCAAGTTAAATCCAACGGATTTGAGCCCATTCATTCGTTCTGCAGGTATCTTCTCATACGCTTCTAAAGCTTCCGGCAGACTCAGATCATGATGAATTTCTCCTAATACCGGAAACTCTGAACATTCTGCCGCATAGAAGCTGATACAGCTCGTTTCTTCTAAAATATCCCTTTTTTGAACAACATTTTCAATTCTAAGGTTCTCTTGTTTCTGTTCCAGCATCATTTCTATTTTTTCTGTCAGTTCATCGATCATTTCTCCGGCTGTCTTACGGATCACATCCATAGAGGCTTTCAGTTCTCTCATTTCTTTTCCACTGCTCCAACCTGCAATATACGTAAAACTGTATTCTGACGTATCCAGTTCAAAGGCAGAACACACACAATATGCAACTGATTCTGCTTCCACTTCTTTTGTTAGCCGGTCCTTCTCAATGCCCTGGCTTTCCATGATCTCCTTGTCATGTAACCTTGCATGTGCGGTTTCATGGATTGCTGTTTTTAAAGTCTGGCTCTGGCTCATGTCTTTTTTGATGACGATTTCTTTATCCAGGTTGTGATAATAACCGTTTGCAGATCCTTCGATCGCATCGAATCGTATCGGTACTGGTGAGATTTCCCGGATTGCTTGCAGGAATAAATCAAAATCTTCTACTGCCGCTGTCAGGATTTCAGGAGCAAGTGTCTGGATCGGTTCTCCTGTGGTCTGTTCAATATCAAATACTGTGATCGCCTTGAAACAAGGAAGTGTGACCTCTACCTCTTCCGTCTTTGGTTTTCCATCCGGATCGATGACTGGTTTCTGATCCTGATCCAATACTGCCTGTTCCTTTTTCCTTTTGATTGGCGCCGGTGCGATAATTGTGATTCCCTTCTCCCCTTTTTTTACCTGTCTGCCCATAGACTGCCAGTTTCGATATCCCGTTACTAAGGTGGCATCCGGCCTTTGCATGGCGATCAACAGCGTATTATTAAAAGAATAATTATGGAATTTTGACATTGTTTTCAAATATTCCTGATACCGTTCACTGGTAAATAATTCTGCGACTCCTGTTTCCAGGTTTTGCATGATACTGTCCATATCTTTCCCTTGTATGGGAAGTAATTTGGTTTTTGTCAATTCTTCGCTCATTCATTTCCTCTCTTTCTCTTTTAAAAAATCCCCCATACAGCCGTGTGTATGAGGGATTCCCATCTTATCGTTATACGGACTCTACACTTCTATAATTCCATCTCATGTTTCTTAGCTTTCGGCTGCTTCATACTCTGCTCTTTTCCCGTATGCTCATTTTTACCAAGCTGAGCTGTTTTCTCTTTCTGACGCTCTTCAAATTTATCTGCCCTTTCAAATACCCGGTCTTTCACATCATAATGATAGACGTGATCGGAAAGTCGTTCTTCCGGAGCGACTTCATTTTCATTGATCGTCTGGACCATATCCTCCAGAACCCGGTAATCAAATGTTCCATTATCCGGAATGACTAATGTTTCATGGGTGGAAGAGGGCAGAATAAAGAAGTCTCCCTGAAAACCTTCCCCAATCTGCTCCATTACTTCCGGATAAAAAATCACACCTGCTCCATCCACTGTCTGCGGATTCGTGATAATGAACATCGGAGTCTCCCTTTCCATTCCCATTCCCTTTGAAATAATTTCTGCAATGTTCTGAACAGGTTCGTCCCTCATGATTGTTTCAGAACCCATTCCCATAAGCTGCTCGATCATACTTCCCATAATCATCACCTGAACCGGTCTGGCATTAGGACTGTTTTCCATGGCATCTGCATGAAGCTGTTCCTCACTGATCCCATAACGTTTTAAAATATCATTCGTGATCATCGTAGAACCCACCCCAATATCATCAATGCTGATTGCAAGATGATAGGTAATTGCCAGATCTTCTCTCATCTGGTGAGGTACGTTCTGCAGCATTTCTTCATTTTTTTCTGCTGAAGATACGCGGATGAACAGCTTATCCTTTGCAGTCTCATATTCTGTGATGCTCTTCGGATCAAACTGTTCCGGTGCATCAAGCACCAGCTCCGTAATATTTCTCAAAATGTTTTCCATAGAATTCTGTGGATCTGACTGGAACATTTCGTATAACTGATTCAGGTTAAAGGTCGGCGCGATTACCTGATTTTCTTTTAAGACCGTGATTCCGAGATAATTCTCATTTAATTTCTTTATCTCTTCGATTTTTACCTGGGCACCTTCATATTCAATCGGAAGAAACTGTTTGATTCTTCCCTTTACTTCGTCAACAAATTGATTAAAATCCATATCTTATTCCTCCTTCTATTTTCTCTTATTTTTCTTCGTTGTTTTCTTTTTCGGGAAAGATAATGAAAATGTCACTCTCCCGTTTTCATCGGCTTCCATATGCAGATCTGCTTCAAAATACAGATCTTTTTTTCTGGAATACAGATCCTTCACATGAACACTTCCATTCTTCAGAAGCTCAGCAGCCATCCTGGTATCCATATCCTTTTCCATACTCTGTAAATACTTGTTTTCTTTCCAGAGACAAAAATTACATTCACGATTACCGCAATAGAAATTTTTCTTTCCTTCATAGACCAGGCCGCCACAGACCGGACAGGTTCCCAAGCTCTCTTTTTTCTGGAATCTTCGTGTCTCTTCTTCCGGAATGGAGTCACAATGATTCAGCATCATGGAAATCAGCTTTTCGATGCCTGTCATAAACTGCCCAGGAGCCATCTTTCCCTGCTCCATCTCTAACAGTTGGTTTTCCCATTCGGCTGTCATGGTGGCAGATTTCAAGAAATCCGGTAAGATATCAATCAATATTATTCCGTCCTCTGTTGGAAGGATCTGTTTGCCTTTTCGTACCGCATACTGGGAAGCGATCAGTTTTTCTATGATCCCTGCCCTTGTTGCCGGAGTTCCTAATCCTTTCTTTTCTGTGTCTTCATCGAATTCCTTATTTCCAGCAGTTTCCATTGCCGCAAGGAGAGTATCTTCGCTGTACTGCTTTGGTGGCGATGTGAAATGTTCCGTTTTCACTGCCGATACGTTATAAAACTTCTGGTCTACTTCTACTTTGGGAATGCTGTCTTTTCCTGCATCTGCCGGGTTTTCTATGGCAAGTCCGTCATCATTCTTAAAGCATTCCTCATACAGTTTCCAACCGATCTGTTCGACCACTTTCCCTTTTGCTTTAAAAATCTCATCCTGACATCGTACTTCCACCTCTGTCTCCATGAATACATGATCTTCTTCCATTGCTTCTACGGTATGTACTGCGATCAGGAATAAAATCTTCTGTTCCCATTCTCTTAACTTAGAGAAGTCAAATTCTGCAAGTTCTATCGTAGGAATGATTGCATGATGATCCGATACTTTCTTGTCATTCAGCACCTTCTTTACCTCCGGTGTTTTGGGCTGGTCAAACGGTTCCAGCAATTGATACTTCTCATAGATCTTACGGATCACTTGTTTCGCCGTTTCTTCCATATCACTTGTCAAATACTGGCTGTCCGTTCTCGGATAAGTGATCAGCTTCTGCTCATACAGGCTTTGCGCCGCATTTAATGTCTGCTGAGCAGTCATTCCATAGATACGGTTCGCCTCTCTCTGCAGGGTTGTCAGGTCATACAGTTTCGGCGGTTTTACCGTCTTTTCCTTTGACTCCACTTTTTCCACAATCGCATCACTGCCCTGACAGGTTTTCCACACTCTTTCTGCTTCTTCCACATCGAAGATTTTCTTCTTCTCTACGATCAGTCCATCACAATCCAAAACCACATTAAAATATTTTTCTTTTTTGAAACCTGAAATCTGCTTCTGTCTTTCGACAAGCATGGAAAGTGTCGGCGTCTGCACGCGTCCTACTGTCAGCTTTTTAAAATATTTTGTTGTGTAAGCTCTTGTCGCATTCATACCGACAAGCCAGTCTGCCTGTGCCCGGCAAACCGCCGCTTCTGCCAGATTATGATAGGTTTCTCCAGCTTTCAGATGTTCCATCCCTTCTAAGATCGAAGAACTTTCCAGCGAACTGATCCATAATCTCTTGACCGGCTTTTTACTTCCGGACAGATCATATACATGCTTAAAGATAAGTTCTCCTTCCCGTCCGGCGTCACAGGCATTTACCACAAACTCGATATCCGGGCGGTTCAGCAGCTTTTTCAAAATATAGAACTGTTCTTTCTTATCTTTGGATACTACCAGTTTCCATTCCTCTGGGATGATCGGAAGATCCTCATACAGCCATCTGGTAAACCTTTCATCATAAGAATCCGGTGGAACATATTCTGCAAGATGGCCAAAACACCAACTGACAATGCATCCCTTTCCTTCCAGATACCCTTCTTCTTTTTTTGATGCCCCGATTACTTCCGCAATCGCTTTGGACACGCTTGGTTTTTCTGCAATTACTAAATACATAACTTATTACCTCCTTCATATAACGAAAGGAAACGCCCCAAAAATACAGGGCGTTCCACTCATTTTTTTATTTTTTATTCATTTTCTTCTTCCCGGTCTTCAAATTCATCCTCATTGATGATCTCCAATCCGTCACTTGTTTCCAGTCCTTCCTCTTCAAAATCCTCTTCTTCCTCTTTCTTTGGCTTATAGATCTTGAAGTAGTAATAAGCTGCAACTCCACCTAACGCAAGAATAAGGATCGCTGCCATTGCTCCCATATTCGCTTGTGGCATCTTCTCTTTTTCCGGCTTTGCTGCCTCTTCTTTTTTACCGGTTTCTTCGGTCTTATTCTCATCGATGACTACCTGCGGAGTGGGTGTGACAGTTGCCGGCCCTTTTTCCTGATCCACAAATTCCTTCAGATCATTTTCATCTACCTGAGATAACAGATATACATTCTGGGAGGTAGAACTACGGTCAATCACAAGATAAAAGGTATTGTTATTCTTTGTTGTGATCGTAAGGAATTCTTTACTGGATCCATTCTGGATATCATCCTGGACTTCCCCATTTCCCGGTTCTGTAAAAGCATCTTCTTTCTTCTCTGTTTTATTATTTTCCGGCAGAATCCCCTTATCTGCCGGCTTTTCTGTTTCTTCATTCTGTACCGTCTCCGTCTGTGCCGCTTCTGTATTTGTCGTCTCTGCCGACGGATCCACATATGCAAAGGCTGTTGTGGATGCGGAAAAAAGCACCATAACGCCTAACAATACTCCTGCCACTTTCTTATTCAGTTTTTTCCATTTCACCATACGGATGTCCCTCCTCTTTCTTTTCTGTAAATACAAAGGAGCCTGTTCCTTCTTCCTCAGACTCCTGGCTGACCTGAAATTTTACGGTTCCTTCCTGGATTCCATTCAGAAGATCATGCAGGGCATGACTGTCTAATTTCATTCCACGGATGCTTTTGATCATCTCATTATCTTCTTCCTGTTTTAAAGCAGCATGAAGTCCTTTGAGATACTGCTGAAGATCAGCGATCTTCTGTTCTGTCTTATGGATCTCCTCCATATATTTCTTGATTTTTTTATTCAAATCTTTCACTCTCCTTTTCTTATGGCAATCTGCCAAAACACATAAAATGTTGCTGCCAGTATGCTGTACCGATATTGGAATAATGGATCGGATCCCCACAATGGATCATCATGTTATTTCCCACATAGATACCCACATGGCTTGCTCCTGGCGTACTGTACGTTCCCTGGAAAAAGATCAGATCCCCCGGCTTTGCATCTCCCGGAGAAACAAACGTACAACTGTTTCGCAATCCCTCTGCGGTCTGCCTTCCCAGATTCCATCCGTTTCCACAATGATTGATCACATAGGATACAAATCCGGAACAGTCAAATCCAGAAGGAGAATATCCTCCCCATACATACGGGACTCCCAGATATTTCTCAGCTTCCCGGATCATCCGGGCAAATTCTTCATCCTGTAATGCTTCCGGAGGTATCTCATAACTCATTCCGTCTGAACCGGAGCCTGTAGAGATATTTCCTATATCCCACAAGTAATTTCTGTTTCCATAGGTGGTATTTAAAGCATTGTATAGGATCATCTGTTCCTCATTCAGATTGGCTCTTGCGACTGCATCAAATCCTGTATTTCCTAAGGTTACATACAGAATCTTTTTCGTTGTTGTATTCGTTACCGTCACTTCATTGCTTCCGTTACTATCCGCAATAAACGCTTCCCAGGTCTTATGGCCATGTGCGGATGCTGCACTATGATTATCATAGTAAACATCGAACTGCACCCCATATCTTGCAAAGGCTCCTGTATCCTCTACGGTATATTCCACGCCATTCATCACAATCTTTGTTCCCATCGGAACAAATGGATCAGAAGCATCTACCGCGATCGTATGGTTTGCGGTTGGATAAACGCCACTTGCTGTAGGACCGCCTGACCATTGTCCGCAACAGATCGAACAATTACAGTAACCGCTGGTAACTACGTTCCCTAAGGATTCCCCTACCCGTACTGTCTTCGTTTTTGTCACGGTTTCTGTTTTACTTTCTGTATCCAAGCTGTACTGTGCTTCAAATAAAGCCTGTAATTCATCCTTGATATCTTCAAATTTCCAATCCCCATATTTTGCTGTCAGATAGGAGATCAGATGATACGGATTATGAGCGATCTCGCCTACGTTGTACTGGTATTCATCATAGTCCGGATGGGTAGTTTCCATCTCATTGATCTGCTGGTTCAAAGCCGTTTCCAAAGAAACATAGTAGTTCTCAGCCGCATAGATATCTTCATCTGTTCCTGGATATGTGGTGATCTCGATCACAGAGCCGCCCCCTTGTATGGAAGCGCTGCAGCTTCCCAAAGATACTGCCACAATCAGAAATAAGAGCACAAAAATACCGGCGCCAAAAAATACAGCCCGATTCCGCTTCACAATCTCTTTTAATGCGATCTTCGCTTTCACGGTTATATTCTCAACGCCGGCAACAGTTGCCGCCCCACCTGCACTGCCTGCAGATTTTCCTGTTCTGGCAGCCCGATAGGCATCCTTATATCGTTTTCTCTGGAAAAAGCGGTTCAGAACCCTTTTCTTCTCTTCCGACTTTTTGGCCGTTTCCTCCGCCCCTGCTTTCCCCATGCTGTCACTCATACCAAATTTTAACTTTTCTCCGGTTTCATCCAGATGATATCCTCTCCGGTTTGCCTTTACATCTGCACGCTGGCTCCGAAGCTGTGCATAGCGCAGACCTCTTACCGCTGTTTCCGTCCCTCTTTCTGCAAACTGAACCGTTTCCGTTGCAACATCCTGCTCCTCCTCTTCTGGATCCGATATCCCTTTTGAAACTGCATCCCTTACCGCATACCTTCCAATGGTTCTGCCCGGTTTCATCCCCGAACCTTTTACCATCTGATTTTCCTCATCATCAAAGGATAACCTTCCGGATTTTGTCTGCTCTTTTCTCATCTGTTTTTGGATTTGCTTTTTCCGGATTTTTTTCTTCTGTCCGGTCAAGGAGTCATCTTCCGGTATCTGTGCATGTTCCCGAAACTTTTTCTTGTATTTTGGGAATTCTCCAGAAACGTTTTTCTCCCCAGCTCCCTCTCTGTCTAACACAGATTCTTCTAAAATAGGTTCCTCAGATATTGCTTCTTTTCGCAAAGAGGAGTTTCGGATCTGCTTTTTTTGCAGATTCCGTTCCTCGCTTTGTCCATCTGACAGCTTGTCTTTCTTCTTTTCCCGGTCAAAAACAAAGTCCTGTTGCATTTCCGGCGGTCTGCCCCGGCTTTTATGGCTGATATCTTTTACAGAACCATCTGCCAGATTTTCTTCCGTCAGACCGTCTCTTGTCATTTTACTTACAATTTTCTCTCTTCCTTTCAGTTCTTTCCCTGCCAAGACTTCCGCCTCCTTCCTTTTCTCTTTGTTCCACTTCTTCCGGCTTTGTTGTCATGAGAGAATATAACTTCAGCGACTTATCAAATTTATCCTTAAACGGAATGATCGTTGTCCCATAAAAGAGAAGTCCTTCCCCTTCCCCGGAATTCGTAACATAAGACAACTGATACGGTGAAATATTTAATTGTTTTGCCAGGATCTGCCGGTCACCTGCAGCCTGATTTAACATCAAAATAAAATCACTGTTTTCAAAAATATTTTCAATCTCCCGGCTGGAAAGGAGGTCCTTTATATTCTGCGTGATTCCAGTCGGGATTCCGCCCCACTTCCTAAACCTCTTGAAGATCTCTACCGAATAAGATGCCGTCTGCTCTTCTTTCAGAAGGAGATGGAATTCATCGATATAGTACCAGGTAGATTTTACGCCACGGTTGACAGTCACCCGGTTCCACACCTGATCCTGTATGATGAGCATTCCAAGTTTTTTTAACTGCTTTCCGAGCTCCTTGATATCAAAGCAGACAATTCTGTTATTCAGTTCTACGTTGGTCTGGTGATTGAACACTTTCAAAGATCCGTTGACGTAGATTTCCAGAGCTGTGGCAATCCTCTGTGCCTGAGGTTCTTTCTGTTTGCGGAGACAATCATACAGATCTCCAAGGATTGGCATATTTTCTGGTTTCGGATCAGAAAAATAGTTCTGATATACAAGCGGAAGGCATCGGTCAATGACAGACTTTTCTTCTGCTTCAATCCCATCCCGGCTTCCCATGATCAATTCACAAAGGGATAAAATAAAGTCAGATTTTACTCCCAGCGGATTATCATCCTCAGAATAATTCATGTTGATATCCATCGGATTGATGTAATCCTTACTGTTTGGGGAAATATGGATGACCTGTCCTCCCAACGCATGGACCAATGGATAATACTCGCCTTCCGGATCTCCAATGATAATGTCATCATTGGTCGTAAAAAATACGTTTGTCATTTCCCTTTTTGCCGCAAAGGATTTTCCTGATCCGGGCGTACCGAGGATCAGTCCATTTGGATTTTTCGACTTCTTCCTGTCTACCATGATCAGGTTATTGCTGGTAGCGTTCAGTCCATAATATAAAGAATCGCCGCCCATAAATAATTCCTGTGTGGTAAATGGTACAAAAATCGCTGTACTGGTCGTTGTCAGCGCTCTTTTTATCGGAATGTGGCTGACTCCAAGGGGAAGGCTGCTCATCAAGCCTTCTTCCTGCTGATAGTCCAGACGCTTTAACATACAATTATATTTCTGTGCGATACCGGCTGTCTGAAAGATCGCATTTTCCAATTCCTGTTTGCTTTTTGCTGTATTTAAAAAGAGCGCTGTTACAAGGAACATACGCTCATTTCGTGACTGCAGATCTTCCAAAAGCCGTTTTGCTTCCCCTCCATAGGTATTCAGATCCGACGGAATGATATCCATATCGTACCCTGCTCTTACTGCCTTTTTCTGCTCTTCAATTTTCATTCTGTTGATATCCGTTACTTTACTTTTTACCAGCTTGATCGCTTTCATCTGATCCACAGACTGAATATGTAGATTTACGATCAAGTCCTTATCAATATCCAAAAACTCTGCCAGCATCTTGTCTGTCAGCTCCGGAGCAAGGATCTGTAAATAAGAAACCGCCCCCATCGTATTTTCCATCTGGAACGTCTTCCCATCCTTAAAAACAAAACTGGTAGGAGCCACATAGTCCTTTGTATTTAATCCCGTTTTGACCATAGAACCATAATCAAACTGGAAATCCACCGTAGAATCCGGATTAAAGGTTTCATACAGGATCCGCAATCGTTCCTCCCCATTCAGAGGATATGCCATCACACCAAGGATCTTAAAGTTATTCAGGATATCGGATTCGATACGCTCCAGCTTCGGTTTTGCTTCCCGGATATTTTCCGCTTCAATGGAAAAGGTGATGTATTTCGTTTTCACCAAACCATTGTTTCCTCTTGCAAGCTGTTTTTTCAGCATGTTGGCATATTCCATACGGATATCATCATAAGCATCTCCCTGGGGACTGATCTTGATCACCTGCTCAAATTCTTTCATGCTGCTCTTATGATTGATAAAACTGAGCTGAAAATGGATGCTGCTGTCAAAATAATTCAGGAAATCACACCAGTTTTCAAAGATCGCATTCTTATCTTCATTCTGTGCTAACTGATAGTTGATATCGTAAAACCGGATACATTTGGAATAGACATTTCCCTGCACCCTGCAAATACCATCCCTTCCCATTTCTTTGTAGGCAATGGTCTGTTGAACGGTAAGTTTCTTTACATCCTTCTTTCCATTCGTCTTTTTATTTGCGGCCTTTTTTCTTTTTCTTACCACCGCTTTTTCCCCCTTTCCTCTCTTCCTTTCTCATCGTTTTCTGATCTTCTCCATCTGGATCCGATTCATAATAGTTTTCAGTTTCATATTTTCTGACAGATGGCCGGATAAATTTAACCCGGATCACATGCATCAATACGTCTTCCAGATGCATTCCATCTTTCTCATACATGGCAAACAAAAAGGCCGGCAGCATCATAAGTACCATAAGGACTGCAGCATTATTGATTCCAAGAGCATTTCTAAAGAGAAAATAACAGGGAATTCCCATAGCTGCTCCAATGCCAATACAGATCAATTGCCTTTTCGTAAGATTAAATGCCACTTTATTCTTTACCTTCGTTAAATCTTTCGGCACACTCACATACGCCATGTGTTTCACTTCCTTTCTTTTTAATGTGCATTAAAGATTGACTTACTAAGTGATCCTGTCTTGAACAGACTGAAACATAAGATCACCGTATATGCCATTACACCAAATAATGAGGAACTCAGATTATCTGAAAACTGGATGCCTGCCACTAATACTGCATAAATAGCAACACATACCATCATCAGAAATGCCTGGAATGCCAGGGCAAAGAGTCCTCTGAAATAATTCGTTCCGATCTGTCCCCACTCTCTGTTGCTCATCGTTGCGAACGGGATCGGTGCAACTGAGGTATAAAGGTAAATTTCTATCATACGGACATACAAGATAACCGTAATGAGTACAGACATGATCTTCATACAGAAACTTACGATCAAAGTTTCCAATGCCAATATCACAAGTTCTCCGATCTCCATGCTTTCCAATGTAGTAGATAAATCTGTGATCGCAGAGCTGATATCAATGGATGTATCTCCGGAAACCAGCCCTGCCGCCGAGTTTACGACGTTTTGTCCTACATCAAAGACCGCCATCGTAATGGTAAACGTATTGCTTACCAGATAAACGGCGATCCACATTTTTACAAAATACTTAAAGAACATCCATGTATCAATATCATGCATATTATTTCGTTCTGTCAGCATGGAGATCAGTTCATAACACAGTACAAATGTTATGATGATACCTGCAATCGGCATGATGACTGAATTAGACAGTCCTTCAATCATACTAAAGATACTGCCATTCCATCCTTGTGGCGTCTGTCCAACCTGGCCCGCAATCTCACTTGTCTTCTGATTGACATCCGTAAACATACGGTCCAGGTTAGAACTGATCATACCTGTTAGAAGTTCCCTCATCCATTCCTCAATCGCATCAAAAATTTGATTGAACATGGATCTCTACTCCTTTCTTTTAACCAAATAATCCACTCAAAAGCGGAATCAACTGTGTACCGATCAGGATCACACCACCGCCACTCATAAGCTGCTTAATTCCCTGTGATTTAGCACCAGGATTATCATTTCCGTAACCTTCCATCAGGTTGATGACTCCCCAGACACCAAGACCTGCACCAATCGCTACGACTAATGTCTGTAAGATTGTAATTGCACTTCCGAAAAATCCCATATTCTTTTCTGAATAAACGCTGTTTCTATGGTCTGTCAGCGTTTCCTCTCTCCTTTCCCTATTATTCAGACCTCTTTTTTTCCCTGTTTTATTTGCAAGGTGATCTTATTTTTATCTTCATTTCCTTCTCCTTTCTGCCTGATCATCAGGACTTTTTCTAAAAAAAACGCAAAAAAAGAGCACATAGATGGATATCTACATGCTCTAACACTTATTTCACATTCTTCAATTCAATAAAATGGAATTTGTTGTACAGCATTCTTTGACAAGAAAAAAAGCTGACTATTTTCAATAATTTACTTTTTTTACACGGAGCATACACATTCCATGCATCAATTACTATCTTCCTACTAATTTGATCACTTTTTATCTTTTTTAAGATATCATTGTAATTAAATCTTGTTCTTCTATACTCAAACCATTTATTTAACTCGTCATTATCATAAATGTCTAATAATAACAGATGTAATGCTTTACTTAATTCATAACTCAGATTTACGTCATAACACATTCCTTCTTTAGAGTGCTCTATTGTTCCTATTACATATGATTCATCTGAAACATGTGACCAAGCCTCTTTATTCCCATCGTTAATTAGTTCCTGTATGAATTCAGGCGAATAAATGGATCTCGGATTACTAGGAATTATACCCACACATGCCGATTCTACTTTTGAGCTAAGTGTACTGTGTATAACTTCAGACACGGGTTCAACATCACAAACAACTAGTCCATGCTCATATTTATAATCCAGTATATGATTTATATTGGCAAAACAAAGTTTATAATGTGGGTCTTGTGTATAATATGCTTTATTTAACTCAATGTATTTTCTCTCACCAAATTTACTAAATAGTTTATTTTCCATTAAAATATATAACTTATAGTACTTTTCCATATTTTCCTCCAATGTAATCACCACTACAAATTTGTCTTTATAAAAACATATCACATTTCTAGCTCAAAAGATACTCTTTTTAGTTTACTTCTTCCTCTATCACTGCTTTCACATCCTCTTCTGTTACATTTACTTCATACACTTCAAATTCTGTATCCTGCGAAAAGACTAGCTTATGCTCTAGGTATTTTTCCACATCAAACGCATTCCTTTTATCCGCATCCGACAATTCCTTATATCTCTTATGCTTTGTGATATCATATTTGTTACTGAGAAATGGCCGAACACCTCGGAGCTGCAAAATACATTTATTTCCATCCATTACAGCCAGCTCATCCCGGCTCATCAATTCTTTCCCTGTCTTCTGATAATTCAAACCATAGGACTGGCTTGTCCCTCTGGTATCAGAGGTATTGTAAAGATCGATGGTCTCTTTTCCCAGCGTTTCCGAGATTTCCTTTAACGTGGAACTTTCTTTTCCTCCAAGAAATAATACGGTATCGCAATTCCCCGTGATGGTTTCAGCAGCATCCTTATAAATGGTTTTTAACTGACTCTGCGACTGTAAAATAATAGAGGCGGAGATCTCACGGCTTCGAATCGTTGCGATCAGTTTATCAAATTTCGGGATCTGACCAATATTACTGAACTCATCCAGCAGTAATCGCACATGGTACGGAAGTCTTCCACCATGCTCATCATCTGCTTTATCACAGAGCAGATTAAAAAGCTGTGTGTACATGATCGCCACCACAAAGTTGAAAGTATCATCAGTATCACTGATAATGACAAACATTGCTGTCTTCTGATCCCCGATCATATCCAGCTCCATCTCATCATAGGACATAATCTCCCGAAGTTCCTGGATATCAAAAGGAGCCAGTCTGGCGCCGCAGGAAATAAGGATAGACTTTGCTGTTTTTCCTGCCGCCAACTTATATTTTCGGTATTGTCTGACTGCAAAGTGTTCCGGATTTTCTGCTTCCAATTCTTCAAACAGTTCATCTACCGCATTTTTAAATTCCTCATCGTCTTCTCTCGTTTCACTGGCATTGATAAATTCCAGAAGAGTAGAAAAATTTTGTTCTTCTTCCGGTGCTTCATACCAGATGTAACCAATCAGGGCAGAGTACAGAAGGCGTTCCGCTTATAGTGATAGGTAATCCTTTGAAGTTATCGCCGGATTTTCCCCCACTCCACACCGGACGTGCGACTTTCACCGCATCCGGCGTTCCATCGGTTGTTTTCACAAGCATTTAATCAATCACCAAATGAAATGTTAGTTTTCTATTGCGGACAAACCAGCCTGCTGGCGCAGACTGTTCACTTTTAACATCAGTTCCTTTGTTGCCTTGAGCGTGTCGGCTATCTCTTTTAGCTCATTCTTAGGACACTCTTGCAGGAGTGGAAGAAATCTATTATGGAACAAAATCATATTTCGATAGCGTTCCTTGCCGCCCAATTCTGCCGGTGTTTTCAGCCAGCATACTATGTCAGCCGCATTTTCAAAGAGTTCCCCACTTAGCGCACATTTTCCACGTTGAGCCGAGAATAGTGAAATCCTGCTGTCAGTAAGTTCTGTGCTTCGCCCCATAGACGGTTGATTCCTCAAACCTGATAGAACAGATGAGTTCATACTTAGGTTCGTGTGTATCAATGCCCGTCCCTCTACCGTGTAACTGCAAACCGCCGCTTTCTTTGCCATCGGTATCTTGTTCTTGATGTATGCGATAGGGTAGATAGGTTGGTCGATTCCAGATACATACCGTATCATTGCCGACTTTCCAAACCGTTCTTTTTCGCTCTCGGTCATTGCGCCGCCCTCTCGAACAAGTCTGCACCCGGTTTCTGTATTGAGCCGATTTGTTAAAACTGTCATGACCTGTCTGTGGATTTTCCTGCAATCAATGCTGATGCAGGTGGCAAGTTGAAAATAATTCTGTATTCCCAGAACCATTGAATTGTACAGCCGTATTTCGTCCAAAGGTCTTTTTCCCTCTGAAGGTCGGGCAATTCGTTTCGCCTGTTCCACCAGTTTTTGCCTTTCCAGTTCCAACTTTTTGTCACAGATATGAGATTGCACGATGTACTTCCTGCTTTTCGGTCTGACTCGTATCTTAAACCCAAGAAACTCTGAATAGCGTTTTCTAACATTGACTATCCTTGTTTTCTCTGGCGATACCTCCAACCTCAGCCTCTCGGTTATCCATGCCGTTACAGCCTCTTTCGTTCTCAAAGCGTCCTCTTTATTCCGGCAGAAAATTCTGAAATCATCTGCATATCTCACGATATACATTTCTTTCAACCCTGTTTTCCTCATTTTGAGGAATGCCTTGCTCCGGTCAAAAGTAATCGAGTTTCTGATTTTCCTCTCATACCCGTATTCCTTTACAAGAGGGTGGTTCTGCCATTGGCTCTCAACCCATTTGTCCAGTTCATTCAGCACGATATTGGCAAGCAACGGTGAAATGATACCGCCTTGCGGAGTGCCTTTGTCTGGAATGAGTGTAGTGCCGTCTGGCATTCTAATCGGTGCTTTCAGAATCCGCTTGATAATAAAAATCAACTGCTTGTCGTGTATTCCCATTGCCCATATTTGCCGCATTAGCTTGCTGTGATTTACGTTGTCGAAAAATCCTTTTATATCAAACTCAATCACATAATGCAGGTTCATGCGTTGAAGCATGGTGTAAGTTTTCTGCACGGCGTGTTCCACGGAACGGTTCGGGCGAAAGCCGTAACTGTTGTCGCTGAATTTCGCTTCGCAGATTGGCTCTATGACCTGTTTGATACATTGCTGTACCAGCCTGTCCCAGATACAGGGAATACCTAACGGTCTGGTTTTTCCGTTTGGTTTCGGAATGTCTTTGCGTCTTACCGGCTTTGGGCGGTATCCGTGCTGACTTCCTGTGACAATAAACCTCACTTTCTCTGCAACTGTTTCGGGCGGTAAACACCCGATGTCACTGATGTTTTTGTTGTCTGTTCCTGCTGTGTAGCTTCCTCCGTTTGCTTTGATGTTCCGATATGCCAGAAGAATGTTGTCCCGGCTCAGAATTAAATCCATAAGGTCGGTAAAATTTTCTCCCTCCAAACTTCGATGATAGAGTTCATCAAAAACTGGCTGCATACCGTAATACTCGGCATGACGTAAGTCATCTACACATAGAGTTTTGTTTTTCTTTGGCATAAGGCATCACCTCCTTTTTGCGAAAGTGACCCTTTTGGTCTTACTCGAATCCTTATGTTGGATTGAATAATGCCTGCTTATCTCAACCGACTTGTGGCCATTCCTCCGTAGCTCACATAACGCAAGCACATCATAGGTTCGACCACTACTTTTCAGCAGCAGTTCGTCTGCTTATTGTTTTTCGTCAGACTATTCCTTGCGGAATCTGCTGCCTTTCCTCGTTCCGATAGTTCTATCTGTTCATACATACCCGTAGGTTCCTACTATAGACCTGTCGGCTTGCCTGTGCCTGTAACACAGCATGGTCGTTCGTAGGATCAATTTCTACTAAACCACACCGACTGCGCATTAACGCACCCACACATTTCTGCGTGGTCTTCTTTTAGACCTGTACATTCGCAGGTTCGTCAGTCCGCCCGCCAAAGCGAACATTCTAACCATAGGTATCTTATAGACTCTCGGCTTATAGGTAACACAGTCTGCCTCCAGACCGCTTTCGACCACTTTAGGCAGTGGTTACGGTTACTCTCAGCCTTTGTCATGGGGCTTCGTACACCAGCCATTACAGCTAATGCACGCCCATCAAGGGTAGGCGTTTCAGGGCGTTACCCCGTCATTCCACCTATCAAACTACCAGTTCTCCGAACAACGGAAAACCGTTGCTCGTGCGCAGACTTTTTACCGTCTGCGAACGAGTCGCACTCACCCAGAAATCCTCCGTAGATTTTTCTCCTTCCCCTTTTGTATTTGCTATGATGGTATTCACCAGTTTTAGGATATCTTTCTCACTACGAATGTAATGGAATGGATTATAGTGCATGGACTTTTTAAAATTGATCGTATTCAGCACCTTGATCCGATAGCCGCCATTTACCAGCATCTTTCCGCATTCTACAATGATCGTTCCCTTTGGATCAGTGACCACATAGGATACATGATCTGTCATCTGCATCAGATTGGGTTTGACGTAAAATCTAGTTTTACCGGATCCTGAACCACCAATTACAATAACATTTTTGTTTCTGGCATATTTTGGAGCCTTTGGCCTGCTGTTCATCGTAAGCCGTTCTGTATCGGTCAGAATGATGTTATTTTCAAACTCCGGATCTTCAAATGGCTCGATATCCTTCCGGTTTCCCCATCTGGCCGATCCATACTCTTCTCCATGACGGAACTTCTTCGCATTCTTCGCTTTATAATACAAGATCAACCGAAAGATAAGGGCGGTCACCAATCCTCCTAATAGATCTTGCATATGGAAACTTGGGAGCCAGTTGGTAAATGCCAGTTGGAAATGCATCAGCATCACACCGATTTTTTCAATCATACTGTCACCAATGCAATGGCGGTATAGCCAAAAACATTTATCTGCAAGATAGAAGATGATCAGATACGGAATACTTAATATCACCACTCTCTTCATCTGGATATTCTGCATCTTTTCCCGGATCATCGTTCCTGCCCTCTGACTTTCCGCTTCGTCTTGACTCTCTGACGATGTTTTGCTTTCTTCTCCTGTGTCTTCTGCAGTTTCTTTCGGACAGAAGGCTTTTTCTTTTTAGACTGATCCAGCTCTATGCCTGCATATTCTTTAAATGCAGCCGTCATCACATCTACATCTTTCGATTTAAAAAACACCAGATACAATGGCGGTTCCACATGGGAATCCTTTTTCAGACTATAATCAATCCCATATTTCCGGGCTACCCGGTCAAAAGATTTGATATTTTGATCCGTGATCTGGATATTCGTTAGCTGTGCTCCCTGTGCAATCAGTTGTTTTATGGTCTGCTTTCCATGAGGCTTTTTCATCTCCTGTCTTTTTCTTTCTTTTTCTCTGCCCTTTTCCTGTGCTTTTCCTGTTTTGACAGCCTGTTTCACCTGTACCCGCTTCTGTTTCTGTCTGCTCATTCCATCCAGAAATTTTCTCATAGATGCTTTTAGCACGCCGGTACTCATCCGGGTTGTCTGGACACACAGAGCTATGATTTTTTCATTCACTTCATCCTGCAATTAACCACTCCCTTTCTTCCCTTGATCCTTTGAGGGAAGCAAATAATAACACTGCTTCTCAATGCAGCCCTTTTTTCTCCCTCCCCACCAGTAGCAATATTTACAAGACCAGGGTTTTTCTTCACTGTATTTTCTCCCCGGCATTGCTGCATTTGGTTCCACGATCAGGTTCTTATCTCTTCTCCTGTCCATTCTCATGTTCCTCCTAACAAAAAAAGCGTTCACAGATTCCCTCAGGTTTCCATGAACGCTTTCCCTTACATTATTTCTTCTTTATTTTTCTTCCAGGGACTACCACTCCACTTAAGCTCATTCCAAGCACGATCAGCCATAACAGCAAGTTGGTGTTATCCCCAGTCTTCGGTGCATCTTTAGAAGGTTTTCCACCTTCCGGAGTGCTTTCTTTTGGTTTTTCCTCATCAACCATAACAACCTTCTGCACTTCGGCGGTATCTTTTACTTCAAATTCCACATCCTTTGCAACCAGATAACCTTCCGGTGCCGTTTCTTCCCTGAGCGTGTACTTTCCGATTGGAAGCATCTCTATATAATGTGCCTCTTCTGTAGATGTCCAGCTTTCTACCACTTTTCCATCTTCATCTAAGATCGTAAGTTTTGCACCTGGAAGTTCTTTTCCTGCAATATCCTGTTTCGAGATCAACACCTTTGTCACATCATCTTTCATCTCCTGTTTCTGGATTTCTGCAGTATTTTCTACTGTAAAGGTAATACTCTCAGCAGTTACATATCCATCTGCCGGTTTTGTTTCTGTCATCGTATAGGATTTTCCAACTGTCAGCTCCTTGATCACATGGGCTTTATCTGTAGATACCCACTCCTCAATTACATTTCCATCTTCATCTGTCACCTTCAGATGAGCTCCCGGAAGTTCTTTTCCTGTGGTAAGGTCTGTTTTCGTAAGTTCTACCGTTGTCGGCTCATTTTCAAAAACAAACTCATAGGAAACCTCAGCTTCTTCTGGTTTTCCATACTCAAAACTGAATTCCTTTTCTTCATTCGATGTCACAAAACCATCCGGTGCATAGATTTCTTTTACGATATAGGTTCCATCCACTGGAAGATCTGCTTTGAAAAGGATCTGTCCATTTTCATCCGTTGTTTTCTGCTCGATCAACGTTCCGGCTTCCATCAGGACTTTTCCATCTCTGCCTTTGATATCTTCTTTTGTAAATAAGCCGAAGATCGCACCTTCCAGCATACGTTCTGTTTCCTTTTCTTTTTTAAGGACCGTTACTTTTATCTTTTGGCGGTTGTTCTGCCATTCTTCATCAAAGGTAACCACTGGCGTATCCTGATCGCGATAGGTCAGATCCACAAATCTAGGCTCTCCATCCAGTACAAAACCATGTGCCGTTTTCACTTCCTTCACATAATATTTTCCTACCGGAAGGTCTTCCATTTTTGCGATCCCCTTCTCATCGGTTGTGATCGTGCCTACCAGCTCATCTTTCTTATAATGATCTGCACTTACGCCATCCGCAGCCTTGATATCTTCTGCAGCATAGACTTCAAAGGTGACTTTACTTAAGTTTCCTGTGATATATTCAAAGAAATGTTCTACCGTTCCTTTCACATTATCCAGAAGAGTGATCTTCTCTAAAAATTCTCCCTTTTTGTTGATGATCAGAAGCCCTTTTGGAACCTCATCCTTCATTTCCACTTTCTGTACTTCAGCAGTATCTTTGACCGTAAATGTCACATCCGTTGCTTTCAGATAACCGTATGGAGCAAATTCTTCATGAAGAATATAAGTTTCCCCTACTGCAAGACGTTTGATCACATGTGGCTTCCCTTTTACGGAAGTCCATTCATCAATTACTGTTCCATCTTTATCAATCACTTTCAGGCTTGCACCCTCCAGCTCTACGCCTGTAGTCAGATCAGACTTTGTAAACTCTGCTGTAGTCGATTCATTCTTCTTTACGGCCTGTAAGGAAACAATCTTTGTCTCCTGTCCCTGATACTCTGCAACAAATTCCAGCACCTCATCCGAAGAAACAAATCCTTCCGGCGCTTTCAATTCTTTTACATAGTATTCTCCAAATGGAAGCTCCAGGGTGCATGTTGCCATACCGTTCTCATTGGATGTCATTTCCTGTAATAAGGTATCTGCTTTCACAAGAACTTTCCCATTTGCCCGGATATCTTTCTTATTATAGATGCCAAATACAGCCCCAGATAATACCTGTCCATTTTCTGCATCCTGCTTTTCTACGGAAATAGCGACTTTCTGTCTGTCATTTCCTACGATTGCTTCTGCTTCAACGATCGGTGTATCCTGATCCTGATAAGTTAATGCAACCTTTACCGGCTCCGGATTTAATACAAATCCTTCCGGTGCCTTTGTTTCCACTACATAGTATCTTCCAAGCGGCAGATCCTTTGCTACAGCTTTTCCACTCTCTCCCGTTGTGATCGTTGTCACAAGCGTATCCTTTGCATAAAGTACGATACGGTTTCCATTTGCATCTTTCTGATGGTCCGGAGTGCAGATATCCTCTGCAGCACGCACTTCAAATTCCGCCCCGGAAAGGTACTGTTCTTTATAGATAAAGTCGTTCTCAAAAACGGAAAGCATCTCACCTTTCTTATACACAACAAGATTTCCCTTTACCGGCTGATCTTCATAGGAAACTTCAATGATCACATCTCCACTTACTCCATCTACTTCATAGGCAGTATCCGAATCCACGGTGATCTCTACATAGTTTTTGTTCACAACATATCCATCCGGTGCTGTCACTTCTTCAATACGATAGTGCCCGATCTCTAGGTTTTTCGGTAAGATCAAGTATCCCTGGCTGTCCGTAAAGAAAGATTTATGGACTGTGACCGTAGGATAGGTTGTTACCTGTTCCACATATTTCTTATGGTCCAGATCATAAATTTTAAATTCTGTGCCGGCTACTAATACCGGTTTCTTTGTTTCATCATCTTTTTTGATGATCTTTAACTTTGCGGAAAATTCTTTGTCCAACAGTACCTTCCAAACCTGCGGTTTATCCGGATTGTTTTCACGGATGGTAATCTCAAAATCCTCTACCGGTTTATAATTATGAGGCGTGGTTGTTTCTCGTACAATATACGTTCCATATGGAAGTGGAATACTGCACGCATACCCTTTCTCATCTGTGAACATTTCCGTTTTACCATCTGCTGTAAGAATGACTGGCTCTGCATGGGAGAAATCATAACTTCCATCCTCTTTTTTCTCCAGACTGCTCTTTAAGTAAGCGCTGAAACCTGCCCCTTTTAACAGATCTGCATCCGTTTGTCCATTGTTCGCAGCTTTTATGATCTGGAACGGCTGTTTCATAACAAGTTCTGTTGATTTCACAGTACGTTCTATCGTTGGAACTGTGCCACCTTCATAAGAACATTCCACATCATGCTCTGTCTCGTCTAACAGATATCCTTCCGGCGCCTGGATCTCTTTTACAAAATATTTTCCAAGATACAGGTCTTTTACCACCGCATCTCCCTTCTGATCTACTTTTAAGGTAGATACAAGATCACCGGCTTTATGGACAATTCCTGTTGTTCCATCCGGATGTACAATGTTTTCTCTCGCATAGAGGCCATACACCGCACTTTTTAAAGTCGCATCTCCTTGTGGATTTGCCCCTGTTTCTGCATCTTCTTTGATCAGATGGATCTTTGCATAAGTACGTTCATTCAGAACATTCTTTGTACTTGTTTTACCGATATTGACATCTACTGGATAAACAGTTGGATCTGCCTGATAATTTGCCGGTGGCTGGATCTCTTTTACATACACAGCATCCTGTGTTTTTTCGATGGTTACTTTAGAAGCGCCCTTTTGATCTGTCTCAGGCATCTGCGTGATCAGATCTGAGCACTCCTTATCACGGTAAACACCATAGATGGCTCCTGCCAGATGATTTCCGGTGTCTTTATCATTTTTTACAATCGCAATTTCCGCCTGCTTTGTCCATGTAACATTCAGGCTTACTTTATTTGTTGTTTCCACACCTTCTCCAAAAATAAAGGCAAGATCTTGAGTACTGGAATTCGTTGTCAGTTTATACGCAGAATAATCTTTCTTTAATCCACCTGCCATGGTTGTAGCAAATACTTCTGCGGTATCTTCTGCCTGTGTCAGAGGCGCAGAAAGATAAAACTTTGTACCTCCCTTGACCGTTACCTTTGCTCCCGGTGTACTTGTACTTCCTGTACTCACGTTGTGAAAACGTACTCCGGATGGAAGGCTGATTGTCACACTCTGCTGTCCTGCAGCCTGGAATGTAATTTCCTTTGTACGCTGTGTATTTCCTTCTACATAAGCCTTTACATCGGCATCGGAAAATGACATGGACACATCCGGTATCTCAGGCTTCTTTACACAATAATTGTAAATATCCATTGCTAGTTCCTGTCCTGTTGCATTGGTTCCATAGAACGCATCACTACTGCCATAAGCATAAGCAGCCGCCATATGGACAAGGATAAATCTCTTTCCAGCCGAAAAATCGCTGTGCTTGTTCGCAAAATAACTTTCTGCACCTGCCGCATCGCTACCGTAATAGCAGACCTTTGCAAGAGCCTGATTATCAGCCAGCTTTGTGATGGTATAGGTACCGGAACCCGGACCTGGCTTTGCCGGCTGGATACAATAAGCCGTTGCTCTTACACTTCCATAAGAAATATAATACGGCTCTGTAAGATATGTTCCAAGCCCATAGTCTGCATATCGATATATTGGACCTTTTTCAATAGTTACCTGCTGAGATCCTACACTTGCATCTCTGGCTGCTATTGCTGAAAAAGTCGCAACTTCTCCGGTTTCCATAGCCTCAAAATCCACTCCCTGATTTGCAGCCTGTTCCATTACATCATGTAATGCTAATCCCGATCCTTCATCAAAGGTATCCTGTTCTGTCATCTGTTCTACCAAAGCAGCAAAAGCAGCATTTCCTTCTGATACATCCGGTGTCTCTGTTGGGATTTCTGACGGCTTCTCTGAATCCTCCTCATCCTCTTCCGTCTCTTTTGTTTCGGATTGCTCTGCATCTGCTGAAGGACTTTTACTCTCTTTTTCTATTTCCTTTACGACCACATTTCTGCTGATCTGATAATTCGGATGTTCCTGATTGACCGTTTCTACCTGATAAACAGTTTTATAGGTATCTGCGTGGGATGTTGTAAAATCCTCTCCCTGCTCATTCTTTGCTTCCTCAAAAGTAATCTTTACCTTTGCTGCATCCTTGATCTCTAACCCTGTAAAATCTGTTTTTACATCAAAATTTGTTCCCACTTCCACCTGATGCTCCTTTGCCAGAACAATTTCATCTTCATCTAGCTGGCTTTGTACCTCTTCCAAAAGAGGCAGTTTTCTTTCTTTGGGAAACTCCGCAGCATAACTGCTGATTGGTGATAACACTGTAGATAAAAGAGTGACCGCTGTCAGCAATCCGGATACAACCCGCTTTGTTTTTTGTTTCACTTTCATGTTCTTAAATCCTTCCTTTCTTCTGAATCTTATTTATCCGTTATACTTGTTCATCGTTTTCCATCATTCTTTCCTGAAAATAATCCCCTCCTTTCCTGGTCTTGTGCTATTTGGGACAGTCAGCACTTTTGCCGAGATAACAGCACAAGTATATGGCGGTATCTGCCTTTTCAAACAAACACCGCCATATGATTTCTACTGTCATCCTCATTTTGATTCAGACAATTATTTTTTATTTAAGATTTAAGCGTTTTCCTGTTCTCTTCCCCGGATCCGTTCCTGTTTTAGAGTCCATATCTCCAAAACGTTTTCTCTGTCAGGACACGCACAATGCACATTCAAGGCAGATATCACTCCGGGCAGGCTATTCTCTTTTCAAGGTACATGAAGTGTTTCTTACAAACGTCTTCATATAACGAAAGGAAAATGGCCTGTTTTACAGGGTGCTTTTTAAATTTTTTTGATTTTTTTTAATTTTCTTCTGCATCTGCATGTTTTTTCATGACAGAAAGTGCTCTTTGCATCATTTCACAAACACTCTGCTGTCTGATCCCAAGATAGTCCGCAATCTTCTCTTGATTCATTTCTTCAAAGTAAAATAACTGGATGATTTCTTTCTGTCTGGCAGTCAGACAACCTAAGAAATCGCGAACCATCTCTTTTTCAATATACTGGTCGAGAAAATCTGAAGCTGGATCTAGCAGTAAGATCCTATCATCCGCATAATCGCTATACGAAACGAGTCTATGGTTTGATGCCACCTTAGTCTGATTTATTTCCATACGATCCGTTGCTTCCATTAACAAACGAATGTACCAATTTTCGTTGTCAAAAAATTCTTCGTTCATAATGCTTCGATCTTCCTTCACATCCATGTATTGATAATCTTTACAGGAATGGAGTGGAAAGATGGTTTTCTTTCCGTTTTCCCTGTATAACACATACCCATTTGCGTAAACGGTAATATCACATTCCCCACTCAGAATTTCCTTTACTACAATCTCTTCTTTTTCTAACGCCTTTTCAGAAGGGACTCTCTTTGTCATACCTGCCACTTTTACTACTTTCTTTAATTCTTTTAATGTCAACATATGGACCACCTTTCTGCCTTACGGCTACGGGTGATCCATGAACTCTATAAAAATCTCATCACAATTAGCCACGAACTCACCCGTTTTTTTTGAACGGGAGCCCGCAGCTCCTATGTAATTACCTCCTTCGGCTATATCATACAAAATTCCGTATCCTCTCTGATTTTTGCACACGAAACTTTGCCCTCTATATATAGAAAGGAAAAAGCCCTGTTTTACAGGTTAAAAACTCAACTTTTTTAAAATTTTTGAGAAAACAAAAAAAGCCGGCAAAACAAATGCTTCCACAGACACAGAATGAAATATCATCCTGCATTGTATCTGCAAATGTTTTGCCGGGCTCTTCATGATTCCAGTCAGGTTCAGCTCCTTGACAAACTCTTGCTATCAGGTGCAGCCTTGATGGTTCCAGCCAAATCCACCGCTTATCCTAATAGCTCATTTTATTTAGTTTCCTTTCGGGAATTCATCACTTTTTGCGAATATACCCGCATTCTTTCTTTCAGTTTTTCGTCTTTGATGTGCAAAGGCCGTACTGAAACAATATCATCTTTTACTAAAATCTCCAAAGTGCTTCTACATTTCTTACATTCTACTTCTGAATCGCAATGCGCGCTTTTTTCAATAAATGCTCCGCATACAGAGCAATGTACATGCCATCTGATAGCATCTGATCCCATAGGCTTCCTCCTTTAAGCAATAATAAAAAATTCCATTTTATTACTCAACGGATCAAAGGGAAATCAAATCCGCCTTATGAGCATCATGTTGTCCATTCCGTAAGTGCCAAAGCTGCACGAACAGCATGATCATCAAATCCCAGACCTGCTTTGTTGATCTGGCGCATCCATCCTTATTCTCTCCGGATTCCCACTCACCCAGGATCCTAAGAATTTCTGCCGATTGTATTTAACAAGGTAATTCCAATTCTTCAAATATATCTCCGGATAACTCACAAAGATCCGGGATCAAAATGATCGTATCATCAATCCGTAAATGAATCGATGGATCAAAAAATTCAACGGTTCCGCAAATCGTATGATACTGGCCTGCCGGTTTCATTTCCCGGCTTTCTTTAAAATAGGTTGCCTGTATCTTCATTCCAACAGAAACCATCTGTAGCTTCCTATCCAATCCACATTTTTGTTCTTCGGATAAGACCTTCCTTTGTTCATAAAGAACTTCCTGTTTCCGAACGATCTCCTCAAATCCCCGAAGTGCTGCAAAGGGGGCAAATTGCTTCGCTCTGTGCTGCACATCCATAGGATATCTCTTGGAAACCGGTCTCGGAATATATAAATATTTCTGATAAGCCTTTGCCAGCATACTTTCACCTCCTACGCACGATGTCCCCCAACCTGATTATTTCTTTCCCGATAGGTAGAACATTCCAACAGATTGGATCCCCGCATGATCGCATTCTTTCCATAACGCTTTTTCACCTGTAATACTGCTTCCTGCAGATGTCTTTCCTTTTCTGCTTTTATGGAATCCTGGAAAAGAGTATATTGCTGATAGCCTTCTGGTGTTATCTTATTTGCAATGATTTCTATCCGTCTGATCCCGGTATGTGGATCTGCGATCTTTCGATAAAGCGCTTCTACTGTATCGATCATTTCCTTGGAACGATTGGTACGATCCGGAAACCTTACGGTTCCTTTCGATGGCTCCCTTTCAAAACGATAATCGTAAGCGATCCACAAGGTTACAGAATTCGTTACCAGTCCCTTTTCCACCAGATCCAAAACCAGTACATCTGTCATTTCTCTTACAACAACAGCAGCTTCTTCAAATGTGTAATTTCTCATCAATACCTGTCCATTGGAAAGACTATGCTCTTCTGTATGATAATTTTTGATATCACTCATTTTACAGGACTCACAGCCCCATGCATGATCGATCAATAGTTCTGCATCGATCCCAAACATTTTATACAGCCAGTCTTCCGACTGGATAGAGGCAAGTGCGATATCTCCCATCGTTTGGATTCCATATCCGGCTAATTTTCTCTCTGTTCTGGAACCAATGCGCCAGAAATCACTCAATGGTTTATGTTCCCATAACTGTTCCCGGTAAGAGATCTCATCCAGGATCCCGATATGATCCTCTATATGTTTTGCCACAATATCCATTGCGATCTTTGCAAGATACAGATTAGTTCCAATTCCTGCTGTTGCTGTAATTCCGGTTTCTTCCATGACCGCATTCATCAGTTTTTGTGCCATTTCTTTCGCTGTAAGGTGATACAGGGAAAGGTATCTTGTGACATCCATAAAGCACTCATCCACACTGTAAACATGGATATCTTCTTTTGCCACATAGTTTAAATAAATCCCGTATATCCTTGCCGAATACTCCATATAGAGCTGCATCCTCGGTTTTGCCACAATATATTCGATATGATCCGGTATCTCATGGATCCTGCAACGGTTACGGATCCCCAGCTTTTTCATAGCCGGCGTGATAGCAAGGCAAATGGTGGATACCGATCGGTCCGGATCTGCAACAACCAGATTGGTAGTAAACGGATCCAGTCCTCTTTCCACACACTCAACAGAAGCATAAAAAGATTTCAGATCAATACAGAGGAATGTTTCCTTCTGTTTCAAATCAATCACCTCCCATAAGTTGCCTATCTTTCTCCTTCCCCTAAGCAATCAGATCTCATCCCAGTTCTTTTTCACACGATAGAGATCGTGCCAAAATAGGCAATTTTCAGTAAATCCATTGACAAGAAAGGAAATATCATTTATATTATAGGCAAGTAGTTGCCGTTCTGTTGTGATTCACATTATAGGCAATCATTCGCCTCTTGTCAAGAGGCAACTTGTTGATTATAGGAAATTTATTTCCTATCCCGTTTCAGCATCATACATAAAGATCCTGAAACGCCAATTAGAAAGTAGGTATTTTTATGACATTCGGTGAAAAAGTGAAAAATTTAAGAAAGAACAAAGGACTCAACCAAACCCAATTAGCCGATGCTGTCGGTGTCTCCCTTCGGACTGTTCGGGGATGGGAAATTGAAGGCCGTTATCCAAAGAAACATGACCTTTACCAGAAACTTGCAGACATTTTAAGCTGCGATATCTCCTATCTCATGACAGAAGAAGAGGCTTTTATCACAGAAGCATCTGAACAATTTGGAAACCGTGGAGCAAAACAGGCTCAGCAGATCTTAGAACAGGCCGCTGCAATGTTCGCCGGCGGGGAACTTTCTGATGAAGACAAAACAGCCTTTATGGATGAGATCCAGTCTTTATATCTGGATTCCAAGAGACGTGCAAAGAAATTTACACCAAAGAAATATTTAGATGCCAAATAGATGGGGTGATTATTGGACAGCCTATAGGATATAGTTTTATTGTCAGAAGTAACATTACCCGCTTCTGTTTGATTCATACACGAGGTGATATATTTGGGGAATTCATATATTTACAACAAAGTAGAAAAACTTGTAAAAAAGTTCAAGACCAGGGATCCTTTTGAGATATTGGAGGAAATGAACGTGATCGTTGGAGAAACAGACCGCTACGAAAAATTAAAAGGATACTGTTTCATGAGCTGCCAGACCATTTATGTTATGGTAAGCAGTTTTCTATCTGAGGAAGAGAAAAAGATTGTTGCCGCCCACGAACTCGGTCACATCATTCTGCATCGCTCTCATCTCAAAATGGCGCCGATGAAAGATGATGTCTTATATAACATGAGGGATAATACGGAATACGAAGCGAACCTTTTCGCTGCAGATCTTATCCTGGATGATAAAGAAATCGCAGACCTGTCAAAGAACGAAGATCTGAACTATTTCGGGCTCTGTAGCTGCTTAAATTCCAGTCCGGAACTCATGAGCTTCAAGTTATACAGTCTGATCAAGCGCGGTCAGAACTACAATATGCCACTGGAAATACAGAGCAACTTCCTGGCCAAATAAAATTTGCCCGTTCCATACAACCGAACGGGCTTTTCTTGTATCCATATGTAAAGATTCTTTTATTTCAGTTCTCCATGCTTATTTTCAAACTCCATGATTGCCTGACGTATTAAATATAGCACTTCTCCATTGATCGAACGCCCTTCAAATTCTGCCAGGCTTTTCAGTTTTTTATGCGTTCCAGCATCAATCCGTAATCCTAAATGCTTCTCTTTCTCCATGATTATTCTCTCCATCTCTATAAGTACATATTAAGTTCATATTTCAAGTTCATTTTAAATACAAATAATGGTAGAATGTTTTAAATGGACTTATTTTAAGTACACTATATTTTTTCACGGAGGAATTCAATTATGCATGAAAAAAGAAAAAAATATTATCATATCAGAAAAGATTTATTCTGGTGCACCATCCTATTAGCTATATCCTTTCTCATCGGTTATGCTATACATCACCGCATTTTTCTAACATATTCCCTGAAAGCAGATGCCCCAAAAGAACGGACAGAAATAACCTTTGACGATCTGCAATCAAATCTGAAAGATATCTCTACATGCTATTTATGTGGAAGTTCTGATTATAGTATGATGGACTATTATCGAAAATTTGATACGGTTGGACTAATTTCCCTCAATGACTGGTATGTCTTAGATTTCCAACTAAAAGCATATGATGAAAACGGAAATGAAATACCAAATAAAACCAGTTCAAATGTCCTTTTCGGAAACACAGGCGAAATCACGTATTCCTCTCATGGAGATGTTTCCCGCGGAATGGCTGAGATAGATATCACGTTACCGGAAAACTATAAATTGAACAAAAAAAATCTAACGGATCATCTCTGCCAAAGTTGTCTTGATAAAGTTGCTGCTTCCTTAAAATATTGGAAATATAAAGATGAAAAAAAAGAACCAATACCGCTTTGTTTGGTCGATTTTAAAACTCTTGATATCTATTCCTTACAAGATTATTATCAATCAATTTTCATCCGGGATTATTATGTAGAAATGGATTTTGAAGACAATTCCGTAGAAACAAAAGCCTTTTATCTACTGGAAAGATAAAAATTATGATATACTGAAAAAAACGACAAATCAGAAGTTTATAAAAATTCTGAAAGGAGAGCGAATGTATGATATTTTTGATATTTAGAACTTTTGGGCTGATTATCATATCCTTTATAGCTTTAATTATGTATATTTTGCATAGAAAGAAAAAAGGAAAGTTTATTAAACGAAAGGCGGTCAATGAAAAAGAAAAAAGAAAATATCAAAATTGGGAAAAAATAATCAATGTAATGGCAGTTGTTGGCTTATTGATTCTCGGTATATTTATAACTGTTCCTTGTTGCTTGGATATACCTTATTTACTATCTGATAATTTAGTTGAAGTTACCGGAGAAGTCACACAAGGCGCAATGTCTGGAGAAAACTCTAATAGTGAAAGAAGAATACATATTAGAGATGAGAAAACTGGAGAAGAACATTCTTTAAAGTATTGGGGAGCAGGTAGCGATTTAGGAGATAAAACAACTGTAAGGTATTTACCACATACAGAATATGGGGATATAGTTGAATAATAAGATAACTTCCAGTTTGTATAACTGGCAACCCAACCACAATTAAATCTTCACAGCTTTGCTAAGCAGGAAATCTGAAAAGATCTCCTGCTTTTTTGCACCTAAAATTAAATATGGAACTCTAAGGCACTTGCTGTTTTCGTTTTGAAAATGACAGGTGCTTTTGCTTTGGGAGGCAAGAAAAAATCTTCCATTCTTTAGGTTGATAGAGTATAATGTAAGCAACAAATCGGAATTTATATATAAAGGAGAATATTGATGAAACTGTTTTTATGTTCGCACTTTTCAAGTGTAGGAAGTCTGATAAAGGAAGAAATTGAAAATAAAAAAATCGCATTTATTCCAACAGCTTCGCTGCGTGAAGGCTACACCGGTTATGTCGGCTCGGCTCGAAAATTATTCAAAAAGTTGGGAGCAATCGTAACTGAAATTGATATTTCAACGGAGGCTTATTCAACGATACAGTCTGTTTTTGAAGATGCGGATGTGATATATTTTACCGGCGGAAATTCTTTTTTCCTTATAGACCAGCTCCGTAAAACGGGAACGGATGAGCTGTTGAAGAAAGAATTGGCAAAGGGAAAACTGATGATTGGTGAATCGGCAGGTGCGATTATATGCGCTCCAAGCATCCACTATATCGAGCAAATGGATGAAAAGCCGGAGGACTACTCACAAGAAGATGATGCAGGGCTTGATTTGATTGATTTCTATGTTCTTCCGCATTATCTTACAGCACCATTTAAGAAAGTTACCGAGAAAATAATGACTGAGTTTTCGGATTTGAATCTATGCCCAATTAACAACCGTCAGGGAATTGTAATTGATGGTGAAGGTTCAAAGGTTATTTGCAAAGACTAATTTGAAAATTCGCGTTTGTGGAGCGAAGCAGAACAATGAAAGCCCCAGTGGGGCTTTTAAGCGACAGAACGGTCTTGCGTAGCAAGATGGAGGGGCTTTGCCCCGACAAGTTCCAGTTTGGAGAATTGAAAAAAACGGAATTTACCTATTAAGACATATAAACTCTTGACAATAAAGCTCCTATATAGTATGTTTTTAATAAACTACTATATAGGAGCTTTTGTATGGAAATGAATGGAGGATTTCTTGTCACCAAAATAAAACAGCTTGGAGACCGGATTTTCGAGAAGATTCTCAGTGAAAAGAATATTGATGCGTTTAATGGAGCCCAGGGACGTATTCTTTATGTGCTGTGGCAGGAGGATGGTATCTCAATCAGGTCACTCTCGACTAAATGCGGATTAGCGATAACATCTCTTACTACGATGCTGGAAAGAATGGAAAATCAAGGGCTGATAAGCCGTGTTCAGTCTAAAACGGACAAAAGGAAAACACTCCTGTTTCTGACTGAGAAAGCACATGCCTTAAAGGGCGAGTACGATTCTGTATCTGATGAGATGGGCAGTATTTACTACAAAGGTTTTTCAGAGGAAGAAATTACCCGGTTTGAGGAATGCCTCGACCGCATCAGAAAGAATCTTGAGGAGTGGCAGAAGTCATGAGTATTTGTATCAAAGATCAGATTCAGAACATGAATATCGTCATTGGCTGCACAGTGGGGTGTGCATATTGCTATGCCCGCAACAACGTGAAACGCTGGCATATGATTGATGACTTCGCTGACCCTGAATTCTTTCCGGGTAAGCTCAAGATGATGGAAAAGAAACGTCCGCAGAACTTTCTTCTTACTGGGATGAGCGATCTCTCCGGATGGAAGCCGGAATGGAGAGACGAGGTATTTGCAAAGATCCGTGAAAATCCACAGCATCAGTTCCTGTTCCTTACCAAGCGACCTGATTTGCTGGATTTTGATACCGATCTGGAAAACGCATGGTTTGGCATTACGGTGACGAGGAAAGCAGAACTGTGGCGTATCGACGCCCTTCGGAAAAACGTTAGAGCAAAACATTACCATGTTACCTTTGAGCCGTTATTCGACGATCCCGGCACAGTTGACCTTTCCGGAATCAATTGGATCGTTGTGGGCACCATGACCGGAGCTCAGAGCAGGAAGATTCATACGGAGCCGGAATGGGCATGGTCTCTGACGAACCAGGCACATAAGCTCGGCATTCCGGTGTTTATGAAGGAAGACCTTGTCCCTATCATAGGGGATGAAAATATGATTCAGGAAATGCCGAAAGAATTTAATAAAGTGTTAGAGGTACAGAAATCATGGAAGAAGTAATAAATGGAATCCTCATTCGTGAGGTGGAAACAAAGAATATCATGACTAAGTCTAGTCTGCCGGTAGGCGGTTACTCGGTCAATCCCTATGTGGGCTGTACACATGCCTGCAAGTATTGCTATGCTTCTTTTATGAAGCGCTTTACCGGGCACAAGGAGGAATGGGGCACTTTCCTTGATGTGAAGCATTGGCCGGAAATTAAAAATCCGAAGAAATATGCCAGACAGCGGGTGGTCATCGGTTCTGTGACAGATGGCTACAATCCACAGGAGGAGCAATTCGGGAATACCAGAAAACTTCTGGAGCAGCTGATCGGCAGTGACGCAGATATTCTGATCTGCACAAAGTCAGATCTTGTGGTACGGGATATTGATCTGCTGAAGAAGCTTGGACGTGTAACCGTTTCATGGTCGATCAACACACTAGATGAAAATTTCAAGAACGATATGGATTCTGCTTCGAGCATTGAGCACCGTATCGCTGCTATGAAGCAGGTATATGAGGCAGGTATCCGTACAGTCTGTTTCGTATCCCCGGTATTCCCCGGTATCACGGATTTTGAAGCAATCTTTGAGCGGGTAAAGGATCAGTGCGATCTGTTCTGGCTCGAAAATCTCAATCTTCGAGGCGGTTTCAAAAAGACAATTATGGATTATATCGCCGGAAAATATCCTGATCTTGTACCACTTTACGACGAGATCTATAACAAGCATAACCGCAGCTACTTTGAAGCACTTGAAGTAAAAGCTGAGAAAATGGCTAAGAAGTATGATTGTGCCTTTGTGGATAATGAAATGCCTTATGGCAGAGTCCCGCAGGGACATCCGGTAATCGTAGATTATTTCTATCATGAGGAAATCCGTGGGACAGAGAATACCGGAAAAAGAAATCGCTAAATTTCAGTTTGGACTTTTCTTATAGAGCCTTTCCCTGAAGGAGAGGCTCTATAATTTTTATCTGAAATCACTAAGGCTACTTTAACTGTCATCTTTTCTTAACCTAAAATCAATGTACATATTTTTTCTCTAAGTAAGTCGATTACAGTATCTATAAATTCTCCGGCAAATAAGATAAAGATCAGAACACCTCCCATACAAGCCAGAAAAGCTGCCTGTAGCCAGTCTTGATAACAGATTACTGTTCCAATGAACAACGCCATAATTCCCAATCCCAATATCTTTTTTGCGATTGCCACCATATGTACCAGCAGCTTCACTCCGGCACCTATGATCGAAATGATAAACCACAATGGAATCAATAACACTTTTCCTGCCACTTTTAAAATACCCATATCTGTCCTCCTATCTTGCCAGCCACGGCATATCATGATTTACTTCTGCCCGGTAATATCCACTTATCGTTGAAGGAGCATTGAACAATGCCGCAAGTAAATATTTCTTGATATTCTTGATTTTACTCGTATTTCCTTCCAGACAATGCAGCACATACTCCACATGGGAATAATCCAGCTTCATGAATTTTCCCCTTACCAAAGCTCCTGAATACCAGTTGCTTGCAATCAATACTTTCTCACTCTTACACATAACAGTCTCTACAATCAGATCCACAATTTCATCAATTTGATCTTTGTCATGAGGATGACTCACTAACAGAGACTCATAATCCAGATTTTCTTTGATCAAAGATTGATACGCCCGTAGCGTTTCCATCTCATCATCCTCGGATCCCATCACATCTGCAGATACGATATGATTCGATTTATTATTATTCTGATTAGTATTGTTAATATTAGTATTATTAGAGTTTGAATTGTAAACTTCTTGAAGTTTATTTTCAGGACTTCTTGAAGTTTGATTTTGGGACTTCTTGAAGTTTGAATTGTAAACTTCTTCTGTCCCTTCTTTCTCTACAGAAGTTTGATTTGTAAACTTCACCATCTTTGATTTCTCTTTTTTCTCTTCCTCACATTCCTCCTGAACAAATGATTTTACATAGATGATCGTAACCTTTCCAAAGCCCTGCCTGCGCTTTTCAATTAATCCTATCCCTTTTTCATCATCCAGCTCCTGAAGAGATTTCACTGCTTTATTTCTGCCACAATTCAATAATTCCATGATATCTTCAATGGAAAAATAGATATATGCCCGATTTTCTTCATCAAACCACTGATTCTTAATGGATAAAGACATTCTGTCCAACATCAAACCGTATAAGATTTTCGCATCACTGGAAAGATCCTTAAAGCAGTCATTGGTAAATAACGCTTTGGGTATTCTGTAAAAACTAAACTGGTCTGCTTCTGTTCCATAAAAATATTTAAAATTCATTTTTTTGTCCATGTATCTTCCTCCCTTCCTTTCTCTCATAGAAGTCCTTTTTTTAAACTTCTGCATCTATTCTTTCTTCGGGTTATCTTATTTTGACAACCCTCATTTCTGTTCTCTTTTCCATTGTTCCAACAATGCCTCAATCACCTTTTCCATATCCGTTTCCGAATAATCTTCCGGAAAATATTTTGTGAGCTTCTTTCCTGATAACACCACTTTTCGTTCCGGTGCTTTTACTGCTATGCAGCTATTGAAAATCGAGATCATAAATCCCTGGTTCACAGGTCCTTCTTCCAACTGTTTTCTCAAAGCTGTAATCTGCTTTGGTTTGATAAATCCTGTATCCCGGATATACTCATAAATCCATTTCTGCATTTCCTTATCAATATAGGAAATATCAACGGCAATGGTAAAATTTAATTTTTTTGTATCTACCATATCTAATAATTCTGGAATCAATTCTGTAAGGCGAATGTAGCGTTGAATCTGTGCGCTACTTATTCCTAATTGTTCACCTAATACCTCTCGCGATTTTTTGCCTAACTTGTGTTCATTTTGATCACAAGTTAAATCTACCCTTACCCCCTGTCTCTTCATTGCCTCCAATTTCATTCTATAAGCAAATGCTTTTTCACTCGGGAGTAACTCTTCTCGTTGGATATTGGCATCTACCATAGCAATCACCGCATCATCATCGGATAATTCTCTCACAATTGCAGGAATTGTTGCCAAGCCAGCTATAACTGCCGCGTGCATTCTTCGATGACCTGAGATCATCTCATATCCATTTTCTCCATCAGACCGTAGCAAAACTGGTGTCAATACCCCGTTGACCTTTACACTCTCTACCAGATCAGCCATCTTTTCATCATCCAATACTTTAAAAGGATGGTCTTTAAACGCGTGGATTCTGTTAATTTCTATTTCCATTGCAGATTCTTCATTGACTACTCCTAGTAATTCATCAATGCTTGTCAATTTAATTTTTTCTCCGCTTCTATTTCTCATTTTCCAATACCTCCTGCGTTAAATTTTCATATGCCATAGACACTTTTCCATTAGGACAATGGGAATAAATACTTTTCCCTTCCGCACTTGCTTCAGCTACCTTGACTGACAAAGGAATGACATTTTCAAAAATAGCAATCTTAGAACCATAAGTTTCTTTCACTCTGGAAGCAATATCTTTGGCGTAATTAGTACGAAAATCCACCATTGTTAAAAGAATCCCCTGGATCGTCAGTTTCCGGTTCAATCTCTTCTTTACCATAGAAATAGTCCTGATCAACTGCTGAAGTCCTTTAACCGGCAGATATGCAGCTTGTACAGGTATCAGAACCGTATCAGAAGCTACTAAAGCATTGATGGTCATCATGCCTAAACTCGGCATACAATCAATTAAAATATAATCGTATCGTGATCGCATCGTATCAATATATTCCTTCATGATCAGCTCTCTGCTCATTACATTACTCATGGTTACTTCTAAAGCAGATAACTCAATATTGGCTGGTAGGAGATCGATCTGTTCCTTATGATGTAAAATTCCTTCTTCTTCTCCAATTTCTTCGTCATTGATAATATTCATCATAATAGTTGCAAGAGTAGTTCCAATATCATCCGGTTCTACATATCCAAGACTTGCAGTTAGGCTTCCCTGTGGATCCGCATCAATCAACAATACTTTCTTTCCCTGTCTTGCCAATCCCACTCCAAGATTTAAAGTCGTTGTACTTTTTGCGACTCCGCCTTTCTGGTTTGCTACTGATATAACTTTTCCCATTCTTCTTTCTCCCTTCTGATATTCTCTCGCAGATATTTTTCAAATGTACTTCGTTTAATTAAAACTTTTTTTCCAATCTTATAAACTGCTCCTGCCTTATGAGATAATCTTACAATTGGCTTATATCCAAGATTGTAATAATCCATAGCTTGTCTATAACTTATAAATTCATGTTGCATAAATTCTATATCTTCATCATCAATAAGATGAGAAAACATCCAAACTTTTCCATGCATCTCGAATCCCCTTTTCTTCAAACTAACGTTCCCTTATTTTTCATGAAATTGCTCAAGATACTCATCAAAGATTTCTCTGTTTATCAAAACAATTCCATCCATTCTGTAAATCGCTCCTGCATCATTTGCTAGTTCCATCAATTTTTTATGTGACAAACTATATACAATTTCAGCTTGTTGATAACGAAGAAATTTTCTTCTAAGTCTGCGTGCTTCTTCTTTTACCTCTGAACGCTTCTGCTGGTTATAATACATATTTTCTGTTTTCAAATCTGTTTCCCCTTTCACCTTTTATTCGACCACAACGAACATTGTTAATGAATAAAAAAAGGACACTCTCTGAAAGATTTTTCTTTCAAAAAGTGCCCTCAACAATTCATATTGTTGGAGTAGTATTACTGACAACTAATCACCATTCTTCATGATGATTCATGTTTGAATACAAATTTGTTGTCAAATTGTTGTCAAAAAGAATTTTTGTTGTCAAATTGTGAAGATTTCTTACTTTCTTAGTACAACTTCGCTCCTGCCGGAATCTTATCATCCAGAATCAGAACATTGAGTCCTTCTCTTCCCTCTACAAGATGTGTAGCAGAGATAATCATACCACATGAATCAATTCCCATCATCTTACGTGGTGGAAGGTTTGTGATTGCAAGTAATGTCTTTCCAACCAGTTCTTCCGGCTCATAATAATCGTGAATACCACTTAAAATCACGCGGTCTTCACCACTTCCGTCGTTTAATACGAACTTCAGAAGCTTCTTAGATTTCGGAACTGCCTCACATTCTTTTACCTTTACAGCTCGGAAATCTGACTTGCTGAATGTCTCGAAATCAACCATGTCTTTGAATAATGGTTCTACTTCTACGTTGGAGAAATCGTATGTTTCTTTCACTTCAGCAATCGCTTTTTCCACTGTTTTTTCAGCCGGAGCGGACTGTGCAGCGTTGTTTGCTTCATTCTTTGCAGCTCCCATGCTCTTCATTGTTGGGAATAATAATACGTCACGAATCGCTGCAGAGTCTGTCAGAATCATGCACATACGGTCAATACCAAATCCGATACCACCTGTCGGAGGCATACCGATTTCCAGCGCATTCATAAAGTCTTCATCTGTTGTGTTGGCTTCATCATCGCCCTGTGCCAGCAGTTCTTCCTGAGCTTTGAAACGTTCTCTCTGGTCAATCGGGTCGTTTAATTCAGAGTAAGCATTTGCCATTTCCCATCCATTCATGAAGAACTCGAAACGTTCTACATAATCTGGATTCTCTGGTTTTTTCTTTGTCAGCGGAGAGATTTCGATTGGATGATCCATAACGAATGTCGGCTGAATCAGATGTTCTTCTACAAATTCTTCAAAGAACAGGTTTAAGATATCACCTTTTTTATGTCTTTCTTCGTATTCTACATGATGTGCGTCTGCTGCTGCTCTTGCTTCTTCCAGTGTATGAATTTCATTAAAGTCAACACCTGAATATTTCTTAACAGCATCTAACATGGTAATTCTCTCGAAAGGTTTTCCGAGATCCATTTCTACGCCGTTGTATACGATTTTTGTTGTTCCAAGTACTTCCTGTGCAACATAACGATACAGATTTTCTGTTAAATCCATCATTCCGTTGTAATCTGTATATGCCTGATATAACTCCATCAGTGTAAATTCCGGATTATGGCGGGTATCAACACCTTCGTTACGGAATACACGTCCGATTTCATATACTCGTTCCAGACCACCTACAATCAGTCTCTTTAAGTATAATTCAAGAGAAATACGCAGTTTGAAGTCTTCTCCAAGTGCATTAGAATGTGTGATAAATGGTCTTGCAGCAGCACCACCGGCATTTGCTACAAGCATAGGTGTTTCTACTTCCATAAATCCCTGTCCATCTAAGTATCTGCGGATTGTGCTGATGATTTTAGAACGTTTTACAAAAGTATCTTTTACTTCCGGATTCATAATTAAATCCACATATCTCTGACGGTAACGCAGGTCTGTGTTAGTCAGTCCGTGGAATTTCTCCGGAAGTACCTGAAGACTCTTGGAAAGCAGTGTGACTGCAGTGGCATGAATTGAAATTTCTCCGGTTTTTGTTTTGAAAACTTCACCTTTAATTCCAACGATATCACCGATATCCATCTTTTTAAAATCTTTATAAGATTCTTCACCAATGTTGTCTCTTGCAACATAAGACTGGATATTTCCTTTTAAATCCTGAATATTGCAAAAAGAAGCTTTACCCATAACACGTTTGGACATAATACGTCCTGCTACGGATACAGATTTTCCTTCTAATTCATCAAATGCATCTTTAATTTCCTGACTATGATGAGTTGCATCATATTTTACAATCTGAAACGGGTCTTTCCCGTTTTCCTGCAATTCTGCTAATTTTTCGCGACGAACCTTTAACAGCTTGTTCAGGTCCTGTTCCTGTGCGTTCTTATTCTGTTCTGCCACTTCTTCACACTCTCCTTAATCTTTAGATATTTCTTTCAATCTCCAGAACTTTGTACTCGATAATTCCGGATGGCATTTCAACTTGTACGGTATCACCTTTTTTTGCTCCGATTAATGCTTTTCCTACCGGCGCTTCGTTGGAAATTTTTCCTTCAAGGCTATTTGCTTCAGTAGAACCTACGATTTTGAATTCGATTTCTTCATCAAATTCCACATCATAAACTTTTACCTTACATCCAACGCTGATAGTGTCTAAGTCAACTTCATCTTCTACTACAACTTCTGCATTTTTTAAGATTTTTTCGATTTCTTCGATACGTGCTTCAATATCACGCTGTTCATCTTTTGCTGCATCATATTCCGCGTTCTCGGATAAGTCACCCTGCTCTCTGGCTTCTTTAATTTTTCCAGCGATTTCTTTTCTTTTATTTACCTTTAAATCATGCAGTTCTTCTTCCAGTTTTTTAAGACCTGCATAGGTCAGTATGTTTTTCTTTGCTTCCATGATAAAACATCCTTTCTCAGTTATTTTTGATTTTATAATGAATTTAAAATTTTGTCATAATCTTCTCAACAGTCCCAATATTATAAATGAAATGAGTAAAAATGTCAAGATTCCAATCTGTCTTTAACCAGCCGCTCTAACTGCTCATACGTCTCTACTTCATTGACTTCTCTTCTTACTGCCGCCGAATGAGGCATACCAGCTGTATACCATGCAACGTGTTTTCGCATTTCACGCATACCGGTATATTCTCCTTTATATTCAATCTGAAGTCTGGCATGTCTTAAAATCATTTCTCTTACTTCTTCTGCACTCGGCTGTGGCGGTATCTCTCCGGTTTCAAGATAGGTCTGAATTCTTGAAAAAATCCAGGGATTTCCTCTTGAAGCCCGTCCAATCATAATCCCATCGCATCCGGTCTGTTCAACTAATGCCTTTGCACGTTCCGGTGAATCGACATCTCCATTTCCAATGACCGGAATAGAAACTGCCTCTTTTACCTGTCGGATAATTTCCCAGTCTGCTACTCCTGCATAATACTGTTCTCTGGTTCTTCCATGAACTGCAATTGCAGAAGCTCCTGCATCTTCCACAATCTTTGCAATCTCTACGGCATTGACACTTTTTTCTGTAAATCCTTTTCTTATCTTAACGGTCAATGGCTTTTTGATTGCTTTTGAAACCTTGCTTACAATCTCACCCACCAATTTTGGATTTTTCATCAGTGCTGAACCTTCCTGATTGTTTACTACTTTTGGCACCGGACATCCCATATTAATATCTAAAATATCAAATGGACGTTCTTCAATCTGTGCTGCGATTTCTGCCATCAAATCCGCATCTGAGCCGAATAACTGAAGCGACACCGGACGCTCTTCGGGTAAAATCCGCATCAGACTTTCTGTATTTTTATTTTTAAAATGAATGGCTTTTGCACTTACCATTTCTGTGCATAAAAGTCCCGCTCCCTGTTCTTTGCAAAGCAAACGAAATGGCAGGTCTGTTACTCCTGCCATAGGTGCGAGTATTAAATTATTTTCAAGTGTTACATTTCCAATACTCAGCTTCACTGTTAACCTCTGTTTTTCAAAATATTATATGCCATTGCCCTTTAAACCATTCTATCTTGCCCCAATAAATTGGACTCACTATTCCTCGTCCAGAGAAACATCTTCTCCAAGAAAGAATACACGATAGTAAAGTTCCAATGCTTCTAATAATTCCTGTTTTTCTTTTCGGATCTGTTTAATCCGAAGCGCACTTCCGATTTCATCAAACATGGCATCGGCTTCCAGTGCTTCTACACGAAACTGCAGCTCTCCCTCTTCATCAAATTCAAGAGTCAGCACACCTCCGATTTCTGTGGTATACATGACACACATAATATGCAGTTCATCCTGAACGGATTGTGGAAGTGCCTTAAAATCTTCATTAAAATAATATTTCTGTTCATAAGCACTTGCCCCGCACAGCACAATTTTATCTTTATACATACTCTTTGTTGCTTTCCTTTCCTGACTCATTCCCTGATTCCAATTTATTTTCCAACTTACAATTCATTACACATATCCATACAAACCACGGACGGAAACTTCTCCTGAAAAGATTTCCACACAGTTTCCATCTTTTTTCTCAACCAGAAGTTCTCCTTTATCATTAATTCCACGACTGATTCCCGTGTATTCTCCATCTTTTTCTTTAATCAGAACTTCTTTTCCGCGGTTCACCAGATGATTGTTGTATTCTTCTATTAAAAATCCAAGATTATGAGTCTGTTCAAATTTTTCATAATACTGTTCAAAATAAAATAAAAGCGCAGCCGCTATTTCATCTCTGTTGATTTCGTGTCCGCACTCTATCTTTAATGACGTTGCTTTATACGCAAGCTCTTCCGGAAAGGATTCCATATTTAAGTTGATTCCAATCCCAACTACCACATAAGAAATTTTTCCCTCAGACATTCCCATTTCTGTCAAAATTCCGGTTGTCTTTTTCTTATTAATTACCACATCATTTGGCCATTTAATCTCGGCTGTAAGACCGGTAATTTTCTCAATTGCCATGCACGCTGCCATTCCCATAACTAAAGTCAGCATCGGTGCATGTTCTGCTTCAAAATCAGGGCGCAGTAAAAGAGACAGTGCAAGACTGCTTCCCTTTGGCGTCTCCCATCTTCTTCCGATTCTGCCTTTTCCCTGTGTCTGGCTGTCTGCTATATAAACAGCGCCAGAGGGAGCGCCATTTTTTGCGTCCCTCTTCGCCCATTCATTTGTGGAATCCATTTCTTCTGTCCAGTTCCATGGAATCCCCATCCATTTTGCTTTTAATTCCATTTTTTATGCTCCTAAAGTAGCTGCCATCACTGCTTTAATTGTATGCATACGGTTTTCTGCTTCATCAAAGACAACAGACTGTTCAGATTCAAATACCTCATCTGTTACTTCCATATCTTTGATGCCAAAGCGTTCTCCCATCTCTTTACCGATCGTTGTTTCCAGATCATGGAATGCCGGCAGGCAGTGAAGGAAAATTGCCTGACTTCCTGCATTTTCCATTACTTCTTTTGTCACTTTATATGGAGATAATTCTTTAATACGCTCTTCCCATACTTCGTCCGGCTCTCCCATAGATACCCATACGTCTGTATAAATAACATCCGCACCTTTTGTTCCTTCTTTTACATCTTCTGTCAGAGTAATGGTCGCACCGGATTCTTTTGCAAATGCTTCACATTCTTTTACCAGTGCCTCGTTCGGGAAGTATTTTTTCGGTGCACATGCAACAAAGTTCATGCCCATTTTTGCACACAGAATCATCAGAGAATTTCCCATGTTATAACGGGCATCACCCATGTATACTAATTTCACACCTTCTACTCTTCCAAGGTGTTCGCGAATTGTTAACAAGTCTGCTAACATCTGAGTTGGATGATATTCATTTGTGAGACCATTCCATACCGGTACGCCTGCATATTTTGCAAGTTCTTCCACGATTTCCTGACCAAATCCACGATATTCGATTCCATCATAAATTCTTCCAAGTACTCTTGCGGTGTCACGAATGCTTTCTTTCTTTCCAATCTGGGAACCTTTCGGATCCAGGTAAGTAGTTCCCATTCCCAGGTCATGTGCTGCCACTTCAAAAGAACAACGTGTTCTTGTACTTGTTTTTTCAAAAATCAGAGCAACGTTTTTTCCTTTTAAGGTATCGACTGCAACACCCTGTTTTTTCTTTTCTTTATAATCTGCTGCTAAATTAATAAAATATTCAATTTCCTCTTTTGTGAAATCTTTTAAAGTTAAAAAATTACGTCCTTTTAAATCCATGTTCTTATCCTCCGATTTCTTTATTTCTCATCCTTTTTATTCATCTGTGCTGGATATCTCTTCTGGAATTTCTTTTGCAACAATCCATACAAATGCAGGCAATTCACGGCCTGAAAGCCCATGCAGTTTTTCCTGTATCTTTTCTCGCAGTTCATCTACCGTATATACTTTATACTTACTGATTCTGCATAATTTCGCAGTTGCCTCAAGAACCGCAAGATAGAGTTCTTTATAGGTCCAATCCTTTGAAAGTTTCAGTTCCTCTGCTATAACCGGCAGTACAACCTCTGTCATATTTCGGCAATACCGGCTTTCAGCCTGCGACAGTTTATATGCCGTCATGATGTGCCGATAATTCTCTGCATTAAGCTTTACTAGCTGATTTAAATAATAACACTCTTCTTCCGATTCATCAATATAATAAATTTTTCCTTTCAATCCATAAATCATACGCAGAGTATCATAATATCCAAGTTTTAAATGTGTTCTGGTTTTTCTTGAGTCAAATTCAATAATACTTCCAAGGCTGACTTTTGGTGCTACCGTATAAATATTTGTATCTTCCGGTACCTTTACTTTCTTTTCTCTTCCTACACCAAAAATCCGTATCATGATAATATCTTTATAACCACGTTCCACAAGGGAGCCAAGCGGTACATTATTAATTGCCCCTCCGTCAATATAAGTTTTTCCATGTAATTTTTCATTTTTAAATAATGGAAAAATATAGGCACTTGCAAGCAAAAAATCTTTTATCATCGATGGATCTTCACACTCTTTCATATCAATATCCAGTTCTTTCCATTCATCCACATCAAATGTGAGTACATATAAGTCAATCGGAGAGTTTAAAATTTTTTCCTCGTCAATACATTCTGCAATTAATTCCCGAAGCGGAGTCACATCAATTCCGCCTTCTTTCATCAGATTAAAAGCATCCTTCAACATCGTTATATCCGCTTTCTTTTCGCGAAACAGTTTCTGCATTTGTTCATCTTTAACTGACATGATTTTTGAATATGTGATATTTTCCCAGACTTTCTTTGCATTTTCATAGTCATCCATACAGATAAGTGCACCATTTAATGCACCTACACTGGTTCCGGCTACACCTTTTATCTTCACACCGGCTTCTTTTAAAGCTCTCCACGCACCAATCTGGTATGCCCCCTTTGCGCCTCCACCTTCTAATACAAGACCGTATTCTTTCTCTAAATCGATTACTGGTTTCATATTACAAATCACCTGCCCTTTGTTAGTCGAAAATGTCAAGTGGATATTCGCAATCCGCTTCGCTACTTGCTCATAACCAAATAGCTGCTACGCAGTTTATCAGAAGGGGCTTGCCCCCTCCTGATACAAGCAAGTCCCCACCCCTGCTTATTGCTTTTCGCAATTGAAGCAGGGAACTTACTTGATTTGGTTAAATAAATCTAAAAGATTCAAGTACGCCTGCACGCACTTGAATCTTTCTATTTTTGATTTTACTCAAACACTATTTAAGTTGAATTTTATTTTTCCTGCTTTTTGTCATCTGTTACAATTTCTTTTAAAGAAGCTGCAAGTCCTGCAATGCCCTGAATCTCAGATGGAATAATAATCTTCGTTGCCTTTCCGTCTGCTGCTTTTCCAAACGCTTCGAGACTCTTTAAGGTTAATACACTTTCATCTGCTCCTGCCTCTTTGATAAAGCGGATACCATCGGCAGTTGCCTGCTGTACTTTTAAAATTGCCTCTGCTTTACCTTCTGCTTCTTTTATCATTTTTTCTTTTTCTGCTTCTGCACGTAAGATTGCAGCCTGTTTTTCTGCTTCTGCATCCAATATTGCAGATGCTTTTTTACCTTCTGCTACCAGAATCGTAGATTTTTTCTGTCCTTCTGCAATCAGAATTGCTTCACGACGTTCACGTTCCGCTTTCATCTGTTTCTCCATTGCTTCCTGAATTGCAGACGGCGGAATAATGTTTTTTAATTCCACACGGTTTACTTTAATTCCCCACGGGTCGGTTGCCACATCAAGAGATGCTCTCATCTTGGTATTAATAATTTCTCTTGAAGTCAGCGTTGCATCCAGTTCCATATCACCGATAATATTACGAAGCGTTGTAGCCGTCAGGTTTTCAATCGCCATAATCGGATTTTCCACTCCATAAGCAAACAGTCTCGGGTCTGTAATCTGGAAAAACACAACCGTATCAATCCGCATTGTAACATTATCCTTTGTGATAACCGGCTGTGGTGCAAAATCCACTACCTGTTCTTTTAAATTCACTCTCTTTGCAATCCGGTCAAAAAATGGCAGTTTAAAATGAAGACCGGTGGACCAGGTTTCTTTATACATTCCCAGTCGTTCAATAATCATTGCATGCGCCTGCGGAACAATTCTTACACAGGATGCTGCAACCATAAGTGCCAGTAAAATAATGACTGCTAATAAAATAATCGGCATATTATTTTTCCTCCTCAACTACGGCTTTTACGCCTTCTACAGTAATGACTTTTACTACAGTTCCTTCTTTTATAATCTTATCTTCTCTTGCTTTTGCAGACCATTCCATTCCACGGATGACAACCTGTCCTGTTCCTTTTAAGTTATCTATGGTTTGAATGACCACTGCTTTTTCCCCTTTCAGACTGTCCACATTGGTTTTCTGTACATTTTTGTTCATGTACTTCATTGCAATTGGTCTGGTAAACAGCAAAAGCAAAATTGATACTGCCAGAAATACCACAACCTGAAGCCAGACTGCACCGCCTAAAATCGCCACAAGAAATGCAATTAATGCTCCTCCTGCAAACCATATAGTCGTAAGCCCCAGCGTGATAATCTCAATGATTAGGAGAATCCCAAGCAGTATCAGCCAACCAAGAGAAATCATGCCTGCTGATAGTATTGCCATCTTCCTCACATTCCTTTCTTGTTTATTTTGCCTATTTCATAGAACAAAATTTTCTATGAAATAAAAAATCAGCCCTTTAGGATATTATATCGTAAAAGACTGATTCTAACAACTTGTATATTAGTTTTGTATTAATTCTTAACAAAGTTTAATAAAATGTCTGATTTCCAATAGTAAGTCCACTTCCACCACCCGCATGGAAGAAGAGACATTCACCAATTGTATTTGCTCCTGCAAAGACATCACGGGCTGCCGCATAGCAGTCTGCATTTGCTCCTCTTGAAAGTACACTTGCTAATTTTCCTGTCCAGACCGGCTCAAATTGCCCACTCTGATAAATTACTTCTGAAAGGGTATTTGGAAATTCACTGCTTCTGATTCGATTTAAAATAACTGCTCCAACTCCGATTTTTCCTTCATAAGATTCCCCACCTGCTTCACATTCAATAATTGCAGCCATCAAATCCAAATCTTGGTTTGAAGCAGAAGCATCTGTCTCTACTGCTGCCGTTTCCTGAATTTCTTCCTGAATTTCCTCTGTTTCCTGAATCTCTTCCTGTGTTACCGCCTCTGCCGTAACAACATCGCCTGTTCCATGCAGTGCTTCGTATAAATTCTTTGCATCGTCCTGATATAACAGTAAATCCTCACGAATATATCCCTCTACTTCTCCGGAACAAATCTCTACCCAGCCATTTTCCGTTCCGACTACGGTTGCAACCGCTCCCGATGGAAGCCGTCCAACGCAGCTACTATCTGCATCTGCACTTTCGCGAATATTAGCGTATGTAACTACATTCGCAGCCACCTTATCGTCCCAGTTATAAGATGCATCATCTAAAGTATCTGCCATGGCAGGCACTGCCCCCATTGTCATCATCAAACCAACCGTTCCTATACAACATAAAATATGGCGCATTCTTTCTTTCATAATTACCTCCTGAAATTTCTGCGTTTTATCAAGCCTTATGATTACTTTGCTTGAATTTGTTACAAATTTATTAATTTTTATTACAAAGTTATTGTATCAAGATTACTTTTCAATGTCAATACGGTGTTTTTTGTAATATTTTGTAAATTTTTACATTTTTCTAAGGTTCTCTTGTAAGAGGTACTGCATTTTGATATACTTTTATTATTTCCTAATTGAGGTAACTGATACATTTTATATAAAGGAGATTGTCGTTGATATGAGTACAAGAACAAAAGACGAGCTTGGAACTTTAAGCCTGCTCGGAAACAAAAAAACTGTTTATAAAGATGATTATGCACCAGAAGTGTTAGAAACCTTCCCAAACAAACATCCGGAAAATGATTATTTTGTAAAATTCAATTGTCCGGAATTTACCAGCTTATGCCCGATTACCGGTCAGCCGGATTTTGCTACGATTTACATTTCTTATGTTCCGGGAGAACGTATGGTAGAAAGTAAATCTTTGAAATTGTATTTATATAGTTTCCGAAATCATGGGGATTTTCACGAAGATTGTATGAATATTATTATGAAAGATTTGATTCGGCTCATGGACCCGAAATACATTGAAGTGTGGGGAAAGTTCACTCCACGTGGAGGAATTTCCATTGACCCTTACTGCAACTATGGAAAAGCCGGCACTTTATGGGAACAGGTTGCTTTCCAGAGATTGACACAGCATGATTTATATCCAGAAAAAATTGATAACCGGTAGACTTATCTACCGGTTCTTCTCTGCCTCGCAGTCTCATACATCAGGATTCCTGCTGCCATCGCCGCATTTAAGGATTCCACTTTTCCTTCCATCGGAATTTTAATCAGACAGTCCGCTGAATCTGATAATTCATCGCTTAGACCATTTCCCTCATTTCCAATGAAAAATGCAGTTCCCTCTGTATAGTCTTCCTCATGGTACCAGTTTTTTCCTTTTAAATGTGCTGCATAAGTCTGTATTTTATTTTCTTTTAAAACCGGAAGAATTTCAAGCAAATCTGCCTGCATCACAGGCATCCGGTAAATGGAACCCATTGTAGAACGGATTACTTTTGGATTATATAAATCCACGCAATTTTTACTCAAAATAATTCCTGTTACCCCTGCGCCTTCTGCTGTTCTAAGAATTGTTCCCATATTTCCGGGATCCTGCAAGTCTTCCAGAATCATAAGAAATGGGGCTTTTTCATCTTTTGTTTTTAAAATTTCTTTGATCGGAGTTTCCACCCTTTTAATCAAACACAAAATTCCCTGCGGAGTCACTGTATCTGACAGATTTTTAAATACTTTGTCATCTACCTCTTCTAATTTTCCATTCTTTTCTGTGCAGCCTTTTTCCAGAATTACACTCTGATTTTCTGCTTCTTTCAGAAAAGAAGAGGAAGCATACACTTTTTCAATTCTCTCCTGTGGTGCTTCCCGAAACATTTTCATTCCTTCAACGACAAAAAGACCAGATTCTTTACGGGCTTTCGCTTTTTTTATCAACTGCTGCACCAGCTTCATCTGTCCATTTGACATACTTGTTATCATTTTATTTTCTCCATAACTAAATTAAAAACGAGGCTGTGTATATCAGTGCAACAGCCTCATTTTATATTTTATACTTTTTATTAATTAGTCATTTTTGCTGTAGTTATGTGACAGAGAATAGCTGATTTCATACTGATATTCCGGAATGGATTTCTGCATTGCCAGAGCTTCATTGATATCAAAATCAACATATTCACCATTTTTATAACCGATTACTCGTTTTGTTTTTCCTTCAAGCAGAACGTCTACTGCTAATGCGCCCATTGTAGATGCATATACACGGTCTTTACAAGTCGGGCTTCCACCACGCTGCATGTGACCAAGAATGGTTGCTCTTGTTTCAATACCAGTTGCAGCTTCAATACGTTTTGCCATAGCCTGTGAATGGCCGATACCTTCTGCATTGATGATGATATGATGTTTTTTACCTTTTTTACGATTTTCAATAATGTTGTTGATAATCTTCTGTTCATCATAATCATATTTTTCCGGAAGCAGAATATCTTCTGCACCGTTAGCAATGCCACACCATAATGCGATATATCCGGCATTTCTTCCCATTACTTCGATAATACTTACACGCTCATGTGATGTTGATGTATCACGTACTTTATCAATTGCTTCCATTGCTGTATTAACAGCTGTATCAAAACCAATTGTGTACTCAGTACATGCAATATCCAGGTCAATTGTTCCAGGAACACCAACGGTGTTGATTCCTAAGTTTGCCAGTTTCTGTGCACCTGCAAAAGAACCGTCACCGCCAATGACTACAAGCCCGTCAATGCCGTGTTTTTTGCAAATTTCCGCACCTCTTTTCTGTCCTTCTTCTGTACGAAATTCTGCACAACGTGCTGTATAAAGGATTGTACCACCTTTCTGAATGGTATCAGATACATCAACAGCAGTCATATCAATGATTTCTTCATTTAATAAACCATTGTATCCTTTCAGGATACCTTTCATCTTGATTCCTTTACTTAATCCTCTTCTTACTACTGCACGAATTGCAGCATTCATTCCTGGAGCATCTCCACCGCTGGTTAAAACACCGATTGTCTTAATTTCTTTTTTTGCAGTCATTTTCTTCCTCCATAAAGTATTAATATATACGTTTCCTCTTTGACCTCTAATCGTACTTAATTTTAATGCATTTTTGTAATATTTTCAATACTCTTTTCTACAACTTTCACGTTGTCCATGCCGTATTTTTCGTACAACTTACCCAACAGTGTTTCGTTAATTTTCACGGATTTTTCAATTCCTAAATATTTAATCGATTTTGGAGTGCGTACATAAATAATAACTCGGTCTGTTCCGCGAGAACCTGACAGAAGTTTCAGGAACTCATTTTCCTCTGTAAGATAGTTCTCTTTTGTCTCAAACTGAACCCAGAGTTCTTTTGGTACATCGTCAAACGAATAAATTTTTTCACAAATTAATTTACTTGCCTTATCTGCATCACCCTGAACTTTTCCTCGGATAAATACTTTGGAATCTTCCTCCATCTTTTGAACATTTTTTTCATAATCATTCGGAAAAACAACGACTTCCACCGTTCCCACCAAATCTTCAATGGTAAGAAATGCCATCACTTTATTGTTTCTTGTATACTTTACAGTCTTATTTGTGATAATTCCGCCTATGACTGCTATTTCTCCATCTCCTGCTTTTGAAGTTCCCAATTCTTCGTCTATCTGAAAATCAACTGTCCGTGCTGTAATATTTTTTCTCCATCTCTCTTCATATTCTTCCAGAGGATGACCGCTTATATACACACCAAGCACTTCTTTTTCAAAGGAAAGCAGTTCTTCTTTGGAATATTCCTCAACTTTTGGCATCTGAATCTCATAAGCTTCTTTTTCTTCATCCGAAATCAAATCAAACAGACTCATCTGACCGGTCATTGCATTTTTCTTTTCCTGATTAACTGCATCCACAATTTCCGCATAGACCATCAGCTTTTGACGACGGTTTCCTGCAACCTGGTCAAGTGCTCCTGCTTTAATCAGATTTTCAATTGCTCTTTTATTCAGTTCTTTTCCACTCATCCGCTCAATAAAATCCCGAAGTGACTGATATTTTCCATTTTCTTTTCTTTCTTCCACAATCGCACGAATCATCGGTGCTCCGAGACTCTTGATTGCGGATAACCCATAGCGGATTGCTCCATGGTCTGCTGAAAATTCACTCTCTCCAAAATTAATATCCGGAGGCAGAATTTCAATCTGCATTTTTCTGCTTGATAAAATATACTCTGCAACTTTAGACGGATTATGAATCACGGAAGTCATAAGCGCAGCCATATATTCTACCGGATAATAATATTTTAAGAATGCAGTCTGGTAAGAAACCACTGCATAAGCCGCAGCATGTGACTTGTTAAACGCATACTTGGCAAAATCAATCATGTCATCGTAAATTTTATTTGCTGTTTTTTCACTGATTCCACGATGAATACACCCCGGAACTCCCTCTTCTTCGTTTCCGTAAACGAAATTCTGGCGTTCTTTTTCCATGACGGATGCTTTCTTCTTACTCATGGCACGACGCACCAAATCACTTCGCCCAAGGGTATATCCTCCAAGTGAACGTACGATTTGCATAACCTGTTCCTGATAAACGATACACCCGTATGTTGCCTTTAAAATCGGCTCTAATTCAGGGCAGTCATAGTGGATTTCATCCGGATTATTTTTTCCCTTAATATACTGTGGAATGAAATCCATCGGTCCCGGACGGTATAACGACAATCCCGCAATAATATCTTCAAGATTTCCAGGTTTTAACTCTTTCATGAAGTTTTTCATACCTGTGCTTTCTAACTGGAACACCCCTTCTGTTTTTCCTGCTCCAAGCATTCCATAGACTTTTTTATCTTCGTAGTCGATCTTGTCCATATCAAGCTCAATTCCTTTATCCCGCCGAACCAGTTTTTCTGCATTTTGAATCACTGTCAACGTACGAAGCCCAAGAAAATCCATTTTAAGCAAACCAAGTTCTTCGAGTGTTGTCATTGTAAACTGCGTAACCAGCGAACCATCTGAACCTCTTGATAATGGAACATATTCCATAACCGGTTTCTGGCTGATTACGACACCGGCTGCATGCATGGAGGTATGCCTCGGCAGTCCCTCCAGCCTCCGGCTCATGTCAATGAGTTTGCGAACCGTCTCATCCGTCTCATAAATTTTCTTTAATTCCGGATTTGCCTTCATTGCTTTATCAATCGTAATATTTAGTTCCTGCGGAATCATTTTCGCAATCGTATCACACTGCACATAAGGAACATCCATAACTCTTCCAACGTCTTTGATAACACCTCTTGCCGCCATCGTACCAAAAGTAACAATCTGAACTACCTGGTCTTTTCCATACTTTTCAACCACATAGTCAATGACTTCCTGGCGTCGTTCAAAACAGAAATCCACATCGATATCCGGCATGGACACTCGCTCCGGATTCAAAAAACGTTCAAACAGCAAATCATATTTAATCGGGTCAAGTTTCGTGATTCCAAGTGTATAAGAAACCAGACTTCCCGCTGCCGAGCCTCGCCCTGGTCCTACCATGATTCCTTGTTCCCGTGCATAACGGATGAAATCCCACACAATCAAAAAGTAATCTACATAACCCATGTCTTTGATGACACCAAGTTCATAATTCAGACGCTTTTTGAGTTCTTCCTTATTATCGGTATAACGCTTATCAAGCCCCTCAAAGCACAATTTGTTCAGATACTCCCATGCAGTATATCCATCCGGCACATCGAATTTTGGAAGTTTCGTCACACCAAATTCAATTTCCACATTGCATCGCTCTGCAATTTTTCCGGTATTCTCAATCGCTTCGGGTGCATAAGGGAACAATCGTCTCATCTCTTCTTCTGATTTGACATAATACTGTCCACCCTCATACCTCATACGGTTCTCATCTTTTAACGATTTTCCGGTCTGTACGCAAAGCAGAATATCATGCGCCTCAGCATCGGAACTGTAGGTATAATGAACGTCATTTGTTGCCACCAGTTCAATTCCGGTTTCACGACTCATTCGAATCAATTCATGATTGACCTGCCTCTGTTCCGGAATTCCATGATCCTGCAGCTCCAGAAAGAAATTTCCCTTTCCGAAAATTTTTTCGTATCTGAGTGCTGCTTCCTTTCCTTCTTCATAAAATCCTCTTGCAAGATTTCTTGCAACCTCTCCTGCAAGGCAGGCACTTAATGCAATAATTCCTTCATGATATTGTTCTAACAATTCCATATCCACACGCGGTTTATAATAAAATCCATCCACAAACCCGTAAGATACAATTTTAATCAGATTCTGATATCCCTCCTGCGTTTCCGCAAGCAGCACCAGATGATAATAACGGTCCTCTTCTTTTCCTTTTTCTTTGTCAAAGCGTGAACCAGGAGCAACATAAACCTCACATCCAAGGATTGGTTTAATGCCGGCAGCTTTTGCCGCCTTATAAAAATCAATGCAACCAAACATGACCCCATGGTCAGTTATGGCTGCACTTTTCATTCCCAGTTCTTTTACTCTGGACACATATTCATTTATCTTGTTGGAACCGTCTAACAGGCTGTACTCTGTATGTACATGCAAATGAGTAAAATTCACTGTCATTCTCCTTTTTCCAACTATGTGCTCTTGAAATCTTTTTGTACTTGATTTCGAGAGTACATCAACTAACTACTCGTTTTTATTCTTTCTCTTTACTGATTTTTCTAAGAAGCACATTGTACCACTTACTTTGTTCGTCTCCTCTTGCATCACTTGTTTTCCATATATCAATGATTTCAATATTATCAAAAGAATCTAAAAGGTCATCCAGGGAATCTCTGTCATAATCACAGTAATAACGCCCGCTGTACATTCCCTTTCTTTCGCCCTTACGCACTGAAAAATAAAGAATTCCATCATCTTTCAGGGCATCCAGAATTTTCCCCAGCACTTCATGAATCTTATTTGGCGCAAAGTGTCCCAGCACGGAACATGCCCAGATTCCATGGAATACATCATCAAATTCCATATCCTCTACACGAAGATGCAGAACATCCCTTCCTGTATGAATTTCGGCGAGTTCACACATTCTCTTTGAACCATCCATGGCCGTAACACTGAAACCTTCTTCCTCGAGAAACAAGGTGTCTCTTCCCGACCCGCAGCCTAAATCAAGCACTTCCCCGTTTTCCGGCAGCAATTCCATAAAACTTTGTAACTGCTCCTCCATGCTTAAATTAACAGTTTCTTCATAATAAGGTACCGCGTATCGGTCATAATAATCAATCGAGTCCACTTATTTTCCTCCTTCTTGGACAATGACAAACATAGTATTCGTAGTCTCCCCTACAGGGGATATTTTCGGGCTTATTATAACATATTTGATTTCATTCGTGAAGCGTTAAAGAAGATAAATTTTTCCGTCTTTTATTGCTATTTTTTTCTCTTTTAAAAGATGTCCAACTGCACGTTTGAACGCATTTTTGCTAAGACCAAATTCTCTTTGAATCACTTCCGGTGAAGCCTTGTCATCAAATGGAAGCACCCCTTCAAAGTCCTCAATAATACTATATACACTTTCTGCATCCTCATAAAGCTGGATGTGTGCTTTCTGACGTCCGCTTAAAGTCAGCTTTCCGTCTTCTCTGACTGCTGTTACACGGCAGGTCAGTTCTTCCCCTGCTTTATAATTCCCCTGTGCTTCCTGCCTTGGAATCATACCGGAATATTTTCCGTCAACGGCAATAAAGACACCAAAGTTATCGCTGCTCTCATAAACCGTTCCCGTTACAGTATCTCCTTCTGTATAAGGAGAATTCGTCTGTAAATAATGATATACTTTCATGGTTGCACAAAGTCGGCTGCTCTTGTCAATATAAACAGAAACCAGCACTTCTTCATTTTCATGCACTTTCTTAGTCTGCTCTTTATATGGAAGAAATAAATCTTTTTCCAGCCCCCAGTCAAGAAAGGCTCCGATTCTTGAAACCTGAGCCACTCTTAAAAATCCGGTTTCTCCAAGCATTAATTTCGGCTGACGCATAGTTGCAATCAGACGATCCTGTGAATCTTTATATAAAAAGACTTCTAATTTATCTCCCTCTTTTGTTCCTGCCGGAACTTGTTTAATCGGAAGCAGGACTCTGTCCTTTTCTCCTGCATCTTGTCTTTCAGCCAGATAAACACCAAATTCTACTTTCTTTACTACAATCAGTTTCTGTCTTTCACCTAATCTCATCTCTTTTTCTCCTTTAATTCCACAATCGCATACGGTTCTCCGGTTTCTTTGCAAAGTGATACAATGCATTTTTCTTCATCTGTATAAACAATCGGCTCTATGATATCCCCAAGCACAGCCTGCCCTTTATATTCTGCACGCATCTGCCATACTTTAAAATCTTTTGGCAGATATTCACATGCCATTGCCACATACTGTTCATTATTCACATGATGGTTGGTATCTAAGTTATGGGAACGTACCGGAAATAGTTCATATTCCATTCCGCCTTCCGGTACTGCAATCTTTCTCGGTGCATACTCCATCGAGAATTTTTCTTCTAATCCATAGGCATCTACCTGTTCTTTGGAAACTGCCACCGGAAGTCCTGTTTCTGTGTTTAAATAAGTCCAGATGGAATTAGCATAAGCAACCACATTTCCAGCTTCATCTTCCATTGTAAAATTTCGATTTCCCAAAAAGCGCTTAAAACCATAAGCCCAGGTTGTTATCCTGATTTTCTCACACAAAGCCGGATATCGTTCAATAACGACCTGCCAGGAAGACAACACCCATACTCTATGCTGTTTTCTTAAAAATTCGACTCCTGCTCCAAGTGACTCTGACTGAAATGTACTACAGTCCTGAAAATAATTAATCACAGAACCGAGCGTAAGTTTCTGATCCTCTCCTACCTCACTGAATCTGACACAACTGTCAAAAGAATATTTCATAAATTTCTCCCTTCGATGAAATTTAACGATTACTATATAAAAGGAATCCCTTCTTGCATTGAAATTTTTTATCTGCGGGATTCTATCTGGTAAAAAAAAATCCCAGACACTTCTGTCTGGGATATGAGAGCTGGGCTACAAGGATTCGAACCTTGAAATGACGGAGTCAGAGTCCGTTGCCTTACCGTTTGGCGATAGCCCAATGTCTTACAACAAAATGAATTATATATGATACTCAGAAAAAAGTCAACACTTTTTTTGAAATTTTTTTAAATATTTTTTTTGTGTGATTTTTCTCGAATATTTCGCATAAAATGATGTAAGTCTATTCCTGTGAAATGGAGGCATTGCATGTATCCTTTTTCTATTCTTGTAAATAAAAAAAATCCTCTGAACCCTCACTACATACCTTCTGATTTAATTGAACCTGATATTCCTTTTTATGCCCCGGGCAACGACCCACGTCGCCTCTTACAGCGGGAAGCTGCCATTGCCGCAGAAGAACTGTTTGAACGCGCCCAAAAAGAGAAAATCCATTTATGGGGAATTTCCGGTTATCGTTCCTATAAAAGACAGGAAGAACTGTTCTCTTCTGCAAATGGACGCTCCGGTGTTGCTCCGCCTGGATGCAGTGAACATCAGACCGGTCTTGCCCTTGATATCTCCTGCCCGGATGAAAACTATGAATTAGAAGAAAGTTTTGCAAAAACCAAAGAAGGCTGTTGGCTTGCCCACCATTGTGCTCTTTTTGGATTCATCCTGCGTTATCCTAAAAATAAAGAAGAGATTACCGGTTTTCCGTTTGAGCCATGGCATATCCGCTATACCGGAATTGGGCTTGCCTCCAGTCTGACGCTTACCGGAATGACTTTGGAAGAATATTATGAAAGAGGACTTCATCTTCCACCAAAATAGCGTGTTACTATGCCAAACTCCTTGAATTATTCCCCTCATCTGTTATATAATTGAGACACAAAAGAACGTATGGAAAAGGAAGAATTTATGAGAGCCCTAAATTTAACATTACTTACAGATTTATATGAGTTGACCATGATGCAGGGATATTTTAAAAATCCTACTGACCAAATCGTGGTTTTTGATGCATTTTACCGCAAAAATCCGTGCGATGGCGGTTATGCAATCTGTGCCGGACTGGAGCAGGTAATTGAATATATCCGTGACCTGCATTTTGCACCGGACGATATTGATTATTTAAAATCCCTGAAAATTTTTGATACTGATTTTCTGGAATATTTAAGAGGATTCCATTTCACCGGCGATATCTATGCAATCCCAGAGGGAACTATTATTTTCCCAAGAGAACCTTTACTTAAAGTTATTGCCCCGGTTATGGAAGCACAGTTAATTGAAACTGCCATTTTAAATATTTTAAATCATCAGTCTTTAATTGCAACCAAAGCTTCCCGCGTTGTCTATGCTGCAAAAGGTGACGGAATTATGGAATTTGGTCTGCGTCGTGCACAAGGACCGGATGCCGGAATCTACGGTGCAAGAGCCGCAATGATTGGTGGATGTATCGGCACATCCAATGTTTTAACCGGCCAGATGTTTGATGTTCCGGTCAAAGGAACTCACGCTCACAGCTGGATTATGAGTTTTCCGGATGAATATACTGCATTTAAAGCTTATGCGAACTTATACCCGGATGCCTGTATCCTGCTCGTTGACACTTACGACGTCTTGAAATCCGGTGTTCCAAATGCAATCCGCGTCTTTAAAGAAATGCAAGCAGAAGGCATTGAATTAAAAGGCTATGGAATCCGTATTGACAGCGGTGACCTTGCTTATCTATCCAAACAGGCATATAAAATGTTAAAAGAAGCTGGATTTGAAGATGCTATCATCTCTGCTTCCAGTGATCTTGACGAATATCTGATCGACAGCTTAAAAGCCCAGGGCGCAAAAGTCAATTCCTGGGGTGTTGGTACAAATCTGATTACCTCTAAAGGGCATCCGGCTTTTGGCGGTGTCTACAAACTAGCTGCAATCAAAAATAAAGAAGATGAAGATTTCATTCCAAAAATCAAACTCTCTGAAAATGTAGAAAAAGTAACTAACCCTGGAAACAAAACAATTTTCCGTATTTACGACAAAGCAACCGGAAAAATCCGTGCAGATTTAATCTGCCTTGCCGATGAAGTCTTTGACCCGGAAAAAGATATGATTATTTTTGACCCTATGGCAACCTGGAAAAAGACAAAAATAGAAGGTGGCACTTATACCTTACGTGAACTGCTTGTTCCGGTATTCAAAAAAGGCGAATGTGTCTATACTTCTCCATCTGTAATGGAAATTCGCGACATCTGTCAAAAAGAAAAACAGACCTTGTGGGGCGAAACTCTGCGTCTCGTTAATCCGCAGGAAGTATATGTGGATTTATCCGACAAACTCTATAAAATTAAAAGTGACTTGCTTGAAGAAATGAGTCAGGCAGCAATTAAAAACGAATAGAATATAAAATCATGAAATAAAGAATGGACATGACAATTTTTTCGCTTTGTCATGTCCATTTTTTTAATCTCGCAAACGAAATTCTATTGCTCCATCTGTCTTCCTAAAAATCCTGCTGCCGCTTTTGCAAGTTTAATTTCTGTCTCGCCAAGTTCTGTCTCGCCATTTTCGCTGAAAATAATCACTGCTCCGACACAATCACCAAGACTTGTAATTACCGAAATCACCTGCGACTGATATCCTCCCGCATCGTTTTGCGTCAATCTGACTGCTTCTTTCTTCGCAAGTTTTACCGTTTTACGATTCAAAATTACGGTTTCAAGTTCTTCATCAATTAATCTTCCCGCATATTCTTTTGCCCGCTTTCCACTTGCTGCAATTATCTGGTCATGGTCGGCAATACACACCGTATAGCCCGAAACCTGTGCCAGACTCTGTGCATATTCCTTTGCAAAATCTCCCAGTTCCCCAATTGGTGAATATTTCTTTAAGATAATCTTTCCATCACGGTCCGTAAAAATCTCCAGTGGATCACTTTCCTTAATCCGCAGAGTTCTTCTGATTTCCTTTGGCACTACAACTCTTCCTAAGTCATCAATCCGCCTGACAATTCCTGTCGCTTTCATATCTTAAATTCCTCCTGTATTTTTTCATCATACTCTTAGTTTCCCATTATTGTACTGTATGGGTAGTATGTGGAAATTCAAGAGAATTATGCGAAAACTTAAAACAACTCCAACATCCACGACATGGCTCATCAAAATCCTTTGGCAGAAAAAGTTGACCGCTATAAATAATATTCATACAGATTAAAATCTTTTTCTCCTGTCACTTCATAATACAGCCTCTGTGTCTGTACAAACCGAAATCCCATTTTCTGATATAAATGTTCCGCCGAACTGTTATTACTGATTACGTCCAGCCGTACTGCCTGCATCCTGATTTCTTTTGCATAATCCAAAATATACTGCATCATCTTTGTGCCAAGCCCTTTGCCTGCATGTTTTGGAGAAACCGCAAGCACATGAATAATCAGAACCTTTTCGTCCGGAACCTCTCTGCTCCAGTTTACCAGTCGATAACTTTCATTTGCCTTGCTATTTAAGATAACACTGGCAAGAATTTCCCCATTTTCTTCTAATACAAACATCTGAGATTTTTCAAGACTCTCTAACAGCCACTCATCTGATGGATGCAGACCTTTTTTCCAGTGTGGAAAAGACGGCAGATGAGAAGTCTCATCAATCAACATCCAATATAAATCTCTGACGCTATCAAATTCCTGTTTTTTCGCTAATCGAAACTCCATTATAATTTCATCCCGTCTTTAATAACTGCCTGTAATTCCAAATCTTTATCAAGTAACACAATATTTGCTTTTTTGCCCTCTGTAATGGAACCGTACTCGTCACAGACTCCAAGGCTCTTCGCCGGATTCATTGTCGCACATGCAACAGCTGTTTCAAGAGGAAGCCCCATCTCTTTTACTACCGTTCTCACGCAGTCCATAAGATTTGTCGCAGAACCTGCAATTGCTCCGTCTGATACTAAAGTAGCCAGTTTTCCAACTACTTTTACATCCAGACCCCCAAGCGTATACTGACCATCCGGCATTCCGGTTGCACGCATACTGTCACTGATTAAAATCATACGCTCTGCTCCCATCATTTCAAATGTCGCACGAACCGTTGCCGGATGAATATGGATTCCATCACAGATAATTTCCGGCATTACATGTTTACAGTCATAGACCGCACCTACCACTCCTGGCGCACGATGTGAAAACGGCGGCATTGCATTATAAAGATGAACTGCATGATTTGCACCGGCTTCAAATGCCGCTTTTGCAGTTTCATAATCTGCATTGGTATGTGCAAGAGAGACATTTACTTTATCCTTTACTGCCTTGATAAAATCAATCGCTTCTTCGCTCTCTTCCGGTGCAATTCCAATAAATTTTACCAGACCATCCGATGCCTTTAAAAACCGCTCGCAGATTTCTACATTACAAGGGATAATATTTCTTTCATCCTGTGCACCTTTTTTGGCAGGACTGATAAATGGTCCTTCCATATTAATGCCAAGTAAATCAGCTCTGCGCTTGTCTGTATTTTCTTTTTTGTATTCTGCAGCCACCTCTAAAATATGCTCCAGTTCTTCCACTGGAAGAGTCATAGTTGCAGGAGCAATCGCAGTTACCCCAATGGAGGCCTCATACTCTGCGATTCTTCCAATCGCCTCTTTTGTTCCATCACAGAAATCATCACCTTTACATCCATGAAAATGTAAATCAATCAGACCGGGAATTGCATAAGCACCGTTTCCATCAATGGTTTCCTCCAAGTCTGAATCCGGCATGTTTGCTTCTGTGTAAACTGCCTTGATTTTGTCCCCCTCCAGGACGATTGCTCCGTTTTTAAATTTTTTGTCTTCCGTAAAGACTTTTACATTCTTAATCAGCATTGGTTTTTTACTCCTTTATTCTTCATCCAAAAATTTTGTATGCATCTCTTCTGCTTCTTCCAAAGCACGAATTGTACTGTCATGCATGCCCTCTCTTACATGTTTGTTTTGTTCCATATAATAGGCATAAATAATATCAAGAATGATTAAAATTGGAAACTGCGGTGAAATCACATTTCCATGATTTAAATGTCGTAAAGATGGAATCAGCACAACTTCCGAACAGTATTTCTTAAAACTGTCCTTGCTTTTTGCAGTAAACAAAATCGTTTTTGCTCCTTTTTTATAAGCTTCACGAAGTAAATAAATCACATCTTCCCTCTCTCCACTGATGCTGAATCCTACTACCAGACTTTTTTTATCCTGAAAGACCGCCTGCATTCTCATCATATCTGTATCTGTGAGCGAATCAATTCTCAGCCCAATTCTCATAAACCGCAGTTCCATCTCTCGCGCAGAAAGTCCGGAACTTCCTTTTCCACATACAAATACCCGCTCTGCCTGGTTTAGATAAATTATAATTCTTCCAACCTGCGTCTCATCTACAAGACTATATGTTTTATTCAAAAGTTCCTGATATGCATTTAATACCATGCGTGTATTTCCGGTAATTGATTCCTGTTTTTCTATCAACGAATCTTCATACTGATAAATAAATTCTTTATAGCCATGATAACCACATTTCTGGGCGAACCTCACCAGCGAAGCCTTTGATACAAAAAGCCGTTCTGAAACAGCCTTCACTGAAAAATCACTTTTCTCTTTATTTTGAATAAAAAAATCCGCTATTGTTTTTTCTACTGTCGTAAACTTATCATAATTCGATTCAATTACCGGCACTACTGATTTCACATAATATCCCATTTCTTCATCCTATTCTTCTTATGCACTATTCTTTTTTATGTACTCCACAGAAATGATAAAACGCCCCTAACATTCCCGCATTATTTTGATGTTTTGCAAATGCAATTGTCGTATTTACTTCAATACTTGATACCAGATACTTCTTTACCGCCTGCTTAATACGGTCTCCAAGAAATTCTTCCTGCGCCATAATTCCGCCTCCCAGTACAACAATTTCTGGATTCAGTACATAACAAATATTTGAAATTCCCTTTCCCAATACATCCGCCATTTCATCAATCGCCTGAATACAGGTTTCGTCTCCCTGTTTTGCCGACTCAAAAATATGATATCCATTCCAGTCTGATTCTGACTCCTGTTTTCTTTTGGCAACTTTTTTTGTCAAAATACTGGCCGCTCCCAAATCCTGAAATTCTCCGCCATCCAGATGCATATAACCTACTTCACACGCACTGTTACTGAAACCATGAAAGATTTTTCCATCTAAAATGATACAGCCACCAATTCCTGTTCCGATTGTCAACATCACAGCAACGTGGCTTCCCTTTGCTACGCCAGATTGATATTCTGCAAGTCCTGCACAGTTTACATCATTTTCCACTTCACATGGAATTTTAAATTTTTCTTCCAGAACTTCTTTAAATTGAGTTCCCGCATAATTCGGAATTAATGGAGCCGAATAGAAAATAGAACCTTTTTCGATATCTACCATTCCTGCTGTTGAAATACAAATACCAGAAATTTCTAATTTTGTTTCCTTCATTAATTTCTCTACAATTCCAATTGCTTTCTTAAGAATCTCAGGACCACCCTTAAAGGCTTCTGTTTCCATAGATTTTTTTATTAAAATCTGTGCATTTTCATCAATCACACCATATTTAATTGCTGTTCCACCAATATCAATACTTATGTACTGTTTCATCTCTTTTTTCCTCTTATGCTTTCCTTTTATTATATACACTTTCTTACACTTTCTCAAGCCATCCGTTTTACCGCTTCTTTATAACCAAATACCCCAAAAGGGACAAACCTTTCTTTTCGGTCTGCCCCTTTCTCTTTTTTCTGTATTTTCTATTGTGTTTCTACTTAAATAACTATTTTACTTATAAATATTTTGCTTTCGCATCACGAATCATCTGCGCTGCTCTTTTTACAATTTCCATATCTTCTTCAATTAATGATGGCAGTGGCTCTCTTACTCCGCCAAGTTCCAGACTTTCATTAATTTTTAAAATTGCTTTAATCACTGCATACATATTTCCATGAGCAGAACACATTTTGTAAATTACTTCATTGCATGCATACTGAAGCTCTCTTGCCTTTTCCATTTCTCCGGCTTTTACATATTCATCCAGTTTCAAATATAATTCTGGCATAGCTCCATAAGTTCCACCGATTGCTCCCTCTGCTCCAATTACACGTCCACTCATAAATTGTTCATCCGGACCATTAAAGATAACATAATCTTCTCCGCCTGCTGCTTTAAACATCTGAATATCCTGAACTGGCATAGAGGAGTTTTTTACACCAATCACACGCGGATTTTTTCTCATCTCCGTAAACAAGGACTGTGTCAGGGCAACTCCTGCAAGCTGAGGAATGTTATAGATTACAAAATCTGTATTTGGAGCAGCTTCGCTGATATCATTCCAGTATTTTGCGATTGCATATTCCGGCAGGTGGAAATAAATTGGAGGGATTGCTGCGATTGCATCAACTCCAAGACTTTCTGCATGCTTTGCAAGTTCCTGACTTTCTTTTGTATTATTGCAGGCAACATGTGCAATGACTGTCAATTTTCCCTCTGCTGCTTTCATTACATTTTCCAGAATAATTTTTCTGTCTTCCACACTCTGATAAATACATTCTCCTGAAGAGCCATTTACGTAAACACCTTTCACGCCTTTTTCTACAAAATATTTTGTTAACGCACGAACACCCTCTGGACTTACATTTCCCTCTTCATCATAGCATGCATAAAATGCAGGAATCACACCTTTGTACTTTTCAAGATTTCTCATAGCTTTTTCTCCTCGCTTTTTTGTTCTATTCTCTAATTTATAAATATTATCGTTCCATTTCTTCTACAAATGATTTTGTAATCAACTGAGGTCTTGTGATAATCGAACCAACTACAACACTATATGCTCCGAGTTCGATTACTCTTCTTGCTTTTTCAGGTGTATTAATATTTCCCTCTGCGATTACTTTGTGTTTTGCACTCGCAAGAATTTTTCTTAAAATTTCAAAATCATTTGCCTCAATCTTATCACCCTTACTCTGTTCGGTATAACCTACCATTGTCGTACCAATAAAATCAAATCCAAGTTCATCTGCATGAAGTGCTTCTTCTACCGTTGAACAATCTGCCATAAAAAGCTGGTCTGGATACTTTTCTTTCACCTCATGGAAAAATTTATCTAATGTTTTATTTCCTGGTCTTGTAGAAATCGTTGCATCCATTGCAATAATCTCCGGTTTTACTTCCATTAACTCATCAATTTCTTTCATTGTAGGTGTGATGTAAATTTTACTGTCATCATAATCTCTCTTTACAATACCGATAATCGGAAGGTCTACCTGTGACTGAATTTCTTTAATATCCTCTTTTGTATTTGCACGGATTCCTTTTGCTCCGCCCTCTTTCGCTGCCAATGCCATTCTTCCCATAATAAAAGAAGAATGTAACGGTTCATGTGGAAGTGCCTGACAAGATACAATTAATTTTCCTTTCAGATTTTCTACTTTTTGATTCATCCTTTTTTGACCTCCTTTGTTATGCCCAAAGTATAGTTCTTTTTGAAACTTTTTTCAATATAGTTGTTTTATTATGAAATTAGTTTCAAAGTTTTTCACTTTTATCCATGTTTCTCTTAGTTGTACCGCTTTATTTTTAGCAATTTTGTACAATAATAGGATTATCGTTCCAAAATGGCTAATTTACTCCCAACTTCTCCCTATTTTATTGAAAATCATCCTGAAATTTCTTATACTAATACTCAGAAATACAGCTAAAAACACAATTATTACAAAAAAGAAAAGGGGTATAGATATGAATATCTATAAAGCAAAAAACTATCAGGATATGAGCAGAAAAGCTGCAAATATTATCTCCGCACAAATCATCATGAAACCAAACTGTGTACTTGGACTGGCAACTGGTTCTTCACCAGTTGGAACTTATAGACAGTTGATTGAATGGTACGAAAAAGGAGATTTAGATTTTTCACAGGTAACAAGTATTAATCTGGATGAATACAAAGGTTTAAGTCCAGAAAACGACCAGAGCTACCGCTACTTCATGAATACCAATCTCTTCGACCACGTAAACATTGACAAGACTCGTACCTTTGTACCAAACGGACTTGAACCGGATTCCCAGAAAGCCTGCAATGATTACAATCAAATCATTCAGGAAAAAGGGCCAATTGATCTACAACTTCTTGGTCTTGGACATAACGGACACATTGGATTCAATGAACCAGGTGAAGCATTTGAAAAAGAAACTCACTGCGTAGACTTGACAGAAAGTACAATCGAAGCAAATAAACGCTTCTTTGAATCCGAAGATGATGTTCCGAAACAAGCTTATACAATGGGTATTAAAAACATTATGCAGGCAAAGAAAATCCTCGTTGTTGTAAGTGGTGCAGATAAAGCAGACATCTTAAAAGAAGTGCTTTACGGGCCAATTACTCCAGAAGTTCCTGCTTCTATTCTGCAGTTACATAATGATGTAACAATCGTTGCAGATGAAGCAGCACTGAGTAAGATTGATAAATAAATGTATAATAAAAATAGGAAGGCTTAATGCTTTCCTATTTTTTGTCCTGCTTTTTGAAAAGCTTTCAGGGAGACTGCGGATGACAGTCTCCCTTGGTTCTTTCTTTTTATTTTTCTAAAATCTCACTTACTTTTACAACTCTTCCCTCTGCACTTGATTTTGTGCAAGCATCTGCTGTTGCAATTGCGGCTCTCGCTGCTTCTCCTGTTAACAGTGGTCTGAATTCATCATCTGGTTCCATTCCATGCATAATATCATTTAAGTATTTCATTTCTTTTACCATGATACCATGTAACCACATTGGAGGTTTTTTACCTGGTTTACCATACTGGATTGCTCCGTCCATCTCTGTTCCATGATAAATTCTTGTTCTATCATCATCTTCTTCCTGACTTTCGTGCAGCAGGAAATGTGTTTCTTTTCCATCTACTTTAAGAGTTCCACCTGCATCAAACATATCCAGCTTAATTGCACCTTTTGTTCCCTGAATTAACAGATAATGCTCTGGCCAGTGGAATGCAGAACCCCATTCTAATACTGCATATCTATGATTTGAAAACTTCATGTTAATAAAAATCATATCATCTTCATCACCAAAAGCTTCTCCTCTATGTGCAACGTTATCTGCGTTCATATAAACTGTTTCAGGCATTTCTCCCATAATAAACTGTACACAGTCTAATTCGTGAATGTGGTGGTATAAATGCCCTCCAGATTTTTCACGAATTTTTTTCCATGAAACACTCGGCTGAATATCTTCCCATCCATTACGTGCAGAATGGCAGTATAAAACATCACCAATCACACCATTTTTAATTAATTCTTTTGCATGATGTACGCCATTGAAGAAATTCATTACATGACCTGCCATGAAAGTTACATTATTTTCTTCACAGGTACGAACCATTTCATCACAATCCTGATAACTTAATGCAATTGGTTTTTCACAGAAAACATGTTTTCCATGTTTTGCAGCCTCAATAACCGGCTCTTTATGCAGATAATTTGGAGTTGCTACAATAACACAATCAATATCATCTCTTGTTACCAGTTCATTCAAAGACTCTGTTGCATCACATCCAAGTTCTTCTGCGATTGTCTTTCCATTATCTGGGTCATAAACAGCTACAATATTTGCATCCTCATTCTGTTTCATAATGCGTGCCAGCTCTGCACCAAAATATCCAACTCCAACTACACCGTAATTCATAATTTTTCTTCTCCTTTTTTGATTTATATTGTTGTTTTTAGTTCTTTTTTATTTAACAGAACCTTCTGTTAAGCCACCTGCAATCTTGTTTTGAATTAAACAGAAGAAAATGATTGAAGGGATTACTACAATTACAGATGCCGCCATCATATCTCCCCAGTCAAGAATCTCTGAACCATTCAAAGAACGAAGTGCCACACCAACTGTCATCTTAGAAGTATCATTAATCAAAATTAATGAATACAAAAATTCATTCCATGCATTGATGAATGTATAAATTGCGGTTGCTACAATACCAGGAGCAACCAATGGAAGTACAACTGTTCCAAATACTTTAATTTTATTTGCTCCATCAATTCTTGCAGCTTCTTCAATCCCAATCGGAACACTTTTAAAGAATCCCACAAGAAGCCATACCGCATATGGAATACTGAAAGATAAATATACAATAATCAAACCAATTCTTGTATTTACCAACCCTGCCTTAGCCATAACAATTGAATATGGAATTGCCAATAAAATTGGTGGGAAAATATAAGTTGTTACAAGCACTTTAGACATTACACTTCCAAATTTAGGAAAAAATCTTACAATACCATAAGCTGCCAAAGCTGCAACAATAATTGCAATCAATGTTGTTACAAGTGCAATTCCTGCACTATTTTTAATATTATTAATGAATCCCAAGTCAAAAATAACATGTCTGAAATATTCCAATGTAAATGTCTTTGGTAAAAATCCGGTTGGATTTCCTGTTAACTCACCTTTTCCTTTTATGGAAGATAATATAATCCATACCAATGGGAAAATTGCAATAATCGTAAGAATAATCAGATAAAAATGACAGATAAAGCTTTGTATTTTTTGTCCTTTATGTTTCATCTATTTATCCTCCTTTTCCCAATGTGCAAGAACTGCAAAATAAGCAACACATACAGCCATCAGGAATATAAATAACAGCACTGTTACTGCTGATGATTTTCCAAGTAATTTTGTTCCCCATCCCATATCATAAGCATAAACCGGAACTGTCTGAGTAGCACCAGCAGGTCCGCCACCTGTAATCAGATAAATCAAATCAAAGTTATTGAAAATCCACACTGTTCTAAGAACTACTAATAATCCAGTTACAACCTTAATGTGAGGGACGGTAATATATAAGAATGACTGCCATCCTTTTGCTCCATCGATTTCCGCCGCTTCATACTGGTCTTGTGGAACAGTCTGTAAAGCTGCTAAAACATTTACCATAATCATTGGAGCACCAAACCAAATATTAATAAATACTAAAACCACAAACGCCAACACTCTATCTGTTAAAAACTGTGGCGGCATATCACACAGACCAAGTTGTACAAGAATGTTCGGTAAAAATCCGTATACCCCATTTAAAATCCACTGCCATGAAAACGCAATAACAATAGATGGAAACGCCCATGGGATAATTAATAATGTTTTATAAAAACCTTTTAAGTGTTTTACTTTATTAAGTGCCAAAGCTGCTGTAAATCCTACAAGCAACTGACCGCCAAGTGAAAAAATTGTCCATTTTAAAGAATTGAGAAAAGCATTCCAAAAGCCTTTATCTTTTAATACTGCTATATAATTATCGAGTCCAACAAAATCATAAGTAGGCCGAATCAGATTCTTATTTGTAAAACTAAAATAAAAGCTTGATATAATTGGATATACAAACAAAGCCAAAACAATGATAATCGCAGGAAGCACAAATAGCCATCTAGTATAATTTTTTTTATTCATCTTGTTTATTCACCCTCTTCAAATTATAAAGCAGGAATTTTAAAGTATTTCCTGCTTTATAATGTTAATACAGTCGATGCTTACTGAACTGCTTCAAATAAAGCATTTAATTCATCTTCTGCTGCCTGCGCTGCTTCTTCTACATCTGTTCCGTTTGTGATAATATCCTGGAACATCTTTTCAATGATATGCTGATTTGTTAAGATGCCAGCCTGAGTGCTTGGACCATGTTCAAATCCAATTGCTGTTCCTCCTGGAATCTGACTTTCAATTACGGATTCTGCATGTTCAAACTGTTTAATCATGTCATTATCTTTATACGCATCTGTATCAGAAATACCTTTAATTGCAGGTAACATACCTACAGGTGTTGCATGAAGGAATTCAACATAAGTATCTTCATCATATAATGTTTCAATAAACGCTTCACAAATTTCAGGATGTTTTGAATTTTTCCAAACAACCATTGGCTGGTTAGAAGTTGTAATACCGTTCTGCTCATCGCCTTTATTAATTGTTGGAATTGGATAGCAGTCTACATACTGTAATAAATCCGGTGAGTTTGCCTCAACACCGCTAATCTGGAATCCAGAGTTAAAATCAAACGCTGTTTTTCCCTGATAGTACAAGGTTGCCTGGTCTAATACATCGTAGTTAATAGAATCTTTCGGTGAACAGTCTTCGTATACTTTTAACCAGTAATTAATACCATCAATTGCTAAATCACTTGTCAAGTCAGCTTTTAAATCATCTGTTAAAAGGCTTCCGCCTCCACTCTTAACATAGAAGTTTAAGAAGTTTGTTGCTTGGAAATCTGTTGTTCCACATGGGAAAGATAATCCATAAATTCCATCTTTTGTTAAAGCCTTCGCATCTTCATACAGCTCATCCCAAGTTGTTGGAACTTCCATATTATTTGCTTCAAGTAAATCTTTTCTAACCCACATTACCATTGCATGTGAATATAATGGAACTGCATAATTATTTCCATCTACTGTTAATTCATTTAATGCATTTTCCTGGAATTTATCACGCCCAATATCATCAATCAAATCATTTAAAGGAATAATTGCATCGGAATCGATCATTTCAGCAACCTGTCCAACAAGTGCGGTACTCATATCTGGTACATTTCCGGAAGCAAGACCTGTTGTCCATTTGGTATAAAAGTCATTCCATGAGAAAGTTTCTATTTTAATATTAACTTTCGGATTTTCTTCCATAAATTTATCTGCTGCTTTTTGAATGGTTTCAAGTCTCGGTCCTTGTGTAAATGAATGCCAGAATGTAATATCTCCCTCTAATTCTCCAGTTTCATCTGAATTAGATGCTTCTTTTTTTGCATCTGAGTTTGTATCACTCGCTGATGAATCCCCTCCACATCCTGTTAATAAACTGCCGGTCAACATTACTCCTGCCAATAGCATCGCTAGTCTTTTTTTCATATTGTTCTCCTTTCACTCTTCTCATTTTGGTGATTTTTAAATTGTTTTTCCTAGCCCCATTACAATATGCTCTATCCTTTTCGTCATATTGCTGTTTATGTTGTCATTATAAGTATTTTTTTAGGCATTTTCAATGAAGCTCTAACCTATTAATAGCACAATACGCTCGTTTTTCAACATTAAAAGGTGGTACTTTTCAACCTGCTTAAAAAGTATCACCTTTGCTACAATCTCCGCTGTTTCAGTTGTTTTTTATTCTATTAGTCACGTTTTTTCTAGTCTGTACTGCCTTTTTTTAATCAATTTTTCTCCACTAAGCTTATCATTTCCGCAATCGTGTCGCATTAATAGCATAATACGCTCATTCTTTGATGCTAATCTCTCGCTGCTTTTCGGTATTGATTTGGTGTATATCCAAATGCGTGTTTAAATTCTCTCGTAAAATAATTCGGGTCTTCATACCCCACGCTATATGCGATATCACTAATATTATCATTTGTTACTAAAAGCTTTCTGGCCGCTGTTGTTAAACGTAGCTCTTTTAAATATGTCATCGGTGCTTTTCCAAGTTGCTCTTTAAATAAATGACTAAATCTTTGTTTACTTAACTCCGCCATCTTTGCCATACTCTCCGGTGTATAGTGTTCCGTAGGATGAAGTGCAATATAATCTACAACAACCTGTATTCTCGAATCAATCCGATTATCTGATTTACGGATTCTCTGTCTCACTTTTTCCAAAGTATATTCCTCATCCGTCTTGTTTCTTCTTAATATTCCATAGTTATCTGCATCTGCTCTGGATATCAAAGTTCCAATTAAAATTTCCAAATAACCTCTGACAAAATAAATTCTGGCTGGATTTTCACTTTTAATATAATCATAAATCAGGTCAAAATATTTTTCCTCGCCTTTTGCTTCTGTTACCAATGGTACTCCGTAATAATCTGCCAGAAAATCTCCACCTTCAAAAAATACAGATGTGGTAAATCGTATACTTATAAAAGAAAAGTTATCCGTTTGGGCATAACAAGACAATTTACAATTTCTCGGAACATATATAATCTGATTCTTTTCTACCGATATTTCCTTGTCATCAATAAAAAATGTAGCCGCACCCGAGCGAATATACCTTAACATATTGTATGGAACAATACTCTCCGGATAGACCCACGTTCTGCCAAAAGAATATTTATCCACATAAAGAAAATTAAACCTTACATTATCCACACCCTGTTTCAAAAAAATCACCTCCTCTTATATGATAGTCTTATCCTAAGCTATAATCAATACAAAAATATTGTTTTTTGACAGCATTATGCTATTATTAAGTGTCTATTCCATTTTTTCTATTGATTCTTCATTATATAATCAGTCTTAAGATTATTACTTTTGGAGGTTCTGATATGTCAAATCACAATGCCGGATACTATTCTGAAGTTGTGGCTGCTGACAGCCGCCGGAAAGAATTTAATATTAAAAATCATTCTTTAATGTACTCAAATCAAAAGCCGGATTTCATTTTTGCAGGAGATTCCATTACACATTTTTGGGAACTCAATGCATATTTCAGAAATCCTAACCTGTTTATTATCAACCGGGGAATTGCGGGAGACAACACAACTTATTTAAGAAAACGTTTTTTTACCGATGTTTTACAGCTTGAACCGAAATATTGTATTTTGGACATCGGAATTAATGACACAATTAATTTGGAGGGAGATTATTGGAAATTAATTCCTCCTGCTCCATACGATGCCGTGCTCGAAAAAGCAAAAGAAAATTACTGTGACATTATCTATCAGACAAAACAAACCAGTACTCAATTAATCATTACTTCTTTAATGCCAATTTACATGCCAACTTCTTTACATGAAAGGGAACGAAAAGATTTTATAAAAGATTTTAATAACTGGCTTACCCAAAAAGCAAGACAAGAAGGACTTATTTTTGTTAACTACTATACCCCTACCTGCTATCCGGGGGCCAGTATTCCTTTAGACGGCATTACTTATGATGGTCTTCATCCAAATGGAAAAGGCTATGATATCATGGCAACTATTTTGCGTAATACTTTAAAACAGCATAACATACAAATTTAAAAGAAAGAAGGACTCTTTATGTATTTCGACAATCTTAATAACCTTACACCAAACGATATTTCTCATTTTGCAGATGGCATTGCAAAATGTTTAAATTATGCAAAAAATAACGACCTTGCTTCTTTTCCCTGTGGTCATTACGAAATTGATGGCGATAATGTCTATCTAAATATTATGGAATTTGAAACTGTCCCTGTAGAAGAAAAAGGCTGGGAAGCTCATAGAAGATTTCTTGATATTCATTTCATCTTAAAAGGTGCAGAACAAATCGACGTGAACTTTACACCAAATATGAAGCCTCTTAACTATCTCGAGGCAAATGACTTTGAGACGTTCTCCGGAACAGCAAATGGAACGATTTTCTTAAAAGAGAATGATTTTCTTATCTGTTATCCAACAGATGCTCATCGCCCGGGAATTGCTCCTGAGAAACCAGAACGGATAAAGAAAGCAATGTTTAAAGTTGCCATTTAATAATTTACTAAAAAACCAGCCGTATATTGGCTGGTTTTCTCGTTAATACATTTTTCATCAACGCAATGACTTTACAAGAGTTTCAAACTCTTTCTCTGTATCCACAAAACAATACGGTGCATATTCTCCATAAGCTGTTGGTCTGCTAATTGTTACTAACTGAACTCCTTTATAGCCAACTGCTTCATTTAATTCTCTTTTTAATTCTGCTAAATGTTTTCCATGTTTTGTTTTTAATGCGAAGCATCCATGCACATCTCTGTCTTTAGCAATTAGATAACACATTTTTTAATTCCTACCTTCATCACCAAATTTTACTTTATATTATCATACTCATCTTTTCACATCAACTCTCTTATTTTCCTTGCCAGATACAACGGCACATTCGTGACATTTCCATCTTTCCGATATCCTCTTTTTGAAAATCTCAACGCTGTTTTCGGTTCTTTTTCCTGAACATACTTTTTAAATGACGGCGCTGACTTATCTTCACCGCCTTTTACTTCAACAGGAACAATTTCCATTCTGAAGTACAAAATCAATCTCCTGATTCTTATAAGAAAAATAGTGCGGTTCAACTTCAAACTGACCATGAAGCTGCTGAAGTATATAATTTTCCGTCAATGCTCCTTTAAACTGATAACTGGAATTTAATAAAATCGCACTGTTGTCAATCCCTGCCATATACTTTAATAACCCTGTATCGAATACAAATAATTTAAACTGGTCCAAACGATTAAAAGCTGAAAGTGGATGCTCCATTTTAGACACATTATAAATACGATTCACCATACCTGCTGATACTAACCATTCAATCGCTTCTTCAAAATCACGTGCTCTTGCACCCTCACGAACTGCACTATACATGAATTTTTCATTTGATTTTGCAAGCTGAGAAACAATACTGCGAAATACCATGAGAATCCGTCCACTATTTACTTTTCCATTATGTTTTGAAAAGTCGTTCTCATAAACTTCAATTAACTCTTTTTGAATCCTCGAAACTCTGGCTGGGTCTTTATATTTTATCCAGGAAACTACACATTCCGGCATTCCCCCAATAATCAAATAATTATTATAGATAGCAATTCAATAATGCGGTACGGATTCTTATTGGTTTCAAAAATGGATTTTAACTCTTCCTCTTCATCAAAGTTGAAATATACATAACTCTCATAATACTGCCTGCCAAATTCTTTCATAATCCAGGTCTTTCCAACCTGTCTTGCTCCCTTTAATACCATTGGTTTCCGTTCTTCATCGTTTTTCCATTGTACTAAATCCTGCATTGCATTTCTTTTCATTGAAAACCACCGCCTTTTAAATTCATTCTATATTAATGCTAATACATTTTTCCGGCTTTTCAAATCCATTTTTACACATTTTTCCGAATTTTTTTCTTGTTTTTTTCACATTTTTCCAGCTTTTTTGACGTGATTTTACACATTTTTCCAAAAATCAAAAAACCATGTAAATCCTTCTCAGGCATCTACATGGTTTTTTTTAAATATTGTATTCTGGTGTAACTGTTTTTTCTTCAAAGAAATAATCAAAGATTTTCTTTTTATAATGTGTGAAGTCTGTGCTTCCACGGTCTCTGTATTTTCCAAGTTCTACCTTAATTACATCTTTGATTCGTCCCGGTCTTGCGGACATAACCACGATACGGTCCGCTAAAAATACAGCTTCTTCAATATCATGTGTAACCATAATCATGGTATTATGAAAGCGTTCACGAATCTTAAGCATTTCTTCCTGAAGTTCAATTTTTGTCAGCGCATCCAATGCTCCAAATGGTTCATCTAAGAGAAGAATTTCCGGCTGACTTACCAAAGACCTTGCAATGGCAGCTCTTTGTGACATTCCACCTGAGAGCTGACTTGGATATGCTTTTTTAAATTCGCTAAGCTTTACCAACTCCAGATACTGGTCAGAAAGTTTTCTTTTTTCTTCTTTGCTCAGCCCCTTTAGACCAAGCTGTACATTTTTCTCGATACTCATCCATGGAAATAATCTATGTTCCTGGAAAATCATTCCTCTGTCCATTCCTGGTCCATCGACTTCTTTTCCATCTACACTTAAGATTCCTGTATCATTTTTCTCAAGTCCTGCAATCATTTTCAATAACGTACTTTTTCCACATCCACTGTGTCCGACAATGACTACAAATTCGCCTTCTTCTATTTCAAGATTAATATCTTTTAATACATCTACGCTTTGTCCATTAACTACAAAGCTTTTATTTACATCATGAATGATTAACTTTTTCTTTCCCATGTTCCTACCTGCTTCTTTCCCAAGGTGTGCATAACTTACCAATGAGTGAGATGACCAAATCCATAATCACACCAACCACTGCAATGGCGATAATTCCTGCAAATACAATCGGATACTGCATCAGGCTTCGTGCATCATTGATACGGAAACCGATACCTGATGTGGCTGCAATCATTTCTGCACCGACTACTGCCATCCAGGATACACTTAATCCCAGTTTTAATCCTACAAAAATAGAAGGAAGAGCAGATGGAAGATAAATCTGTGTAAACTGCTGCCATCCATTTAAATGGTACATTTTTCCAACTTCAATCAGTTTCGGGTCTGTACGTTCAATTCCGCTGACTGTATTTACCAGTACCGGGAAATATGCTGCTAAGAAGATAACTGCTACTTTAGATTCTTCTCCGATACCAAACCAGATAATTAAAATCGGAACCCATGCAATCATTGGAATCTGACGAATTGCTGTAAATGTCAGCATAAAAAACCGGTTTGCAGATTTGTTCATTCCCATGAGCACGCCAAGTAAAATTCCTACAACGACTGCCAGCGCATATCCTTTTGCAATACGGCTTAAACTAATGCCGATATCTCCGGCAAGCGGACCATTTGTAAGCTGGTCTTTTAATGTCTCAATCACAGTACTGATTTTTGGTAAAATCAGTGTGGACATTGCTCCGGTAGAAGTGGCAAAATGCCATGCCAGTACAATCAGTACCGGCAATATAATCATATTAAGAAAGAGCAATAATTTTTGTATAAATACGTTATTTCCTTTGTACATGCTCATGTATCCTCCCTACTGTGCGTTTCCCTGATAGTCCTGCACTGCCTTTTCCAGATAGGAGGAATCAATCCAGGAATCAAAATCTACCTGATTGGTAATAATATCATTGTCGAGTTCAAACTGTTCAATATTCTTTAATGAAGTAATGTACCTTTCATCTAAGTTGACCGGATAAGCGAGTTCTACATCAGATACGGCTACGGATTTCACCTGTTCTAATGTTCTTCCGCTCTTTTCAGAAGACAATTCGTAAAATGCTTCCGGGTCTGCAATAATATCATCTCTTGCTTTTAACATAGCTTCAATAATTGCGCTTGAGACATCTGCATTTTTTTCCACAAAATCTGTTCTTCCTGTTAACACGCTTGGTTCATAGAACGTATCTGCATCCGCATCTACCCCTTTATGAATAATAGAAGCTTTTCCCTGTTCTACTAAGGTATCTGCCTGTCCATAAGTAACAACTGCAGCATCAACTGCACCGGTAGAAAGACTGGAAAGTCCTTCCGGAATGGTACTGTTTACAAGCTGTACATCATCCGCACTAAGACCTGCTTCTTCTAATACCTTTAATATATACATCTGAGGAGTTGCACCTCTCTGATAGGAAATGGTCTTTCCTTTTAAATCCTCTAAGGAAGTGATTCCGGAATCTGCGCTGACCGCTAACTGCCATGCAGATCCAAAGCTTGTTACAGCCAATAACTTTGTATCAATTCCATTTGATTTTGCCATAATTCCTGCAAATCCTGCATAATATGCATAATCCAAATCTCCGGATACCAAAGCTTCATGAATCGCCGGTGCTGCCCCTGTAAATGGAATCAAATCTGCATCATAGCCAAGTGGATTTAAGTATTCATCCAGATAACCTTTTTCCTCTGCTACTGCCAGTGCACCTTCTGCCCATTCATAACCGGCACTCGGGAAACCGATATTGACTACCTGATATCCATCTGCATTTGCTTCTTTCTTGCTTCCTGAATCTGTCTTCGCACTGTCATCTGCTTTACTACTATTACTTCCGCAACCTGTAACCACCAGACCTAATGTAAGAACAAGACCAAAAACTGCTGCTGTAATTTTTTTGCTTTTCATTTTCTTCACTCCCTTTCAGGTATCATGACCTTAAATTTATTTATGAATTAAATCGCTTTTCTTTACGGTTGCCACACAGAAGTTTACTTCTTCATCTTCGTCATCGGAGGCTCCGCCACCTGTCATCAGGCGTGCTTCTGGGTCTACTCCGTCGATTGTGGTAACTTTTCCAAGTCCATTTCCAACTAAAGAACCCGGCACACGGAAGTTTTCCACATCAATCGGTTCAACAGAAATTTCTTCCGGTTTTTCTACCTGTGGAATCCATTCATAAGGTACACGGTATGCACGGTAAACCATGTTGTTCGTAAACTGTCCAAGGATGGTATTAAAGTATGGATTAATGTATTCCCATACAATTTCATGTTCCGGTGTCACTTCAATGAGACGTCCGTCAGAACCTTCTGTAATTAAAGTATTTCCATTTGGAAGTCTCTGTGCTGCACTGATGTAGGAACTATAAAATTTAGATGCATCCGTAAATAACAGATTTCCTGCTTCAAGTGGAGTATACTGCCATACAATCTCAAGTGTAATCGGGTTAAATTCAAGTACTCTTGAATAATCTCTCCTTGCATTGTTGACACCTGTTAATGCTCCAGGGTTTGGAGTACCGTATCCGCCTTCTCCACCATTGTCAAATACCAGCAGATTTCCTTCTCCCGGAAGTCCTTTTGGAATCATATGTAAATGGTGCTGTCCGATAATCCATCCAAGTTTTTTGGTTGCTTCGTTTTCATTAAAGTCTGGTCCGACACGCCATACAATATCTCCGGTTTCTTTGCTGATGATTGCGAGAATATTTGCATTTCTTGCATCGATAATCAGGTTGTCCGGATGGAAACGCTCATCTCCCTGGTCGTACCATTTATTTTCACCTAAGACTGACATGCTGTTGATATGCATCCAGTCACCACCGGCTTCACCCTGCAGGCATGGATTACGGAACAGTGCATTTTTTGCTGCCTCATCAAATCCTAACTGGTCGAAATGGTCGCTTGCTCTCCAGCTCCATAAGATGTTTCCTTCCCAGTCTACTTCGATAATCTTGTCATCAATCAGACGTTTATCTGAAATATCATGATTGTAAAGATTTTCATGTGTTAAAATTAAGGTATTTCCACTATCTGTCTTTGGTTCTCCGCCCGGATAATAATAACCAACAGTAGAGCCTTCTCTTTGATAATCATGATGCTGTCTTGCCATGTAAACCGGGTCTTTATCTCCGTCTGCAATCAATTCTGTTTTATCAAATTTCCAGACAATATTTCCATCCCAGTCAACCTGAACCAAATCAATCTGGTCCTGATACGCTTTTTTACCAGGTCTTGTTCCTGTTGTTCCCATTACATATCCGCCTGGAAGAATTTTATTTGGAAATCCGCCAAGTCCTGCCCAAAGCTGAACTTCACGACCGTTCATATCGATTAATAATGCTCCTTTTGCGGAAGGAAAAATCGTATAACCATTAAATGTTTTCTCTTTATCATAAATTAATGTTCCTGTTGGAAAAATACTTGGATATCCCATAATCTATCTACTCCTGTTCTTTTATAATTTCTTTATGTTTTCTGCAATAATCAGTTTATGTGTAAAGCCAATTGATTTTTCACGAATCTCTCCGTCTTTAAAATATAATAAAGTCGGAACTGAGGTGATTTCATATTCGTCTGCCAGAGCCAGTTCATCAGAAACTAATACTTTTCCGAAGTACACTTCATTTCCGGCTTCCTCGGAAAGCTCTGCAATTCCTGCCTCCAGCTTTTTACAGTGCTTACAAGTTGCAGAATAGAACTCTACAACAACACTACTGTTTTCTTTTATTACTTTTTCAAAATTTTCTCTTGTCAGTTGATTTACCATGATATTGTTTCCTTTCTATTCGTACGTTGTACTACTGTATGATATAATGAATGGCTGAATCTGCTGCATTTGCTCCATCTGCTGCTGCTGTAATAATCTGTCGAAGTTTCTTTGCTCTTACATCTCCTGCTACAAAAAATCCCGGTTTGGAAGTCATTCCATCTTCCCCAGCTTTTACATATCCATTTTCATCTAACTCAACCAGGTCTTTTAATTTTTCTGTCTGTGGAATCATCCCCACTGCCACAAACACACCTTGTACTTCAAGGGAAGCTCCTGTATCTAATAAAACAGTTTCTACTTTTTTTGTTCCTTTGATTTCCTGGACATTTGCATTTCGAATAATTTCAACATTCTCTTTTGCTTCTAATTTTGCAAGTGTTCCAGGATTGCCTCGAAACTTATCTCTTCTGTGAACCAGATATACTTTGTTACAAATTTCAGAAAGTAACAAAGCATCATCCAATGCACTGTTTCCTCCGCCAATCACCACCACGTCTTTTTCTTTGTAAAAAGCTCCGTCGCAGGAGGCACAATAGGAAATTCCTTTATTTTCAAATGTATCACTTCCAAGAACATTTAATTTTCTGTGTTCTGCCCCGGCTGTATAAATCACTGTTTTTGCCTCCAGTGTTTTTCCACTTTCCAGGATAACCAAAAATCCTTTTTTGGTCTCTTCAAAGGCAACTGCTTCTTCTTCTAAAAATTCAATCTCTAAGTTTTCGGCATGCTCCCTGATTTTCTCTCCCAGGTCATAACCGCTTATTCCATAAAATCCAGGATAATTATCAATGCGGCTGCTCTCTGCCATCTGACCGGTTCCTTCATATTCTTTTTCTATTATCTGCACATCTAAGTTTGCTCTTTTTATGTAAATGCCTGCTGTCATACCGGCCGGACCACTGCCAATAATCAGAACATCCGTCATCTGTTTTTCCTCCTGTTTTTATATCCCTATTTTCATACCTGTTTAATATGTTTTACATGCCATTGATATTAACACAATCAAATTTACCTGTCTAATACACAAAAAAAATAGCCAGTTATAGTTTTAAGCTATAACTGGCTATTTCATGATTCCTTTCGTTATTCCGTTTTCAGATATTCTTTTAATGCATTTACGTACATCTCACCTAATTTACTTAAAATCAGATTCTTTCTTGTCACATATCCGACTTCCATTTTGTTTTCTTCCGGTCCTTCACTATTTTTAAACGGTACTGCACGATAGTCATTTCCATTTAAATCTTCACAGATTAGACCGGAACAAAGCGTATAACCATTTAAGCCCACCATCAAATTCAGCATCGTCGCTCTGTCATTTGCATGAATAATCTGACTGTATTCATTTGTCGGCAGTAATTCTTCTGAAAGATAAAAGGAACTGTTGTCTCCCTGCTCAAATGCCAGACATGGATAATTCTCTAACTGCTTCATCGTAATACATGCTTCTTCCGCTAACGGATGTCCCTTCCATAAATAAACATAAGCATCACACTCAATTAAGGGATGAAATTCCAGATTTGCAGAGTTTAAGAGTTTTTCCATGGATTTGCGGTTAAAGTCACTTAAATATAATACCCCGATTTCACTTTTCATTGTGCTGACATCCATAATAACTTCTGCAGTCTTTGTTTCACGGATTGCAAGTTCATACTGTGACATATCCAGCGTCTTTGCAACGTCCACAAACGCTTTGACCGCAAAGGAATAATGCTGGGTGGAAACTGCGAATTTCTTCTTATAAGAACTGCCTTCTGTATAACGGTGCAGTAACTGTTCATACTCATGATAAAGCTCTCTGGCATAGGTTAAAAATTCCACGCCATCATTCGTCAGTGTTACACCACGTCCGCTTCTAAAAAAAATCGTAATCCCAATTTCTTTTTCCAGTTCCTTCAGAGCATTGGTTAGAGAAGGCTGTGAAACATAAAGCTGCTCTGCCGCTTTATTTAGGGATTTTGTTTCTGCTATTGTCAAAATATATTTTAACTGTATAAGTGTCATATCAAATTCTCCAGTTCTTTACCGTTCTCTACAAAAAGCAAGTCTCTACCCACTACTTCTTGCTTTTCGTAGTTGAATCAGGAGATTTACTTGATTCAGCTAAATATTTTCCTGCATCTTTAAAGAAACTTATCAAAATAAGAATCATAATAATGCCAATCGGAAATGCCGAAATGATACTGATACTCTGAATGTTATTCATCGAACTTTCCGAAAACACTAACGCAATCGGCAGTACAATCAATAGTAAACACCATAATAATTCAATCAGTTTATGCGGATGCTCATTTTCTCCAAGCTCCTTGTAACTATAACAAGCTGCCGTATATGCAATCGAATCAAATGAAGTCGCATAAAATGCAATCATACATAACACTGTGATTACTAAAATCACCTTTGCCAGCGGCATTGTATCTATAATATTCAAAATGAGTCCGTAAAGATCTCCATCTTTCGCATATTGGGAAATAAAATCTGCTTTTCCACTCACTTGAAGCCCAAGCCCATAATTTCCAAGTACGACAAAACTAATAATTGTTGATCCAACACCAAACACATATCCTCCAAGAATCGTTTGTTTAATCGTTCTGCCACGTGAAATGTTACCAATAAAGAATGGAGCTGCGACTGCCCAAACCATCCAATAGGCCCAATAATAAATCGTCCAATCTTGCGGGAAATTACTGGTGCGTTCCGGATCCGTAAATGTGCTTAACTCTATAAAATGCTGTAACATCTTTCCAAAGCTTTGGAAACCATTTTCAATGATAAATTTCCCCTGACCACCGATTAGCAACACGATCAATAATAAGCCAAAGAAAAGATAAATACACAGCTTCGCCAAAAAACTAATTCCTTTAAACCCATGCAAAACTGCATAGGTATATACTGCACAGGTAACCAGTAAAATAATAATTGTAACGACTGTTCGGCTAAGAGTGATACCAAATAATTTTACAATAATTGCTGCCAAAAGCGGTGTTGCAACACTAAATGTCGTTGCGGTTCCGGCAAGCAGTGCAAATAATGCAAATAAGTCAATCACACGTCCCAACACACCATCCGCATGTTTCCCAATAACTGGTCGACATGCTTCCGAATATCTCTGACGATTTCTTTTTCTCACGTGTAACATAAAACCGAATACAACTGCAAGTACCAGATAAAATGCCCACGGAATAAAGCTCCAATGAAACAGTGGAAAAACGCCGGCCCATTCTGCCACGGAGCCAAGTTCTTCCATATGCGGATTAGTTGCGTACATTACCCATTCCGCAAATGAATAGAACAAAATGTCTGCTGCAAGTCCACAAGTAAACATCATGCTTCCCCATACAAAAAATGGATATTTCGGCTTCTCATTTGGCTCACCTAATACGACATTCCCATACTTTGAAAAAGCTAAATAAACAGAAACCAGCAAAACTGCCAAACCAATTACTAAATAATAAATCCCGACTGTATCACCGAAAAAAAATCGCACCTTACTTATAATGTTATTGGACTCATTTGGAAATACAAATAATACACCCGCTAATAACATAATGCTAATAAAAGGAGCTAACGTGATGAGCCAGTCTATTCTTTTGCGATCTAATTTATTCATCGATTTTTCCTCCATGTATCAGCTTTTGTAGCTGATAGTCATACTCAAACTGTTTTCCCTGTATTTCAAACTTAACTCCGGTCACCAGTCCATTCTCATCCTTTGCCGGAACGAGGTGGTAGATTTCCTCTTCTTTTATTTGAAGTTCATCAGAAATTTTCTTTAAGATTTCAGAACCGGAATTTGTTTTATAGTTCTCATCAAACTCCCTTAATTCATCTAAAGAATCAAATTCATAAATTTCATCTTGATTATATTTTCTGGTTTTCATCGAGAGTTCTTCGATATGTTCAATATAAATATCTTCCCATAATTTATTCCTGGTTTTCGGTTTGTTATACTCGGCTTCTAAGATTTCAAGAAAACGTTTGCTAAACGGCTCTGCCCAGAAGGTATGTCCCATCATATACCAGGAATCTCTGCCTCCGACTTTAACTGAAGTAATCCTTCCGGTTTCATCTTCTGTGACGCACCACTCATTTGTCTTCCCATCGGCATAAAGTACCGAATAATAACTGCCTTCCACTTCCGATTCAAATGGATTTTCAGGGAAATAATTATCTGCACTGCACACGTAAGTATTCCCAATCCATTCTCTTGCCGAATAAATCGAACCATTATTATTTCTGGTTGCATACTCTGGATTTTCGATAAGTGTCACCTGACACTTTTCTTTTAAGTATTCAAATTTTTCTTTTTTATATCCCGTAACAATTGCAATATCATGGATTCCGGCCTCTTTTAACTGGCGAATCTGCCGTTCGATCAGCACCTCACCTTTGACTGTAATCAGCGCTTTTGGTTTTTCATAAGAAAGAGGGGCAAACCGACTGGACAATCCTGCTGCCATAATAACTGCATTTTCTACTTTATAAGCCATTTTCCAGTTCTTCCTTTACATATTTATAATATTCTTTTGCGTATCGGTACTGTCTTAAGGAATACTCGCCAAATTCAACACCTTCATGGTATTTTACTTCGCACCAGTTACTCCACAACAGACCACAGACTGCAACGTAACAGTAAATCTTTAATCGTTTTTCTTTTTTGCATCCTTCTGTGTAATATGCATCAATCAAATCATCTGCCTGTTCTTTCCCGTACATGGAATAAATGATAAACATCGCAAGATCCACATCTGTATCCTGCATCCCCGCATATTCCCAGTCAATTAATGCGATTCTGTCTTTGGTCATTAAAAAGTTATCCGGAACAGAATCAATATGACACAGTGAAATCTGCTTTTCCTGCTTATCAATATAGTTTTTTAATTCATATACATGCGCTTTGGTTTGCTTGTAATCACGATAGCAGGACGGAATTCCCTTCCACAATTTTTCATAAAACTCCAGCCGTTCAAAAACATCAAAGGTGTGTTCCACCTTTACCCCACTTTCATGAAACTTACGGAGCACCGCCATACATGCTTTTACATCCTCCGGGTTTCCAGAATCACAGCATCTTGCATCTTCGATAAATTCTGTCAGTTTGTAACCATTTTCCGGATTGATATATCGAATCGAATCACAGATACCAAGCGGTTTGATTACCTGATAAACTTCGTATTCCTGCTTTCGGTTAATCAGCATTTCTGTTCCCTCACCCGGAATCCTCATGATAAACCGTTTGCCTCTGCACTTGAACATAAAAGAACGATTTGTCATGCCTTTCTTTAGAACTTCAATCTCTTCTAATTCATTCGGCTCACATGCCAAAATTTCAGAAATCAAATGAATCACATCTGAGTCTAACTGTTTTGACGTGTCATCGAGTTCCCTTAACTGCTCATAAGTATTAATTTCATAAACACTTCTTGACGGCACGATTTTCGCTGATACATACATTTTACCTTTTTTCATTAGAGCGCTTTCCCAGAATACGTTTTCATAAGCTTTTTTCTTACACATTTCTTTTATCTGGCTCTGAAGTTCTTCTGCTTCTTCTTCAAGGATGTAAGCAATGCCTACCATTGCATTTCCGCTTTTTTCTGCATCTACCGAAACCAGCTCTAATTTTCGATTGACTCTGACATCACTTTCGTCATCCACCAAATCTGTCACCATGTACCAGGAATACAGCTCTCTTTTGGAAAATGGATTTTTTTCACACCAGACATCACACGGAATAATATATGTATTTGAAATCCTGTCTTTTGCAAGTGCCAGAGAATGAAGATTATTGTACTGCGCATATTCACGATTGACAATTAGGTTTACCTGAAACTCATCAATCAGATATTCATACTGCTCTTTCATAAACCCGACAATAATATCAATCTGAAAAATTCCGGCTTCATGAAGCTGGCGAATCAGGCGCTCAATCAACGGTTCTCCATTAACCTCGATTAACCCCTTTGGCACTTCCCGATTCATCGGCATCATTCGGATTCCATAACCTGCTGCCAAAATAATTGCATTTTTCGGAGCTTTCTTTTCAAACTCCGCTTCTGCTTTTTCTGTTAATTGATATTCTTTGGTAAGATACTCTTTCTGAATCAATTCATTTAAGGACTGATTAACCTTTCCAAGAGAATATCCTGTCTTTTCCGTTAAAATTCTCTGATTTTCATAACCGCTTTCTGCGATTTCGTTCATAATATCATATTCTTGTATATTCATGTAATCCACCTTTTTAATTTTCGTGAACATTTTAGTATTATATTACTCCCAATTCTTACCTTTGTCAAGAAAAAAACACCCTGCTTTTTAAGCAAGGTGCTTTTTTAAAGCAAGGTGTCTTTATTCTTTAACAGCTCTGAAATTAATTTTTCATCTTCTTTGGTCAGTTTTACATTAGAAACCAGCTTTTTCCCTTCCGGTGTCTGCACCTTCAGTTCCAAAATCGTTCCTTCTCTTAATTCCTCTCTTCCAACTGCCTCAAAAAACTTTCGAAGATTCGGATGCCGCCTCTCTACTCCGGCAATTGTCGCTTTTATCTGCATTAACTTTACTGGATTCATTGCCATAATCATATTCCTCCAAATGCCTTTTTCAGGTGAATTTGATTATAAGCCGATACCCGATTTCCGTCAAGTCAATGCGAAACTTTATCACTATTTATACATCTTCATATAATCTCCATGTGCATCAATTAACTCATCGCACATTTTTACAATATCATCAATGCAAAGTTCTCCTGCGGTATGAGGGTCAAGCATCGCAGCCTGATAGATGTATTCTTTCTTTTTCGTTGCTGCTGCTTCAATGGTAAGCAGCTGTACATTGATATTTGTCATATTCATTGCAGCCAGCTGTACCGGAAGTCTTCCGACTCTGCATGGGTTGACTCCATTTCCGTCAATCATACACGGTACTTCTACACAGGCATCTACCGGAAGATTTTCAATCATGCCTTTATTAATTACGTTTCCACCAATTTTATACGGCTGATTGGTTACAACTGCTTCCATAATATGAGATGCATACTCTCTGCTTCGCTCATGGGTAATCTTTCCGTCTTTTAAGATATTGTTTTTCTCTTCTTCCCATTCTGCGATCTGCTTGATGCATCGTCTTGGATATTCATCTAACGGAATATTGTATTTTTCAATTAGTTCCGGATATTTTGCCTTGATAAAGAATGGATTGTATTCTGCATTGTGCTCACTTGATTCCGTACAATAATAACCCAAACGTTTAATATACTCAAAACGTACCATATCATCATGTTTTTCTGTTGCATTTTTCTCGGCTGCTCTTTTTCTGATTTCCGGATATAAATCATTTCCATCTTTATCACGGATGTCTAACAGCCAACCCATGTGATTAATACCGGCAATTGTTTCTACGCGTCCTTCTAATTTATCTTCCATGCCAAGCTTCGTCAATAAATCTTTTGAGCACACCTGAACGCTATGGCAAAGACCTACGGTTTTTACACCAGTATATCTCTGCATATAACCGGATAAAATCCCCATTGGATTTGTATAATTTAAAAATAATGCATCTGGGCATACCTCTTCGATATCATTTGCAAATTCCTGCATCACCGGAATTGTACGCAGACCTCTCATAATTCCGCCAATTCCAAGGCTGTCCGCAATTGTCTGTCTTAAACCATATTTTTTCGGAATTTCAAAGTCCGTAATAGTACAAGGGTCATATCCTCCCACCTGAATCGCATTAACCACAAAATCTGCTCCTCTAAGTGCTTCTTTTCGATTTTCCACACCGAGATATGTTTTAATCTGTGCACGGCCCTCATTTACATTTTTGTTGATTGCATTTAAAATAATCTCTGAATCTTCCAGACGTTTTGCATCAATATCATATAATGCAATTTCACTTTCACAGAGTGCTTCACTACACATGCAGTCTCCTAATACATTTCTTGCAAAAACAGTGCTTCCTGCTCCCATAAACGTTATTTTTGCCATTTTTCATCCTCCTTGATTTTATCATAATCCGTTGTCTTTTTATGATTCTTATTATATAATCAAAGAAAAGGACTTTCTATCTGATTTGTTTCTCAAAACTTGTAAAAATGTTGTAAAATGGAGGATTTTATTTATGAACCAGCCTCTGTCTGGAATTCCATCTATTTATTTTTGTGGTCACGAACACTGCCAGCCCGGACACTCTTTCGGTCCTGCCGTACGTCCCCATTATTTGATTCATGTTGTGCTTTCCGGAAAAGGTATTTTTAAACATCAAGGACATACGTATTCTCTCAAATCCGGAGACTCCTTTCTAATCAAACCAATGGACTCTACCTACTATGAAGCCGACCAAACCAATCCCTGGGAATATGCATGGATTGGCTTTAATGGACAGGAAATCCCTGCCCTTTTAAACCAGACCTGTTTTCAGGACTCCTGTATTTTTATTTGTCCTCCTGATTCTGAACGAAAGTTGAATCTGCGCACTCTGATGCATTCTATCTTAAATACTTTCTCTTCAGCCAACTATAATCCTTTTACTCTGACAGGGTTGTTTCTTGAACTTCTTGGTTTGATGACTGGTCCGTCTGTTGTAGAAGGAAACTCTTATTCCACTCAATATGTAAAACGCGCAATGGATTATATGAAAAATAATTACGGCTACAACATCCGTATTCAGGACATTGCAGCCGCTATTGAAATTGATCGGACTTATCTCTATCGTCTTTTTATGGAACAGCAGAAAATTTCTCCGAAACAATATCTGCTTCAATTAAGAATCCACATTGCATCTGATATGCTTTCTTCTTCAGACTACAGCATTACAGAAATTGCTTATTCCTGTGGCTTTAAAGATGCTGCCGCTTTTAGCAATCAGTTTAAAAAAATGACCGGATATACTCCAAGAAAGTTTCGCGAATATCTAAACCTTGAAAAAACAATCTACCGGAAACATTAGATAATTCCAAAATGTACCAGTGCGTTATAAATTCCATCTTCCTTAATATCTGTTGTCTTATAACTGCAGTAAGGAAGAATGCTCTCCATGGAATTTCCCATTGCCACACTGTTTTTTACTGCCTTTAACATATCAAGGTCATTGGTGCTGTCGCCAATTGCAATACAGTCATCGATATTTGCCCCAAGATATTCGCAGACTTTCTGGATTCCTGTTGCCTTGCTGTGACCTTTCTGTGCCATCTCCCACATATCTTCCCCACGGTCAATACAATAATAATTTGCTTCAAAAAATGGCATAATGATATCTTTCTTATTGATATCCTCATCTGTGAATTTAATCAGGCATTTATCAAATACTTCATCCTTATCTTCTAATATCACTTCAACCGATTTACCATTCGTTCTAAGCATTTTTTTTGCCCGTTCCATAAACGGATTCGAATAGCTGTAATCAAAATAAATTCCCTTGTCTCCTTCGTAAAAAGCATTTACTTTATTTTTTCGAAGAACAGCTACCGTTTCAATGCATTTTTCTTTCGGAATCACAGAGGAATAGATTTTCTTTCCATCAAAATAAATATGCGTTCCACATCCGCAGACATAACCATTAAATTCCAAATCAAAAATCGGCTGGGTAATTCCGCTAAAAGTACGTCCTGTATTAATAAAGACCAGATGCCCGTTTTCTTTTGCTTTTTTAATTGCCTCTTTCGTGCTTTCCGGAATCACTCCTGTATCTTCCGGAATAATTGTTCCATCTATATCAAAGAAAATTAATTTTCTATTCACCTTTGTTCTCCTCTCTTTATCTTTCTCTTCTGTTTTTTTACTCTAACATGATTTTGAGGATTTCGCAATCTCACTTTTTCTGTGATATTTTTCCTTTTTTCTCAATATATTAGGTAACAACAATGCATTTAGGATTTTTTATGTTACATAGAAATTTTATTTTAAAGTATCTTGCACTTTTTTTATTGCTTACTGCTTCTTTTGCATTTGGAAATTTTTTAAGCTTTGCCATCCACTATTATTCTGCACAGGAAACCATTTCCAATGCCGTCAGCAACTGGGGGCTAAGCTTTCAGGAAGAAGGAAAACGTCCTGTCGGAAATGCCTCTATCGAGGAATTACAGCAATATGACGCCTACTATGCACAAGACACCGATGAAAAAAATATTTATCTCACTTTTGACTGCGGATATGAAAATGGCAATACTGAAATTATTTTAGACGCCTTAAAAAAACACAATGCCCCTGCAACCTTTTTTGTCGTTGGAAATTTTCTCTCTACAAGTCCTGAAATTGTCAAACGCATGATTTCCGACGGACATATCGTAGGCAATCATTCTTATCACCATCCGGATATGTCTCAGATTTCTTCCATTGATTCCTTCTCAAAAGAATTACAGGAACTTTCTGATTTATACAAAGAGACTACCGGACAGGAAATGAAAAAATATTATCGCCCTCCTCAAGGCAAATACAGCGAAACCAACTTAAAAATGGCAAAAGATTTAGGTTATAAAACCTTCTTCTGGAGTCTTGCTTATGTAGACTGGTACCAGGATAACCAGCCCTCAAAAGAAGAAGCCTTCGACAAACTGCTTAACCGGATTCACCCCGGCGCAATTGTACTGCTCCACAGCACTTCCTCAACCAATGCTCAAATTCTAGATGAATTGCTTGGCAAATGGGAAGAAATGGGGTATCAGTTTCGGTCGCTGGATTATCTGGTTGAGCAGAATGAGAAGAATGAAGCATAGCACATAAAAAGAATCCTATGAAATAAAAAAGTCCGGGGACAAGATTTCTGTCCCCGAACTAGCCAATATTTTTAAAATACAATTTCTACTATTCTATGGCTTCAAAAATAATTTCTACTGTTTCGGTAAAAGAAACAGGCATGCAATTAATCACAGTTTCTCCATCAGCATTTTATTAACAGACGCCGGATTTGCCTTGCCTTTCATCTGTTTCATAACCTGTCCGACTAAGAATCCAAGCACTTTTGTTTTTCCGCTATGATATTCTTCTACAGTTTTCGGGTTATCTGCAAGTACTTTATCGACAACAGATTCAAGCATACCGGTATCTTCTACGGTCTTTAATCCATTTGCTTCTACATAAGCCTTCGGTTCTACATCTTCATCAAAAATCTTTTCAAAGACTTTCTTTGCATTCTGGTTATTGACTTCTCCTTTTTCAGCCATAAGAATCAAATCGGCAAGATGTTTTGGAGTAAAGCGCAGTTCTTCTGCTTCCATTGCTCTGTCTTTTAACAGACGCAGAGTTTCACCGATAAACCAGTTTGCTGTCTTTTTCGGATTCTGGCTTTCTTTTACGGTTTCTTCAAATAAATCGGCAAGATGTTTGGACTGGGTTAAAAGTGAAGCATCGTAAGCGGAAAGTCCATACTCTTTTTCATAACGTGCAGATTTTGCTTCCTGAAGTTCCGGCTGGCTGTCTTTGATACGTTTTATCCATTCATCACTGATAAAGACCGGCGGTAAATCAGGGTCTGGGAAGTAACGGTAGTCTTTTGCATCTTCTTTGGAACGCATTGCATAGGAATATTCCTTATTGTCATCCCATCTTCTGGTCTCCTGCTGAACCGCTTTTCCTTCTTCAATGAGTTCAATCTGACGTTCTCTTTCTCCTTCAATCGCACGGGCAATCGCTTTAAAAGAGTTTAGGTTTTTCATCTCCGTTCTTGTTCCAAAAGTTTCTGTGCCAACTTCACGTACGGATAAGTTGACATCTGCACGCATCGAACCTTCCTGTAATTTACAGTCAGACACACCGAGGTACTGACAAATCATTCTCAATTTTTCCAGATAGGCAATCACTTCTTCTGCATTTCTCATATCCGGTTCCGATACGATTTCTACAAGCGGAACCCCGCTTCGGTTATAGTCTACTAAGGAGCAGTCTTCCCATTCATCATGGATTAATTTACCTGCGTCTTCTTCCATGTGCATTTCATGAATACGGATTCTCTTTGTTCCTGCATTGGTCTGGATTTCCAGAAATCCATCATGGCAGATTGGCAGATATAACTGGGAAATCTGATAATTCTGTGGGTTATCCGGATAGAAATAGTTCTTTCGGTCAAATTTACAGTTCTGATTAACCTCACAGTTTGCTGCAAGTCCAAGTGTAAGTGCATATTCTACTACTTGTTTGTTTAAGACCGGAAGAGACCCCGGCATACCGGTGCAGACCGGACAGGTATGTGTATTTGGTGCGCCTCCGAATTTCGTAGAGCATCCGCAGAAGATTTTGGTCGCTGTGGCAAGCTCTACATGAACTTCAAGTCCAATGACTGTTTCATATTGTTTTGCCATCTATTTTCCCTCCTTCTGATATGCCATAGGAAATACTCCACGGATTTTTTCATAAGCATAAGCTGCCTGTATAATTTTCTTTTCTTTAAAGCAGTCTCCGATAAACTGAAGACCAACCGGCATTCCATTTCTGTCTTTTCCCGCCGGAACACTGATTGCCGGAAGACCTGCGAGATTTACCCCTGCGGTGTAGACATCACTTAAATACATTTTAAGCGGGTCTTGTAAACTGCTTCCTACCTTCGGTGCGGTAGACGGTGCTGCCGGTGCCAGAATCATATCATATTTTGCAAATGCATCATCAAATGCTTTTTTAATCATGGCTTTTACTTTTAATGCTTTCAAATAATACGCATCATAGTAGCCGGAACTTAATACGAAAGAACCAAGTAAAATTCTTCGTTTGACTTCTTCTCCAAATCCCTGTGCACGACTCTTTTTATACATATCATGAAGTCCTTCAAATTCCTCTGCGCGATAACCGTATTTTACGCCATCAAAACGCGCCAGGTTGGAACTTGCCTCAGCGGAAGCAATGATATAATAAGCCGGAATCACATAGTCAACGAGTCCAAGTGAAAATTCTTCAACAACTGCTCCGTTTGCCCTCATCAGTTCTACGGTTTCCTGAAGTGTTTTTTTCACATCTTCATCGAGTCCCTCCGAAAGATACTCGGCAGGAATACCGACACGAACCCCTTTTAAATCTCCATTTAACGCTTCTGTAAAATTCAAATCATTTCTTTCAATCGAAGTGCTGTCTTTTTTATCGTATCCGGAAATTGCCTCTAATAAAGCCGTACAGTCTGACACATTTTTTGCAACCGGTCCAATCTGATCAAGTGAAGAGGCATACGCAATCAATCCATAACGAGAAACCGTTCCATAAGTCGGCTTCATCCCGACCACACCACAGTAAGAAGATGGCTGACGAATCGAACCACCGGTATCCGAACCAAGTGCCAGGAAAGCCTCTCCTGCGGCCACTGCGGCACATGAACCCCCGGAAGATCCACCCGGTACCTTTGTCTGATCCCATGGATTTGTGGTAATTCCAAATGCAGATGTCTCACTGGTACTTCCCATGGCAAATTCATCCATGTTTGTCTTTCCAAGAATAATCATTCCGGCCTCTTCTAATTTTTTCACGGCTTCTGCATCATAAGGCGGAACAAAATTTCCAAGAATTTTTGATGCACAAGTTGTCTTTCTGCCTTTTGTGCAAATATTATCTTTAACTGCAATCGGAACACCTGCGAGCGGTCCGCTATATTTTCCGGAAGCAATTCCTGCTTCTACTTCTTTTACTCTTTGATATACTTTTTCTTCATCTGTCTCAAGAAATGCATGTACCGTGTCTTCTGAGTTTTTTATCTGTTTGAGTGACACCTTTACAGCTTCTTCCACACCTGCTTCTCCTTTTTTTATCGCAGTGGAAAGTTCAAGAGCACTTAAATCTTTCAAATCCATACCCTTTCCTCCTACTGTACCGTCTTCGGCACTTGATACTGTCCGTCTTTGCATTTTGGTGCATTGTCAAGCATTGCATCCCTGTCATCTCCATTGGTTACTACATCTTCACGAAATACATTTCCCATAGAAAATGTGTGGGACAGAGGTTCAATTCCATCGGTATCCAACTCATTTAACTTATCAACATAATCCAGCATTTCCTGCATTTTTTCTTTTGCTTTTTTCCGCTCTTCTTCCGTAAGGGCAAGTTTTGCAAGAATTTCTACATTTTCCATTACTGTATCATCAATTATCTGCTTTGCCATGGCTGTTTCTCCTTTCTTACGGCTCCAAACGTTTCATATCTCTTGGGAACAGGCATGCTTCTCTTACGTTGTCCTCTCCTAAAAGCTGCATTGTCAGTCGCTCCAGTCCGATTCCAAGTCCACCATGAGGCGGCATGCCATATTTGAAGGTATCTAAGTACTGTTCCATTCCCTCCTGGCTCATGCCTCTCTTTTCGATTTTTTCTACCAGCATGTTATAATCATGAATACGCTGACCTCCGGTTGTGATCTCAAGTCCTTTAAATAAGAGGTCAAAGCTTAAGGTATATCTGTCATCTTCCGGGTCATCCATTGCATACATCGGTCTCTTCTTTGACGGATAATGGGTGACAAATACAAAATCGGCATCATATTCTTCTTTAAAATATTTACCGATTAACTCTTCTTCTTCTGGTTCTAAGTCAAATGGATTGCGAATTTTTCTGTTATATTTTTCAGATACCAGACGTTTTGCTTCATCAAAGCGGACATATGGAATTTTTTCCACGTTTGGAAGTGTGATTCCAAGCATCTTTAATTCCTTTGCATAATCTTTCTTTAATAATTCTATCGTATATTGCAAAAATCCGGTTTCCATTTCACAGATATCAAGGAAACTGTCAATGTATCCCATCTCAAAATCAAGACTGGTATATTCATTTAAATGACGTCTGGTGTTGTGTTTCTCTGCTCGAAAAACCGGGCCGGTTTCAAAGACGCGGTCAAACACGCCAACCATCATCTGTTTATAAAACTGGGGACTCTGTGCCAGCACCGCCGGTGTATGGAAATAACTTAACTTAAACATATTGGAACCACCTTCTGCGCCTTTTGCCCCAACCTTTGGAGTGTGAATCTCCGTAAAGCCTTGTGCATAAAGATACTCACGAAATCCTCTGCAGATTGCCTCCTGAATTTTAAATCTCGCTCTTTCTTTTAAGTTTCTAAGAGAAACCGAACGCATATCCAGTTTCGTTTCAAGTGAGGTATTTAATTTCCATTTATCAATCGCAAGTGGAAGCGGAGCAGTCGGCTGTGATAAAATGGTAATTTGTTCCAGACGGACTTCTTTTCCGTGCGGAGCTCTTTCTTCATCTTTTACGACTCCTTTTACACTGACACAGGCAGCTTCTTTTAATTCAGAGATATCCAGATTTGTCTTATTTTCTTCCCATACAGTCTGAATGAGACCATCTCTTTTTCTTAAGATGACAAATGCAATCTCACCCATATTTCGGATGCTGTGAATTGCACCTTCTACGATAACTTCTGTTCCTTCTTCCTGTATGATAACTTCTGGCAGTTCCATTGTCTCTTTTTCTTTTACACCTGTAACAAATTCCATATCACATTTCTCCTTTATCGCGTTTTTAAAAACAGACATCCCGGGGCATCCAGACCCCGGGACGCAAATCACGCGTTCTCACGCCTGTTATTACATCTTTGTAATTCGCTCTACTGCTTTTATTGTATTTTCATGACTTCCGAATGCTGATAAACGGAAGTATCCTTCTCCATGAGCACCAAATCCACTTCCCGGAGTACCAACTACATTTGCTTCATGAAGTAACTTATCAAAGAACTCCCATGAAGTCATTTTATCCGGTGTCTTTAACCAGATATAAGGGGCATTCACACCGCCGGATACAGAATATCCTGCATTTTTTAAGCCTTCATAAATAACTTTTGCATTCTGCATATAATAAGCAACCTGCTCTTTTAACTGAGCTTTTCCGGCATCTGAATAAACGGCTTCACCGGCTCTTTGTACAATGTACGGAGCACCGTTATATTTTGTTCCGTGACGTCTTGCCCATAAAGAATGAAGCTGTACATCACCGCATTTTAAATCTTTCGGAACTACGGTATATCCAAGACGAACGCCTGTAAATCCGGCATTTTTTGAGAAACTGTGAAGTTCAATTGCACACTCTCTTGCACCTTCACATTCATAAATGCTGTGTGGAATTTCTTCCTCTGTAATATATGCTTCATACGCTGCATCATAGATGATAACTGCACCGATACGTTTTGCATAATCTACCCATTCCTGAAGCTGTGCTTTGGTAATTGTGGCACCGGTCGGGTTATTTGGGAAACATAGGTAAATGATATCCGGATTCTCTTTTGGGAACTCCGGCACAAAATCATTTTCTTCCAGACACGGCATATAAATCATGCCATCAAAGTTCTGAGTATTTGGATTATATTCCCCACTTCTTCCCGCCATAACGTTGGTGTCTACATAAACCGGATAAACCGGATCGCATACTGCAATTTTATTATCCAGACCAAAGATTTCCTGAATATTACCGGAATCACATTTTGCACCGTCAGATACAAAGATTTCATCTGCTGCAATAGCACAGCCTCGGTCTTTATAATCATTTTTTGCAATAGCACTTCTTAAAAATTCATAACCAAGATCCGGTGCATAACCATGAAAGGTTTCTGCATTTGCCATCTCATCTACTGCTTTATGCAAAGCTTCAATAATTGCCGGTGCAAGCGGCTGTGTCACATCTCCGATTCCAAGGCGAAGAATTTCTGCTTCCGGATTTTCACTTTGATACGCATTAATCTTTTTTGCAATATTTGAAAAAAGATAACTTCCCGGCAGTTTTAAATAATTTTCATTAATTGTAAACATATCACATTTCTCCTTTTTGCTTATATTTGTCTTTATGCTTATACTTCATCATAGATTAAAGTCAATATCATCTGTGCAGTCTCGACCATACTGGTTGCACTGTCCATACTGCACTTTTGTATATATCTGTAAGCTTCTTCCTCTGTCAAATGGTTTCTGTCCATCAGAAGCCGCTTTGCATTCTGAATATAATTCTGCTCCCTCTCACTTCTTGGTTTTGGTTTCTTTTTCTGTTTCTTTAAACGACGCTGAATCTGCATCATCTGCATTTCCACGGTGTTAACCAGTTCATGAACCCGAATCGGCATTGTGACTGCCATGATTCCTGACTGTGCGGAACTTACCACATTTGCTGAACCAATTAAAAGAATTTCATAAAAACTCGGGAGCATGTCTGCGAGCTCGGTGTAATACATATCCGGAAGTTTATATCCGCTGATTACAAGCCCTCCGGACTGTTTATTCATTTCCATAAGAGCAGAGGCACCTGTAGCGCATGATATGATATTATCAAATCCATGCTGCATCAGTATTTTCTTGATTTTTTTCGCATCTTCGATTTTTGGTAATACAATAATGATGCTGCTCATGTACTGCCTCCTGCTCTTTATTTTTTACACACGGTACAGATACTGTTCAAGTTCCCACTCAGATACCTGCTCCATGTATTCTAACCATTCTTCTTTTTTTGCTTTCAGATAATATTTTGTAAAATCTTTTCCCAATACCTCTTTGACCAATTCATCTGCATGAAACTCATTTAAGGCATCGTTTAAATTCTCAGGCAGGGAATCGATTCCCATTTCTTCTTTTTCTTTTTTGTTTAATTTCCTTATGCTTCGTTTTAATTCCGGTGAGAGTTCCATCTGTTTCTCAATTCCGTCAAGACCTGCTTCCAGACAAAGCGCCAGTACCAGATATGGATTAGAAGATGCATCCGGACTCCTGAGTTCTAATCTGGTTCCATCTTCTACATTTTGCGGAACACGGATCAGTGCAGTTCTCTGTCTCGAAGACCAGGTAATATCAGACGGTGCCTCAAATCCCGGTGCCAGACGTTTATAAGAGTTAACCAATGGATTGCAAATTGCGGTCATGCCTTTGATGTGAGCAAAAATACCAGCCATAAACTGATACGCTTCTTTACTTAATCCAAGTTCATCATTTTTATCGGTGAATACATTTTTTCCATCTTTCATCAGCATCATATTGACATGCATCCCTGAACCATTGACTCCGGCTCTCGGCTTCGGCATGAATGTCGCATGCAGTCCGTGACGTTTTGCAATGGTACGAACCGCTGTCTTAAAGGTCATGACCTTATCGGCTGTTTCCATTGCCTCAGAATATTCAAAATCAATCTCATGCTGTCCCGGTGCAATTTCATGATGAGAAGATTCAATATCATATCCCATTTCTTCTAATGTTAATACCATATCTCTTCTTGCATTCTCACCTAAATCAATCGGACTCAAATCCATATACCCGGCTTTTTCATGAGTTGTTGTTGTCGGCATTCCATTATCATCGGTATGGAATAAGAAAAATTCGCACTCCGGATTGACCATCAAGGTATAACCTTTTGCTTTCGCTTTTTCTAATGCTTTCTTTAAAATATATCTTGGACTTTCTATATAAGGAGTGCCGTCTTCGTTGTAAATATCGCACACAAATCTGGCAACTTTTCCCTGCTGTGGACGCCACGGTAAAATGGAAAACGTAGATAAATCCGGATATAAATACATGTCATATTCTTCATCACGGACAAATCCTTCAATAGAAGAAACGTCGATCACACATTTATTATCCATCGCTTTCTCCAGTTTACTGTAAGGAATTGCAATATTTTTCAGGCATCCGAACATATCTGTAAACTGAAGACGGATAAACTCGACATCTTCCTCTTCTGCCATCTGCAATATGGCTTCCTTCGTGTAATTTTCCATGCATAATCTCCTCTCTCTTACGAGTTGTTTTTTTATTCAATCAACAAAAAAGGCGCTCTTATTTAGAGAGTTTTACCCTCCAAATAAGAACGCCTTTGTTCTTTCATTTATGTTTGGTATTATAGCAATCTCGATTTTTCTTGTCAATAGAAAAAGACCATCTTTTTTTAGATGGTCTTTTTTTTTAACTTTTTTACTCTTCCGAGGTATCCTGAAGTGCCAGATAACCTTCTTCTCCGGTACGAATCTTCACTACATTTTCAATATCATATACGAAGACTTTACCGTCACCAATCTGTCCGGTATGAAGCACTGCTTTTGCAGCTTCCACTACTTTTTCGACCGGTACTAAGCTCACAACGATTTCAATTTTTACTTTCGGAAGCAGATTCATATCCATTTCAACACCACGATAGTAAGCGGTTGCACCTTTCTGTACACCACAGCCTAATACGTTTGTGATGGTAACACCTGTTACACCGATTTCATTCATTGCCTGCATAAATTCATCGAGTTTATTTCTACGTGTGATAATAACCACTTTTGTCAGTTTATGTACATCGGTACCAACTTTCGGCTCTTTCACCAGTTCTGCCGGAGCCTGAGTTGCAGCCGGAGATTCTACCGGTCCTCTCTTTGTTCCCATTACGTTTGGAACATTTCCACCGCCCATGTTATCGGTTGTAACAAAGTCTGCATAACTGCTTGCAAGACCATGCTCTCTGATATCCAGACCTGCGATTTCTTCATCGGCAGATACACGAAGACCTACGGTATGTTTTAATACGTTAAAAATGATAACCATTGTTACAACAACCCATGCAACGGTTGCGATAAATCCGATAAACTGAACTTCTAATAATTTAAATCCACCGCCTGTAAAAAGTCCTTTCCACTCTGTACCTGTTCCATCAGAGAAAAGACCTACACAAAGTGTTCCAAGTGCACCACACATTCCGTGTACACCGACAGCACCCACCGGGTCATCAATTTTACATACTTTGTCGATAAACTCAATACCAAATACAACTACAAATCCGGCTAAGATACCGATAATTGCAGCAGATGTCGGAGATACGGTATCACAACTTGCGGTGATTCCTACCAGACCAGCCAGGGAACCGTTTAAGGACATAGATACATCTGGTTTTTTGTATCTTACCCATGTGATTGCAAGTACGGTTAAAGTTGCAACTGCAGCTGCAAGGTTTGTTGTTACGAAAATTTTACCTGCGGTTACAATTGCATCGCCTTCCATGGAAACGGTAGATGCACCGTTAAATCCAAACCAGCAGAACCATAAGATAAATACACCAAGTGCACCGATTGTCAGGTTATGTCCCGGGATTGCTTTTGATTTTCCACTCTTTGAATATTTTCCAATACGAGGTCCTAAGATTTTTGCACCAACTAAGGCAGCAACTCCACCGACCATATGAACGGCGCAGGAACCGGCGAAATCATGAAATCCCATCTGTGATAACCAGCCGCCGCCCCAAATCCAGTGACCGGATACCGGGTAAACAACTAAACTGATTAAGAAACTGTAGATGCAGTAAGAAGAGAATTTTGTTCTCTCAGCCATAGCACCGGAAACAATTGTTGCAGATGTTGCACAGAATACTGTCTGAAAAATCAGAAATGCCCAAAACGGAACTCCATCCGGAAGCATTGCTGTTCCATAATTACTTTCTGAAGCGATACCGGAAATCGAACCAAAAAAGCCATTTCCTGCACCAAACATAATTCCGAAACCAACCAGCCAGAAGACCGGTGTTCCGATACAAAAGTCCATTAAGTTTTTCATAATAATGTTACCAGCGTTTTTTGCGCGGGTAAAACCGGTTTCTACCATAGCGAAACCAGCCTGCATAAAGAATACTAATGCGGCGCCAAGAAGCACCCATATCGTATTTACTGCTGAATAATCCATATTAATTTCCCCTTTCCTCAAGCTCACATTTTTCTAAATTTTATTTATACAACATTTTTCTAAAATACAAAAAGGTGCGCACTTTGCTCTCACAAAATACGCACCGTCGCATAAAGAAAAATGTGATGATACCAGGGTCGAAGGTCAAAAGTCGTTCGTGCTTGCACGATAACACTTTTGACTTTACGACCCGCACAAACATGAGAAAGTAGCAATTTACAAAGTAAATTAGCGGATTTCGAATGTTTGCAGAATTGCGTGAGCTGTTTACAGCGAAGCAATTCGTGGGTATCGAAATGTGATATATGTAATCGGAAAATGCCTTACATTTCCGCAATTACTGTTTTTTGTCCTCGGTATGTCCTGTAATATCCATCGGATACTTTCCATCAAGACACGCCCTGCAGATTGGCAGTTCTCCTACCATTGACTGCAAATCTTCTAATTTCATATAACCAAGTGACTCGGCACCGATTATCTCTCTGATTTCATCTGCTGTGTGGGAAGACGCAATAAGTTGTTTGTTGGATGGAATGTCCGTTCCAAAGTAGCAAGGATACAGGAACGGCGGAGAACTCACACGTACATGAACGCTTACTGCTCCCGCTTTTTTGAGCATTCGAATCAGATTTGCCATTGTTGTTCCACGGACAATAGAGTCATCAACTAAAATAATTCGTTTTCCACGGACAACCGGCTCTAATACATTCAGCTTCAAGCGTACACTGGATTCACGTTCTTTTTGTGTCGGTTTAATAAACGTTCTTCCCACATAGCTGTTTTTATAAAAGGCTATTCCGAACGGGATTCCGGAAGCTTCTGAATAGCCCTTCGCTGCGGGAATACCTGAGTCCGGAACTCCCACAACCAAATCCGCATCGACAGGATAAGCTGCCGCAAGTGCGGCACCTGCACGAATACGGGCATCGTAAATGTTAATACCATCTATTGTACTGTCAAGCCTTGCAAAATAAATATACTCAAAAATGCAATGTGCTCTTTTTTCCTGACAAAGCTGACAGTTTGAAGTGATTCCGTCCTTGGTAATCGTTACGATTTCGCCCGGACGGATATCACGGATAAATTCTGCGCCGATTGCAGAAAGGGCGCAGCTTTCAGAGGCAATCATATAACTTCCATCGCGTTTTCCGAGACAAAGTGGTTTTAAGCCAAGAGGGTCTCTGACGCCAATGAGTTTACGCGGACTGGCAATTACCAATCCATAAGCGCCACGAATTTTTTTTGCTGTATGAAGAATTGCTTCTTCTACATTGTGGGCATTTACCCTTTCTCTTGCAATGAAATAGGCTATGAGCTCTGAATCAGTTGTTGTATGGAAAATTGCACCGGTTCGTTCCAGCTCTGAGCGAAGCTCTGCCGTATTTACCAGGTTTCCATTGTGAGCCAGCGCAAGTGTTCCCTTAATATAATTCAATACCAGAGGCTGTGCATTATTAATATTTGCAGCTCCGGTTGTGGAGTAGCGCACATGACCAACTCCAAGATTTCCGTGAAGATTATTTAAAGTTTCTTCTTTAAATACTTCATTCACAAGTCCCATACCCTTATGTGCATTCATGTTGCCTTTTGGTCCCATGGTATCACAGACTGCAATACCACAGGATTCCTGACCTCTATGCTGAAGTGAACTCAGTCCATAGTAGATAGATGGGGCAACATCTCCGCCATCCGGATTAAAAATTCCAAATACACCACATTCTTCTTTTATTTCACATTCTGGTAAGAATTCCATGACTCCCTCTCCTTAGACATAAAATAACATCTGGTCATAAGTTGGATAAGGCAGTTCTTCGTCTGGAATCTTTTCCTCAGCTGCATTTGCAACATCTTTCATCTCATCCATTAAAGTTAATACATCTTTATGGAAGGATTCTGCTGCTTTCTGCATATCTTCTTCTGCTGCCGCATCTGCTTTTTCTGTTACAGCTTTTAATTCTGCTACTTTTGCAGATAAGGTATTAGAAGCTTCTGTTAATTCTTTTACAATAGATTCTTCGGCTGTTGTTGCCAGACCTTCGATTAATGCTTTCTTTTCATTTGCATTGACTGCAACTTCTGCTGCATATCCGTTTACTGCCGGAATAAAGTCTTTTGTCAGCATTTCCTGTAATGTCTTAGATTCAATATTGATAGTCTTTACATAGTTCTCAAGTAAAATTTCATAACGAGAATAAATTTCTTCTTTTGTAAATACACTATGTTTTGTAAATAATTCAATGTTTTTATCAGCGATAAACTGTGGAAGTGCATCCGGAGTAGAAACCAGATTGTAAAGTCCTCTCTCCTCTGCTTCTTTAATCCACTCGTCTGTATAACCATTTCCATTGAAGATTACTTTTTTATGTTTTCTGATTGCACGTTTGATTAATTCATGCACTGCTGTTTCCATATCTTCCGGTGCTGTTCCTTCCAATTCTTTGTAGAACTGTGCCAGAGCCTCAGCAACTGCTGTATTTAATACAACATTCGGACTTGCAACAGATGCAGAAGAACCAAGCATACGGAATTCAAATTTATTTCCGGTAAATGCAAATGGTGATGTACGGTTTCTATCTGTTGTATCCTTTGTAAAATGAGGAAGTACATGAGCACCGATATCCATTTGAATGGTTTTATGTGCATTGAAGAATTTATCTTCTTCGATTGATTTTAAAATTTCCGTCAGTTCATCTCCGATGAAGATAGAAACAATTGCCGGCGGTGCTTCATTTGCACCAAGACGATGGTCGTTTCCGGCTCCGGAAGCAGATACACGCATTAAATCAGCATATTCATCGACAGCTTTGATAACTGCTACTAAGAATACTAAGAACTGAATGTTTTCTGCCGGTGTTTTTCCCGGGTCTAATAAGTTTACTCCTGTATTGGTAGAAACAGACCAGTTGTTATGTTTTCCACTTCCGTTGATTCCATCAAATGGTTTTTCATGAAGCAGGCAGACAAGGTCATGTTTTTCTGCAACTTTCTTCATAATTTCCATTGTCAGCTGATTGTGGTCAACCGCTACGTTTGTGGTATCAAATACCGGTGCCAGCTCATGCTGTGCCGGAGCAACTTCATTATGTTTTGTTTTTGCAGGAATACCAAGTTTCCATAACTCTTCATCCAAATCATGCATGTAGGCTGCAACTCTTGGTTTTAATGCGCCAAAGTAATGGTCTTCCATTTCCTGTCCTTTTGGTGCGGAAGCCCCGAATAAAGTTCTTCCGGTAAAAATCAGATCACGGCGTTTTGCATATAATTCTTTTGGAATTAAGAAATATTCCTGTTCCGGACCCACGGTTGTTGTAACACTTGTTACTTCTGTATTTCCTAATAAATTTAAAATCTTAACAGCTTCTTTGTTTAACGCTTCCATAGAACGAAGAAGCGGAGTTTTCTTATCCAGCGCCTCTCCACTCCAGGAACAAAATGCTGTCGGAATGTATAAGGTATTATCTTTAATGAAAGCCGGTGATGTTGGATCCCAGTTTGTATAACCCCTTGCTTCAAATGTAGCTCTTAAACCACCGGATGGAAAGCTGGAAGCATCAGGCTCACCTTTTACCAGTTCTTTTCCTGAAAATTCCATGATAACTTCGCCTTCTCCAACCGGAGTAATAAAGCTGTCATGTTTTTCAGCAGTAAATCCTGTCATTGGCTGGAACCAATGAGTGAAATGTGTTGCTCCGTTTTCTACTGCCCACTCTTTCATGGCAACAGCTACGGAATTTGCAACATCCAGTTCCAGATGAGTTCCATTTTCAATTGTTTTGCGAAGAGCTTTGTAAACATCCTTCGGTAATTTGTTACGCATTACCTTGTCACTGAAAACAAGGCTTCCATACAGTGTAGGAATATCTTTTGACATATTCACAGCACTCCTTTCCATTTTTCTTCATGTGATTGTTTTTTCTTTTAAAATTATTACTTAAATTTGTTTTTACCTACGGATTGGTTTGGTTTTCAATTTTTGACTCTGGTAAAAACAAAAAAGGCACTCTGAACTTTTGTAGTTCAAAGCGCCTTTGCTTTATGCCATGTAGTATTGCACGGAAAAAGAAATTTGTCAATCACTTTTTTTAAAAAAATTTTTTCAAAAAAAAAATTCAAAAAAGGGATTTACAAATAAAAAAAAATGAGCTATAGTATTTGCATAATTTTCGGAGTTCCAAGAACTTCCCGAAAACGACTGATAACTTACATAATGAATAGAAAACGACAAAGGCGTCGAATTTCCATAGTATTTTCTATGGGAGTTTCGACGCCTTTTTTGATTTCACGGTAATCCCATGAAATTATCTTATTTATCAGACTCAGGACCGCATAACCTGTTTCTGATAATGAAACAACAGCAGGAGGAAAATGTGATGGCAGTAAAATATGTATTTGTTACAGGTGGTGTTGTTTCCGGTCTCGGAAAAGGAATCACCGCCGCATCTTTAGGACGCTTATTAAAAGCCAGAGGCTATCAGGTCACCATGCAGAAGTTTGACCCTTACATTAATGTAGATCCAGGTACAATGAATCCCATCCAGCATGGTGAAGTATTCGTCACAGACGACGGTACAGAAACTGACCTTGACCTTGGACATTATGAACGCTTTATTGATGAAAGCCTTGATAAAAATTCCAATGTTACAACCGGTAAAATTTACTGGTCCGTTCTTCAAAAAGAACGACATGGGGATTACGGCGGAGGGACTGTTCAGGTTATCCCTCATATTACAAATGAAATTAAAAGCCGTTTCTACCGTGCAAAATTTCCTGATGAAGAGCGAATCGCTATTATCGAAGTTGGCGGTACGGTAGGTGATATCGAAAGTCAGCCATTCTTAGAAGCAATCAGACAATTTCAGCATGATGTCGGACATGAAAATGCTATCTTAATTCATGTTACTCTGATTCCTTATTTAAAGGCATCCGGAGAATTAAAAACAAAACCGACACAGGCAAGTGTAAAAGAGCTTCAGGGAATGGGACTTCAGCCGGACATTTTAGTCTGCCGTTCCGAACATCCAATTGGTCAGGATATTAAAGATAAAATCGCTTTATTCTGTAACGTACCGCAAAGCCACGTATTACAGAATCTTGATGTAGAATATTTATATGAAGCACCTCTTGCCATGGAAAAAGAAAATCTGGCACAGGTTGTATGCGAATCACTAAAACTTCCTTGTCCACAACCGGATTTGGATGACTGGAAATCAATGGTAAACGATTTAAGACATCCTCAGACAGAAGTAGACATTGCAATTGTCGGAAAATACATTCAGCTTCATGACGCTTACTTAAGTGTAGTGGAAGCCTTAAAACACGGCGGTATCGCAAATCATGCCAATGTCCACATCCACTGGATTGATTCCGAACATCTTACCATAGAAAATTATGAGGAATCTTTAAAAGGACTCGACGGAATCCTTGTTCCCGGAGGTTTTGGAACCAGAGGAACCGAAGGAAAAATTCTTGCCGTTCAGTATGCAAGAGAACACAAAATTCCATTCCTCGGTATCTGTCTTGGTATGCAAGTTGCAATTATTGAATTTGCAAGAAATGTCCTCGGATATCACGATGCAAACAGCATTGAATTAAATCCGGACACCCTTCATCCAGTCATTGCTCTTATGCCGGAACAGGACGGAATTGAAGACTTAGGCGGAACCTTAAGACTTGGTTCTTATCCTTGTAAATTAAAAGAAGGAACAAAATCCTACGAATTATATGGAAAACAGGATATCGCCGAGCGTCACAGACACCGCTATGAAGTAAATAATGACTATCGTAAACAGCTTGAAGAAAATGGAATGAGTCTTGTCGGACTTTCTCCGGACGGACGAATTGTAGAGATGATTGAAATTACCGAGCATCCATTCTTCGTCGGTACTCAGGGTCATCCAGAATTAAAATCAAGACCGAATCATGCACATCCGCTATTTAAAGGACTGGTGCAGGCGGCTGCCACATATAAAAAGGAAAGAGGTCAATCAATATGAGAGAACAAGGTTTATATCGACAGCAATTTGAACATGATAACTGCGGTATCGGTGCAGTTGTAAACAGCAAAGGTATCAAAAGCCACAAAACTGTTGAAAATGCATTAAAAATCGTAGAGAGCTTAGAGCACAGAGCCGGTAAAGATGCAGAAGGAAAAACCGGTGATGGTGTTGGTATCCTGCTTCAGATTTCACATAAATTCTTTTCCAAAGCCTGCAAAAAAGAGGGTATCAAAATCGGTGGAGAAAGAGAATACGGTATTGCCGTTCTCTTCCTGCCACAGGATGAATTAAAATGCAATCAGGCGAAAAAGATGTTTGAAATCATCGTAGAAAAAGAAGGTCTGGAATTTTTAGGATTCCGTGATGTTCCGGTATGTCCGGAGGTACTTGGACACAAAGCACTCGAAAAAATGCCACATATCGTTCAGGCATTTATCCAGAAACCTGATGATGTAGAAAAAGGACTTCCATTTGACAGACGCCTCTACATCGCACGCCGTGTATTTGAACAGAGTAATGACAACACTTACGTTGCTTCCATGTCAAGCCGTACCATCGTTTACAAAGGTATGTTCCTTGTTGGACAGCTTCGTACATTCTTTAAAGATTTACAGGATGCAGATTATGAATCTGCTATCGCAATGGTTCACTCCCGTTTCAGTACCAACACAAACCCAAGCTGGGAACGTGCTCATCCGAACCGTTTTATGGTACATAACGGTGAAATCAACACCATTCGTGGAAATGCCGATAAGATGCTCGCACGTGAAGAAACCATGGCTTCTGACTATCTAAAAGGACAGCTTCATAAAGTACTTCCGGTTGTTGATACCAGAGGTTCTGACTCCGCAATGCTTGACAACACTCTTGAATTTTTAGTTATGAATGGTATGGATTTACCACTTGCCGTTATGATTTGTATTCCTGAACCATGGGCAAACAATCAGACCTTAACTCAGGAAAAACGTGATTTCTATCAGTACTATGCAACTATGATGGAGCCTTGGGACGGTCCTGCTTCTATCCTGTTCTCTGACGGTGATGTTATGGGAGCTGTACTTGACAGAAATGGTCTTCGTCCATCCCGTTACTATATCACAAAGAGCGGTGACGTTATCCTTTCTTCAGAAGTTGGCGTTATGCCGGTTCCTGAAGAGGACATCGTATTAAAAGAACGTCTGCATCCAGGAAAAATCCTTTTAGTTGATACTGTAAAAGGGGAAATCGTAGACGATGATACCTTAAAAGAAAGATATGCAACCAAACAGCCTTATGGTGAATGGCTGGACAGCAATCTGGTCGAATTAAAGAGCTTAAAAATTCCAAACGTGCGTGTTGAGGATTATGAAGGTACGGAACTGACAAAAATGCAGCAGGCATTTGGCTACACTTACGAAGAATACCGTCAGTCCATTTATAACATGGCATTAAATGGTTCAGAAGGAATCGCTGCAATGGGTACAGATACTCCACTTGCCGTTCTTTCAGAAAAACATCAGCCATTATTTAACTATTTTAAACAGCTTTTTGCACAGGTTACCAACCCGCCTATCGATGCAATCCGTGAAGAAATTGTAACCAGCACAACCGTTTATGTAGGAAAAGATGGAAACCTGCTTCACGAACAGCCTGAAAACTGCCAGGTATTAAAAGTCAACAACCCAATTTTGACCAACACAGATATGCTGAAAATCAAACACATGAATGTAAAAGGATTTAAAGTGGCTGTCGTTCCGATTACCTATTATAAGAGCGCACCGCTTGACCGTGCAATTGACCGCCTTTTTGTAGAAGTTGACAAAGCTTATAAAGATGGAGCAAACATCTTAGTGCTCTCTGACCGCGGGGTCGATGAAAACCACATGCCGATTCCATCTCTGTTAGCTGTATCCGCAGTTCATCAGTACCTTGTAAAAACAAAGAAAAGAACCTCTCTTGCCATCATCCTTGAATCCGGTGAACCAAGAGAAGTCCACCACTTTGCCACCCTGCTTGGTTATGGTGCATGTGCCGTAAACCCTTACCTTGCACAGGATACAATCCAGGAATTAATCGACAATAACTTATTAAATAAAGATTACTACGCTGCCGTAAATGATTACAATTCCGCAATCCTTCACGGTATCGTAAAAATTGCTTCTAAAATGGGTATTTCTACTATCCAGTCCTATCAGGGTTCTAAGATTTTTGAAGCAATCGGTATTTCCGCCGATGTCATTGAAAAATATTTCACCGGTACTGTAAGCCGTGTCGGTGGTATTACCTTAAAAGATATTGAAAAAGATGTTGATGCCCGTCACTCCAAAGCATTTGACCCACTTGGACTTACCACAAATCTTCAGCTCGACAGTCTTGGTATGCACAAAGCAAAAAGTGAAGGCGAAAAACATCGTTACAATCCACAGACCATTCATGCATTACAGCAGGCAACCAAACGTGGAGATTATAACCTATTCAAACAGTACACCAGCATGGTTGATAAAGAACAGAGTGGTTATCTGAGAAGTTTGATGGATTTCAATTTTGCTGAAAATCCTATCTCGATTGAGGAAGTAGAAAGTGTAGATGAAATCGTAAAACACTTTAAAACCGGTGCAATGTCTTACGGTTCTATTTCTCAGGAAGCTCATGAAACACTTGCAATCGCAATGAACATGCTTCACGGAAAATCAAATACCGGTGAAGGTGGAGAAAGTGATGAGCGTCTTGACAGTGCCGGAAGCAAAGTAGACCGTTGTTCTGCAATCAAACAGGTTGCATCCGGACGTTTCGGTGTTACCAGCCGTTACTTAGTCAGTGCAAAAGAAATTCAGATTAAAATGGCACAGGGAGCAAAACCTGGTGAAGGCGGACACTTACCTGCTAAGAAAGTTTATCCTTGGATTGCAAAAACCAGACATTCAACCCCAGGTGTCAGCTTAATTTCTCCGCCACCGCACCACGACATCTACTCCATCGAAGATTTGGCAGAGTTAATCTACGACCTGAAAAATGCAAACAAAAATGCCCGTATTTCCGTAAAACTGGTTTCTGAAGCCGGTGTCGGTACCGTCGCAGCCGGTGTTGCAAAAGCCGGTGCACAGGTTATCCTGATTTCCGGTTATGACGGTGGTACAGGTGCTGCTCCGCAGAGTTCTATCCACAATGCCGGACTTCCATGGGAACTCGGTCTTGCTGAAACCCATCAGACTCTGCTTATGAACGGACTTCGTAACCGTGTCATGATTGAGACCGATGGTAAATTAATGAGCGGACGTGACGTTGCAATCGCAGCTTTACTTGGTGCAGAAGAATTCGGTTTTGCTACTGCTCCGCTTGTAACAATGGGATGCGTTATGATGAGAGTCTGCAACTTAGATACCTGTCCAGTTGGTGTTGCTACTCAGAATCCGGAACTTAGAAAACGTTTCCGTGGAAAACCGGAATATGTTGTAAACTTCATGCGCTTTATTGCCGAGGAACTGCGTGAATACATGGCAAAACTTGGAATCCGTACACTCGATGAGATGGTCGGAAGAACAGACCTCTTAAAAGTAAAAGAACATCCAGAAAGCCCGATGGCATCTAAGATTGATTTAAGTGCAATCTTAAATAATCCATTCGCCAAAGAAGGACAGAAAGTAACCTTCGACCCGGCTCAGGTTTATGACTTCAAACTGGAAGAGACAAAAGATGAAAAAATTCTTCTGAAAAAACTTCAGAAATCCATCGAAAAAGGTGAAAAAGCCTCTATCGATGTAGAAGTTACCAATACAGACCGTGCATTTGCTACCATCCTTGGCGCAGAAATTACAAGACATCATAAAGACGGACTGCCAGATGATACCATCACCATCAACTGTAATGGAGCCGGCGGACAAAGTTTCGCAGCCTTCGTTCCAAAAGGACTCACTTTAACTCTCTGCGGTGACTGCAACGATTACATGGGTAAAGGTCTCTCCGGTGGTAAGATTGTACTTTATCCTCCGAAGAAAAGAAATTATAAAGCAGATGAAAACATTATTACCGGTAACGTTGCTCTCTATGGTGCAACAAGCGGTACTGCTTATATCTGTGGTGTAGCCGGTGAACGTTTTGCAGTTCGTAACTCCGGTGCTTACGCAGTTGTTGAAGGTGTCGGCGAACATGGATGTGAATACATGACAGGTGGACGTGTGGTTGTCCTTGGCAAAACCGGCAAGAACTTTGCAGCTGGTATGAGCGGTGGTGTCGCTTATGTACTTGATGATAAAAATGAATTGTATAAAAACCTGAATAAATCTATGATTTCTATTGAAAAAGTAGAATTAAAATCTGATATTCAGGAACTTCATAACATGATTGCAGCTCATGTTGCTGCTACCGGTTCTGAAAAAGGTCAGGAAGTACTCGACAACTTCCAGGAATATCTGCCGAAATTCAAAAAGATTATTCCGGATGACTACAAAAAAATGATTACTATGGCTACCAAACTGGAAGAAATGGGCATGTCACCAGAAGAAGCACAGTTAGAAGCCTTCAATGAAAACTTTCAGAAAGGAGCAGAATAATCATGGGAAAACCAACAGGATTTTTAGAATATAAAAGAGAGACAGCAAAAGTCGAAGCACCAAAAGACCGAATTAAACACTTTAACGAATTTCGTACCCCTTTAAAAAAAGAGGAACAACAGAAACAGGGCGCACGCTGCATGGAATGTGGCGTTCCGTTCTGCCAGGCCGGTACAATGATTGCCGGAATGGCTTCCGGATGTCCGCTTCACAATTTAGTTCCGGAATTAAATGATTTAGTTTATCACGGAAACTGGGAACAAGCTTATACCCGTTTAACCAAAACCCATTGTTTCCCTGAATTTACCTGCAGAGTATGCCCTGCCCTTTGTGAGGCAGCCTGCACCTGTAATCTGGATTCCCAACCGGTTTCCACAAAGGAAAATGAACGTGCCATTATTGAAACTGCTTATGCAAACGGATGGGTGACTCCAAGGATTCCAAAAGTTCGTACCGGCAAAAAAGTTGCCGTTGTAGGAAGCGGTCCGTCCGGTCTTGCAACTGCCATGCAGTTAAACCGTCGCGGACATCAGGTTACTGTTTTTGAAAGAAAAGACAGAATCGGCGGTCTGCTCCGCTATGGAATCCCGAACATGAAGCTTGATAAATCTGTGATTGACAGACGTATCAAACTCATGGAAGAAGAAGGAGTTGTCTTTAAGACAGGTGTAGATGTCGGAAAAGACATCACTGCAAAAGAACTCCAAAAAGATTTTGACCGCATTGTTTTATGCTGTGGTGCTTCTAATCCAAGAGACATTAAAGTTCCGGGACGTGAAGCCAACAATATTTTCTTTGCAGTTGACTACCTCTCTTCTATTACAAAGAGCCTTTTAGATTCCAATTTCAAAGATAAAAACTTTGTTTCTGCAAAAGGAAAACACGTCGTTGTAATCGGTGGCGGTGATACCGGAAATGACTGTGTCGGAACTGCAATTCGTCTTGGTGCAAAATCTGTCACACAGCTTGAGATGATGCCAAAAGCACCAGATGAAAGAACAGAAATGAATCCATGGCCGGAATGGCCTCGTATCTGCAAGACAGATTACGGCCAGGAAGAAGCTATCGCAGTCTTTGGACATGACCCACGTATCTATCAGACCACAGTAACCGAATTTATCAAAGACGACAAAGGTAACGTACAAAAAGCAAAACTTGTAAAGCTTGAACCGAAAAAAGATGAAAAGACAGGACGTATGAATATGGTTCCGGTCGAAGGCAGTGAAACCATCATAGAAGCTCAGCTTGTATTAATCGCAGCCGGTTTCCTTGGAAGCCAGAAATACGTAACCGATGCATTTAAAGTGGACTTAACTCCACGAACCAATGTTGCAACAAAACCTGACCAGTATGAAACTTCTGTTCCTGGCGTATTTACCGCAGGAGATATGCACAGAGGACAGTCTCTGGTCGTATGGGCAATCCGTGAAGGACGAAAAGCTGCTGAGGCAGTGGACGCTTCCCTGATGGGTTACTCGAACTTATAAAACTTAAACCTCTAATCCATATACAAAAACCTCTTAAATTTAAAAGAGCGGGGACTCACCTAAAATCCAAGTCTCCGCTCTTTTTATTTTTTCTAATTTCTCCCTATTTATTCACAATTTTAATCAGCCTCATAATGTTATCCATTGTGACTTCCATATATTCTTTACTCTTATATCGGATTACTGAAAAATCTCTTGCTACCCGATTCGTTGAAAAGACTGCCGAAATCCCCATATCATAAGCATCTTCTACTTCTTCTGCATCTCCTGTCACAACCACAACCGGAACGTCTTGTCTCTTAGCCCGTTTTCCGACTCCAATTACCACTTTTCCACGAAGGCTCTGGCTGTCCATTTTTCCTTCACCGGTGAAAATCAAATCTGCACCCTGGATTAATTCATCAAATTTTACAATATCAAGTACGGTTTCAATTCCCATCTGAAGCTTTGAATCAAAGAAAGCAACCATACCGGCTCCCATTGCACCTGCTGCTCCGCCTCCATGGATATTCGAAATATCTCTTCCGATTTCTGTCTGTATCCGCTCTGCAAATTTTCTTAAATTTGCATCCAGCCGCTGCACCATTTCATCATCCGCACCTTTTTGCGGTCCGAAAATATAAGCTGCCCCCGATTTTCCATACATTGGATTATCAATATCGCACATCGTGATAATCTGTGCACTCTTAATTCGCTCATCCATATTTTCCATCGAAATTTTTGCAACTTTTCCAAGTGTTCCGCCTGTCGGAATCAATTTCTCTCCATCTTTATCAAAAAATTCAACTCCAACTGCCGCCGCCGCTCCTGCACCAGCATCATTTGTACACGAACCGCCAAGCCCAACTACTATCTTCTTACAACCATGCTCCACAGCATCAAGCATCAGCTGACCGACACCATACGTCGTTGTCACTTCTGGATTTTGACGATTCTCCACAAGCGGAAGTCCTGCACATGCTGCCATCTCAATCACCGCTGTCTTATCCGGCAAAATCCCATAAAATGCTTCCATATCCTCCATGTAAGGATTCTTAACGATAACCTTTCTCTTTTCTCCACCTGCAGCAGTCAGAAAACAGTTTACACTGCCCTCTCCTCCATCAGCAACCGGAATTTTAACAACCTCACACTCCGGAAAGTGTTTCTTCACATTCTGCTCCATAATGTCACAAATCTGCGCAGAAGATAATGTTCCTTTAAATGAATCGGGGATTAAAACTACTTTCTTCAATTCAATCACCTCCTTGATTTATTGGGTACATTATACCATTTTTATAGGTTTGATAAAAGATTTCCGTATACTTTCTATCGCATTTTTGTGTCTTACAGATAATTTTTTTCAATAAGTTTTTTTTCATTGACACCATTGGTAATTGTTGGTAGCATTGTATTACCATTGTTAGAATATACTAACTTTTGTTTTATCAGATGTGCTAATTATTATAGTGAAAGGGGGACTATCTTTAATCGTATTAGCAGCCATTCTAACATTAGAAAAATCAAATATTTACAAGGAGAGAGATATGAAAAAAATATGGAAAAAAATTGCGTCCCTGCTCTTATCTTTACTGATTTGTCTGTCTACGACATACTCACCTGTTTTAGCGGCAGGAGATAAAGCAGCACCAACCGCAGTGACCGAATGCTCTGTCACCGGATTTATGACCGAAATCTTAACGCTTGGCTTTGAAGATACGGGCTGGATGAATGCAATTAATAATGTCGTTGTAAATGATACGACTTATACAAAGGGAACCATTAACAGCTGGGGGTCAAACGGAAACCTCTGGGAAGTCGGAAGTGTGACTGGTGCTTACGGAAGCTACACAGCCCTGAAAATCGTAAATCCTTCTACTTATCCTGCAGCTATTAAAATTTCTGCAGACGGATATCAGGATTTAAACCTTCAGGTAACAAAAAATACTTCTTCTTATCCTTATGTTTATACTGCAACTGTTGTAGCACCTACTGAAAAAACCTATTCTGCTACTGCATCCGAAACCGAAAACGGAAATGTACAGCTTAGCGCAACAAAAGAAATCAAAAAAGGCACTACTGTTACCGTAACACCTGCACCAGCTGAAAACTATGAACTTGATACCATTAAAGTTACAGGTATAACAACCGGAACTGAAGTTGCCCTTCAGAATACAGACGGTGTTTATACTTTTATCATGCCGGAAGAAGATGTAACTGTATCAGCTTCTTTTAAAAAAATAAAACCTGCTGAACCGGTAAAAATCGAACTGGACCAGTTAAGCATTGCAACTGATTTCTTCGGAACAAACTGGAAGCTTTCTTTCCAAAATGCAGATAACTATGCTACATCCGTTACCGACGTAAAAGTAAATGGAGAATCCTGGGAAAACTCTTCTTTTAAACCATCTGCCGGTGGTAAATACTATAAAGATACCGATAATAATGTTTTGGTTTTCTCCGCAAAAGATTTCAGTACAAATCCTGAAATCCCTGTTTTAAAAAGCGGTGATGTTATCACACTTACTGCTGATGGATATCAGGAACTGACTTTCAAATTTGTAATTGATACAAATGGAAATGCCTCTTTAGTTGCTGATGACGGACAGGGCGACCCTTATGAACTTCACGTAAAACTGGAAGGCTCTTTTGAATCAGCCATCATTGGTCAGCAGAACTATGACAGCGTATCAAGCGCAAGTGTTGGTGGCGCTACCAGCAGCAAAAACAGTTCTGCAAAAGTTTACGGTGCCATCACAGCAAAAGGGACTGAACCAACAGACGCAGACTGGGAAGAACTTGACCATTCTTCAAAAATCAACCTAAACGGAAGCAAATGCAGTGTCAGCATTGTTCCGAATACAGAAAAAGGAACTCCTGCCGACAGCGACAGTGGCATGAGCGGAGTTTACATGACCCTCAGCAGTGACTTGACATTAAACGGTACTCCAAAAGATGCCGGTGCTTATCTTATTTCCGTATCTATAACAGATACCCAGGGAAGAACCGCTGTCAGCAACTCCTTACCATTTAATGTTTACACAGGCGAAGAAACTTTAGCAGACCGTCTGACTACCGACAATTTAAAACAGTATGGAAATGGTCTTTATGCATGGGATATCATGGAACCATGGGCAATCAAAAACTTCGGAAGCAATGTAGAAGGCGAAGAAAACAGCGTTCGTGTTCCAAAAGATTTAGAAGCATGGTTTGGTTCCCATCAAAGTGGTACTTATGGTTATCTTGGATACGACCTTCCATGGAAACAGGTAAAATCCGGAGACATTCCACAGACCCTTTACATTCCGGCTGGATGCAATCTGACTATGACAAGTATGGAAATCCTCAGCAGTGTCCGCATCGTAGTAGAATCCGGCGGTAAGCTGACTCTTTCCGATTCTGTTGTTCAGGGAATCATCGACGTACAGAACGGCGGTACATTCTCTATGAACTATGATTCTTACAGTCAAGAATTTACTACAGGCGCTTCTCTTTGTGGACAGCTTCGCCTGCAGGATGGTGCTATCCTTGAAAATGCATCTATTTACTCTCACATTAACTATCTTGCAAACGGCGACTTAACAGACCGCAGCAGTTCTGAAGCAGTCGTTGTAGCAAATGGAAATGTAACTGTAAAAGGTCAGGTATTTATTGCCGGGGATGAAGCAGGAAGTGACCTTGGACAGACTGCCCTTCTCGTAAAAGACGGAACTGTAAATCTTGAAGATAATGCCGTACTCGTTACTTATGGTGGTGGTGGAAACGTACTTCTCTATGCAGAAGGCGGTTCTGCTATTGAATTAGACAACGGTAACATCACAGGAAATGGAAAAGTTATTGCTATCGGTGGCGACGTACTCTGGGGCAACGGCGGAAATGCAGTCATTGGAAACGGAATGATTACAACTTCCGAAGCTTTCCTTCAGGGAGCTACCTCTCGTACTTCCAAAAACGCAACACCGGGAAATGCCATTTCCGGAAATGTAAAGGTTACAAGTGCAAGCCGTCATATTGAAAATGGTACACAGATTGGTAATGATGTCAATAATGACCCACTTGAAGAATTATACTGGACTACAGGTGTTGAAACTACACCTCCATTAGATAAGTTCATAACAAATGCTGTAACAAATACCTTCACTGTAGCAGACATTGAAAATCAGACTTATACCGGTGAAGAACTTACCCCTTCTGTAATGGTACAGGATGGAGAAACTGTTTTAACAGAAGGAACGGATTATTTCATTACTTACAAAAACGAAGATGGAACAGAATCCGATGGTAAATTTACAAACGCAGACACTTACACTGTAGTAGTTACCGGTATTGGAAATTACTACGGAACCGTAGAAAAAACATTTACGATTACGCCAAAAGAACTTACTTTTGATGTTGCTTTAGATTCCGATTCTGCTTCTTATGATGGAACAGCTAAAACACCGGCTCTGACTGTAAAAGATGGAAAAACTGTTTTAACAGAAGGTGTTGATTACACTGCTTCCTGCATCTACGGAGATGATTCTGAAGCAAAAAATTTTGCTGATACAGAATTTATCAACGCTGGAAGCTACAGGTTAACTGTTACAGGTATCGGCAACTACGCTGGTTCCTCTGCCGAAATTGTTTTCACTATTACAGACAAAAAGAATGATGACAATAAAAATGACGACAATAAAAATGATGGTGATGACGACAACAAGAACGATAATATCAACAACGGCGATAACGACAACAAGAACGATAATACCAATAACGGTAACGATAATAAAAACAACAGCAACAATGCAAATAACAGCACTACAGACAAAACGAACGGTACCACCAAAACAACAGGCAGTACAACAAATACTTCAACCAATGGAAAAACAACAGCCTCTACAGGCAAAACTTCCACAACCGGAACAAGTACTTCTGCCACTACTTCTCCAAAAACAGGAGATGATACAAACGTTATGATTTGGATTGCACTCTTAGCTGTCTCATGCACAACTTTAACAGGAACAAAACTGCTGAAGAAAAAAAGCAAATAATACAGGTAAATAATTAATCAAAAGCTTCCTTTAGCAAAACTTAAAAAGGACGTTCTATCTTAAAATAAAAAATTCAATAGATAGGATGTCCTTTTTATTTTATCCCCATTGTTCTGACAAGGGTAAAGCGGTAAAGCGGACATTCGCAATCCGCTTTGCTACTTGCTTATCTGCGTTCAAAAAGCCATGCCAGGGTTGACTTTTTGAATTGGTTAGTATAAAATCATTTATATGTGTCAATTATTATGCTTCATTAGCAAAAAAAATCTGTAGATTGACAGCTCAAAAAAGAGTTGATAATCTTATATATGGCCGAAGGGAAAAATCCCAGAAACCCAGTAAAATCAAGGGTTTGCGGCATGTGTCGTCATAGCTCAGCTGGATAGAGCACTCGCCTCCTAAGCGAGGGGTCGGAGGTTCAAATCCTCTTGGCGACGGGCTTCAAAGCGTTCGAAAATGTTAGCTGGATTAGCTGACAACGAACGCTTTTGTTATTTTCAAATCACGTTCGTGACACAAAATTCCATTCAAAATGATCAATTTCCAGCTAACGCAATCCGATTTTTGTTAGCTGACAGCTAATCAAAATTACCGGTTTGCAAACATGGGTTTTAAGAAGTCCAGCTAACATTTGGGTTCCGCTCCGTTGTCACCCCTTATTCGGGGATGTAAATCAGAGAAAAGGCGGGAAAAGAAACAATCTCTCCCAAACCTGCAAACATGAATTAGCTGAAACAGTATTCAATTCTATTAGCTACAGCTAATGGTCAAACAGCAATGTCTGTTTGGAACTTTACTATCTATAAAAGTTCCAGGCAGGCATTTTTTATTTCCTGAATCCTGTAGGAAAGGAGTCAAGATGACTGAGCCAAACAGACAATCAGGAGAAAGCGAAGAAAGAATCATAGAAATTGAGATTGAGCGTCTTCGTCCGTTCAAAGAGCACCCGTTTCAGGTAAAAGATGATAAGGAAATGTTTCTTTTGCAGGAAAGCATTGAGAAGTATGGAATTTTAAATCCGCTAATCGTCAGACCAGTACCGGATGGATACTATGAGATCATATCCGGCCACAGAAGAAAACATGCTGCGGAGAAACTGGGATACCGAAAAGTGCCGGTGATTATCCGGGTATTAAGTGAAGATGATTCCATTTTAAGCATGGTAGATTCTAATCTTCACAGAGAACGGATCAGCTACAGTGAAAAAGCTTTTGCTTACAAATTGAAGAATGACGTATTAAAAAGAAAAAGTGGTCGAAAAAAGAGCCAAGTTGACCACAAAACACCAAGAAAGCGGGCGATAGAGATTATCAGCGAAGATTGTGGTGATAGCCCAAAACAAGTGCAGCGTTATATCTCACTGACAAAACTGATACCGGAAATGCTGCAGAAACTGGATGATGAGATTATTTCTTTTTGTCCGGCTGTAGAGATAGCTGCATTAAGTGAAAAAGAGCAAAAGGAACTGCTTGTAGCAATGGAGTATGCACAGGCAATCCCGTCACTCTCACAGGCCCAGAGGATCCGGCAACTGAGTAAAGAAAAGCAGTTGTCACTGGAAAAGATGGAAGAAATCATGTGTGAGGTTAAAAAGGGTGAAATCACAAGAGTGGCTTTCACAAACGAACAGCTACATAAGTATTTTCCGAATTCCTATACACCGGCAATGATGAAACGGGAAATATTGACACTACTAAAATTATGGAAAAAAGAATCATGGGAAAGTTAAAGGAGGAAGCAATCATGTGTAAAGTTATATCCGTAGTAAACCAGAAAGGTGGCGTCGGAAAGACCACCACAACCGTAAATGTAGGCATTGGACTGGCAAGAGAAGGTAAGAAAGTGTTGCTGATCGACGCGGATCCACAGGGAAGTTTAACCGCAAGTCTTGGATATGAGGAACCGGATGTTCTTCGCATCACACTGGCAACGATCATGATGGATGTCATCAACGAAGAAGAAATCTCTTTGGAAGATGGGATCTTACATCACCAGGAAAATGTAGATCTTCTCCCGGCAAATATTGAGCTTTCCGCACTGGAAGTAACGATGGGAAATGTTATGAGCAGAGAAATGATCATGAAAGAATATATCGATGCGATAAGATGCCGATACGATTATATCCTGATTGACTGTATGCCGAGCCTTGGTATGATGACAATCAATGCACTGGTCTCTTCCGATTCCGTGCTGATACCTGTGCAAGCCGCATATCTGCCGGTGAAAGGACTTCAGCAGCTGATCAAGACCATTCTTACAGTAAAGAAAAGACTGAACCGGAAACTGGCGATTGAAGGCATTCTGTTGACTATGGTTGACTTCAGAACCAATTACGCAAGGGACATTGCATCAAGAGTACATACAACCTACGGAAGTCAGATCGAGGTATTTGAAAATGTAATTCCGATGTCTGTAAAAGCTGCTGAGACCAGTGCAGAGGGAAAAAGCATCTACATGCACTGCCTGAAAGGAAAGGTTGCAGAAGCATATATGAACTTAACACAGGAGGTTTTGAAGAATGAAAAATAGAAGTGGCGAAAAGATTAAACTGGCAAGTATTGATGAACTGCTTGGTGTGGTAAATGAAGAGTCAGCAATGGAGATAGAGATCAGTAAGATCCATCCGTTTAAAAATCATCCCTTCAAGGTGCTGGATGATGAAAAGATGCAGGACCTGGTTGAAAGTGTAAAGATCAATGGTGTGCTGACACCGGTACTGCTTCGCATGGATGAAAATGAAGAATATGAAATGGTATCCGGTCACAGAAGAATGCATGCAGCACAGCTTGCAGGACTGACGACAATTCCGGCAATCGTAAGAGAATTATCAGATGATGATGCCATTGTGGCTATGGTGGACGCTAACATTCAGCGAGAGGAATTGTTGCCGAGTGAGAAAGCCTTTGCTTATAAGATGAAACTTGAGGCAATGAAAAGAAAAGCTGGTAGACCCAGTAAAGGAAATACGGGACAAATTGTCCCGAATTTAACCACAGATATAATTGGTGAAACGGAGGGAATAAGTGGTCGTCAGGTAAAAAGATTTATCCGCCTGACAGAGTTAATTCCGGAACTGCTTGATCTGGTAGATAACAAAAAGCTTCAGTTCACGGTTGCTGTTGATATCTCCTATATCGATAAGGAAGTACAGGAATGGATTTACGAATATATCAGCGACACTGGATTTATCAAGCCCAAACAGATTGCAACACTTAGAAATCAACTGAATGATGGGCCAATCAATCAGATTCAGATGTTATCAATTTTCAATAACTGTGTGATGGCAAAGAAAGTATCCCGGTCTCTCACTTTCTCAGAAAAGAAACTGACAAAGTACTTTCCGGATGATTATACAGACAAAGATATGGAGCAGGTGATTGAATCATTATTAGAAAAATGGATGCATGAACAGTCCTGTTAAGGATAGAAAAAGTTAAGAAAACAAAGTCAAAGAAGTTTAAAAAGAGGACTTCTTAGCAGAAAACGAAAGGAGGCAGTTATGGAGAAAAAAATGACATTTAATTATTTTTACGGTACCGAAGCTGATCAGTTCAGCTTCTACCGCATACCAAAAGCATTATTTACAGACAGTTACTTTAAAGACTTATCAAGCGATGCTAAAATTTTATATGGACTGATGTTGGATCGAATGTCTCTTTCCATCAAGAATCAGTGGTTTGACGACAAAAACAGAGCATATATCTACTTTTCCATCGAAGATATCATGGAATTACTGAACTGTGGCAGAAATAAAGCCATCAAATCCATGAGAGAACTGGATGACGAAACAGGGATTGGCCTGATTGAGAAACGCAGACAGGGATTTGGAAAGGTGAACGTCATCTACGTGAAAACCTTTATGCCTGAGAAAACAGATGAGAAAAAATTTGAAGAGGAATTAAAGAAGTTTAAAAAACAAACTTCTGTGGAAAATGAGGAACCCGCAGAAGTTTACAATTCAAACTTCATGAAGTCCCAAAATCAAACTTCTAGAAGTCCCGAAAACAAACTTCAAGAAGTTTACATTTCAAACCCTAATAATACTAATCTTAGTGATACTGAAATGAATGATAATAAATCTAATCATATCATATCTGTGGATGAGAAAAGATTTGATAGCGATAATCGTTCTGAGGATTATCAGGCTTATGAAAACCTTGTCAAAGAGACCATTGATTATGAATCACTGGAAGTAACCCATCATGACGATATGCGACAGGTAGATGAAATCGTGAACCTGATCGTAGAAACTGTGATGTGTAAAAATGACAAGATCTTGATTGCCAGCAACTGGTATCCGGCATCACTGGTGAAGAAAAAATTTCTGATGCTGACCTATTCACATATCGAGTATGTCTTACACTGTATGAGTGGTAACACCACAAAGGTGAAGAACATCAAGAAATATTTATTAGCAGCTTTGTTTAATGCACCGTCAACGATGAACGGGTATTATCAGGCAGAGGTGAACCATGATATGCCAGGACTGGTAAGATAGGAGGTGCACATGTTTATTTTAAAACTTGCTGGGAAGATATTATTACTGCCGGTATGGCTGATCCTTTTTGTGATTGGCCTGGCAGTGAAGATGACAGTACAGACGTATGCGGTTGTCAGAGGGATCCTTGGGTTTATATTCACTTTGTTGATTATAGCGACTGCATACTGTTACCATGACTGGGTACAGGTTGCATTTCTGTTTTCGCTGAGTGTAATTCTGTATCTGATCCTGTTTGCAGGAGTGTTCGTAGATACTGTACTGGACATGACAAGAGAACGTATTATTGATTTTATTATATCGTGAGGAGAATATGAAAATGAGCAAAAACAATGATTATATTCAGCTACCGCCACTTAAAAAAGACACACCAGCCGATGTGGTAGCATTTATGTGGGAGTACATGAAAGTACCGGAGGATTCAAGAGAAAAAGTTAAGAATCTGCTTAAAGATGCAAATGAAAATGGAGTAAAAATAAGTCATCAGGCACCAACACTGTATGATGTTGTCCCAAAAGAAGAAATTGCTGAATTTGAAGAGCTTATGCGCAAAACCATAGCTGACATTGTATCAGAAGCCAGTAGCGTTGCCTGTTGGGTGTATGTGCAGAAATATGTGAAGCACAAAACCCTAAACGAAATGCTGCAAGAATTGCCAGACGTAGGTCAATTCATCCTAGCTATGGATACCTGGTTTGAAAAACTGATGGAGAAATAATCTAGGAAAATAGTTTAAAGTTTACATGTTATGATCATGTATGAAGTTGGAACAAAATAAAAGATTGTGCTATACTATTGTTCAAGAAAAAACTCATTGACATATTTCAATCTGTTTAGGAGGATAAACGATCATGTGTACAGCAGCAACTTATAAAACAAAAGATTTTTACTTTGGACGAACCCTCGATTATGAATTCTCTTATGGTGATCAGATAGTAATTACACCACGTAATTATGCGTTTAATTTTCGCCATGTTGGCGATATGAAAAATCATTATGCAATTATTGGAATGGCTCATGTTGCAGAGGATTATCCTTTGTATTATGATGCTATGAATGAAAAAGGAGTGGCAATGGCAGGACTGAATTTTGTAGGAAATGCTGTTTATGCAACGATTAAGCCAGATGTGGAAAATATTGCACAGTTTGAATTTATTCCGTGGATTTTAAGTCAGTGTTCTTCTTTAGTTGAAGTTCGCGAGCTTCTTGAACGAATTAATATTGTTAATACTCCTTTCAGCGAGCAATTGCCATTAGCACAATTACACTGGATCATTTCTGATGAGAATGAGTCAATTACGGTAGAATCTATGTCAGATGGTTTGCATATTTATGACAATCCAGTAGGAGTGCTTACGAATAATCCGCCATTTCCACAGCAGATGTTTCAACTAAATAATTATATGTATTTATCTCCTAAACAGCCCAGAAATACTTTCTGCGAAAATTTGGCTCTTGATGCATATAGTAGAGGTATGGGAGGATTAGGTCTTCCGGGAGATCTCTCATCTTCCTCACGCTTTGTACGTGTAGCTTTTACAAAGGTAAATGCAATTTCAGGTGAATCAGAGGAAGAAAGCGTTAGCCAATTCTTCCACATTCTCGGATCTGTGGATCAGCAACGAGGATGTTGCGAAGTAGCGGATGGAAAATATGAAATCACATTGTATACGTCGTGTTGTAATGTTACAAAAGGTATTTATTATTACAATACTTATGAAAACCATCAGATCAGTGCAGTAGATATGCATGTAGAAAATCTGGATAGTGATAAAATGATTTGTTATCCAGTAATTCAAGGAGAACGAATCAACTATCAAAATAAATAATGTTTTGAAATCAGGGATGAGGTAGAAAGGAAAGTTCCATGACAAAAGATGAAGTAAAAAAACTCAGGATGAACAGTCCGGAATCACTACAGTTTTTAAATAATGCTACAAAATTTTATAATTTAATGATGATGTATCGTTGTGCTATTCGGGAGATACAAACTAAACTTGAGGTTTTGGATGATGAATTTTCAGTTGAGAACAATCGAAATCCTATTTCTTTTATAAAAACAAGGATTAAGAAGCCCAATAGTATTTACAATAAATTGCAGAAAATGGGACATGATTTTACAACAGAAAATATACAGACATATTTAAATGATGTAGCAGGCGTTCGAATAGTTTGTGCGTTTATTGACGATATTTATATGATATCAGATTTGATTACCCAACAGGATGATATTAAAGTTATTGAAATAAAAGATTATATAAAAAATCCAAAACCAAATGGTTATCGAAGCTATCATATGATTGTTGAAATACCAGTATTTTTTGCTAAGGGTAAAACACCTATGCGTGTAGAATTACAGATCCGAACCAATGGTATGGATTTCTGGGCAACATTGGAACATCAACTTCGCTATAAAAAAGGAATTGAAGAAATGCCTGGTTATGATGAGATAAGTGAAGAATTACTTCATTCTGCAAGAGCTATCATTGAAGCGGATGATGAAATGCAGAGAATAAAAGACAAAATTGGTATGTTTCATGAAATTTAGGCAGAAAACTGAGCAAGTAGGAAGGTGGAATATATATGAAGCAAGATACTTTAGAGGGCAAAGCAAAAACAAAAAATGGGGTAAAACGGCTGTGTTTTTCCATAGTCTGCATTCTTCTGGAAGTAATTTTTATTATTACTATCGTAACACGCTTGAATGAATATGCAGAAATTATAAATTTATTTACAAGGATTTTGAGTGGAATCTTGGTTTTGGGATTGTACGCATCAGATAAGACCTCTTCTATGAAAATGCCTTGGGTCATCTTAATTCTAATCTTCCCAATTATGGGTGTAGGCCTGTATTTGTTGATTGGTTTGAATGGTGGCACACATAAAATGCGTGAGAGATATGCAGAAATTGATAGCAAATTGTTACCAATGCTTCCAGACAGTCAGGCGTGTTTGAGCAAAATAAAAGAAACAATTCCGAAAGCAGGAAATATAGCAAGTTACATACAAAGAAATTCGCAGTATCCAATCTATCAGAATACGGATATTGTGTATTTTGATGAAGCAGTGAAAGGATTAGAGGCACAGCTTAAGGATTTGGAGAAAGCACAGAAGTTTATCTTTATGGAATATCATGCGATAGAAGACGCTGAAGCATGGCATAAGATTCAAGATGTTCTGGAAGAGCGAGTAAAAGCAGGTGTGGAAGTTAGAGTATTCTACGATGATATGGGTTCTATAGGCTTTATTAACACAGATTTTGTGAAAAAGATGGAGGCAATAGGAATTCATTGCCGTGTATTCAATCCGTTTATGCCAGGTTTAAATCTGTTTTTGAACAATCGTGATCATAGAAAAATAACAGTTATTGATGGAAAAGTCGGATTTACAGGTGGATATAATCTAGCAAACGAATATTTTAATTACACACACCCGTATGGACAGTGGAAAGATACAGGTATTCGTTTAGAAGGAGATGCTGTTCAGTCGCTTACGGTGACATTCTTGGAAATGTGGAATGCAGTAAGTGATAAGGATGCTAATGATTCTGATTTTAGTAAATACCTTTTCCACTATGATTATGCGGCACAGCAAACTGGGTTTGTTCAACCTTATGCAGACAGCCCTATGGATAATGAGCAAGTAGGAGAAGAAGTTTATATCAGTATGATAAATAAAGCTGAAAAATATTGTTGGTTTATGACTCCATATCTAATCATAACAGATGAAATGACGCATGCGTTATGTCTGGCTGCTAAGCGAGGGGTAGACGTAAGAATTATCACACCTGGTATCCCTGATAAAAAATTCATTTATAATATAACTCGTTCTTTTTATCATGGATTAGTTAAACATGGTGTTCGTGTTTATGAGTGGACTCCTGGTTTCTGTCATGCAAAAATGAGTGTGGCAGATGACTGTATGGCAACTTGTGGAACAATTAATCTGGATTATCGAAGTTTATATCACCATTTTGAAAACGGCTGTTTTATTGCAGATTGTCAGGCAGTTGTGGAAATAAAAAATGATTTGATAAGAACGATGGAAGAATGTCGTGATGTGACAGACCAATATCAAACCGGACGAAGTGCATATTTGCGACTGGGACAATTATTTATGAGATTATTTGCTGGATTGCTATAAGAATCTGATGAAACGACCTTTCAAAAAACAGTTGATTTAGAAGTTAACTGTTTTTGAAAGGCCGTTTTTGCTATATCTAACAGTCTGTTGTACAAAGAAGATTTTGCATGGATGAAAAAAACAAACCTTGTTGAGGTTAAATTGAGATTGACTTTGTATTGTATAAGTATGAAATAAAAAGGAATCAGGTGATGTACAATGAAAAAGCATAAAATATGTAAAATCCTTCTTGTTATACTGGCAATTTTTTTATGTGTGGCTTTTTATGAATTGCTCGGAATCTGCGTTGCATATAAAAAGCAGCCGGAAGTGTCCAATACAACCAAAAAAGAAACAAAAAATGGGTCATGGAACGAATGCAGTGAGAATATGGAACGAGCAGTGATCATAGAAAAAAATCCAGAAGCACTTTTACAAAGAGTGCGTTTGATCCGAAATGCAAAAGAAGACATTATTCTTTCTACTTTTGCATTTCAATCCGATGAAAGTGGAAAATTGATTTTAGGAGCACTGCATGATGCGGCAGACAGAGGTGTACATATTCGTCTGTTAGTAGATGGAATGGAGAGCTGGATTGATATGGAAGGAAATCCGTATTTCTATGGATTATCTTCCCATGAGAATGTTGAAATTAAACTGTATAATAAGGCCAATCCGTTGAAACCGTGGAAAATGATGGGTAGAATGCATGATAAATATTTGATTGCAGATGGAAAGAGATATATTCTTGGGGGAAGAAATACATACAATTATTTCCTGGGTGATTTTCCGGGACATAAGAACTATGACAGAGACGTGTTAGTGGTTTGCGATGAACCTGAGAAGGAAAATTCAGTTAATCAGTTGTCAGAGTATTTTGAAACCATATGGAATCAGGAAGACAGTGGTTATTTTCATAACAATAAAAAACTGGCAAATAGAAAATCTGTAAAGAACGCAGTTTTAGAGCTGCAGAACGGCTATCAGAAATATTTTGAAGAGAATAAGGAAAGAATCTGCGAGACCGATTATACGGACGAAACTTTTGAGACAGAAAAGATTACATTAGTGTCAAATCCTATTCACACAGCTCCCAAGGAACCAGTAGTCTGGTATCAACTGGGAGAACTAATGAAAAATGCAAAAGAGCGCGTGAAAATTCATACACCATATATTATCTGCAATGATATGATGTATAATACATGGAAAGAGATTGCGGAGAGAGTTCCGGATTTTTCTATCATGACCAATTCGGTTGCCAACAATGGAAATCCGTTTGGTTCTGCTGATTATGCGAGAAACAGAAACAGAATTTTAAATACAGGAATTGATATCTGGGAGTATGAAGGCGGCTATTCTTACCACGGAAAAAGCATCCTGATTGATGATGATCTATCCGTAATCGGTTCCTTTAACATGGATATGAGAAGCACGTATCTGGATACGGAACTGATGCTTGTAATTCGCAGTAAAGATATTAATAAACAGTTGGAAGAGGGCATGATGGAATATGAAAAAGTGTCCCGCCAGATATTAGAAGGCGGAACTTATAATGATCCATATCATGTAGAGCCAATTGAATTAACAAAGAAACGTCAGAGAAAAATATTTTTGGTACAGCATCTGCTTGGATGGGCAAGGTATCTGTTTTAATAAGGAGGAAGGAAAACGTGTTTCAAATATTGATTGTAGAAGATGATAAAGAATTAAGCCAGCTATTCCAAAAAGTGCTTGAGAAGAATGGATATCAAGTCAAAAATGCATCGGATGGAGCACAGGCATTAGAAGTATTGGATAAGGAATATATTGATCTGATCATTTCTGATATTATGATGCCGGTTATGGATGGCTATGAACTGGTGTCAGAACTTCGTTCAGCAGGATATCAGATACCAGTGCTTATGATCACTGCGAAAGGTTCCTTTGATGATATGCGCCAGGGATTTCTTTCGGGAAGTGACGATTATATGGTAAAACCGGTAAATGTGAATGAAATGGTTTTAAGAGTCGGAGCACTGCTTCGCCGTGCACAGATACTGAATGAACACAAAATTGTGATCGGTTTAACAGAGTTTGATTATGATGCAATGACGGTTACAACTGATAAGGAAAGTCTTGTTTTGCCTAAAAAAGAATTCCTGCTTTTATATAAGCTTGCAGCTTCGCCAGGCAGAACATTTACAAAACAACAGTTGATGGATGAAGTATGGGGATACGAGACGGAGGTAGACCCACATACAATAGAGGTACATATAGGAAGAATCAGAGAGCGTTTTAAAGATAACCCGGATTTTGAAATCGTAACAATGCGTGGAATTGGATACAAGGTGGTAAAAAGATAATGGAACAAAAGAAAAAAAAAGGATTGCGGATCCGATCCTGTCTGACTGGTGCAATCTGGCTGGCACTTGTATTTTCAACAGTCCTATCTGCTTTATTATTTGCTTTTTTGAATCATTTTTTTAATCTGCCGGGCGGCATACCTGTGCTTGGCTGGCTTTTGATTTTCAATACATTGATTGCAGGGCTGATCACTTCCTTTATCAATGCAAAGTTACTGGAACCAATTACCAGACTTAGTAAAGCAATGAAGGAAGTTTCTCAGGGAGATTTTGAACAGCATTTGGAAACGAACAGCCGTATAGCAGAAGTTGGAGAATCTTATCAAAGTTTTAACGTTATGACAAAAGAACTTCGTGCAACAGAGGTGCTGCAGATGGATTTTGTATCTAATGTTTCTCATGAGTTTAAGACCCCGATTAATGCCATTGAAGGATATACAATGCTGCTTCAGGGAGAAGAACTGTCTCCGGATCAAGAGGAATATGTAGAAAAAATCTTATTTAACACCCAAAGACTTTCCGGATTGGTTGGTAATATTTTGCTGTTATCCAAGTTAGAGAATCAGAATATACCAATGAAAAAAACAGAATATCGTCTGGATGAACAGATCCGCCAGGCATTTCTTTCATTGGAAACAAAATGGACAGAAAAAGAAATTGGTTTCCAGGTAGAGCTGGAGGAAGTTAAATATACTGGGAATGAAGGACTTTTTATGCATATATGGATGAATCTTTTAGATAATGCGATTAAATTCAGTCCTGCAAAGGGGACAATTATGATGTTTCTGAAGCAGGAAAAGGATTCTGTAATGTTTATTCTGGAAGATGAAGGACCGGGAATAGAGGATGATGTGAAAACCAGAATATTTGATAAATTTTATCAGGCAGACGGTTCTCACAAAGCAGAAGGAAATGGTCTCGGCCTTGCACTTGTGAAACGGATCGTAGATAGTGCTGGCGGGACAATCAAGGCAGAAAACCGGGAATATGGTGGATGCAGATTTGTTGTAGAGCTTCCAATACAGAAAGATGAGGCCATATAAGTTTAAGAAAAACAGATAGAGGAGGAATTACATGACATTTTATCAGGAATTGCAGTTAAATCAGGCAGGTTCTAAAAATCTGTTGAAAAAGAGTGAAACAGTGAAAGAAAAATCATATCATATACTGGTATATTTGGTAAAGATAGCTGTTACAATGGCATTTTGTTTTTTATTTGTTACTATTTTCAGTATCTTATTTGGAAATGAGAATAGTATTGTGGGTGTAGTAGTTTTATTATGCCTTATGGTATTTCGGAATGCGGATCTGGGGATCCACACCGGACAATCTACGATGCTTTTGGCTTTGTTCTTTGTAATTATGACTGTATGTCCGCATTTAGCAAATCAGTTTTCACCAGTATTGGGAATGCTGTTAAATATTGCGGCACTGGCTGTGTTGATTCTGTTCGGATGCCATAATCCATTCATGTTTAATCAATCTACATTGGTTCTTGGGTATCTGCTGCTATATGGTTATGATGTTACGGGAAAAAGCTATCAGATGCGATTAGTCGGAATGGCTTTAGGTGCAGCACTTACCTGCTTTGTATTTTATCGAAATCATCAAAACAGAACTTATAAAAGAAATCTGAAAGATCTGATACAAGAATTTGATATCACTTCTTCCAGAACAAAATGGCAGATATGTCAGATTTTATGCGTACCGATTGTCCTTTGCATTGCAGAACTTTGTAATATGCCACGTGCAATGTGGGCTGGTATTGCGGCCATGTCCGCGATTTTGCCGTTTATGGAAGATATGCACTACAGAGTCCGTAAAAGGATTGTCGGAAATATTGCAGGTGTTATATGTTTTACAGTATTATATTTTCTGCTTCCTTCGTCAATCTATGCATATATAGGAATTCTTGGTGGAATCGGTGTAGGATTTTCAGCACAATATGGCTGGCAGGCAGTATTTAACACATTTGGTGCTTTAGCCATTGCTGCAGAGACTTATGGACTACAAGGAGCGGTTAGTCTTAGAGTGATTCAAAATGTTTTTGGTGTTGTGTTTGCTTTAGCATTTTGTGTTATATTTTATTGGTTTATGTCTAAAAAAAAGGAAAGTGAGGTGACCGTACATGCAGAGTGAAGTGAATCAGGAAGAAAATTTGAATAGAATTATTACGGTTCCTAATCTTCTTTCTTTTTTTCGGCTTTGTCTGATTCCGGTAATTATATGGAGTTATTGTGTAAAGAAAAATCCTCTGTTAGCTGGTGAAATCTTATTGCTGTCTGGTCTTACGGATCTTGCTGATGGATATATCGCAAGAAGATTCCATAGAATTAGTAATTTAGGAAAAATACTTGATCCGGTGGCTGATAAGCTGACACAGGCAGCGATGTTAATCTGTCTGTTTACTCGTTTTCCGCATGTGCTTCTTTTAATCGTAATAATGGCAGGTAAGGAGCTGTATATGGTAGTCAGTGGATGTCTTGTGATACAAAAGACAGGAAAAGTACATGGTGCAGACTGGCATGGAAAGATAGTAACCTTTTTATTATATGGAACTGCAGCGGTGCATATTATATGGTTCCACATTACACCGATGGTATCAGATCTGTTGATTGGTTTGTGCGCTATAATGATGGTCATATCGGTCGCTCTGTATATTATCCAGAATACCAGGACTCTTAAGGGAGAGACTGTATAAGCAATTTTATATTGCAATGACTAGAAAAATATTTAGGAGAATATTGATGAGATAAAGAAGGATAAAAACTTAACCTGGATAGAATCAGAACAGATAATTTTTGCATGGCTGGATAAAGACAATCAGGTTACTCCGTTAACGGACGAGCAATTAAATCCGGTATGGAAAATACTAAATTACGAAACAGGGAAATATGAATCTGCTCAGAAACACTTCCGAGTATTTGAAGTGTAGAAGTTTTGTGATACAAAGTGTAAACGTAAGAAAAAATAATACATTTGCGGTCAATTTGTTATCGACAGTTGACCGCAAGCACGGTATAATAGACATAGATCTAATAAGAAAACCAAATAATCATTACTGTAAAATGTCAGGTAATGGTAGTCATCATTTATAATTGGAAGGAACAGGTTGGCTTTACCCTAATGGTGGAAAATCCACCATTTTTCCACCCAAACTGTAATTCCTCAGATGAAAACAGGTTTTCTTATCTTTTCTGAAATTGACAGAAAAAGCAGTAAAATCAAGGCTTTGAATGACTTTGATTGACATAGAATGCAAGCTGTTTTCTGTACCAGGATGAACTCCTAAGCGAGGGGTCGGAGGTTCAAATCCTCTTGGCGACGGGCTTCAAAGCGTTCGAAAATGTTAGCTGGATTAGCTGACAACGAACGCTTTTGTTATTTTCAAATCACGTTCGTGACACAAAATTCCATTCAAAATGATCAATTTCCAGCTAACGCAATCCGATTTTTGTTAGCTGACAGCTAATCAAAATTACCGGTTTGCAAACATGGGTTTTAAGAAGTCCAGCTAACATTTGGGTTCCGCTCCGTTGTCACCCCTTATTCGGGGATGTAAATCAGAGAAAAGGCGGGAAAAGAAACAATCTCTCCCAAACCTGCAAACATGAATTAGCTGAAACAGTATTCAATTCTATTAGCTACAGCTAATGGTCAAACAGCAATGTCTGTTTGGAACTTTACTATCTATAAAAGTTCCAGGCAGGCATTTTTTATTTCCTGAATCCTGGAGGAAAGAAGTCAAGATGACTGAGCCAAACAGACAATCAGGAGAAAGCGAAGAAAGAATCATAGAAATTGAGATTGAGCGTCTTCGTCCATTCAAAGAGCATCCGTTTCAAGTGAAAGATGATAAGGAAATGTTTCTTCTGCAGGAAAGCATTGAGAAGTATGGCATTTTAAATCCGCTGATCGTCAGACCAGTACCGGATGGCTACTATGAGATCATATCCGGCCACAGAAGAAAACATGCTGCGGAGAAACTAGGATACCGTAAAGTACCGGTGATCATCCGAGTATTAAGTGAAGATGATTCCATTTTAAGTATGGTAGATTCCAATCTTCACAGAGAACGAATCAGGCACCAACCCTGTATGATGTTGTTCCAAAAGAAGAAATTGCTGAATTTGAAGAGCTTATGCGCAAAACTATAGCTGACATTGTATCAGAAGCCAGTAGCGTTGCCTGTTGGGTGTATGTGCAGAAATATGTGAAACAGAAAACTCTTGATGAAATGCTGCAAGAATTGCCAGGAGCAGGCCAGTTTATCATTGTCATGGATACCCGGTTCGAAAGACTGATGGCGGATTAATAGAAGTTGTGATAGAATGAAGAAAACGATTTGATGTGCAAATCGGAAGTTGGAGGATACACGCATGAAAATTGTAATCATTAATGGAAGTGCCAGAAAAGGAAATACGCTGGCAGCAATCAATGCATTTATAAAAGGAGCGTCAGAAAAGAATAAAATTGAAATCATTGAACCCGACAAACTCAACATTGCACCATGCAAGGGATGTGGTGTCTGTCAATGCTCTAAGGGATGCGTCGATAAGGATGATACAAATTCTACAATTGATAAAATTGCTGCCGCAGATATGATTCTTTTTGCTACACCAGTTTATTGGTGGGGAATGTCAGCACAATTGAAACTTATCATTGATAAGTGCTACTGCCGTGGATTGCAGTTAAAAAACAAAAAAGTTGGCACAATTGTTGTAGGTGGTTCTCCCGTAGACAGTATCCAGTATGAGCTGATTGATAAGCAGTTTGACTGTATGGCAAAATATCTTTCATGGGATATGCTTTTCAAAAAATCATATTACGCAACAGCCAGAGATGAACTTGAAAAAAATAAGGATTCCATGAACGAACTTGAGTGGATCGGAAAAAACTTATAAAGCACACACCAAATTCAAGTTTGTATGGGAATTTATCAGAAAATGAGGAATAGTTGAAATGGAGGCGCTATAATAACATGAAGATTGAAGGGAACCAGAAAGAACTGGATGCAATGGTAGAATTTCATAAGGGAAACCGTGTCGAGGGGCTGAGACTGCAAGAAGAATTTGCAGCGGAATTTCGTAAGGAGTATAAAGACAAAGATCACTGTCCTTGCCTGAAAGCCTGTCGTTATCACGGAAACTGTAAGGAATGTGTAGCAATCCACAGAGCGCATCAGGAACATGTTCCTAATTGTATGCGACCATTGATTAATAAAAAATTGAAATTGATGTCAGAATTAACAGAGCATACCTTGGCAAATGAAATAGAAGCTCCACATGAGATTTTAAGAAAATAGGCAAGTCAAATTCAAGTTTGTTGAACTGAATCCGAAAAGCATTAGGGCGCAGAGGAGATAAAATCCTTTGCGTAAAAGACTAACGAACATATTTAATGAAACATCGGAACCATCTTCTTTTTGTTGTTTACCTATAATAACGATTGGAGTAATCGATTATAGACACTGCAATCAAAAAAATCTGAAAATATATTTATCAACATTACATAAAAGTGTGTAGATGCACATAAAATGGGAATACATATTGAAATTCAGGTCGTTCTGTGATAGAATTTCATTACTAAAAAGTGTGTAGATGCACGGAAATGGGGAGTGTAACGATGGAGATTAAAAGAGACGCTTACCTACAGCAGCTGATCGAGCGAAAAGATAATGGAATGATAAAGGTGATTACCGGCATTCGTAGATGTGGCAAATCCTTTTTGCTGTTTACCATCTTTAAGAGATACTTACTGGAGAACGGCGTTGATGTTGATCATATTATTGAAATTGCATTGGATGGTATTGAGAACGAGGAATTAAGAGATCCCAAGGTATGCTTCAAGTACATCAAGGATGCCATGAAAGACGACGGGAAGTATTATCTCCTTTTGGATGAAGTGCAGTTCATGCCACGATTTGAGGAAGTGCTGAACAGCCTGCTCCGCATGAGCAATATTGATGTGTATGTCACCGGAAGTAATTCCAAGTTCCTGTCCAGCGACATTGTGACCGAATTCCGTGGCAGAGGTGATGAGATTAGAATCTATCCTCTCTCCTTTGCAGAGTTTTATTCTGTCTATGACGGCGATTATGATGATGCCTGGGATGACTACATGATCTACGGAGGATTGCCGCAGATCGTAAGTTTCCAGAGCGAACGACAGAAAGCGGACTATCTGAAGAACATCTTTGCAAATGTCTATCTGAAGGATGTTATTGAAAGAAATAAGATTCAGAACGTGGATGAGATTGGGATTCTGGTTGATGTGCTTGCATCTGCAATCGGCGCACCGACTAACCCTTCAAAGATTGCCAATACATTTGCCAGTGAGCGCCAGATGACTTATGCTAATAAAACCATCTCCAAGCATATCGACCATTTGACAGATGCCTTTTTGATTTCCAAGGCAAGCCGATACGATATTAAGGGCAGAAAGTATATCGGTGCAAATCTGAAATACTACTTTACTGATCTGGGACTGAGAAATGCACGTCTGAATTTCAGACAGCAGGAGCCTACTCATATCATGGAGAACATTGTTTATAATGAGTTGCTGATCCGTGGCTACAATGTTGATGTGGGTGTCGTGGATATCTTCGATAAGGATAAAGAGGGCAAACGTGTTCGCAAGCAGTTGGAGGTTGACTTTGTGGTGAATCAAGGAAACCAGAGATACTATATCCAGGTTGCATATGACATGACTTCGGAAGAAAAACAGACGCAGGAGTTCAATTCTCTGCGTAATATCCCGGACTCTTTCAAGAAGATCGTCATTGTAAATGGCAGCAAAAAGCCTTGGAGAAATGATGAAGGTTTTGTCATCATGGGAATGAAGTATTTCTTGCTGAATGCGAATAGTCTGGAATTTTAAAACGATTTGAGTTGTTGCTGTGGTGTTGTTCTATTTCAAAAAAGAGTGAAATGATATAAATAAGGCCACGGCTGATTTCATGTTGGAACAGCCGTGGCTCAGTTTATTTTTTTTATCCGTACAAACGAGACTGTTCCGCAGGTAGCTTCTCAGCAGACCAGCACGGAATCCTATATCCTCAATACCAATACAAAGAAATTTCATCGGCCGTCCTGTTCATCGGTCAAACAGATGAAGGAGAGCAATAAAAAATCCTCATCAGAGAGTAGTGATGCGCTGATTGCTGCAGGTTATGATCCGTGTAAAAAATGCAATCCGTAAAAATGTGTCAGATATTAAAAAAATATGGAAGAGGAAGGTTGTAGTTCTATATTGCAATACTTCTTCTTTGCGCATATTGGATATGCTGTTGAGGGCGACTGTTGCAGCACTTTGGGCTGGCAAGGTACTTTCTTACTTAATGGGAAATTACTATGACTCGAAAGCCACCTACGAAAAACTCTTTGATTGGACCGACGAACGCAAGTTTAAAACCGGCAAATACTCTTATAAAGAGGCTGTGATCGACGAATTGGCCACAGCCTCTCCCAGTGAATATCTGACGAAAATATCGATACAAGTGTTTTAACCCTGTCGCTTCATCGCGTTTCCTCCGCACTGCCTTTACATTTCTCATAAGCAAATAGCGCCGCTCCCAGCGCACCGCAGAGCTGCGCCTCATCACAGATGTAAAGTTTAGCACCAAGCTTCTCTTCCAATGCCTGGATGATACCCCGGTTCTTCGCCACACCGCCGGTCATCATATATTCGCCTGGATGACCCTTTCCAAGGCGGGCTGCCAACGCGCCGACTTTTGAGGCAACTGACACATTTAAACCGTGGATAATATCTGCCACATCCTTATTCTGTGCCACCAGCGACACGACCTCCGACTCTGCAAACACCGTACACATGCTGGAAATCACGATATTATGCTTCCATTCCAGCCCTTTCACACTCATTTCCTCCAGGGAAAGTCCCAGCGTTTTCGCCATCATTTCCAGAAAACGTCCCGTTCCGGCGGCACATTTGTCATTCATCAGGAAATTTTTCACGGCTCCCTGCCCGTCGATGCTGATCGCCTTGATATCCTGCCCGCCAATGTCGATGATAGTGCGGACATTCGGATTCAGATAATTTGCGCCCTTGGCATGGCAGGTAATCTCCGTGATGCTGTCATCCCCGCTGTCAATGTAGGATCGTCCATATCCGGTCGTATCGATCCGCACGATCTCCTCTTTCTTAATTCCCGCTTTCTCAATCGCCAGATCCAGACTCTTCTCGGCGCTCATCATCGCACCGCCGCCGGTCGGAATAATCATCGTCGATTTAATTTTTCCATCCTGATCCAGTATGACCACATCAGTACTTGTCGAACCGCTGTCGATTCCCGCTACATAAAAAATGCCTGACTCCATCTTCTTTCTTGCCTCCTCACTGATACCTTTTCCCGGATCCATATCCTCTGATCCCTCGATCGTCTCCTCAAATGCCTGAATGCGCGTCAAAAGCTGCCCCGCGCTCTGGCTCGTAAAATCAGTCTCAATCTTAAGGAGCGGAACCTTGATATCCCGCTTGATACTCGCATACTCAAATCCATAATAATCACAGAACTTGATCGTGTGATAAATAATTCCCTTTAAATTCGGATCCAGATACAGACGGTTTCTGCGGATCGAACGGTTCATGCGGAAACACGGCATCTGTCCCAGCAGGACGTCCGCGTAAGAAAGAAACAGCTCCTCTTCCTCCATATTCCACATTTCATCCTGTACGACCGACAGTTTCCGACCACCCGTACAGGTCAGATTTTCCACATCCATCTGGATATTGTCCCGGATCATATCCTCCAGAATGCCGCTGACCCGCACGCCCAACACACCAATGTACGGCTCCGTGTTCATTTCCGGCGTAATAAAGGACTTGATAAAAGCGCGTTTATCAAACACTTTCCCGGAATATGCCTCATATGCCTTTTTAAGCCTCCGGATCGTGCCCGCAAATTTCACTTTTTCACATTCATTATCATCATGCGGCAGATCCAGCATATATAAAAACTTACATTTTCCCGTGCTCTCCACGATATCGTAAACGCGCCGCATCGAATCGCAGCAGTTTACCAGCACCAGCTGTTCAACCTTTCCTTCCAGCACTGCCTGAATGACCGATTTTCCAAAGCCGCACAGATTTGCATGTGCAATTTGATCCGACTGTTCGAAATTTTCCGGCATTTCCTCCAAAACAGAACATTCTTCTCCAAACCCCCGGAACAGCTCGATCGGGGTGTACTTACAGACGTAATAAATCATGCGTGTTTCTCCTCCTTGCCCTTTTCCAGCATTTCCACAAACGCCTGAAGCCGCGTCGATACCTGACCGTCGCTGGTATTGGCGGGGTTGCAGCCGTCACCGTCGAGAATCATCGTCGGAAGGCCTGTCTTTTCTAAGGACTGCTTAATCAGGCTGGATGCACCGATCGTTCCCTTACAGCCCCAGTGGGCAAATAAAACAGCACCATCCGATTCCGTGATTCTGGCAAGCCGTTCCGCTTCCTCAATTCTCTGTTTCACACTGCCATTGTAAATGCAGTAGACCATTTTCTCTGCCATCGCCTCATACGGGTCTTCCGCATGCATCTCCTGAAAACCATCTGCGATGAAATCACAAGCGCGGATGTGCATTTTCTTACTATAATTAAAAATATCCTTAACCGGCTCCTGTAAAAATGGCATGATGTGCATCCAGATTACCGAAAGACCATCTCCCCTCGGTGACATCCGCACATCGCGCAGAAGTTTTTCCGTATAGGTAACCGCCGTCTCTGAGCCAGCCATCAGATGGCACATAAAAAGCGCATACAATTCATTCGTCAGAGAGGTCACCGGGTCATGCGCACACCGCAGGGCAAGCTGTTTTTTATAATTCGCTGCCGCTTTTCGGCTGTTATCTACCGCACTCCGCACTGTTTCCTCCGAAATCCGTCTGTCCGTCGTCTCCTCCAGAAACCGTTTTAATTTCCGTAGCTGATCCGCCACATACAGAACCGATTCCCGGTTTTTCTCATACGGAACATCAATATAAAAGCCTGGACATTCAAATTTATCCTTTAAATACGGAAACGTCATCATATTTCCATCACACGCAAGGTTCGTATAAATCATGCAGTTCGGTTTTGGCAGAATCCCCGTCAGCGCCGCCCCCAGAAACACCCTGTGGTACGAACACATCGTCTCCGGAAATCCTTCTTCCTCCGTTTTCCGAAGAAACGTCTGCTCACACTTCGTTCCCGCCATAAAACAGGACATCGCCTCCACTGAGTACGGCGTCAGCCCTGCCGCCATCACCAGCTCTCCCGGCACAAATATGCTGACCATCGCCGCATTCTCCGGTTCCGACAGCGACTGAATGATATTTTTCATAACCACCCGCGCCACATACTGTCCCGACGACGGTAGCCCCCGATCCGGCAAAAACTGAAGCTTCTTTTCCTGCAGGCGGTATCCCGCAAGAAGCAGCCGACGCGCTTTTTCTGGATCCTTAAGCGCCTGGCTGCTCACCCTATTTCCAAATTTTTCAATTACATCCATTGTTCTTTCTTCCATTCTTTTAAGTTCATTTTTCTGTCATATCGCCCTGATGCAGATGGATATGGTTCCGCGCCTTTGCAGGCAAACGGACATTCTTTATTATAGTCAGTTGGATGGGAATTGTAAATATATCGGATATGAAATGCGAAACAGCGGGGGAGAAGAACTTTACGCCTGTGACAAAATCATCTATATTCCAAAAAACTGAGCAAACAACCACCGTAAACGATGAATAATCCACCGTATTGCCCACTGCCCACTTGGTATCCTTCTCCTTAATTGCTTTTCAAGCAGGAGTTTTCTCAGATATTCTGATCGGCTAATGGACAAACAAGCTGCACCTTAATCTAATAAATCCAGTTCGACATCTGTAAGACGTAATCCTATAAAATGTCTGTGATTCAGTTCTTTATCTTTGTTTTTTGTTCTCATACTCCTCCTTCCGCTGAGACTATTCCTCCCGCTGGAGTCCACGTATTTCAATATCGGCTGTCCCTTCCGATATTAGAAATAGTGCTGTGAACACCTTTAGGTGGAAACAATAGACAAGTGAAACGTCTGTTATTGAGAGGGTATGGGGAGATCCCCATCAAGATAAATCCCATAGGAGAACAGGATGCCAAACGGCAATACTGTTAAACATGGGTGGATCTTGCTCTTATTTGTACCCCTCTATATAACGAAACGCTCAGAGGCTGTTTTACAGTGGGAGAAAAGAAAAAATATAAAAAATTGATGATTAATGGTGAGCTTGTGATAGAATGGAAAAAAGAGAAAAGCATAAAGGATGTAGTTGTGGAGAATATTTGTTATGATTAGAAAATTACTGAACGGAGATATCGATAGAGTTGCTGAAATATGGTTAAAGACAAATCTGAAAGCACATTATTTTATTTCCAATCAATACTGGAAAAGTAATTATGAATTAGTGAAAGAAATGATGTCACAATCCGAAGTCTATGTGTATGAAGCGGATAAAATGATACAAGGATTTATAGGACTAAATGATGAATATATCGAAGGTATTTTTGTCTCTGATGAAATGCAGTCGTGCGGCATAGGGAAGCTTTTATTGGATTATATTAAGGATAAAAAAGAAAGATTACAATTAAATGTATACCAGAAGAATGCCAGAGCAATTTCTTTTTACCAAAGAGAAGGGTTCATTATTGAAGGTGAAGGTTTGGATGAAGCCACTGGTGAAAAAGAATACACCATGCTATGGAAACAAAATAGAAATCGGAATTTTTATAAAGAGCTGATCCAAAAAGCAGGCGCTGAAACGGAACTTGTCTATATGAAAGCCAGTAAGGAGCTTTTGCAAAAAAGACTATATAAAAGAAATCAGGTCTTAAATGCCAATTCGCCGTTTGTGATAACAGATGAAATATTGGAACATCATTATCACGCATTTCAGGAGCCATGGGGCGAAGGAGAAAAAGTAATTTTGCAGAAGGAGGATATTATGCAGTATTCAAAGGAAGAAAGTAAAGCAATCTGGAATCAAAACGCTGAATTTTGGGATTGTGCAATGGGGGATGAATCAAATGATTTTCACAGAGAAGTTGTCCGCCCCAAAGTAACAGAGCTTCTAAATCCTGATCCAACAGACTATATTTTAGATATTGCCTGTGGAAATGGAAATTATTCTGCATATCTTGCAGAAAAAGCTGTCTCTGTTTTGGCTTTTGATTATAGTGAGAAAATGGTGGAACTGGCAAAAAAGCGCCAAAAACGGTATGCTGATCACATTGAGTTTTGTGTAGCAGACGCCACGAATGAAACAAGTCTGATGGCATTAAAAAGAAATAAGCCGTTTACAAAAGCAGTTGTTCAAGGGGTTGAGGTTCTTGCGCTTGCCCCTCTTTCTGTATTACCCGATTATCAGAACAGGGGAATCGGATTATCTTTGATGAAAGAAGGACACAGTATAGCACATAAATTGGGATATGAATATTCAGTTGTTTTGGGACATTCCAAATACTATCCAAAGGCAGGATATATTCCGGCAAGTGAGTGTGGAATAAAAGCGCCATTTGAAGTTGACGATGAAAGTTTTATGGCACTTAATCTTAACGGAAGTCAAAACAAATTAAATGGAGTTATTGAGTACGACAAGGCTTTTGGGGTATGATGTAAAAAATTAGAAGTTGGGAAGGTAAAACATAGATCCTGTTTTTACTGCCTATGGAACACAAGACTGGCATTATAACGAAAAAGGAGAAATACTGCATTTTCCGGTGGATAATTATTATTATGAGGGCAAACGGACAGCTGTGTTTTTGGGAGAAAAGGTTACAAAATATCATAGAACACTGACCACATATCTAAATACACTGCTTTCAAATGGTTTTATAATAAATCATATTGTGGAGCCGCAGCCACCGGAATACATGATGGATATTCCGGGGATGCAGGATGAAATGCGCCGTCCCATGATGCTGATTGTATCGGCGAACAAAAAAGTGGATAGATAGAACTAAAACACCTATAAGGTATAAATGGAGGTAATTTATGTTTAAAGAAAAAATTATTATAGAGATGAAAGAAGTATTCAAAGAAATTCCTTTTGGCATAGAGCATACTCTCAAAGTTTTGAAAAATGCAGAAGATATAATGAAAGGAGAAAATATCGGAGAGGAAGAAAAAGAATTCATCAGTATTATTGCTATACTACATGATATTGGTGCGGTTGAAGCACAAAAAAAATACGGTTCTATTGATGGTGTCTATCAAGAAAAGGAAGGACCAGAAGTAGCGAAAGAAATATTAAAAAAGGTAGGCTATAACAAAAATATTGATAGAATATGCTTTATAATAGGCAACCATCATACTCCATCTAAAATTGATGGACTTGATTTTCAAATACAATGGGAAGCTGATTTGCTTGAAAATTTAACGGTTATGGATAAAGAAAAAGAACAGGAAAAGATAAAAAAGTGTATAGATGAAAACTTTAAAACAAACACAGGAAAAAGGATAGCTTATAATCGCTTTATTTTAGATTAGTAGTAGATTATTACAGTTATGTATTTTATATCGCAAAGAAAAAATAGTAGTTAAGTTTAACCCTAGGGTTAAATGATGAATATGTTGAGGGCATTTTTGTTTCTGGTGAAATGCAATCGCAGGGTCTAGGTAAAATTCTGCTGAATTATGCAAAGGATAAAAGGAATAAGTTGTACTTGAACGTATACCAAAAGAACGCACGGGCAATATCTTTTTATAAGAGAGAAGAATTTGAGATTCAGCATAGTGGCTTAGATGAGACTACCGGAGAAAAAGATTATGTAATGACATGGCAACACAAATAGAAATTCAAGTTTGCCAACTTTCCCTTTGAGAGAGGAGAAATCCTTTTCTCAAAGGGCTTTTTTGATTTTCGGATATTCGTAAACTACAAGACAAAGCTAAAACTTCATATGCTCTAAGCACAAGGAGGCCTCGGTTTGACTATGAATTAGATCTTTCCCAAGTCTTTACCGGAAAAAACGGCAATCTTTTACCGCCCTTTTTATGGATGGTAATCTGCCTCGTCCTCTAGGTTCTCGCCAATTATATCTTTGCCGTGATCTCACACCTGCGCGCTTCATTTCCGGCAGTTCTTCTGCTCTCCGTGCGCCTGATGGCTGGTCACATCAAAGAAACTTTCATCTTATTATTTACAATGGCCGGCGCCTGCCTCATCGTCTTCCTGGTTCCCGGACTTTTCGTCCTTTTTCCCAGAATCCTCTGCGGCATCGCCAGCCATCTGATTGAGCCTGGTTTAAAAAAGGCTCTTGCTATTGATTAATCCAGTTCTTTATAGTCAAAACTGCGGAATTCTGCTGTCTGATCGTATCCGGAGTAGTCCACGCATGCCATGCCGACAAATGCTCCGGTGAAGAATCCACCGTATGACTGGAGTACGTAATCATCGGACAATACAGCGGCATCCAGTGTGCCCGGAATCTCTGTATAGTTCTTTCCGTCAAAGGAATACTCGTAGCTGTAAGACTGCTTTCTTACTTTTGTGCGAAGCCATACAAATTCAACATCATCCGGTACCGGAATCGCATCGTCGCGAAGGAACGAACGATATCCGCCACGATTGCACTCTGCCACTTCGATCACGCGGCCATTTTTCTCATTCCACGTAACGAAAGCGAATGACCAGTGCTTATCATTGTAAAAATTTGTCAATCCAGCCATCTGCTGATAGTTGAACGGATCAAATTTCACTTTCACTTCGGCATCAAAGTTAAATGCCTGCCAGCGTTTTGCCACCAACGAAAGCTCATGCTTATTGCAGAGGGATCCTTTTCCGACCAATGTCAGCCTGCCATCCCCTGTCGTACCCATTTCCTCGGTAAATGGTACGCGGAGGGTATTCCACTCATCATGAAGTTTTGGTGTGTCAAATTCATCATGCATCGAATGATCTGCCGGTGCTTCTGTCAAGATTGCATCTTTCGGCGCATCCACAAGCACTTTTCCGCCATGTCCGCCCTCGATACGAGGC
>NZ_BAAHYF010000002.1:0-52500 GCF_054657695.1 Blautia stercoris
TCCCGATGACGGATTTCCTTTCATATCAAGCAATGTCGTCGTGGACAATGCGGATGGAAGAAGATTCCAATGTACTAAATCTTTTGACTCATGCAGACGAACTCCCGGAAACCACTCAAACGTAGAGTTCGCAATGTAATATGTATCATCCACACGGATAATGGATGGATCTGCATTAAATCCCGGCAAAACCGGATTTTTAATCTGCAACATAACTGTATGCCTCCTTATTGTTAATATATCTCTATCATACAGGAAAATGTGGGATTTGCAATGGGAAAAAGAAGAAAAAGAAGATTTTATTCATCCTCTGCCTGAGCAAGCATGGAAGTAGCTGCCTGCTGCTCTCTTTCGAGAATCTTGTCATCTCATCTGCCATATCAGTATCACGGATACGGGATTCAGCGGACTGCAGGTTCTCAGATGTGTTGTTATCAACTTTGACAGTGTACTCAAGACGGTTCTGAATCAATGTCACTTACAGGTCATTTTTATACATGTTCTGATAAAATTTTATGCGGTCTTGGAAGAATGTATGCCGGTGGAGAAGAACTTACAGAAAATATTGATGATGTTGGAGGAGAAAAAGTCACTTTGGAGAAGGCTTATGGAATGGGCCTTCCCGAACTTTAAAATTAATAAGAAAGAATATACTGTTGATTCATCCCGATATGTCCGGTATCAAGACGTCACAGAACCGGAAAAGATTCTGCAACCGGATGATTTCGATTAATCTTCTCAAACTCCCTTCCTCCCAGGGTATTGTGGGTGAGAAGTCTTTTGTTGCTTCCCGCTGATGCATTTTTCCGGTATTGTCCAGGGGTACAGCCGTTATGCTGACGGAACTGTCTGCAGAAATGCTCTACATTATTATAACCACATTGCTCGGAAATGTCGCGGATGGAGTATTCGCTGTACTCTAATAAATCCTTTGCACGGCGCAGACGTCCTTCGATGACATTGTCCATGCAGGAGGAGCCAAATTTGCGGTGATAGAGAGTCTGAAGATGACTGGGACTTAAGTGAAGCTTCGCAGCCATCATGTTTATATTCCATGGAAGCTGAGGATTATTGTAGATCATCTTATGCAATGCAACCAGCTCATGCTCGTGAATACCCGGGGACTCATTCTGGATTCCTTCTCTTAATTTGGAGAACAGAACCCGAAGCAGGTGAGTAATGTTTGATTCGCTTTCAGAGGAGAAAAAGGCGGACTCCCAGGTTAGTAATTTAAAAAGCTGATGACAGTATTCCGGATCTGTTACGGGAAATGGGGTGTTTGTTAACGGAAACAGCTTCACGAAGGAGTGATCGGAACGAAAACGAATCCAGTCATTCCGGTATTCTTCACCGGCAGCACGGTAATAAATCCTGCTTCCTGGTGTATACAGAATAGCAGAATTGGCGGCTGTCCGCATTAGTCTTCCGTCTATGAGCAGCTCCGAGGGAGAGTCGAAAAGAAGCAGAAGATAGCCTGTAAAGCCATTCGGAACATCATATATAAAATCTGAGGGGTGAACGGCACTGTAGCCGACAAATTCAATTTCAGTCATCTGGAATCTCCGTTCTGATACATCAGAGGATATATCAATTTTCTTATAGTATAAATCATTGAAAACTTTAAATCAATGCGATAGTATCATATTAATATGGCAATCGTCATCAGAGAGCTGCGGATCGTGCAGCGGTCAGACATCTGATGCGTGACTGCATAGGAACATGATTTAGAAGAAGGAGATACATGCATGGTAAATTTTGGTGGGGCAACAGAGCATGACAGAAAAAAGATCGTGATTACAAAGGATTCAAAGGCCTTTTTTCACAATAATGTAGATTATTGTGTGGGAACCGGAAGAATGGGGCTTGCATTGACAGAAGAATATCAGGAGGAGCTGCGCTTGGTTCAAAAGGAAATCGGATTTAAGCATATCCGGGGACATGGATTATTCTGTGATGATATGGCAATCTTTCAGACCTATGAGGAGGATGGTAAGGTAAGGGTCGAGTACAACTATACTTATCTGGATAGAGTAATGGATGCCTATAAGAAGGTGGGGCTGAGACCTTTTCTTGAACTGGGTTTTATGCCTAAAAAGTTGGCAAATGGAAGCCAGACTATCTTTTACTGGCAGGGAAATACCACTCCTCCAAAAGATTATGATATATGGTGTAATATGGTGCGTTCATTGCTGCGGCATCTGATGGGACGCTATGGAGAAGAGGAAGTTATTCAATGGCCCATTGAAGTATGGAACGAGCCCAATCTTTGCGGCTTCTGGGAAAATGCGGATATGCAGGAATATTTTAAGCTGTTCCATAGAACCTTTGATGCCATAAAGGAAGTGAATCCGGGATTCCGTGTAGGAGGCCCTGCTGTTTGTGGAGGAACGGATGAGAAATGGATTCAGGCATTTATGGAATATTGCCATGAGAATCACATACCTGTGGATTTCGTAACCAGACATCATTACACCGTTGATCCGCCGGAATATATTGGACATTATGCATATTCTGAACTGATGAATGCAGAGGACGGCTTTGCCAATTTAAAAACAACCAGAGATATTATTGACAGTTTCCCGGAATATAAGGGTCTGCAGATTCATATCACGGAGTTCAACAGCTCCTATACTCCTCAGGGCGTCATTCATGACACAAACCTGAATGCGGCCTTTATAGCACAGCAGCTTTCCAGATTGGGAGATGTGAATGAATCCTATTCCTACTGGACATTTGGTGATGTGTTTGAAGAGCTGGGAGTTCCTTTTACACCATTCCACGGCGGCTTTGGACTGGTTGCCAATGGCTGTATTACCAAGCCGACCTTCTGGACATTTGCTTTTTACAAAAAGCTTGAGGAAAGTGAAGCCAATTGTGTATATAAGGATGACAATATTGTCGTTTTGAAACGTGCAAACGGTGATTATCTAGGTGTAGCCTGGAATATTGCCCGTAAAAGTACAGAACATGGTAAAGAAAAAATGCTGTTGGAGTTTACATTTCCGGCTGAACAGGAGGAGTACTGCTTCCTGACTAAGACGGTAGATGAGGAAACATGTAATCCCTTGAAGGTATGGCATGATATGGGAGAACCTGCCAATCTGAGTGAGGAACAGACGAAACTGATTCGGGAATCATCCAGACCTTTTGTAAAAACAGAGCGTAAAAAGCAGGAGGACGGAAATATCTGCGTAGAGCTTCCTGTAAACGAAAACGGTGTGGTTTATTTCGAACTGAATGCCGGAAAGGTGAATCCGGATCGAGGATATGACTATGATCGTGTGGTCAGCTTGAAGGCTTAAACTAGCACCCAGTAATTTGCTTTATGAAACAATGTACATGAATTAGGCTTGCAAAGGAGAATATCAAAGTGAAAAAACAAGCGTTTAACCCATATTTACCGTCCTGGGAGTATATTCCGGACGGAGAACCTTATGTTTTTGGCGATCGCGTATATGTTTACGGATCCCATGATTACTTTAACGGATATGTTTTCTGCATGGGAGACTATGTGTGCTGGTCAGCTCCGGTCGATGACCTGGGCAACTGGAGATATGAGGGTGTGATTTATCCGAAGACAGCCGATCCGCTGAACCCGGAAGGCAAAATGTGTCTGTATGCCCCGGATGTTACGGTGGGACCAGACGGAAGGTACTATCTTTATTACGTGTTGGACAAGGTTTCGGTAGTTTCAGTTGCTGTATGTGATACTCCGGCAGGAAAGTATGAATTTTATGGCTATGTTCATTATGAAGATGGCACACGTCTGGGCGAAAAGGAAGGTGATGAGCCCCAGTTTGACCCGGGGGTTCTGACGGAAGGAGATATGACATATATTTATACCGGAGCTTGCGGAAAAGGTGATAAATCCCGTACCGGAGCTATGGCTACGGTGTTGGGAGCAGATATGTTGACGATCAGGGAAGCTCCGGTGTTTGTGGTCCCCGGCTGTGAATATGGTGCCGGTACCGGATTTGAGGGACATGAGTTTTTTGAGGCATCTTCCATCCGTAAAGTAGGTGACACCTATTATTTTGTCTATTCATCCATATTAATGCACGAATTATGTTATGCCACCAGCAAGAATCCTACTAGGGACTTTGTCTATGGCGGAGTTATTGTCAGCAATTGTGATCTGCACATCGATACCTACAAGCCGGCAGATATGCCAACAGCTTACGGTGCCAATAATCACGGAAGTATTGTGCAGATCGGAGAGGACTGGTACATTTTTTATCACAGGCATACCAATAATACCTGGTACAGTAGACAGGGATGTGCTGAAAAGCTTCAGATTATGCCGGACGGCAGTATTCCACAGGTAAAAATTACCTCCTGCGGTTTAAATGGAGGTCCGCTTGAGGGTAAAGGCGAATACCCCGCTTATCTTGCATGTAATCTGTTTACCGATACCCCATCAGTTTATGTGGGCGAAGGGAATTTTCCACGAGTAATGCAGGACGGCAGGGATGGAGACGAAGAAGTTGGATATATTGCCAATATTACAGATTCAACTACTATCGGCTTCAAATATTTTGACTGCCATGATATTCGTGAAATCAGTATTTGGATCCGGGGCTATGCAGATGGCACTTTTGAAGTAAAGACAGCATGGGATGGAGAGGTACTGGCGACATTAGAGGTTCAATATACCAATGTCTGGGAAAAGTATACCGCACCGGTTACGATTCCGGATGGAATACAGGCGCTTTACCTGACCTATCGCGGTAACGGAAATGCTGCATTAAGATCATTTGAGTTATCATAATCTATGTTATTGCATGTGCTGTAGTAACTTATAAGTCATTGAGAGAGGTTGCCATGCCTCGCAAACATGCATAAATACTGAGTATGTGGAGTTTTGCTCATGGCTAATAGTAAAATTAGCGGAGGTAGGAATTATGCTGAGAACAGTACGGACAGAAAATGGATGGGTGAAAGGTATTGAAGCCGCAGACCCTAGGATAACTGCATTTAAGGGAATCCCTTTTGCGGCTCCTCCGGTAAGAGAAAACAGATGGAGAGCACCCCAGCCCTGTGAAGACTGGGATGGAGTTCGTGAATGCTATCGCTTTGCTCCGATTTCCATGCAGAGCGTCCCGGGAATCGGTGATAACGTGTATATCCGTGAGTGGCATGTGGATCCGGAAATTGCCATGGATGAGGACTGTCTGTATTTGAACGTATGGACAGGTGCTAAAGAAGTAACAGAAAAACAGCCGGTTTTGGTATGGTTTTTCGGAGGAGGACTCCAGTGTGGATATCCTGCCGAAATGGAATTTGACGGAGAGAGAATTGCACGTCGCGGTGTGGTTGTTGTAACGGTAAACTACCGGGTTAATGTTTTTGGATTTTTGGCACATCCTCAGCTGACAGAGGAGCAGCCTGACGCACCGACTAATTTTGGAAGTCTGGATCAGCAGGCAGCACTTCAATGGGTACAGAGAAATATTGCTTTCTTTGGTGGAGATCCGGGTAATGTGACCATTGCAGGACAGTCAGCCGGAGGCGGAAGTGTTATGAGCCAGATGGCATGTATGGATAATGAAGGCTTATTTCATCGTGCAGTAGTGATGAGTGCAATGATTCGCTCTCCTTATCAGGTTGGAGGAATCGGAGTGCCGGAGGAATTGTGGCATGCTGAGGAAAATGGACAGCATTTTCTTTCTTTCCTGGGTTGCTCAACTATTGAGCAGGCTCGTAAGCTGGATGCGGCTACGATTCGTGACAAGTATGAGGAATATACCAAAATATTTCCGGCTATGTTTACCGTATTGGATCACAAGTTCTGTGTAGGTGACCCAATGGTTCTTTTCATGGAAGGCAAGCATGTAAATGTTCCCGTTATGTCTGGAAATACTTCAGATGAATTTCCCAGTTATATAGAAGCTTCCTCAAAAGAAGATTTGAAAAAGAAAGCAGAAGAGATTTTCGGAAAGAATGCTGAGACCTTTTTGCGCTTTCCCGAGGCAATGCGGGAGGATTCTGATGGAAAGTATGCGAAGGTAAACGGAATTGAATGTACGATCAAGTGTCTTTTTTCAGATAAAAAAAGTGCAGGTGAAAAAAAGCCCTACTATTATTACAGGTTTGATCCAGATATTCCAGGATGGGATAATGCCGGAACCTTCCATTCTGTAGATTTATGGTTTTTCTTTGAAACACTGGCGAAATGCTGGAGACCCTTTGTTGGGCAGCATTACGATCTTTCCAGAATGATGTGCAATTACTGGGTGAATTTCATAAAAACAGGTGATCCAAACGGCAATGATGCGGACGGAAAACCAATGCCCTACTGGTATCCATATGAAAAAGAAAAGCCCTGTGAGATGATCTTCATGTCAGATAGACCGGTAGTGAACTGCGGATGGGTGACACCCTTTAAGGAATTTTTACAAGAACAGATCAAGAAAACCCTTTCGATAGGAAAGATTTTCCATAAAGAATGGCTGGAGCCGATATGGGAAGGTGAGTATTGCTTCCGGGAAACCTTTGCAGCAGTTGCTGATGAGAATGGATGCAGGGCTTCTTTCCTGTGGACTCCAAAAGAAGTTTTGTCCGTAGAAAGCTATGACCGGGAAACAGTATATGAAAAGGGGATCGATTACCTTGTAGAGGGAGATGAGCTGGTAATTCCTGAAGGGAGTCACATACCAGTAACCGGATGGGATACCTTCCTTTATCCGGACTTTGATACGGCAAAGAAGGCAGGAGAAACAAGCGAATTTGCAAAAGATTTCGGTCCGCTAGTGGCTACCAACGGAAAATTCTTAAACCTATGTGCCATAGGCAATCCGAAGCTTGTTACAGAGAAACAGATCGCCGTTACCTATAAGGCAACGAAGAAGGAGTTACTTTCCGCTCCGGAAAGTCAACTGGACAAACTGCCGAAGCTCTCTGCAAAGCTGGAAGTAGGAGAACCCGTTAAGATCGTTTTGTATGGGGACAGCGTGTGCTGTGGCTGTGACTGCAGCGGTATGTATGGACAGAAGCCGGGACAGCCTACCTGGGCAGAACTGCTGTTCCATCAGATGGAGGAAAAATGGCAGAGTCCAGTATGCTTCCACAACACATCGGTAGGAGGAATGGATTCCGAATGGGCAATCGAAAATTCATCACAGCGTGCAGCCAACTTCCATCCGGATCTGGTTATTCTTGGTTTTGGAATGAATGACCGTTGCGGTATGGAAGAATACAGAAATAAAACAGGCAGACTCATAGAGGCAATCCGGAAGGTTAGTCCGAAAACGGAATTTTTATTGATTGCGTCTACGCTTCCCAATGAACTGGCTGCTACGGAGCCACACCATTTCTGGGCACATCAGGATGAATACAGTGAAAGTCTGAAGGGCTTAGAAGGTATGGGAGTTGCTATAGCAGATATACAGGCAGTTCAAAAAGAAATCGGAAAGAGAAAACGATACATTGATATAACCGGAAACTGGTTAAATCACCCCAATGATTATCTTGCCAGAATTCTGGCACAGGTAGTGATCAAAACTCTTGGAATGTAAAAAAAGAGCCTACAATTGAACCGACCTCCAATAGTTAGATTTTTGGGTCTAACTTCTGGGGGGCGGTTCATCTATATGCTCTTTTTCTTTACTTGATCTCAGGAAAGATTTTTGCAACCTGATACAATTTTCTGTTCTACAATCTCCGTCATAATAAAAATGTTCTTCAAAACGTCAATAGTGATATTGTTGCAATCATCATTTACTGCTGCATAGCCAGTAGTAGACAAAGAAAGGAGTAAGGATAGTGCAAAGGACTAAAGAAAACATTTTTTCATAAGAAACCTCCTTGGACAAAAGCATCACTTATACTTCTCCAAAAAGATAGTGCCCCTTTGAAATCTCCTCCGTGTTTCAGCTTAACTATAATAACGATATAGCAGGCTGATTGAGCGAAAAGATAATGGAATGATAAAGGTGATTACCGGCATTCGTAGATGTGGCAAATCCTTTTTGCTGTTTACTATCTTTAAGAGATACTTACTGGAGAATGATGTTGATACTGATCATATTATTGAGATTGCATTGGATGGTATTGAAAATGAGGAACTAAGAGATCCTAAGGTGTGTTTCAAGTACATCAAAGATGCCATGAAAGACGATGATAAATATTATCTACTTCTAGATGAAGTGCAGTTTATGCCACGATTTGAGGAAGTGCTGAACAGCCTGCTCCGCATGAGCAATATTGATGTGTATGTCACCGGAAGCAACTCTAAGTTCTTATCCAGCGATATTGTAACCGAGTTCCGTGGCAGAGGTGATGAAATCAGAATCTATCCCCTCTCCTTTGCAGAGTTTTTTTCTGCTTATGACGGCGATTATGATGATGCCTGGGATGACTACATGATCTACGGAGGATTGCCACAGATCGTAAGTTTTCAGAGCGAACGACAGAAAGCGGACTATCTGAAGAACATCTTTGCAAATGTCTATCTGAAGGATGTTATCGAAAGAAATAAGATTCAGAACGTGGATGAGATTGGGATTCTGGTTGATGTGCTTGCATCTGCAATCGGCGCACCGACCAACCCTTCAAAGATTGCCAATACCTTTGCCCTTCATTACATAATGCAAAATATAATTGGACCTTGCGGCTGGCCCGTAGCTATGTAATGGCTTGCATTCTGCAAATCCGCAGAAACACAAATGAAAATCTTTAAACTTTGGTTTCAACAGTTGTAATACGTAAGAATCTTCCATAATCTGTATCCTCTCTTAATCCCTAAGATCACAAGCACTTTCCAGTCATGCTTACTTTTGCTGTTGCTCACTCAGCAATAGTTAGTTTAACCGTTTTCCTTATTCTATCGCAGTATCGTGTTATTCTTCCATCAGTTTTCAAACCAAGTATTAATATGAAAATAGATCATACGCTCTCTTTTTTTGCAATATTTTATTATCTTGCGAATTTATCATTGTAACGAATATGCATATCTTCCCAATCCATGAACAATACATAAAATACTTTCCCGTATTGCGGGTTCTCTACAATTCTTCCATGATCAAGAACAGAAAAATAAGTTCCGTCAGCTTTTCGAAGATGAAAGTGAATATAGTCATTTTCATTGCCGTTGTCAATCTGTTCCCAGATACTTGATTCTATCTGTTGCTGTTCATCTTCACGAATCAAGTTGCGAAAACTTTTCTCAGTAAGTCTGAACAGTTCATCTATATCTTTATATCCGGACATATGAAGAAATTCATCATTTGCAAAAAATAGTTCATCATCTTCTTTGTCAGCTCTGTATATGATGAATGCACCTGGAAGATGTTCAGAGATATCCTTGAATGCGAATCCAAGTTGTTTGCGGGCACCTGTCCGAATTCCTTCTCTGTAGACCATACATCCATTTTTTCCATGAAGTTTTATTTCATAAAGAGCGGCATCTGCGCAGCGCATGAGCTGTGAACGATTGGATGCAAATGTTGGATATTCTGCATATCCTAGAGAAATATAAAATGCATGTTCCTTACCATGGTATGAGAATGATTTAGGAAGTTTGGTGAATTTCTGCAGCTGTATAGCTGCTTCTGCAAAGGTACAATTTGGTAAAAGAATGCAGAATTCGTCACCACCATTTCTTCCAAGTAATGCATCGGATGGGAAAAAAGTCTTCATGCTGTCTGCAAGATTCTTTAGTGCCCTGTCTCCGTAATTATGTCCATAGATATCATTAATAAACTTGAAATCATCGATATCAAGGAGCGCAGCCACAAAATGTGCTTTTGGATTTTTTTGAATCATTTTTTCTGCAAATTCATCAAATCCATAGCGGTTATAAATATTTGTAAGAGAATCTGTGCGCGCCAGTATCTGAAACTTTTTCTTATGTTCATTTTCTACTAACCATATTCTGGTAAGAACTGACAGGAGAAGGCTTATTGTAAGAAACATTCCGATGATGATTATCAGTAGAGTGGCATTTCTCCATCCACTTTTAGGACTTACTTCAAATTTCCAGTTTTCATCTCCTATTGTAAATGTATAAGAAACAGGATGATTTGTTTGCCCATCTGATTGATAAACCACTTTATAAGTATCACTCCATGGAGCGTCTGTTTTTGAAATTTTGTATTCGTATCCAAAATTTGAAAGTGCACTGATTGAATCTGAAAAAATATCCGGAACACGCAGGATAACAATAGTAAATCCCCAGAAATACTCATGTCCGTTTTTATCTTTCAGGTATATGGGATTGCGGACTGCAATTCCATATCCTCCCTGTTTTAATTTGAAGGGACCCTGCGTAATGATTGTATGGTTGTCTCTGGCGTAACAGGAAATTTTTCCGCGGTCTTTATCATGAATCAAATCAATCTTACCTGCCTCATTTTCATTAGCCGGATAAATATCTGTAACAACACCATTAGGAGCGAGCTGTACACTTTCAATAGAATCAGACATAAGATTTCCTGCAATTGTTTCAAACTGATGGATTTCGCCATCTTCACTTATTAAGATTTGCTTCAAGGTATCTGTGATCTCAATTCCATTTGTAATTTCATTCTTTATTTGTTCGCCATAGGTGGCTACGTTTAATTGTGCTGTTATGTGTCTCTGCTCTTTTTCGTGGGTGTCTGTTTTGTATACAATCAAACTAACAAGGCATATGCCCAGTAAAAAAATGATAAGAGGCACAAGTGTTTTCTTTTTCACTTGGTTCACCTCATTTTGTCAATGGGAATTATTATAATAAAGCATTATATCACAGAAGTTGAAAAACAGAATAAGTTTTTTGAAAAAAACGAACTGTGCAAAATCTTTATACATTTATCTATTATAGAGCAGAAAACCCCATCCGACGAGTCGGTTGGGGATGAATGCTCATTTTTTCTTGTGATGAACGTATTTCCGTTTTTGTTTTTCGATTCCTTGTTGTTGAATGTATTGTTCTAATACTTCCAAATTTGCACCGCCAGTTGTCGATAAGAAGTAACTGTCACTCCAAAAAGAATCTTTCCATAATTGATTGTGAATTTGTTCCCAGAAGCGTTTTCGGACTTCCTTTGAAAGCTGAGTCTTTAAATTACAGATAATAACAGAAGGTGCAGCGGATGGCGGAAGTTCAAATAGGATATGGATGTGGTCTTCTTCACCATTAAATTCCAAAAGTTTTCCATGATAACGCTGTGAAATTAAGTAATCTGTGTGACTACGCATAAAAGCAAGGATTTCTGGTGTGATTACTTTTCTTCGATATTTAATGACGAAAACAGCGTAATAGGTCAGACAGCAGACCGAGTGAGCATTTCTGGTATAAGTTTTGTTTTCCATAAATTCTCCTTTCTAAAAATTAACCGACATTGTAAAATGGTTTGATTTGTGTTATAATTATACTATAAATCAAGGACTATTTCAATTATTGTTATGTTTTTAACCGACGAATTATTTTGAGAAAAGGAGTGTTTTCATGCAGTTAACCAGAACGATAAATGCAGATAAGCGGTATTATCTGGATGAGGATGAAATTCAGAACGTAGAGTCTTTGATTCAGACGATGGAACGATTCAATCATATCAAAATCAAGCCATGAAGTACGTTGAGGTGATGTTATAAAAACAATATCTACTCTGATATTAAATATATATCTAATAAAGAGAGGTGCATATGCTATGCCAAGTATACTCGTGGTTGAAGATGATGAAAATTTAAATCGTGGAATTACGTTCTCACTGAAAAAATCCGGATATGAGGTTTTTTCAGCAGAATCAGTGAAAAAAGCAAAAAGAATTGCAAGTGATAATAATGTGGATGTTACCATTTGTGATGTGAATCTTCCGGATGGGAATGGACTGGAATTTGTAAGGTGGATGAGATGCAATTATAATACATATATTATTTGTCTTACAGCACTAGATCAGGAGATGGATCAGGTTATGGGATATGAAGCAGGGGCAGATGATTATATTACAAAGCCATTTAGTCTTTCGGTACTTCTTTTGAAAATAGAAGCACATTTCCGTCGCAGACAGGAGAAAACGGAAACCGGAAAGATGATTTCGGGAGATATCGTATTTATCGCAGGAGAAATGAAAGTCCTGATAAAGAGTCGTGAAATCAGTCTGACAAAAACGGAGTTGAAAATGCTGACTTTTTTTCTTCAGAATCCGAAACAGATTCTTTCAAAAACACAAATATTGGAAAATGTGTTTGATCTGGAAGGGGATTTTGTGGATGAAAATACAATCGCTGTCAATATCAGAAGACTTCGTGAGAAAATTGAAGACAATCCGGCTACACCGGTCTATATAAAGAATATCAGAGGTCTTGGGTATATATGGAATCAGGAGGTAAGGCAGTGACAAAGAGATATCGCAAGAAGATCACAGTAGTACTCTCCCTGGTATTGCCTGTCATAGTATTGTTTGCAATATTAAATTGCTTTACCACGTATGTGTTTTATGAAGATTATAAATATAAAATGAATCTTATGACAGAGATTGCTGCAAAGGAAGAATTTTCCGGGCTGGATGCTGTTTCGGAATTGCTTAAGGATAAGGATATTGAAACCAACGAACAGGGAAAGCAATTATTGGAGCAATATGGATACTGGGGGAATAAAGGGAATGCATTTTATTCACAATTCCGGCATCAGGTTATGGTGACCGGTGCTGTAAGCACTGTGATATGCGTGTTTTTTTTAACTTTTTTACTTTATTGGAAGAAAAAAGAAGATGCGTGTCATCAGAAAATTTTAGACCAGTTGGAAGAAATTCTGATCAGATTCCGTGAAAATAAATTTGATGATTTACTGAAAACGGAAAATCATGCAGAACTGGAAAAATTGAATGACCAGCTTGAAGCAATCGGACATCATATTCAGTTGCTAAAGGAAGAAGCACGGACAGAAAAAGAAAGCACGAAAGAAATGGTTTCTGACATCTCACACCAGTTAAAGACACCGGTTGCAGCTTTGGATATATGTTTTAGTGTGCTGATGCAGAATGACTTAAGTGCCACAGAACAGGAGGAGTTTCGTATCCGTTGTCGGAGTGCTCTGGATGGACTGGAGACATTATTGCAGTCGCTTCTTGAAATATCCAAGATGGAAACTGGACTGATTCAGATGAATAAGAAAAAACTTCCGCTTATGGATACTGTCATATCTGCTGTGAACCGCACTTATCCTAAAGCGGATGAGAAAGAAATTGAATTCGTTTTTGACTATGAAAAAGAGCTGGAAACATGCACGATTATGCAGGATAAAAGGTGGCTTGGTGAAGCTGTGATCAACGTTCTGGATAATGCGGTCAAGTACAGTCCGTGTGGTTCAAAAATATTTATCCGGTTACAAAAAAGAAACGATCTTGTAAGAATGGAAATTGAAGATCAGGGAATTGGTATTCCGCAAAATGAGTATCACAAAATTTTTCAACGATTTTACAGAGGAAGTTCCAAGGAGGTCATGGAAAAGAGTGGTACAGGAATCGGACTTTTTCTATCGAGAGAAATTATCGAAAAACACGCAGGTACGATTACGGTAACCTCCGGCAAAAAGAAAAAAGGAAGCACGTTTGTGATTCAATTACCATATGTTAGTTAAATTTTAAATGAGCAGAAATCTTACAATTCTGTAAGACTTCTGCTCGTTTTTGAAAGTGAAATGAAAGATTGTCCTGATACAATTTGGATGTAGGATGAAAAGGAGGCAACACATGAGTGTAATATTAGAAACCAAGCAGCTTTGTAAGTTTTATGGCGCAGGTGAGAATCAGGTCAAAGCGGTCAATCAGGTGGACATTCAGATTGAGCAGGGAGAATTTGTCGCAATTGTTGGAAAATCAGGTTCCGGTAAAAGTACATTACTTCATATGCTTGGAGGGCTAGACACCCCGACAAAAGGCAGTGTTACTTTAGCAGGGAAAGATTTATACAGGATGAAGGAAGATGCCCTTGCTGTTTTCCGCAGAAGAAAAATCGGATTTGTTTTTCAGGCATTTAATCTGGTTTCATCTGTTAATGTCTGGGAAAATATTGTACTGCCACTGGGGCTGGATGGAAGAAAAGTGGATGAAGCGTATGTAAATGATATTATTGCAACTCTGGGAATTGAAAACCGGATTTATAATCTGCCAAATCAGTTATCCGGAGGACAGCAGCAGAGAATAGCAATTGCAAGAGCACTGGTGAATCGTCCGGAAATTATATTTGCAGATGAGCCGACAGGAAATCTTGATTCTAAGACCAGTGATGAGGTAATCGCTCTGCTTAAGATGACAGCAAAAAAATATGGACAGACAATTGTAATGATTACCCATGATGACGAAATTGCACAGGTCGCTGACCGTATTCTGGTGATTGAGGACGGACAGGTGGTGGATTTCAGATGAAGACAATAAGCAGGATTGCATATAGCAATGACAAAAGGACCAGGACAAGAAGTATACTGATCATGATGGCAATCTGTCTGACCACGATGCTGCTTGTTATCATCAGTACTGTGGGAAATGGAGTAATTCATTTACAGAAAAGTCAGGCGGCAGGATCATATGGAAGCAATTATGGTCTGTTTGTTTCCGCAGACGGATCGCAATTAAAAGAAGTAAACCTCCGTGCGGAAATAGATGCTACAGGCACTATGTGCACCGAAGGTATCATAAAAGGCAATGAAAAAGGCGGGTTTGTCTGCATGGATGAGACTGCAAGAAAAATGCTTCCTTATAATAAAGAATATGAGTTGAAGGAAGGAAAGTATCCGGAAAAAATGCAGGAAATTGCCGCAGGAAGAGCATTTTTTCGTGCAATGGGGTATGGTGATGTAAAGATCGGAGATACGGTTACACTGGATTACCGCGCAGGGATGCAGTCAGAATATAAGCCGGAAGAATTTGTTGTCAGCGGAATCCTATATGATCGGGATGAGTATACCATCGAGGCATCTTATGTTGCTTTCGGGTCACAGGAGTTTTATGATGAACACGTCGCAGAGAATGACAGACAGTATAATATTTATTTTACTTTAAATGATTCTGCAAATGTATCTATGAATAATATTGATTCGGTTATAAAGCAGATTGCAGCAGCTTGTGGGATCGAAGAAAAAAACGTTATAGTCAATGATCTCTATTTGCAATGGGTCTTGCAGCCGAGTTATGAAACGATTGCGGTATGCGGGGTTTTGATTCTTGCAATTGTACTTTTCTCTGTTGTGGTCATTTATAATATTTTTCAGGTCGGTATTGCCAACAAGATACAGGAGTATGGAAAAATCAAGGCTCTGGGAGCGACAAAAAAGCAGATGAAACAACTGATCTTCAGAGAGGGCATGTTTTTGACAATTTCTTCAATACCAGTTGGATTGCTTCTTGGTTTTCTGATTGCAAAATGCGGTTTTAACTGGCTGGTAGAACAGGGAAACCTTGTATCAACCGAAACTGGCTCTATGGGAGTCCAAAATCAGCAGGTGCCACTGTTTTCCCTGCCTGTTATGCTTCTATGTATTTTCGTATCATTTCTTACCGTTGTTTTGGCGCTGCGTAAACCAATGAAAATTGTTTCACGGATTTCGCCTATCGAAGCAACACGGTATTTAGAAAATGCTGAAACACACAAAAAAGGAAAACGAAATGGCAGAAAAAATGTCACCGTGTTTTCTATGGCAATGGCAAATGTAACGGGTAATCAAAAAAGAACCATTAGTACCATCCTCACAATGGGGCTTTCCTGCACATTGTTTGTGATTATCTCTAATTATGTGGGAAATATTGACACGGAGCATGAAGCACGTCTTTCCGTTAATCATGGACAATTTGAACTGCAGCTTGACTATTCTGCTGAATATGATGAAAGATATCCGGAGAATAATCTGGATACGATTCTGACGGATAATCCATTGAATGATTCGCTGATTGAAGAAATCAAAAGCATTCCGGGAGTGACAGATGTCATGACGAGAGAGATTGTTTCTGTAAATCTGAATGGAACAAGATTTCCGGGTGCTATTGTGAGTAAAAAGGATTTTGATTTTATGCGCCAAGACGGAGATATTGGCTCTATGGACTATGATCAGGCGGTAAAGAATGGTGATATTTTCTTTGGTTGGTCGACGTGGATGGAACAAGATGGATATGCTCCGGGTGAATCAATTGCATTTGACTTTGAGAATGGAAGTGGAACCTATACCTATCAGGGAAAGATTGCAGGATCCTTTGTAAGTGCGGAGACTTATCTTGTTATTCCGGAAGGTGTATACCGTTCCATGAATCCGAGAGGAACAGCCTATGGCTATCTGTGGGTGGACTGTGATAAAAAAGATGTGGCATCTGTGGAACAGAGTCTGAATACTTTGATTTCTAGTACTTCGCATATAAAAATGGATACCTATCATGCACAGTTACAATCTGCAGAATTAGCAGCCCGCATGATGAAGCTTGGCTGTTATCTGTTTATGGCAGTTGTAGGACTCATCGGTTTTATGAATATGGCAAACACCATGATCATGAATATTACGACAAAAAAGCAGGAATATGGTGTATTACAGGCTGTGGGTATGACGAATAAACAATTAAATTTATGCCTGCAGTTACAGGGACTGATTTTTACGGTTGGCACCATATGCGTAGCTTTGATCATCGGTCTGCCGCTCGGATATGCACTTTTTTCCTATGCAAAACATATGGGAATATTTGGAATGAATATCTACCATGTTCCAATCGTACCAATTTTTATTATGATTTTTTTGGTCGGTCTGTTGCAGATTGTACTTTCCTGCGTTTTAAGCAGTAATCTGAAAAAGGAAACGCTGGTTGAAAGAATAAGGTATCAGGGATAGCAAGTAACCAAGCTGTCACTCGGGCAATGAGTGGCGGCTTGGTTTGCGAGTATACGTCAAAAAAAGCTGCAAAGAGCGCATATCATTTCTTAATCTTTGCGCTTTGCAGCTTTTTTAATTCTTATGCCGACAACGACAAACCTGAGAAGTCAAACATATCTCCAAGGGAAACTTCCGTTTTTGGTTTTAACACCTCGATGACATGTTTCAACGCTTTCTCACATTTCTCTTCATCTCTTACAATCCCAAACAGACAGGCCGTATTTCTCGCGTCAACCAGTGCATCATGCTGATGACCATGAAAATCTTCTCCGGCATACATAATCGCATCTTTTAAAGAGATATTTCTTTCCAGTCCAAGCACTTTCTCATATTCCGCCTGAAAATCCAACCAGACATGTTCCATGTACTTTTGATTCTGTTCTGATACTGAAATTCCTTTCATCTGCAATTCTCTTGTAAATTGAAGGTAATCATTCTCACTCCACTGAATAATCTGCACTTCATCCTGAATACTGCTGCACCAGTTAAAGAACATACCCAGTGCTTCTTTAAAATGCGGAGCAGATTCTACCATGCTTGTCTTAATCCCTGTCAGCTTTTCATAACGTTTCTGAATACGAGTATTGTACTCTGGCTTTACCAGCGTTACAAAACTTCCAATTTCCTGATACTTCTCATCCAAAAGCACTGCACCAATCTGAATTGTTTCAAGTCTGCTTACTTTTCGTTCGTTTGGATATTCATTTGAAACAGGATTCATTTCAAGGTCAACAATTACATATTTCATGGCATCATCCTCCAATCATAAAGGGCTTCCTTCCCTTGCTCACAGGTTCACCGACACGTTTAATATTATATATAATACCATGATATCTGAGTTTACTCAATGTTAATCAAACAAAAAATATACGAAAAAACAGCGTATTAACTCCCACAAATTATGGGATTAATACGCCATTTTTATTTACTCATTATTCACAAAAAATTCCGGATACAGCTTCATCAGTTCTTTTTTTTCTCCAATGTGTATTATGGTTCTTCATTGCCAAAAAAGATAACCTCGCAAAAGCTGAAAGACAGTCTGCCAAAGAAGTGGTGAAAGCCTTAATTGATGGCTTGTGGGCATTAATCCTTCCTGTATTTATTCTTGTCGGATTAAGAAGTGGAAAATTCACTCCAACCGAAGCTGGTGTAATCGCAGCAGTATATGCACTTGTAATCGGATTATTTGTATACAAAGAATTAAAAATTAACATGTTAATGGACTGCCTCGTTTCCGCCGCAAAATCTTCTTCTGTTATTATGTTCTTAGCCGCAGCAGCTATGGTTTCATCCTGGATGATGACTGTTGCAAATGTTCCGGCTATTGTAACCGGTATTCTTGCACCATTTATCAATCATCCGACACTGTTAATGTTTATTATCTGTATAATCGTTTTATTAGTCGGAACTTCTATGGATGTAACTCCTACGATTATGATTTTAACACCTGTTTTACTGCAGGCCGTAAAAGCTGCCGGAATTGATGTTGCATACTTTGGAGTTGTATTTATTTTAATGACTGTAATGGGATTGTTAACACCTCCTGTCGGAACTGTATTAAATGTTGCATGTGGTGCAGGTAAAATTAACATGGAACGCATGGTAAAATCCATTTGGCCTTTCTTATTAGCCGAAGTCATCATTTTATTATTGATGGTACTTTTCCCTGCTATTGTTACTGTTCCAATGAACTTCTTCTTAGGCTAATTATATAAGAGAAAATCCTCGGCTGTCAGCAGCAACCGAGGATTTCTTTTTTTCTTTTTTATACTTCTTTATATTGTTTTATATTGTTTTACCTGCTCTTTACCCACACGCCTGAGCCATTTACATACCAGTTTCCGACCCAGGTGTTTTTTGCCATTTTACCGTCTGAACTTAAATAATACCATTTATTATCAATTTTCTGCCAGCCGGTCGCCATCTTTCCACTTGAGGTAAAGTAGTACCAGTAACCATTTATTACATTCCAGCCGGTTACCATTCTTCCGCTTCCATTCATGTAGTATTTTCCGTTTCCTACCGTAATGAAACCTTTCAGCATATACCCGCTTCCATTCATATAATACCAGGCACCGTCTACTCTAAGCCAGCCTTTTGCCATCTTTCCATCGGATTTCAAGTAATACCAGATTTTATTTTCTGCTAGCCAGCCTGTTTTCATCGCTCCGCTCGGTGCAAAATAATACCAGTTTTTATCAAAAGCAGCCCATCCTGTTTTCATCCAGCCGGAAGCATCAAATCCATACCATGTATTTCCGATTTTATATAATCCATTCTTAGGATAAGAACCATCCTCATAGCGATACCACCATTTAGAACCTGATTTTATCCAGCGTCCTGTGATTTTCGCATTACATCTGACGCAGACTCCATTTTTAAAGCTATGACCAAGCGCAGGTTCTTCAACCACTTCTTCCTGTGCTTCAAATGCCGGATTTTCAAACACCGCACGCCAAAGAACACTGCCTTTTTCTGTGCAGGTCGGTTCTTTTATAACCGTTTGTTCTGCTTCTGCTGTTTCCTGCTCAATATGGCTTGAATCATTCTGGCAGATACGCGCTGCGGTAATCGATTTGTGGTCATTTGCCCATACATACATTGGCTGTCCATAATTATGTTCTTTTTCAAGTGGCTCTTGATTTCCTGATTCAGAATAAGATTTCTCTGCCATCGGATAAGTAGACATAAAATCGGATGTCTGATATTCTTCATATCTCGTATGGTTAGAAAAGTCATTCATGTTCTTTAAGAAATAATAGTAGCTTGATGAACCAGCATCCCATGTACTGTCAAGATTATAATATTTTCCATTCAGTTTCACAATGTTCCATGCATGTGGACCTCCGGAATCTCCGGTAATGACTCTCGTATCTACCCCTGCCTCCAAAGACAGACGATAAAATAATGTTGCATATCCCTGACAAACTGCTGTTTTATTAATCAATGCAGCATATGCGGTGTGCTTCAAGAGATAGGTATCATCATTTAAGTTTACATAATCATACGTGATATTGGAACATATATAATCATAAATCTCTTTGATTTTCTGATAATCTATTTTATTTGAAAGATTTAAAGACTTCAACACATTGGAAACCGCCTGATCCATCTGACTTTCCTGTGATGCGTCTGATAAATAATACATATTATAAGTAATATTCAAATTGTATCCACCATTGCGGTCCGTTTTATAATTTGCATTGACACGCCATCCCTGGTAGTGCCATCTGATATAATCTCCCTCTTTTCCTACACCCGTATGTGCCACTGCCCCATTAAACAGTTCAGCAGAGAACTCGTCAAAAAAATCCTGTGTAATCTTCTGATTACAGTGATAATACAAATCAATTGTTCCTGCACGATTGACTAACTGCTGTCTGAATGTCTTTATCAGACTCTGCTTGTCACTCGTATACTGAACACTCCTGGAATCATAAGTGTCAATTCCATCCTCTTCATCTGATTCCTCACTATCAGACTCAGAATACAGCTCAAAATCAGACTCAAAATCAAAATTCCCCTCAAGGTCTTCATACATTGGATTGACATAAATATATCCTTCCAATGTTTCATCTGCTTTTACATTCACACTGCCTAATACAACAAAAAGCATGGCAAGGAAAAATGAAAGCAAAAATGATCTTTTCTTCATATACTTCTCTCCTTTTCGACATTTTCTGACTACAGAATATCATGATATCCAGATTTTCTCAATGAATCCTTCAAATTTTCTTTCTTTTTTCTCGTTGCTTTTCTTCATAAAATAAGATAACATAGATATACAGAATAATTTGGAGGTTACACAAATACGTTGGATGGAAATTTAACAAAAGGTCCTATTTTAAAGACCTTAACCAAACTCGCACTCCCCATCATGGCTTCTTCATTTCTGGGGACATTATACAATATCACCGATATGGCATGGATTGGTCTGCTTGGCTCAAAAGCCGTTGCCGGAGTCGGAGTCGGTGGTATGTTTACCTGGCTTTCGCAGGGGCTGGCTTCCATGGCAAGGATGGGTGGTCAGGTAAAAGTCGCACAGTCTTTAGGACGGGGAGAAAAAGAAAAAGCACACGGTTTTGCGCAGACCGCTGTGCAGCTATCTACTTTTATGGGACTGGCTTACGCTATTTTATGCCTCATTTTTGTCCGGCAGATGGTCGGATTTTTTAAGCTCAATGACCCAGAAGCAGTCTCAGCCGCATTGTCCTATACGAAAATTGCCTGCGGACTGATTGTATTTTCTTTTTTAACAGTCACGTTAACCGGAATTTATACCGCACAGGGAGATTCAAAAACACCATTTCTCGCCAATCTAGTTGGACTTGTGACAAACATGATTTTAGACCCTGTTTTAATTCTTGGTCCCGGTCCATTTCCAAAGCTTGGCGTTACCGGTGCAGCAATTGCAACCGTAACTGCACAGTTTATCGTTATGAGCATTATGATAATCTGCGTTATCAAACAGAAAAAAGAAAATGTATTAAAGGGAACTCATTTACTTGCAAAAATTCCGGCACCTTACTTAAATGGTATCTGCCGGATTGGAATTCCTACCGCCATTCAGGGTATGGCATATTGTATTATCTCGATGGTGCTTACCCGTATGGTATCTGCTTTCGGTGCAGAAGCGGTTGCCACACAACGAGTCGGAGGTCAGATTGAGTCCGTATCCTGGAATACTGCAGATGGTTTTGCATCAGCCTTAAATTCCTTTACTGCTCAAAACTATGGTGCCGGAAAAATGAACCGTGTCCGAAAAGGATATCGTGCCTCTCTATGGACCGTTGGCATCTGGGGGCTTATTATCACTCTTGTATTTGTCTTTGCGCCAAATACAATTGCAACAATCTTCTTTCATGAACCAAAAGCGATTACCATCGCAGTCGGATATCTTATTATCATTGGATTCAGTGAAGGCTTTATGTGTATTGAACTGACAACCATCGGTGCACTTTCCGGACTTGGAATGACCCGCCTTTGCAGTATCATCAGTATTATATTTACAGGTTCAAGGATCCCTCTTGCTATTTTCTTAAAAAATACTTCCCTTGGACTGCACGGAATCTGGTGGGCATTTTCTTCCACATCGATTATCAAAGGAATTATCTTTGTATGCGTCTTTTTCTGGGTTACCAGAAAACAAACATACGAAACAACTATGTAAACTCCTCGGTAACTAAGTTACCAGAGCATCTAAATACAAAAAATCGGAAGCCAGACTTATCTCCCGGCTTCCGATTTTCATTTACGGTTCATAATCGTAATAACGAATGGATATGTCCCTTACAGAAAGCAGGTTACGTTAAAATCAGAATTTAACTGCCCTGTCACATCTTAAATGTTATCGACCAGTATCAATCTGATTCATATACTGAATGAGTCTGAAAATCTGAGATGTATATCCCCACTCATTATCATGGAATATCTGGAAATGCTATTACTGTCGTAATTGTGACGGGCAATTTTCACGTTTTTTCTGATTTTCTGTAATCTAGTGTCAGTATAACATACAAAATCAGAAAATACTATATCTAGTTTAATAAACATTTTTTTAACAATATCTTGTTTTTATCAAACGAATATTCACAATCCACTGATTTAATGAAAACTCATTTTATAATTCACCGGTTGATTCTCTTAAAGCGGACATTCGCAATCCGCTTCGCTACTTGCTCATGAACGCAGTCATTAACCAACATCTGGTTTCTGCAAACCTTGCTTCTATATTAAAAACATTTAAACCAGTACACCGTACAAGTAACAAAAAGCGGCTGTCATTAACTAAACTGACAACCGCTTTGTTTCACGTGAAACATTTTTCTGCTCTTAGTTTTTTTACTCTCTCAAGAATCTGACTTCTAAGTTCTTCCATATCACCGGTTCGTTTTCTAAGCCCTGCTGCCCCGGCATGACCGCCTCCACCAAATGGTGTAATCAATTCATTTACATCAATCCACTTTCCATCTGAGCGGAAAGAACAACGCCACCGGTCCGGTTCTTCTTCATACATCGTAAATCCCAGTTCGATGTCCACACAGTCACGCAAAATACTGCTGATTGGATGAATTTCCTCATAGCTGATATTCTTTTTAACCTTTTCTTCTTTGTTTATACACACGTAGGCGACTTTTCCATCCAGCACACGTATCGCATTTTTTAAAATGTCTGCACGTTTTTCCAAATCTTCTAACGTATCAATCTGCCGAGTCTGTATAATTCGTCTATGGTCTACGCCAAGTTCTAAAAGCTTTGTCGCAGCCTTCATGATACTTTCATCTGCTCTTTGAAAAGCATTCGTATCATGTACAATTCCAAGATAGATATAATCTGCAGCGTTTGGATATTCTTCTGCCTCTGCCGCTTTTTTTAAATCATCCTGATTCAAACTATAAAATACATTTACCGCGCAGGCTTCCGAAACCTTTGTATAGTTTCTGTCTCCATAGCCCTCATTTGAGGCATGATGGTCGATTACAATAGAAGCGACAGATGCTTCATAAAATTCTCTTCCGCTTAAACGTGCCAATGTCGCAGTATCACATATCACTGTTGCGAAACGTTTGCCCTGCAAATCCGGCTTTTCAAACGGATCAAATTTTTTATCCTGGCTCACCTGAAGTTTTGGTCCTTTGTCTATCGTATCTGCCAGATAAGGGAATACCTGATACTCCGGATAATTCACGCCAATATAATGTGCGATTCCCATCACAGAACCGGCTGCATCTCCATCCGGATTGATGTGTCCCAAAACAACAACCGTGTCCAGTTCATTCGATTTCATCATAGATTCAAATTCGTTTTTAAAATCAAATTCCACGTCTGCACACCTCCATGTAATCTTAATATACTCTCGAAATCTTTTCTGAAGGTATAGCCAAAACCTTACAAGAGTATATCTCTACAAAAGTTTCTTATTTTTTATCATATCCAAGCTGCGGATTTTCATAATCTCCACGCTCTTTTTTCTGTTTTACATAAGTATCCCATACCCCCGCTTTATCTTCAATTCCTACTGTAGCAGGGTCAAACAATGGGTTCAAGCCAACATTTTTCTGTTTCTCATAATCTTTTACGATTTTCAAAACCTTGGGAGTTAAGAGTAAGATACTAAAAGTATTAACCCAAAGCATACATCCAACACCAATATCACCCATTGGCCAGATAGTATCACCATCAATCAAAATACCAAACATGCAGAATACCAGGAATAAAATACGCACAATTGTAACCACCATTTTATTCTCGCCGAACAGATATTTACATGTGGATTCCAACTGATAAGAATAGGACAGCATGGTTGTAAAAATAAAGATAAACAGCATAATTGCAAGGAACATTGCTCCTGCTTTACCGATTGATACCGACATTGCCTCCTGCATAAATGCAATTCCATACTGTATTCCCGGAACATGCTCTACTAACAGAGAAGCACCTGCTCCGTCTGCTGCAACGTTGTAAGTTCCCGCAAGCAAAATAGAAATTCCGGTACAAGTACATACCAAAAGAGTATCGATATACACAGATAATCCCTGAACCAAACCTTGTTTTACCGGATGAGAAGTATCTGTTGTTGCTGAAATCAAAGGGCTCATTCCGTTACCAGCATCATTTGAGAAGAATCCACGTTTGATTCCCCAGGAAACTGCCGAACCAACGATTCCGCCAAAGACCGCATCTTTTCCAAATGCACTTGCAAAGATAGAACCAAACATTCCAGGAACTTTTCCAATATTAAGTACAATAATAATAATCGTAATCAGGAAATAAATTCCACACATAACCGGCGCTAAAAATTCCGCAACCTGTCCGATACGTTTAATTCCTCCCATAATAACAAATGCAACAATTGCTGTCATAATCACTCCAACAACAACAAATGGAAGTCCAAATGCTACATTTACCGCTGTTGCCGCTGTCTGAGTCTGCATTGCCGGAAGCAAGAATCCAGGTCCGATAAAGACTGCGATACAGAATAAAAAGGCCAGTATCTTTCCTAATTTTTTATTCTTAATTCCGTTTGACATATAGAAAGCAGGTCCTCCGGTTAATTCTCCCAGATTTCTCGTTTTATATGCCTGACCTAAGATACACTCAACCATTCCTGTGGATGCACCTAAAATTGCAGTAACCCACATCCAGAAAATTGCACCAGGTCCCCCCATAAAAATTGCAGTTGCCGTTCCTGCAATATTTCCGGTTCCTACACGACCTCCAACTGTTGTTGCAAATGCCTGAAAAGAAGAAAGACCAGTATCTTGTTTATTGTCGCCCTTTTCAGTCAGACATTTAAGCATATCGCCAAATCTTCGTACCTGCATGCCTCTTAAATGAAACGTGAACCACAACGCCGCAAACATAAGAAACACGCACATTACAGGATGCCATACGATATCATTGACTACATTCATCACTTTGACAAATAACTCCATTTTTTCCTTTTCCCTTCTTTTTTATTTCACAATATCACTTTATCTTTGGTGAATTTGTGAGTTTTTATGACACTGTCTTGTATCATGTGGTATCATTCTACCATAATTTAACCCTACCCTCAACCGATAAGATGTTTCACGTGAAACAAAAGAAAGAATCTCGCAAGCAAGATTCTTTCTTTTAATTCTCAGGTTTCATCTAAAAATCCACATTTCCCTGAAGCCATATAACTCCTTTAAATCTTCGTCCAACTTCCGGCTCCCCTAAAAGATCTTTTGCATTAACGCAGATATCCATTTCCATATCATTGCAGGAAATGCGAATCTGATAGATTTCTTCATTTGTCAGTGTATTTTTTGTAATGGACCATTCTGTGATTTCTCCCATGATATTGTACAAATCACATTCCATTCCATAAGGCATAAAATAAGTATCCACTATCGAATAAATATCTTCGTTTGCTATACGGCCAGATATCATGGAATATGTATCAATATCCTCCATCGTCAGATTTTCCATTGCTTCTTCATCACCATTACGGGCTGCTGCAATCATTCGATTACGATTCACGGTATTCTCCCGTTCTTCTCTTTGCTGTTTTTCATCTTTCTTAACAGGAAGAAGAATTCTGGCTTCTCTTGCAAGTCCGGCAAGAGTCACCGGATACACACCCTTTGTATAATGTCCATGCCGGTGTTCTGTCAGATATTCGGCTGCATTTTGCAGATAAAAGATAATTGTAACGCCGATTCTTATATCATCCACTGCTCCGGCATAGGACTCTTTTCCCACATGGCGTTCAATTAACACATTTTCCTGTGTCGTAATTCCAGTTCCGCGGAAGAACGGAAAATAATATTCCATCTCAAATTCATTATTTTCATCGTATTCTCCGCAGACTGTGATTCCAACGTCACATCCAAATATTTTTGATACTTCCACAAACAGATGTCCCTCAGAGTTTTCTATTACTGTCTTTTCATCGTATTGTGTAATTACCTCTTTCAAAATCTGGTCAAGTTCTTTTCTTTCCAGTTCTGAAAAACCAATGGACCTTAAATAACTGTGCAAAGACTGCCTCCTTATCTTATCTCAGTCATTCCACCCATGTATGGCTGCAGTGCTTCCGGAATTCTTACTGAACCATCTGCCTGCAGATTGTTTTCCAGAAATGCAATTAACATTCTAGGCGGAGCAACAACTGTATTATTCAGTGTATGTGCCAGGTATTTACCGTCATTTCCATTCACACGGATTTTCAGTCTTCTTGCCTGTGCATCACCGAGGTTTGAACAACTTCCTACTTCAAAATATTTCTTCTGTCTTGGAGACCATGCTTCTACGTCTACAGATTTTACTTTTAAATCAGCCAGATCACCAGAGCAGCATTCCAGTGTACGAACCGGAATATCCATAGAACGGAATAAATCAACTGTATTCTGCCATAATTTATCGAACCACATTTTGCTTTCTTCCGGTTTGCAGACAACAATCATTTCCTGCTTTTCAAACTGATGAATACGGTATACACCTCTTTCTTCAAGTCCGTGTGCACCTTTTTCTTTTCTGAAACATGGAGAATAACTGGTCAGTGTTTTTGGCAGCTCTTCTTCCGGAATGATTGTGTCAATAAATTTACCAATCATGGAATGTTCACTTGTACCGATGAGATATAAATCTTCGCCTTCGATTTTGTACATCATCGCATCCATTTCCGCAAAGCTCATAACACCTGTAACAACGTCACTTCGAATCATGAAAGGCGGTACACAGTAAGTAAATCCTCTGTTAATCATGAAATCTCTTGCATAAGAAATAACTGCGGAATGAAGACGTGCAATATCTCCCATCAGATAGTAAAAACCGTTTCCGGCTACTTTTCTTGCACTGTCTAAATCAAGACCATTGAATTTTTCCATAATTTCTGCATGATATGGAATTTCAAAGTCCGGAACAACCGGTTCACCATATCTCTGTACTTCCACATTTTCGCTGTCATCTTTTCCAATCGGAACAGATGGATCAATGATATTTGGAATTGTCATCATGATTTTTTTGATTTTTTCTTCTACTTCTTTTTCTTCAGCAGATAAACGGTCTACAGTCTCTGCATTTGCAGTTACCTGTTTCTTTACTTCTTCTGCTTCTTCTCTTTTGCCCTCTTTCATAAGAGTACCAATCATTTTGGAGATTTTATTTTTTTCTGCTCTTAACGCTTCTACTTCTCCTTTGATTTCACGGTTTCTCTTATCCAATTCGATTACTTCGTCTACCAGAGGTAATTTGCTGTCCTGAAATTTATTTTTAATATTCTGTTTTACTACATCTGGATTTTCTCTTAAAAATTTAATGTCTAACATAATCTTTCTCCCTGCTTCTTTTTTTTAGTTTTGTCTGAAATTTACGGCCTGTTTTAATGCCTGCACTTCTTCCTGGCTTAATATTACATAGGATTCCCCATTTACAATCTCTTTAATATAGAGGAAACAGTTTTCTCTGCTGTGAATCGCATTCAGAAGAAATCCTGTATTCTTATCGTCCAACATAGCCAGAACAAAGCTGAGTTTTCCTCCCATATCCTCAAATGCATCATACTTCACAATAGCATATTTGTTCAAGGTGTTTCCCATGATTTCTTTTAATTTTTCAATTTCCTGCTCATTTGCCGCTGCCGCATCCAGCCCTTTGTCAATCATTGCAAATTTGCGTCGGAACGATTTTTCAAGAGACTGTCCATCTCTTCCTTTCATAAATACGCGGTATTTTTGATTCAGTCGGTTTACTTCCAAAAAAAGACTGACCACACATACCAAAAGTGCAATTACCACAATCAGTAAAAAAATTGACAGTATGCCGGAAATCGACTGAATCTTGCTGATTAGATTACCCATCTGCTCTAACTCCTATCTAGGTACTCTCGGAATCTTCCGATTGTACATTATCCTATTGTTTCCAATAATTCAACAATACGTTCCAATTCTTCCTGAGAATAGTATTCTATTTCAATCTTTCCCTTATTATCTGTCTTTCGGTTAATTGCAACCTTTGAACCGATAATCTGTTTAATTTTCTCTTCCAGATTCTTATAAACCAGTTCTTCTGCCTGATTTTTGGGTTTCTCTTCTTTTTTCTGCACTGGATTTAACAGTTCTTTCACTAAACGCTCTGTTTCTCGTACGCTCAATTTTTCATCGAATACTTTAACTGCCACTTCCGCCTGTGCATCCTTACTTTCCAGTGCAAGCAAAGCTCTTGCATGTCCGGTTGAAATCATTTCATCAATCAGCATCTGCTGAACTCTATCATCTAATTTTAAAAGACGCATTGAGTTTGTAACTGCAGTTCTGCTCTTTGAAACCCGTTCTGCAATCGCATCCTGTTTTAAATGAAACTCTTCCATCAAACGTTTATATGCCATTGCTTCTTCAATCGGATTTAAATCTTCCCGCTGAATATTTTCAATCAGAGAAATTTCAACGGCTTCCTGTTCTGTAAATTCTTTTACAATTACAGGAACCTCCTTGAGTCCTGCCAGTTTAGAAGCTCTCCATCTGCGCTCCCCGGCAATAATCTCATAATAGTCTTCCTTTTTCTGAACCAATAATGGCTGAAGTACACCAAACTGCTTAATAGATTCTGCCAGTTCCTGAAGTGCATCGGCATCAAACTGTTTTCTCGGCTGTTCCCTGCTCGGCTCAACCTTTGTCAGCTTCACAATCTGTACCTGTTCTCCAGGTTTCCCCTCAAATTCCATCTTTTCTTTTTGATGTTTATGAGCTTCTTTTGCCGCATTCTGCAGCGCTTCTTTATCGATTGCTGTTCTTCCGGTTTTCTTTTTTGTCGCTGTAGAATCTAAAACCGGAATCATAGAATCAAGACCTTTGCCAAGTCCACCTCTTTTTACCGCCATTCTTCATCCTCCCTGTGTAATACTTCCTCTGCAAGGAGTCTGTAGCTTTCCGCCCCTACTGATCTTTTATCATATAAGGTAATTGGCAGCCCATAACTCGGTGCTTCCGCAAGACGAACATTTCTCGGAATAATGGTCTTGTAAATAGACTGGTCCAGATTGTTCTTTACATTTTCAACAACCTGCAATGACAGATTTGTTCTTGCATCATACATCGTAAATACAACGCCTTCAATATCCAAATCCGGATTTAAACGGTTCTGAACCAGTTCAATCGTGTGAATAAGCTGTGTCAATCCTTCGAGTGCATAATACTCACACTGAATCGGAACCAGTACAGAATCTGCTGTTGTCATTGCATTGATAGTCAACACATTTAAAGACGGCGGGCAGTCCATAATAATAAAATCATAATTATCACGAATGGAATCAATATGATTTTTCAAAAGAAATTCACGCCCCTCTACGCCTACCAGTTCAATCTCTGCACCAGACAAATTCACATTCGACGGAATCAAGGATAAATTTTCGAATACATTCTCAATCAGACAGTCCGAAATTTCGCACTCTCCCACCAGAAGTTCATACAAAGTCGCATTGACATTATCTTTGTCTACGCCGACTCCGCTTGTTGTGTTCCCCTGTGGGTCAATATCAATAAGAAGGACTCTCTGTCCCAGCTCGGCAAGGCATGCAGACAGATTGATTGCAGTTGTAGATTTTCCTACTCCGCCTTTCTGATTTGCTATTGCTATTATTCTTCCCACTTAAGCTTCCTCTTTTCATCAAACTTCGTATTTATTTCATTCAATGGTTATTATAACATCTTCTTAAACGTATTTCTACACAAATGTTTCACGTGAAACATTATATTTTTTTACGATATAAATTTCATTAATCAATCAATGAAAAAAGGGGAAATGTTTCACGTGAAACATTTCCCCTTTTTTTATTATCACACGATTCTTCTCCCTACTTTCAGCTTGTATAATCAGAGTCAATGGCTTATAATTATAACTAACTAAAGTAATCCTATATTGGAGGTTTTTTTATGAAAAAGCATAGATACAAACTTATTACAACCGGTATTTTATTTACCACCGCAACTGCTATTATTCATTTCATGAACCATCTGATTTCTACAACCGCAATAATGAAAGACTTGTTAAAGTCAACGGCAAGCAATTATTACAATTGGCGTTTTGGAAAAATTTATTACACAAAACAAGGTACGGGTTCTCCCGTTTTATTAATTCACGATTTAACCATTTACAGTTCCGCTTATGAATGGGAAGCACTTGTAAAACAGCTTGAGAAAAATCATACCGTCTACTGCATCGACTTACCTGGATGCGGCCGTTCTGATAAACAGCATATTACTTACACCAACTATTTATATGTCCAGGCAATATCTGATTTTATCAAAAACGTAATTCACGAAAGAACCGATGTGATTACCAGTGGTTTTTCCGGCTCTTTTACAATCCTCGCCTGTCATAACGAAAACGAACTGTTTAGAAAAATTTTAATGATTAATCCGCCGGCACTTTCACAGTTAAATAAGATTCCAACCAAACGCAGCAAGCTTTATAAATCTTTTCTTGAGCTTCCTGTATTCGGAACTCTTGTTTATAACATGATGGTCTGCCAGAGTAATGTTCAACTTGCATTTACAGAAGATTATCTTTACAATCCATTCCATATCAAAGCGGAATGGCTCGACACTTACTATGAAGCAGCCCACAAAGGCATGGGAAGCGGTCGTTTCTTATTCTCCAGTTTACTTGGAGGATATACTAACAACAATATCGTACATGCATTAAAAAATATAAACAACAGCATCTTTATTATCGAAGGGGAAGGCGAACTCACTAAGTGCGAAGTTCTCTCTCAATATGTAGAATTAAATCCGGCAATTGAGACTTACATTTTAAAAGAAGCAAAACATCTTCCTCAGTTAGAATCACCAGAACAGTTACTTGATTGTCTGTCTGTTTTTCTTGATGACTAAAAAGCGAGAGGAATGTTTCACGTGAAACATTCCTCTCGCTTTTTAACCAAATCAAGTAAGTCCCCTGCTTCAATTGCGAAAAGCAATAAGCAGGGGTGGAACTTGCTTGTATCAGGAGGGGGGCAAGCCCCTTCTGATAAGCTGCGTAGCAGCTATTTGGTTATGAGCAAGTAGCGAAGCGGATTGCGAATATCCACTTGACTTTTTAATCATTAATTCTGTTTTTCCAAAAATTTTTCAAAAGAACTTTCAATTTCTTTTATCTTCATTTTATTGACCAGACACGCAGTTCCCTGATTATTTTTTACAAGATAGAAGTTAGAATCATACGGATAATATTCTACTTTGAAGTAAACTCCATTTTCTTTATAAAATTCTACAGTCATTTCCGGCTCATCCTGTGTTTCCGGTACTTCATCAAGCCACTCCTGACATTCCAGAGAACTGATATTACTATAGAAGCTTGAGAAATCTTCCAATTTTATTTCGTTTCCATTCATAAAATAGGTTGTCACAGTTTCTGTATCCGATTCTGTATCACTATCTTCAGACTTTGAATCATCACTGTCATCTTTTTCTTTTGCTTTCTCTTCCGTTGTTTTTGTAAATTCATAAGATTCTCCATCTTTTTGAATTGTTACACGGTCGAGGTCTGCAAAGATATAATTAGAGACATAATTGCTGACCAGAGTTTTCACGTCGATATTTAAGAAACTTTCCACACTCGAAGATGAAATGGTATAAATGTTGGACTGGCTTTCAAGCTTCGCATAATAATTCCCACTGCTGTCCTGACCTCCAAGAAGCAAAACTTCCCGCTTATTCGTTGTCACAGTTTCTGTGGTACTGTCGCTGTCAGAGTCATTTTCTGCATCTTCATTACTGCTGCTGTCTTCACTCGTATCATCTTCACTGGTACTCGTGTCACTGTCTTTTGTCTCTGTCACCTGATAATCAATCATAATCTTGGTCGGTGCATCCAATCCATACTCTGCAAGCTTACTGGTATCTGCACTTACAAAACTGCCCCAGGAAAGACTGGAAATTCCATTTAAGAGATTGGAAGTATTAGAACTGTCAATATCTCTTTGTGTGCTTCCTTTTGTATAACTCCATCCGGTGGAAGCAGAATCACTCTTTTCAATCACTTCGGCTTCTTCGCCCTGTTTTTCTACAGTCAGTTTCGTAACTGTAGTAGCTGTAATAGACGGGAAACTTTCCTTTTCTGCAAGGTCACTTAAATTAAAATTAAAAGCGGTTTCAAGATCAGAAGCAACCATATAGATTTTACTGGTATCCTTGTCAATTGTCATATAACAATTGCTTGTCATGTCATTTACTGCACCAAACTCTAATGTATGGGTTTCATCATCCGAATTTTTAATAGAAACCTGTACAGCAGGTACATCAAGTCCATACTCTGATACAGCCTCTACATCTTTGAGCTCCCTGTCTGAACTGATTGATTTTAACTTTCCTGCCAGCTCTTCAAAATTACTCTGGTCTAGTGGAAATGAAGCATCTGCACTATAACTCCATTTATCATCTGATTTTGTAAAAGTATAAGACTGACCTTCCGTTGTCACAGTCAGCTCTGTCAATTTGTCTGTATCTGTCTCAAACGCTGTTGCTGCTGTATCTGTACTATCTGCTTCACTGCTGCTGGCATTATGATTATGAAGAACAAAATAGACTACGCAGAGCACAACAAGCAGTACAATTCCTGCGATTAATCCGATATTTTTTTTCTTCATTACTGTTTTCTCCTCTTCATCCAGATACCACCGCCAATTACCAGAATCACTACCGGTACAACTGCTGTTACAAAGATACTCCAGAAACTTGCATCTGCTGCCGGAATTGTAAGTGTTGAAGTATCATAGCTCTTACTTGCAATAGAAATTGTATTACTATCCTCTTCGCTCTCACACATCCAGTTTACAGAAGCAGAAATCAATTCATAGTTTGCTCCGGATACCATTGTGTTCATCTGGTCATTAAACAGCGCTTCGGATGAATAATAAACAATCTGTGTTTCTTTCTCATCATCTAAATTCTCTGTGATGGAAACACCAACTGCAAATGGTCCGTCAATGTCATCGCTTTCTTTTTCCATTGTCTGCATATCTTCTACATTTACTTTTGAGTAAGAACCGTCTGAAGTCGTCAGAATATCAGTGATTTCAAGAGAATCTCTGTAGTTATCACTCTTTACAATTCCCTGTGCCAGAGGCATTAAAATATATCGACTGCCAGATGACAGGCTTGAAGTAATGTCATTACTTTCGATATTTGGAAGCAGATAGGATGGATTCTGAGAAATATAATGATTGGTATCTCCCTCAAGTACAATTCCACCTGCCGTCTTCACACCATAATTCTCTAATACAGAAGCAAAATTTGGCATTTCTTCAGAAGAATAATTAGAAACTATCAACGCTTTTCCGCCATTTTCCAAATAAGAAATAATCTTAGACGCCTCATCTTCTGAAATATCTTTTGCCGGTGCAAAGATAAACAAGATGTCTGCATCGTCCGGAACACTGTCCATTGTCAGCAGATTTAAAGACTGAATATCGATATTTGCTTTCTGAATGGTATCTTTTAAGGTATCACTCATGGTTGCTTCATCGTGTCCCTCTAACGTATACATCACCGGCATACTATCGGATGTTACATAATTAATTGCACTTGTAATCTGGCCTTCTCCATCAAATCCGGTTACCTCGTTACTGTAAGTCTGATAATTAACAGTCGTTTCATATAATGAGTTGTTATCAATGACTTTATTTTTATCTCCGCACACAACAATTACGCTGTTATTGCTCACGCCATCCGATGTATACTGTGAAACAAATTTCGGATTTACTGCAGGGTCTTTCTGTTCCACTTTGATGTGGTCACTGCCCTCTTCGTATTTTTCCAGAAGTTTCTGGATATCACTGCTTTCTGAACCACTCTGCGCAATATAATAAATCTCTACGTCTTTATCGAGCTTTTTAAGTACTTTCTTTGTCTGGTCACCAATGCTGTAAAGTTTCTGCGTACTTAAATCGATTTCTCTGTATTTTGACGGCACTTCCTGCAATACCAGATTTAATACTACGATAATCGCAATAAAAATTGTAATTGCACCCATGCTGTAGGAACCATGCTTTAAGTTCTTTTTATTTTGGATTCGTTTTTCCTTGCTTTTCTTTCGTAATTCTTTGAAATCTATTTTTTTGAATTTTTTGCCGTTTGACTCTTTATTCGTTTTTTTAGTTACGTCTTTATTTGACTCTTTATTTAAATCTTTATTTAAATCTTTATTTGAGTCTTTGTTTAACTCTTTATTTTCATTGTTTGTCTTCATATTTGCATTTTCTCCTCTCTATTCACCTCAAATCATCAGCTCCAACGCCGTTTCTGTATTGACTGAACGGTTAAAAATATGAAAATGCAGATTACGGATAACATATATACAATTCCGGAGAAATCCAAAATTCCTCCTACAAAATTATCAAAATGATTTGCGATTGCGAGCAAATCTAACAATTTTTGAATTGCTCCCTCGTACAAAGAGGATTTTACAATATATATAATTACAACTGCTCCAAGCAGTACCACTCCTGTAATTCCGGTCAAAATATTATCTTTTGTCATCTGATAGACGACCATTGCAATTAAGACTGCAAGTACCGCAAATGCAAGCATGGAAGCCATCGCCGTCTGTGAAAAGAAAGATTCAATTCCATTCATGACAAAACTGCAGAATAATACCACAAAGGTAAGAACCGCTGCGATAACCTGACTTTCCGTAATCGAAGATAAAAAAAGTCCAACTGCAATATTGGCACATCCCAAAAAGAAAAATCCAACAATTGCAGTTAAGGTCATAGGATAAGAAACTGTTCCGTATTTTGCCAAAATAAGCGGATAAAACAACGTAATCACAACTGGAATCAGATAAATTGTCACCATTCCAAGATATTTTCCAAATACTATCTTCCAGATTGGCACCGGTGAAGTGAATAATAACTGGTCTGTTTTATTTCTTTTTTCTTCCGCTAAAATTCTCATTGTTAAAATCGGAGTGATAATCAAAAATACAAACGTCACGGAATTTAAGGTTGTTCCAAAGTCCGGACTTGCATAATTTAAGTTATATGCCGTAAAATAAATCCCCAGAACCAGCATGATAAATGCCATAAACACATATCCTTGCATGGATGTAAGATAACTTTTTAATTCTTTTTTATAAATCGCCAGCATTTTCTTTCTCCTCCTCATTGTCGTCTTCGGTCAATCTCAAGAATACTTCTTCCAGCGTCATATTTGTCGGCTGCATTTTTAAAATCGGACATTTTGCATCTGCCAGAGCAAAGAAAATGTTTTCTCTCATATCCTGTTCCCCTGATATTTTAACGGTAAAATCGCAGGCATCCGGCACAAAAGATTCATGGTAAATCATTTCCTGAATATTTTCTACGAGGTTCATTGCCTCTCTGATTTCTTCTTCTTTCCCTTTTACTGTAAGTTCAAGAGAATTTGCGCCTTCCATTACCTTACTTAAATTCTCCGGTGTGTCGCTTGCCACCAGTTTTCCACGGTCAATAATCAATACATGGTCACAGACCGCACTTACCTCCGAAAGGATGTGTGAACTTAAAATAACGGTATGTTTTTCTCCAAGGCTCTTAATTAAATCCCTGATTTCAATAATCTGTTTCGGGTCAAGACCAACGGTCGGCTCATCTAAAATAATAATTTCCGGATATCCAAGCAGAGCCTGTGCAATTCCAACCCTCTGTTTAAAACCTTTTGAAAGGTTCTTAATCAGACGTTCCTGTACTTCCTCAAGCTTTGTAGTTGACATAACTTCTTTTATATTCTTTTCCCGCTCTGCTTTTGGAATGGATTTTAACTCAGCTACAAATTTTAAATACTCTCTGACTGTCATGTCCTGATAAACCGGAGGTAGCTCCGGCAGATAACCGATACATTTTTTTGCGGCTTCCGGCTCTTCTAAAATGTTGTGTCCATCAATCAGAATTTCTCCCTGTGTCGAGGCAATGTAGCCGGTAATCATATTCATTGTAGTCGATTTACCTGCTCCATTTGGTCCTAAAAATCCATAAATTTTTCCTTTTTCTATGGTAAAACTCAAATGGTCTACGGCCACATGGTCACCATATTTTTTGACCAGATCCTTTACTTCAATCAAGGTATTCCCTCCTTTAATATTGTACTTGCTTTTTTATATTTTTCTCACCGTTCTATTCTATTTACTATTTGTGATAAAAATTAGATGAGAATGTGTTTTTTCTGTGAATCCTTGCAAATATCCCTAATAAAAAAAAGAGAGCCTTTTTCAGCTCTCTTTCGTTCTTTATTTTCATACAATTTTTTATCCAATTTTCCACTTATACAATCGGTTCTTTTGCAGGAGTTCCTGCTTTTCTCGGATACTTTTTCGGTGTATTTTTTACTTTTTTTATCAGCAAAATCGTACGTTCCATATCTGAGTCCGGCAACAAAAATTCTTCTGTTTTTTCGACTTTTCCGCCTAAAACTGCAATCGCTTTTTTGCCTTCTTCCAGTTCTTCTGCCGCTTTTCCTGACTTATATGCAGCAAAGTATCCACCTGTCTTTACATAAGGCAGACAATACTCGCTGATTACACTTACCCTTGCAACTGCACGTGTCACACTTAAATCAAAAGCCTCTCGAAGCTCTGGTTTTTTTGCACCATCTTCCGCACGTCCATGTACTGTTTCAATGCCTTCTAAACCTAATTTTTCGATGACTTCATTTAAGAATTTCAAACGTTTATTTAAGGAATCCAGCAGAGTTACTTTCAGATGAGGAAACGCAATTTTTAATGGAATTCCAGGAAATCCTGCCCCTGTTCCGACATCAATACAGCTCTCAATTTTGCTCATATCCAGTGCTCTTACAACCGAAAGACTGTCTGCAAAATGCTTCTGAAGTACCTCATCAAACTCTGTAATTCCGGTCAGATTCATCACCTTATTCCACTCAATTAACAGCTCATAATACTGAATAAACTGCGCTTTTTGTTCTTCTGAAAGTGTAATTTTAAACTCTTTTACAGCGTTTTCTAACAGCGTTAAATCATAATTCATGTATTCCCATTTCCCCCTCTTCGATAAGATTCCAGGTACACAAGAAGGACAGAAATATCTGCCGGAGAAACCCCTGCAATTCTGGAAGCCTGACCTACAGAAACCGGACGGTATTCTTCTAATTTCTGTCTTGCTTCAATTCTAAGTCCGCTGATTGCTTCATAGTCCAGTTCCTCCGGAAGTTTCTTTGTTTCCAGCTTCTTAAACTGTTCCACCTGTTTCATCTGGCGCTTAATGTATCCATCGTATTTGATATTAATGTTAACCTGTTCTCTTACATCTTCCGGAAGTTCCGGTCTTTTCTTATCTAAAGGAGCTAATAATTCATAGTTTAATTCCGGACGGCGGATTAATTCTGCAAGGGAACATCCATTTTTAAGAGGTGTGCTTTCGTACTGTTCAAGCAGTTCCTGTACCTCTTTCGTTGCTCCTACATAAGTATGTTCCACACGCTCTTTTTCTTCCTCGATTTTTGCTTCTTTCCACAAAACATAATCATACTGTTCTTTGCTTACAAGACCCACCTGATAACCTTTTTTTCTTAATCTTAAGTCTGCATTATCCTGTCTTAAAAGCAGTCTGTATTCCGCACGGCTTGTCATCATTCGGTATGGTTCATGATTCTCTTTTGTAACCAAATCGTCGATTAATACACCAATATAAGACTCGGAACGATCTAAAATCAGCATCTCTTTTCCAAGCACTTTCATTGCTGCATTGATACCTGCAATCAATCCCTGAGCAGCTGCTTCTTCATATCCTGAACTTCCGTTAAACTGTCCGCCTGAGAACAAACCTTTGATTTCTTTAAATTCAAGTGTCGGATATAACTGTCTTGCATTAATACAGTCATACTCAATCGCATAGGCATTTCTTACAATTTTTGCGTGCTCTAATCCTGCAACAGAATGGTACATTTCGTACTGTACATCCTCCGGAAGAGAGCTTGACATTCCGCCTACATACATCTCATTTGTATATAATCCTTCCGGCTCAATAAAAACCTGATGGCGTTTTTTATCCGCAAAACGTACGACTTTATCCTCAATGGATGGACAGTATCTGGGACCTGTTCCTTCTATCATACCGGAATATAATGGAGAGCGGTCCAAATTATTTCTGATAATCTCATGTGTAGTTTCATTGGTATAAGTCAGCCAGCAGGATGCCTGGTCAATCTGAACATCTTCAGGATTGGTAGAAAAAGAAAACGGTACAACTCTTTCATCTCCAAACTGTTCTTCCATCTTTGAAAAGTCAATACTTCTTTTGTCAATTCTGGCAGGTGTTCCTGTCTTAAAACGATACATCTCGATGCCAAGTTTTTTCAGGGAATCGGTCAGATGATTCGCTGCCTGAAGTCCGTTTGGACCGGTATGATTGCTTACATCACCGTAAATACATCTTGCCTTTAAGTAAGTTCCTGTACAAAGCACAACCGCTTTTACTGCATACTCTGCACCGGAATAGGTCCTTACTCCTTTAATCTGTTTGTCCTCAGCAAGAATCTCTGTTACCTCTGCCTGACGAATGGTCAGATGTTCTGTATTTTCCAGTGTATGGCGCATACTTCTGCTGTATTCCTGTTTATCTGCCTGCGCACGCAAAGAATGAACAGCAGGACCTTTTGATACATTTAACATCTTAGACTGGATGAATGTTTTATCAATATTTTTTCCCATTTCTCCACCCAGAGCATCCAATTCACGTACCAGATGTCCCTTGGAACTACCACCGACATTTGGGTTACAGGGCATGAGTGCAATACTGTCCACACTTACCGTAAACATAATTGTTTCCAACCCCAGACGTGCACATGCAAGTGCTGCTTCACATCCGGCATGACCTGCACCAACAACAGCAATATCATAATTTTCTGTCAAATGATTCATCTGTTTTTCTCCTTTTTCGCTTCTATATTTATCCTGATTTTTTACTTTCCGGTACAGAATTTTGAGAAGATTTCATTGACCAAATCTTCCCCTACAGCCTCTCCGATAATACTTCCTAAAGACTCATAAGCGTTCATTAAATCAATCGAAAAGAAGTCTTCCGGCATCTGCATTTCAATGCTGTTTTCAACCATTTTTAAACTGTCAAGTGCTTCTTCAAGAGCCGTTTTATGTCTCATATTTGTGATATAAACTTCATCATTAAAGCTTAATTCACCTTCAAAAAACATGTTTTTAATCTCCTGTTCCAGCACATCAATTCCCTGTTCTTCCTTTGCTGAAATCGACACAACTGGATGAGAAAGCTTTTCTTTTAACATTTCTTCGGTTACTTTCTGTTCCAAATCGGTCTTATTCAACAGCACAATTGCCTTTTTATCTTCGAGAATCTCCATGATTTCTTCATCATTTTCATCAAGAGGACGTGAAGAATCCACCACATAAAGAATCAAATCCGCATCTTTTGCATACTCTTTTGCCCGTCCTACACCGATTTGTTCTACTTTATCTTCTGTATCACGGATTCCGGCAGTATCAATCATACGAAGAGAAATTCCATGAAGCACAATCGTTTCTTCTAAAATATCTCTTGTCGTACCTGCAATATCCGTTACAATCGCACGTTCTTCTCCTACAAGTACATTCATAAGAGACGATTTTCCGGCATTTGGTTTCCCTACGATAACTGTTTTAATGCCCTCTTTCATCATCTTTCCTTCTTTTACTGTAGAAAGAAGGTTTTCCACTTTCTCTTTCTGAATTTTGATATCTTTCCCCAAAGTTTCCCCATAACCATCCACACTGATATGTTCCGGGTCATCTAAAGCAGATTCGATATATGCAATATGATAGATAATATTCTCTCTGATTTCACAGATTACTTTCTGCACAGAGCCTTTTAACTGATGAAGAGAACTCTTTAATGCATACTCATTCTTTGCATTAATTATATCAATGACTGCCTCTGCCTGTGATAAATCAATTCTTCCGTTTAAGAAAGCACGCTTGGTAAATTCGCCTGGCTCTGCCGGTCTTGCACCATACTTAATGACTGTTTCCAGCACTTTTTTCATTGCAAGCACACCGCCATGACAGTCAATTTCAATGGTATCTTCCCCTGTATAACTTCTCGGACCGTCCATTACCATGACTAAAACTTCGTCAATTTCTTCGTCTCCATCATAAATAAAACCATAATTTATCGTGTGAGATTTTACTTCTTCTATCTTATTTTTTCCATTTTTGGAACGGTAGATTTTTCCTGCAATTTCACGGCTTTTTGGACCACTCATTCGTATAATTCCAATTCCTGAAGCGGTCATAGCTGTTGCAACTGCTGCTATCGTTTCTGATGCCAGTATCGGCATAATCCAGCCTCCTAACCCAATTTAATATACTTTTTAATTTACTCTTAAGAAACAAAAAACGCTCCAGATAAAAGCACAGAGAATCCATCTCCAACATTCACGCTTTCACCTAGAACGTCTTTATTTTTTATTACATTATTTCTTTAATTTTACAACCACATGGCGATATGGTTCACTGCCCTCGCTATATGTTTCAACATAACGGTTCCCCTGAAGTGCAGAATGAATAATTCTTCTTTCATAAGGATTCATCGGCTCTAAAGAAACAGGTTTTCTCGTCTTTCTTACTTTGTAAGCAATGCTCTTTGCAAGATTTTCAAGTGTTTCTTTTCTTCTGTTTCTATAGTCTTCTGTATCAAGTTTTACACGGACATAACCCTGTCTGCCTTTGTTTACAACAAGGCTTGTAAGGTACTGAAGAGAATCCAGTGTCTGTCCTCTTTTTCCAATCAGAATACCCATATCCTGTCCGATAAATTCAACTTCAAGGCTGCCGTCTTCTGCTGTGTATTCTATTTTAAGCTCAACTTCAAGCTCCATTGCTTTAAATACACCACTTAAGAACATCTCAGCTTCCGCTTTGATTTCTGCAATCTCTTCCTCGCTTCGTTTGATGATTTTCTTCTCTTCACGAGGCTTTGGCTGCTCTTTTTTTGTTTCCTGATGTCTCACCGGTTTTACGGTTTCTTCTACAGGTTTTTCTGCTGCCTTATCAGTTTTTTTCACTTCTTTTTTTACCGGAACAGACTCTTTTATTTCTTCTGCTACAGGTTCTTCCGGTAAGGTTTCTTCTTTTCTGCGAGCTTTTATGATTGCCGGTTTTTTACCGATTCCAAAAAATCCTGAACTGCCTTCAGTCACAACCTGAATCTCCAGATTTTCACTGGAAACGCCAAGTTCAATGCTGGCTTTGATAATTGCCTCATCTGCTGTTTTAGCAGAAAACTCTTTGAATTCCATAACGCTTCCCCCTTACCGTTATTTTTTCTTTGTCTTATTCTTTTTATCAAATTCTGCAACCATGTTAGCCTTTGATGCAAGGCTTCCCGGTTTTGTTTCCGGTACTTCTCTGTAAGTATCTACAGCTTTTGAACCACTGTTATTATTGTATTTCTTTAAATTTGTGGTACATTTTGGTTCTTCAATATTTCTGACATTCTGTTTTGCCTGCTGTGTGATTTTCTGTGGCGGAAGTCCTGATTTTTCACGTTTTTTAGCAGCTTTTGCCTGATTTTTACGGATATAGTCTTCTAAATCCATGTTGTCCAGGTGTTTATTAATAATAAGCTGCTGGATACAACGAATCACAGAACCGGCAATCCAGTAAATACCAATACCAACCGGGAATGAGAAACAGATAAATGCAGAAAACAGAGGCATAAATGTGTTCATACTCTTCATTGTTGCGTTCATCTGGTCATTTGCTCCACCGTCCTGAGTGGTTGCCGCCGTTGGCATTAATTTAATGTTTAACATCTGTGTCAGCCAGGATAATACCGGAATTAAAACTGCTGCAAGAATCAACAGATAAGAGTGTGAACTCCATCCTGACTTAATCAGTGCAAGCGGGGTATCTGCGATATTCAGTCCAAGGAAATTCTGCATCGGACGAATTGTATTTGCTGTATTGCTTAATACATCTGAGAATCCACTAAAATCACTGATTTCACCTAAGTGTTTCCACTGTGTTGGTGATAAGTTATATAATACATCAATAATACGGTTTGTTGTTACATCATCTGCTCTCCAAGTATAAGTTCTTAATCCCTCATCCTTGATAAACTGTGTCAGGACATCTGCGTATCCGTCTACACTTGTGATACTTACAACGGCTTTGTCAAAAATTGCTTTAATCTCGCCAATATATCCAGGAATATTAATAATAACCTGGTATAAAGCAAAGAAAATCGGCATCTGAATGAATAACTGCAGACAACTTCCTGTTGGAGACACACCATATTTTTCATAAACTGCCATTGTCTCTTCCTGCATCTTCATCTGAGAAGCCTGGTCTTTTTTTCCTCTGTATTTTTTACTGATTTTCTGCAATTCTGGTGACATAACTGCATTCATTTTTGAAAACTTCTGCTGTTTAATCTGCAGAGGTATCATGAATGCATAAATGATAATTGTAAATAATATAATACAAAGACCGAGATTATGAATCCCAATCTTGTAAATGCCGTTCATCAGCCAGCCCATTACCTCGGCTACCCATTTTACAATCGGCATTGAACTCTTACTTAACAATGCACCCAAAATTCGTCCTCCTTATATAACCGGTGACCCCAATATTTCTCTAATTAGTGTGTGTTCTTATCCACATCATTTTTCGGTTCATCAGGGCACCGGGTCATATCCGCCTTTGGAAAATGGATTACATCTTAAAATTCGCCAACCGGCCAGTAAGCAGCCTTTTACTGCTCCATATTTTTCAATTGCTTCCAGTCCATATTGAGAACACGTAGGAATATAGGGACAACGTGTACTCTTTAATGGGGATATATACTTTTGATAAAACCGAATCAATTTAATTAGTATCGTTTTCATTCTCTTCGCTTTTTATGGTTTTTGTGAGTTTTCCTAAATGCATTAATGCACTTTCTATGGAATGAAACCCCTGGTTCTTTCCATTTACCCTGACTACAATTACAATATCATATCCGCATTTAAACTTTTCCTCATTTAACCGGTAACTTTCTCTTATGAGGCGCGCAAGATGGTGTCTCACAACACTGTTTCCCACCTTTTTGCTTACGGATATGCCAACTCTGTTTTTTTCTAACTGATTTTCTCTTACATACATAACCAGATATCGATTTGCTTTTGATGTTCCACTTTTATAAACCAGTTGAAAATCTCTGTTCTTCTTTAACGACTCCGAATATTTCATAAACCATCCTTTTAATGAAAAGAGAAGAAAAGACCACATGTCTGCGGTCTTAAGCTGATAATTTTTTTCTTCCTTTTAATCTTCTTGCAGCTAAAACTTTTCTTCCACCTTTTGTGCTCATTCTAGCTCTGAATCCGTGAACTTTAGATCTCTGTCTCTTTTTTGGCTGAAATGTCATTTTCATAATTCCAGGCACCTCCTTTAAATAAATATCTATCTATCTTGAGATAGTATTCCTATGGTTATGCATTATTTAGTAAACATCATTTCAATTATATTCATAAACCCCCTCTCCGTCAAGCATTTTTTCGATTTTTTTATACCAATTTATACCTGACTGAAGCTTTTAAAATTTGTCATTTATGGATTATTTTGCGCTTTTTAAGTTTTCCACATTTATCCGCATTGCGAAAAAGTTTTCCACATTTTCACTTTTGCAAGTTATCCACATTTTGTGGATAACTTTTCAATTTTTCCACTCTTTAAAAAAGTTATCCACAAAGTTATCCACATTTTTTGGTTTACATAATATTTCAAAAAAAATGTGGATAACTCGACCTTTTTTTGTGGATAACTTCAAAAAAAATGTGGATAACTTTTTTTGGTTTTTAAAAAATCCTTTAAAATCAAGGGTTTTAGCGTGTGGATAATGTGGAAAGAAGTTATCCACATTATCCACATTTACTGGTTGCAAATAATGCCTTTTTTCGAGTTATCCACATTATCCACATTGCTTTTTTGCAAGTTATCCACATTATCCACATTGGGAAAAGTTTTCCACATTTTTCGCATAGTTTTCCACATTTTTGTGATTAAACGGTTGATAAAAGTCCCAATTTATTATAGAATAGATAAATACAAAACTTGTAGTATTTTGATAGAAAGTGTATTTTTCGCACTTTCTATTGTTACGTTGTTTTATATTTACTTAAACACAGGAGATACACCATGCATCCAATACAAGAAAAATGGACGGATATTCTTAATACCATCAGAGAGGAACATCAGCTCTCTGATATTTCTTTCAAAACATGGCTTGAAACGCTTACTGTCCACAGTGTTGAGGACAATGAAGTGACAATTGTAGTCCCTACCGGGCTGATTGGTATCAACTATATTACTAACCGTTATCTTCTTCCCTTAAAAGTAGCCATTTCTGAGGCAACCGGAGAAGAATATGAAATTGCCCTAATCGAGCCAAAAGATATTCCATCTGAAACAGTACAAGCTCCCTCAACTATTATTAATGAAAATGTTGAGCGTGCAAACTTAAATCCCCGCTATACATTTGATACTTTCGTAGTCGGAAGCAACAATAAAATGGCACATGCAGCGTCCGTTGCGGTTGCTGAATCCCCAGGAGAAGCTTATAATCCACTGTTTATCTACGGTGGCGTTGGTCTTGGAAAAACACATCTAATGCATTCAATTGCACATTTTATTCTGCAGAAAAACCCAGAAACGCGGGTATTGTACGTTACAAGTGAAATTTTTACAAATGAATTGATTGAATCTATCCGCAGTGGTAATAATGCAGATATGACCATGACTAAGTTTCGGGAGAAATATCGCAACATCGATGTTCTGATGATTGACGATATTCAATTTATTGTAGGAAAAGAATCTACACAGGAAGAGTTTTTCCACACCTTTAATGCACTTCACGGTGCAAAAAAACAGATTATCATATCTTCTGATAAACCTCCGAAAGATATGGAAATCTTAGAAGACCGCCTTCGTTCCCGCTTTGAATGGGGCTTAATCGTTGATATTTCAGCTCCTGACTACGAGACAAGAATGGCGATTCTTAAGAAAAAAGAAGAACTTGACGGCTATTATATTGATGATGATGTCATTGAGTACATCGCAAAGAACGTTACCTCAAACATCCGTGAATTAGAGGGATCTCTCAATAAGATCATGGCATTTGCCAATCTGGAAAACTGTGAAATTAACCTCGCTCTGGCTGAAAAAGTCTTAAAAGACATCATTTCTCCGGATGAAGAGATGAGGGTCGTAACCCCTGAAATCATTATCCGTACGGTTGCTGAACACTTTGATTTATCCGCCAGTGATTTAATAGGAAACAAGAGAAGCTCTCAAATCACTTATCCGCGCCAAATTGCCATGTACCTCTGCCGTCAAATGACTGATATCACCTTGAAAATCATCGGTGACAAGCTTGGGGGACGTGACCATAGTACCATTATGAACGGAATCAAACGAATCGAAAAAGAAGTTCAGTATTCTGAAGAAACCAGAGAAGTGATTAATATACTTAAAAAGAAGATTAATCCAGCTAAAAATTCGCTTAAATAAAATTAAAAAATTAATCTTCATCCACACTTCTCTTGAAAATTGACATAGTTATCCACATTTTGGGTGTCAAAAATGTGGATAACTCGAAAAAAAATGTGGATAACTGCCATTTTTTTGTGGATAACTATGTGGATAACTCGGTGAAAAATGTGGATAACTTTTTTTTAAGTACTTTTTAAGTTGTTTAAGCAGAAAAGTTATCCACATTGATTTTGAGTTATCCACAAGTTATCCACATAGTTATCCACATTGTCAACACCCATTAAGCCCTTTATTTACAAGGGTTTCAAGAGTTATCCACATTATCCACATCCCCTACTACTACTACTATTAATATATTATATATATATATGTTTATAGCAAAACCATTTTCACAGAAAGGAAGTTATCCACATTATGAAATTAATCTGTTCAAAGTCTGAGTTACTAAAAAGTGTAAACATTGTCATGAAGGCAGTTCCTTCAAAAACGACAATGCCAATCTTACAGTGTATCCTGATTGATGCATCTGCCAATATTATCAAATTTACATCAAATGATATGGAACTTGGAATTGAGACAATTGTAGAGGGTTCTATCGAAGAAAAAGGAATCGTTGCTCTTGATGCGAAAATCTTTTCAGAAATTGTTAGAAAATTACCTGATAATGATGTTACAATTGTGACAGACGAAAAACAAAACACAACCATTACTTGTGAAAAAGCGAAATTTAATATTCCGGGACAGTCAGGTGAAGATTTCTCTTATCTGCCATTTATCGAAAAAAATGAAGGTGTTCAGATTTCACAGTTCACATTAAAAGAATTAATTCGTCAAACCATCTTTTCTATCGCAGTAAATGAAAACAATAAACTGATGACAGGTGAATTATTTCAGATTGCCAACAACACATTGAGAGTCGTATCCCTTGATGGACATCGTATTTCAATCCGAAAGATTCCGTTAAAGAATGAATGTTCTGACAAGAAAGTGGTTGTTCCGGGAAAAACTTTAAATGAAATCAGTAAGATTTTATCCGGTGAGACAGAAGACATGGTGGATATCTATTTTGCTGAAAATCATATTCTGTTTGAATTTGACAATACAAAAGTTGTTTCGAGATTAATTGAGGGAGAATATTTCAAGATTGACCAGATGTTGTCCAGTGATTACGAAACAAAGGTAACACTGAACAAAAAAGAATTTTTAGATAGTATTGACCGTGCAACTCTTCTTGTAAAAGAAGGAGATAAAAAACCAATTATTATTACAATTAACGATGAGGGTATGGAACTCCAGATCGACTCTCAGATTGGTTCGATGAAAGAAGACATCGACATTAACAAAATGGGAAAAGATATTATGATTGGTTTTAATCCAAAATTTTTAATTGATGCACTAAAGGTCATTGATGATGAAGAAATCCATATTTATCTCATGAATCCAAAAGCACCTTGCTTTATTCGTGATGATGCAGGACAATATGTATATCTCATTCTTCCGGTAAACTTTAATTCTGTCGGAAGATAATCGGAAGCACAGAAAGACTCCGGAAGTGTATTAACGCAGAAAGGACAAAACATGGAAATTATAAAATTAAGAGATGAATTTATAAAATTAGGTCAGGCACTAAAAGCAGCTAATCTAGTAGAAGACGGAGTGGAGGCAAAATACGTTATTCAGGATGGTCTTGTAACCGTAAATGGAGAAGTAGATACAAGAAGAGGCAGGAAACTGTATGACGGTGATGTTGTAGCTTATGATGGACAGGAAATTAAAATTGTGAAATAGCGACAGGTGTACAGATGTATATTGAATCAATGGAATTAAAGGATTTTAGAAATTATGAGTTTTTATCTTTGCGGTTTGACAAGGGAACCAATATTTTTTACGGCGACAATGCACAGGGAAAAACAAATATCCTTGAAGCTGTGTATCTTTGTGGAACAACAAAGTCACATAGAGGAAGTAAAGACCGTGAGATGATTCGGTTTCATGAAAATGAATCGCATATCAAGCTCAGAATAAACAAAGGGGGCATTTCCCACAGAATAGATATGCATTTGAAAAAAAATAAAGCGAAAGGAATTGCAATTGACGGGATTCCAATCCGTAAAGCAAAAGAACTTCTGGGGATTGTGAATATTGTATTTTTCTCACCGGAAGATTTAAATATTATAAAAAATGGTCCAGGTGAGCGCCGGAGATTTCTTGATTCAGAATTATGTCAGCTTAATAAAATCTATTTGTCGGATTTGTTTCAGTACAATCACATTTTAAATCAGCGCAATAAATTGTTAAAAGATATTGCACAAAAAGAAAGTCTTAAGAGTACGCTGGATATCTGGGACGAACAGCTTGTTCGCTATGGAGCCTCGGTAATTCGAAGCAGACGTGAATTTGTTCGTGAGATGAATGAAGTGATACAGCGGATACATAGCAGTATTACAGGAGAAAAAGAACAGATTGAGCTGATTTATGAGCCCAATGTGGAAGAAGAACAGTTTCTGGAAATACTGCTTAAAAACAGAGAAAAAGATTTTAAATTTAAAAACACATCATCGGGTCCCCACAGAGACGATATGTGTGTTAAAATAAATCATATCGACATTAGAAAATACGGTTCTCAGGGACAACAGCGTACAGCAGCCTTGTCATTGAAATTATCAGAAATTCATCTGGTAGAAAGAAAAATTAAAGATGTTCCCATTTTGCTGCTGGATGATGTATTATCAGAACTTGATGTGAACAGGCAGAATTATCTTCTGGAGAGCATCAAAAATATTCAGACCATGATTACCTGTACGGGTCTGGATGAATTTGTGAACAGCAGGTTTGAGATAAATAAACTTTTCAAAGTAGTAGACGGAACCATCGTTAACTGATATCAGGGAAACAGGAGGAATTGGATGAACACAGAAATTAAAACAGAGTATGGAGCCGACCAGATTCAGATACTGGAGGGTCTGGAAGCAGTAAGAAAGAGACCGGGTATGTATATTGGCAGTACTTCATCCAGAGGTCTGCATCACCTTGTGTATGAGATTGTGGATAATGCGGTAGACGAGGCGCTGGCCGGTTATTGTGATACAGTAGAAGTTACAATTAACAAAGATAATTCGATTACGGTTATTGATAATGGACGAGGTATTCCGGTAGGAATTAATCATAAAGCGGGAATCCCTGCGGTAGAGGTTGTATTTACAATTCTTCATGCCGGAGGAAAATTCGGCGGTGGCGGATATAAAGTATCCGGCGGTCTGCATGGTGTAGGTGCATCTGTTGTAAATGCACTGTCGACCTGGCTTGAGGTTACGATTTATCATGAGGGTAAAATTTACCGTCAGCGTTATGAACGTGGAAAAACTATTTATAAACTAAAAGTCATTGGGGATTGTGACTCGGAAAAGACCGGAACAATGGTTACGTTCCATCCGGATCCTGAAATTTTTGAGGAGACCGTATTTGATTTTCATACATTGAAACACAGATTCCGTGAAATTGCATTTTTGACAAAAGGTCTTAAAATTATTGCAAAAGATAATCGTGGGGAAGAACCAAAAGAAACAGTTTTTCACTATGAAGGCGGAATCCGGGAATTTGTGCAGTATTTAAATAAAAGTACTACAGCTCTTTACGAAGAGATTTTATATTTTGAGGGAACAAAAGACGGAGTTATGGTAGAAGTTGCAATGCAGCATAATGATTCCTACACAGAAAACACTTATGGATTTGTAAATAATATTACAACTCCGGAAGGCGGAACGCATGTAGTTGGTTTTAGAAATGCACTGACAAAAACCTTTAATGAGTATGCAAGAAAGAATAAATTATTAAAAGACAGCGATGCGAATCTTTCCGGTGAAGATATTCGTGAGGGATTAACTGCAATCATCAGTGTCAAGATTGAAGACCCTCAGTTTGAAGGACAGACAAAACAGAAACTTGGAAACAGCGAAGCAAGAGGTGCGGTGGATAATATCGTAGCCAATCAGCTTGAGATCTATTTAGAGCAGAATCCTGCAGTTGCAAAAATCATTATAGAAAAATCTGTGCTTTCACAGAGAGCCAGAGATGCAGCAAGAAAAGCCAGAGATTTAACCAGAAGAAAAACTGCACTTGAGGGAATGTCTCTTCCTGGAAAGCTGGCAGACTGTATGGATAAAGACCCGTCTAAGTGCGAAATTTACATCGTAGAGGGTGATTCTGCCGGTGGTTCTGCAAAGACTGCAAGAAGCCGTGCGACTCAGGCGATTCTTCCACTTCGAGGTAAAATTCTGAATGTAGAGAAAGCGCGTCTGGACAGAATTTATGCAAATGCGGAAATCAAAGCGATGATTACGGCTTTCGGAACAGGAATTCACGAAGATTTTGATATCAGCAAGCTCAGATATAATAAAATCATTATCATGACGGATGCCGATGTCGATGGTGCACATATTGCAACCCTGCTTCTGACATTTTTATATCGTTTCATGCCGGAGCTGATTAAACAGGGACATGTATATCTTGCAAAGCCACCTTTGTTTAAGATTGAACGGAATAAAAAAGTGTATTATGCTTATTCAGAAAAAGAACAGGATGAGATTCTTAACGAAATCGGACGTGACGGCAATAATCGTATACAGCGTTATAAAGGTCTTGGAGAGATGGATGCAGAGCAGTTATGGGAGACAACAATGGACCCAGAACGCCGTATTTTGTTAAAAGTTGTTATGGATGAAGAAACTTCTTCAGAAGTGGATTTAACATTTAAGACACTTATGGGTGATAAAGTAGAGCCTAGACGTGAGTTTATCGAGGAAAATGCAAGATATGTCAAGAACCTTGATATTTAAGTTTGATGCGTGAATAGATTGTTCAAGTCGAATGTCTGTGAGACTTGGTGCGTGATTCTGGTCAGCATATGATGTTAAATTGACTTAAACAGAGTTAAGGAGAGACGAATGGAAGATAATATTTTTGATAAAGTTCACGAGGTGGACCTGCAGAAAAAAATGGAAGAGTCGTACATTGAGTATGCAATGAGTGTTATTGCATCTCGTGCGCTTCCCGATGTAAGAGATGGCTTAAAGCCGGTACAGAGAAGAATTCTGTTTTCAATGATTGAATTGAATAATGGACCGGATAAGCCACATAGAAAATGTGCTCGTATCGTAGGTGATACGATGGGTAAATATCACCCTCACGGTGACAGTTCAATTTATGGAGCGTTGGTAAACATGGCTCAGGACTGGTCTACAAGATATCCGCTTGTAGACGGTCATGGAAACTTTGGATCTGTGGATGGTGATGGCGCAGCTGCTATGCGTTATACAGAAGCAAGGCTGAGTAAAATTTCCATGGAAATGCTTGCAGATATCAACAAGAATACAGTTGATTTTGCACCGAACTTTGATGAAACAGAAAAAGAGCCGGTGGTACTGCCGTCCCGTTACCCGAATCTTTTAGTAAACGGAACTTCCGGTATTGCGGTTGGTATGGCAACAAATATTCCACCGCACAATTTAAGAGAAACCATTTCTGCGGTTGTTAAAATTATTGACAACTATGTGGAAGAGGATCGAGATACCGGGATGGATGAAATTTTATCCATCGTAAAAGGTCCGGATTTCCCAACAGGAGCTATGATTCTTGGAACAAGAGGAATTGAAGAAGCTTACCGTACCGGACGTGGAAAAATCAGAGTACGCGCAGTCACAGATATTGAGACGCTTCCAAACGGCAAGAGCCAGATTATTGTCACAGAACTGCCATACATGGTAAATAAAGCGCGTCTGATTGAAAAGATGGCAGAACTGGTAAGAGATAAAAAGATTGATGGAATCACTTCTATCAACGACCACTCAAACCGAGAGGGGATGCGTATTTGTATCGAGTTGAGAAGAGATGCAAATGCGAATGTTATTTTAAATCAGTTATACAAACATACCCAGCTTCAGGATACCTTTGGGGTAAACATGCTTGCGCTTGTAAATAATGAGCCGAAAGTGATGAATCTTCTGGATATGCTGAAATATTATTTACAGCATCAGGAAGATGTAGTTACAAGAAGAACCAAATATGATTTAAATAAAGCGCAGGAAAGAGCCCACATCTTAGAAGGACTTTTGAAAGCACTGGAAAATATCGATGAAGTGATTCGTATTATCCGTGCAAGTAAAAATACACAGGAAGCCAAAGAAGGATTGATTACTGCATTTGGACTGACAGAAGTTCAGGCTCAGGCGATTGTAGACATGCGTCTGCGTGCATTAACCGGACTGGAACGTGCCCGTCTGCAGGGTGAGTACGATGAGCTGGTGAATAAAATCCGTGAGCTCAAAGCAATCTTAGGAGACAGAAACCTTCTGCTTCGTGTTATCAGACAGGAAATTTTATTAATTGCTGAAAAATACGGAGATGACAGAAGAACATCTATTGGTTTTGATGAATATGATTTATCCATGGAAGATTTAATTCCAAAAGAAAATACGGTGATTGCCATGACCAAATTAGGTTATATCAAACGTATGACCGTAGATAATTTCCGCAGTCAGAACAGAGGCGGTAAGGGAATCAAAGGCATGGCAACCATTCATAACGACTATATGGAAGAACTGTTGATGACAACGACTCACCATTATCTGATGTTCTTTACGAATATGGGACGTGTGTATCGTCTGAAAGCT
>NZ_BAAHYF010000002.1:57500-190000 GCF_054657695.1 Blautia stercoris
AGAAGAAAGAAAACTCGATTTCCTAAGTAGCGGCGAGCGAACGGGAAAGAGCCCAAACCAGTGTGCGTGCATGCTGGGGTTCGGACTGCAAAATTGATTCCTTGATTCTACCAGAATGGTTTTGGGAAAGCCAGCCAGAGAGGGTGAAAGCCCCGTATGGGAAAGGAAAGAGGACAAGGCAGGATCCAGAGTACCACGAGACACGAGAAACCTTGTGGGAAGAAGCGGGGACCACCCCGTAAGGCTAAATACTCCTTAGTGACCGATAGTGCATAGTACTGTGAAGGAAAGGTGAAAAGGACCCCGGGAGGGGAGTGAAAGAGAACCTGAAACCCTGTGTTTACAAGCTGTGGAACCGCTTTATATGCGGAACCGCGTACTTTTTGTAGAACGGTCCGGCGAGTTGTGCATGCTGGCAAGGTTAAGCGCTAAAGGCGTGGAGCCGTAGGGAAACCAAGTCTGAATAGGGCCAGAGTCAGTATGTGCAGACCCGAAACCGGGTGATCTATCCATGTCCAGGTTGAAGCTGCCGTAAGAGGCAGTGGAGGACCGAACCCACATCCGTTGAAAAGGGTGGGGATGAGGTGTGGATAGGGGAGAAATTCCAATCGAACCCGGAGATAGCTGGTTCTCCTCGAAATAGCTTTAGGGCTAGCCTCGATAGAGATACATGGAGGTAGAGCACTGAATTTCCTAGGGGGCGTCAAAGCCTACCGAAGAATATCAAACTCCGAATGCCATGGAATTGATTATCGGGAGTCAGACTATACGAGATAAGTTGGATAGTCAAAAGGGAAAGAGCCCAGACCTCCAGCTAAGGTCCCAAAGTACGTGTTAAGTGGAAAAGGATGTGGGATTTCGAAGACAACCAGGATGTTGGCTCAGAAGCAGCCATACATTCAAAGAGTGCGTAATAGCTCACTGGTCGAGAGGTCCTGCGCCGAAAATGTCCGGGGCTAAAACACGACACCGAAGCTGAAGAATGTATTAAATACATTGGTAGAGGAGCATTGAATACGGGAAGAAGCAGTACCGAAAGGAGCTGTGGACTGTATTGAAGAGAGAATGCCGGAATGAGTAGCGAGAATAAGGTGAGAATCCTTATGGCCGAATATCTAAGGTTTCCAGGGTAAAGCTGATCTGCCCTGGGTAAGTCGGGACCTAAGGCGAGGTCGAAAGACGTAGCCGATGGACAACAGGTTGAGATTCCTGTACTGCGTTAGAACAGAACTGTGGGGACACGTGTGGAGAGCACAACCCGGGAATGGAATCCCGGGGCAAGCGAAGGAGGAGTCACATAGGAAAAACCGTGTGGCAATCCAAAGGCGTGATGCGGACCGAACTAGAGTAGGGAAGTGTGTGAGCCATGCGTCAAGAAAAGCCGCTATTGTTTGTAACGTACCCGTACCGTAAACCGACACAGGTGGATGAGGAGAGAATCCTAAGGCCGACGGAAGAAGCATTGCCAAGGAACTCGGCAAAATGACCCCGTAACTTCGGGAGAAGGGGTGCCCGTGTAAAAGCGGGCCGCAGAGAATAGGCTCAAGCAACTGTTTAGCAAAAACACAGGTCTATGCGAAACCGAAAGGTGAGGTATATGGGCTGACGCCTGCCCGGTGCTGGAAGGTTAAGAGGAGATGTCAGGAAACGAAGCATTGAATTTAAGCCCCAGTAAACGGCGGCCGTAACTATAACGGTCCTAAGGTAGCGAAATTCCTTGTCGGGTAAGTTCCGACCCGCACGAAAGGCGTAATGATTTGAGCGCTGTCTCGGCAATGCATCCGGTGAAATTGAAGTACCAGTGAAGATGCTGGTTACCTGCGCCAGGACGGAAAGACCCCATGGAGCTTTACTCCAGTTTGGTACTGGGATTCGGTATTGCATGTACAGGATAGGTGGGAGACTGAGAGGTAGTGACGCCAGTTGCTACGGAGTCGATGTTGGGATACCACCCTTGCAGTATTGGGTTTCTAACCAGCCGCCGTGACCCGGCGGTGGGACAATGCCAGGCGGGGAGTTTGACTGGGGCGGTCGCCTCCGAAAGGGTATCGGAGGCGCCCAAAGGTTCCCTCAGAATGGACGGAAACCATTCGAAGAGTGCAAAGGCAGAAGGGAGCTTGACTGCGACACCGACGGGTGGAGCAGGTACGAAAGTAGGGCTTAGTGATCCGGTGGTATTAAGTGGGAATGCCATCGCTCAACGGATAAAAGCTACCCTGGGGATAACAGGCTTATCACTCCCAAGAGTTCACATCGACGGAGTGGTTTGGCACCTCGATGTCGGCTCATCGCATCCTGGGGCTGTAGTAGGTCCCAAGGGTTGGGCTGTTCGCCCATTAAAGCGGTACGCGAGCTGGGTTCAGAACGTCGTGAGACAGTTCGGTCCCTATCCGGCGTGGGCGTAGGATATTTGAGAGGAGCTGTCCTTAGTACGAGAGGACCGGGATGGACAGGCCGCTGGTGTATCTGTTGTAGTGCCAACTGCATGGCAGAGTAGCCAAGCCTGGAAGGGATAAACGCTGAAGGCATCTAAGCGTGAAGCCCCCCTCAAGATGAGATATCCCATTCGAAAGAAGTAAGACCCCTTGAAGACGACGAGGTAGATAGGGCAGAGGTGGAAGTGCAGCAATGTATGGAGCTGACTGCTACTAATCGGTCGAGGGCTTGACCAGAAGCTGAGAAATCAGTGGAGCGGCAAGTGTCTGCATGGTTTCGGTTTTGTATATGTAGTTTTGAAGATATATTCTTCATAAGGCCCAGTGGCTCAGTTGGTTAGAGCGCCGCCCTGTCACGGCGGAGGTCGAGAGTTCGAGTCTCTTCTGGGTCGTTGTTTCCGAAAGGAAACGAAAAGAATAATGGGATCTTAGCTCAGCTGGGAGAGCATCTGCCTTACAAGCAGAGGGTCACAGGTTCGAGCCCTGTAGGTCCCATTTATTTTAAAAATTAATATGGGCGATTTCCCGAGTGGCCAAAGGGGACAGACTGTAAATCTGCTGGCAACGCCTTCGGTGGTTCGAATCCACCATCGCCCATTGAAAGTACCGATGAGGTGCGATTCTATTCATTGATTTATGCCGATGTGGCTCAATTGGCAGAGCAGCTGATTTGTAATCAGCAGGTTATCGGTTCGAGTCCGATCATCGGCTTTTAAATTAATAACGCGGGGTGGAGCAGTCTGGAAGCTCGTCGGGCTCATAACCCGAAGGTCACAGGTTCAAATCCTGTCCCCGCTACTCAATTTAATTTTATTAGGCCCAGATAGCTCAGTTGGTAGAGCAGAGGACTGAAAATCCTCGTGTCGCTGGTTCGATTCCGGCTCTGGGCATTTTTCCTGCGAATAGTCAGGATGAAATTATTGAAATATGGAGCATTAGCTCAGTCGGTAGAGCACTTGACTTTTAATCAAGTTGTCCGGGGTTCGAATCCCCGATGCTTCACTGCTTAAAAGATTGAAATCTCTTATCAAGATTTCAATCTTTTTTTGTTGCGTTTTTGCAGGGGAAATTGCGTTTCACGCACTAAAAGAAGCAAAAAACAAACCGGTAATACCAATTCATAAAAAAAGTATAAAATACTTTTTCATATTTCTTTCATTATTTGAACACAAAATCATCACAATTTCTGTGTATATTATTACTTGAACAAAGCCAATAAGACTTTTTTCAAAAATCTTTTTCTTTTTCATATGCCGATATTTCCCTTATATCGGCTCTCCTTCTTTTTTATAAAGTAGACGTGAAAAATAAGAGCCTTGAATCTATCCCCCCTCAAGATTCAAGGCTCTTGTTTTTTTTGTGTCATTTTTGAACGCAGATAAGCATTCCCCCACTTCAAGTGCGCAAAGCACTAAGCGGCGGGTGAGGGGGATGCTTCTGTCAGTGGGAGCTTTCAACTCCCACTGACAGATCGCAAAGCGACTGCGTTCATGAGCAAGTAGCGAAGCGGATTGCGAATGTCCGCTTTACCTGCTCGGCAACTACGTTACCAGAGCATCTAAAATTCTATAAAGCCGATTTGTATGGCGGATCTGCTGGATAGCTGCCAGCAGCTTTTTGCATTCCTCTTGGAATTGCATCTTTTGAAGTTTTCCAATCTGCATCTTTATTCTTATAATCGAATTTGTCACAGAACCATTCAAGGTCGTCAGTGACACGCTGCATGTTTTCGGTCATCAGTGGGAATAACGTTTCATAAAAATCCGATTTTTCTTTGTCTGATAAAATTGTTTCTGCATTTTCGACTAAATCAGCAAAATGCGGGAGACAGAATCCTTTACTTTTTTTGAAAAGCTCGACAAATTCAGGATTTTTTCGATAGAGTTCAAAGAACGTATCGAGGTAGCGCAAATAAGTATTTTTATAATAGTCACAGATATAGCAGCTTTCCTGCTGTGCTTTTGCCCAGACACCGATAGAAGTTTTTGGAGCATCCGTGGTAGACTGAGCCTTTTTAAAATGGCTGAACATAGAAGCTTTTGCAGGAGAAAACATTTTTATCTGTTGCTTTAATTCTTCGTTTTTCTTTTTGAAATGAGTGGTTAAAATCAGACCGCATCCTAAGCGGTTTCCATATTCAAACATCTTTTTATAATGTTCACGGCAAAATCCTGCTTTATCGGTTTCGGCACGGATATCATCTTCCATATAAGAAGCACCGGCGCCAAGTACAAAATCCATGGCATGCTGTTCCAGATTTCTTTCGATAAAGCAGAATGGGCACTCATCACCGGCATTAAAAGCATCCATTAAAGGAATGGTATAAATTTGTTCTTTCATAATCAGGCAATCCTTTCGTTGGTCTTATATTTTCTTTACTTGATATTAATTTTACAGTATTATGATGTTAGGGTCAAAATACTTTTTGAGTCTTATATATACTATAAGGGAAGGAGTGAGCGAAAATGAGAGGAGATTGTCTGATGATGATTATTTTAGCTGCAGTAGTTGTAGTGATTGGTTTATATCTTGTTATCTGGGGAAAGCCAAGTATGATTCGTGAGAGATTTTCAAAAGGTGTGTCACCGGAGAACGAAAGAAAATTTATGATGGCAACAGGTGGTGCAATTGCAGTTATCGGCATTGATATGATGGTGCTTGGATTTTTAGATTCCATGAATAAATTAGACAGCGGAAATAAGCTGATAATTCTTGCAATTGGAATCGTTGTATTTGTAGGTCTGATTATCTATGGACAGAAGAAGTTTCGTCGATAATTGTCGATAACTGTGTAAGATTAAGAGAAAAATAAGATGTCAGTGGCAGGATATGTCTGAAAGTGGTACAATAAAAGAAATATAATACCAAGAAAGGCGATATGAGAAATGGGAAAAGAGCTACACATCGAAACAAAATGCTTACATTCCGGTTGGAAACCAAAGAAAGGCGAACCGAGAATGATGCCGATTTATCAAAGCACAACATTTAAATATGATACATCTGAAGAAATGGGACGCTTATTTGATTTAAAGGATGAAGGATATTTTTATACCAGACTTCAGAATCCGACAAATGATATGGTAGCGGAGAAAATTACAGATCTGGAAGGCGGAGTGGCCGGAGTTTTAACTTCATCCGGACAGGCGGCAAACTTTTATGCGGTCTTTAATATCTGCGAAGCCGGAGACCATGTGATTTGTGCTTCTGCAATTTATGGCGGAACCTTGAATCTGCTTGGCGTAACAGCAAAGAAAATGGGAATCGAATGTACTTTTATAGATGCGGATGCACCGGCAGAAGAATTAGAAAAAGCATTTCAGCCAAATACGAAAGCTGTTTTTTCAGAGACAATTTCCAATCCTGCATTGGTTGTGCTTGATATTGAAAAAATGGCAAAACTTGCGCATGAACATGGAGTCCCGCTTATTGTAGATAATACATTTGCTACTCCGGTAAATTGTAAACCGTTTGAATGGGGCGCAGACATTGTCACTCATTCTACGACAAAATATATGGATGGACATGCAATGCAGGTTGGTGGTGCAATTATTGACAGTGGAAAGTTTGACTGGGACGCTTATGGAGAAAAATTCCATGGGCTGACAAGACCGGATGAATCTTATCATGGTATTGTGTATACAGAGCATTTTGGAAAATCTGCTTACATTGCAAAAATTAATGCACAGTTAATGCGTGATTTAGGTTCAATTCCGTCTCCGATGAACTGCTTTTTATTAAATGCAAGTCTGGAATCACTTCCGCTTCGTGTGGAGAGACATTGTTATAATGCGCAGAAAGTTGCAGAATTTTTAGATGCGCATGAGTTAGTCGGTCATGTAAATTATGCGGGACTTCCAAATGATAAATATCATGAACTGGCGAAAAAGTACATGCCAAACGGAACCTGCGGAGTCATTTCATTTGAATTAAAAGCAGGAAGAGAAGCGGCTGTTAAATTTATGGACAGCTTAAAACTGGCATCTATTGTGACACACGTTGCAGATGCAAAGACAAGTGTTTTACACCCGGCAAGTCATACTCACAGACAGTTAAATGACGAACAGCTCAAGGCAGCAGGAATTTCTCCGGGATTGATTCGTCTTTCTGTCGGAATTGAAAATGTAGAAGACATTATCGATGACCTTGCACAGGCATTGGAGGAAAGTAAGACATTATGAAATCATTTCAGATAACCGAATGGTGTCATGAATTGTTTTTAATGCAGGCAGTGACAGGCGGAACGTATATTGATGCAACAATGGGAAATGGACACGATACGCTGTTTTTATGTGAGCTTGCAGGGAAAGAGGGACAGGTGCTTGCATTTGATATTCAGAAGCAGGCACTTGAATCAACAAGAGCATTATTAAAATCAGAGGGGATGGAGCAGAAGGCAAGATTAATACTGGACAGTCATGAAAATATGGCAAAGTATGCAGATGAGGCTTCTGTGGACGGTATTTGCTTTAATTTCGGATATTTGCCGGGAAGTGACCATTCTCTTGCTACGAAGCCTGAAAGCAGTAAAAACGCCGTTATAGAGGGTCTGAGACTGCTTAAAAAAGGTGGAGTGATGAGTCTTTGTATTTACAGCGGAGGAGAGACCGGATTTGAGGAAAGGGATACACTTTTAGCGTATTTAAAGAGCCTTGATGAAAAAAAATATCTGGTGATTGTGAGTGCTTATTACAACCGCAAAAATAATCCACCGATTCCGGTACTGATTATAAAAAAATAATGAGGCTTAGTTAAATTTTGAAATTATAAGAATATGAATAGGACAGGGAAGTTTTGTCATAAGAATAAACAAAAGAGGTCTGGGTTTTATAAATTTATGAAAAAGAAAATAAAATCCGGAGTATGCCTTTTGTTTTTTATGGCAGGGCTTCCTTGTTTGATTGTTGTCTTGATATTGGGAATCAAAGAATGTCCACCGGTCAGAAATGAAACGGATTTTGAAGATTACATAGCAGTTTTAACGGCAATGCAGATAGACTGGGAAGCTCCGAAGGAGAGCATTAAGGCGCAGACTGTGATTGCACGTGGAAATTTTTATCTGCAGTGGGAAAAAGGAGAAGAAAAGCAGAAAGCAGAAGAGGCAGCAAAATATTTAAAAGCGAAAAGAAGAATTCCATTTTTTTTAGAGCGATTTCATGTATTTTTAGAATCAGCAGAGGAAACGAGAGGAAAAGTGCTGGCTTTGAATCATGAGGTAAAACAGATTCCATTTTATGCAGTGGGAACAGAACGAAGCAGAGATGGAAAGGAACTTCTGGGTGAAAATTTTGCTTATTTGATTTCTGTAGACACGATTCAGGATAAGAAGAGTCCATTTTATGTCAATGGATGTTATTTTGAGTTAAAAGAGTTTCGCAGATTAATAAAAAAAGAATATGCAGGATTTGAAATTAAAGATGCCGGGGAGATTAAAATCAAAGAAACAGATCGTTTGGGGTATGTGTTGGAGATTCAGGCAGGGAATCAGGACTTTCAAGGGGAAGAAATGCGTGAACTTCTAAAGCTTCCTTCTTCCTGTTTTATTGTACAGACAGATAAGGAAATGATTCGTTTTTTATGCAGGGGAGTCGGACATGGACTGGGACTCAGCCAGTGGACGGCTGGAAAAATGGCGGAGGAAAACAAGCAGTATCAGGAAATTTTAAACTATTTTTTTCCGGGTTTAGAATTAATAGAAGTAGAGATGCAAAAAAATGAATAACTTCTCATATTTTGGCAATCCTATAGATGAAAACAAGAAGGGGCGGATGCTCCATATAGGTTGAGGTGAAAATATGAGAAGAAAAAACAGAACCCATCTTGCTTTAGGACTGATGCTGATGGCAGTAATTGCAGGTACTTGTACGGTGGTTTATCAGTCCGGAAGTAAAAATGTACCAAATGAAAAAGAATTTGTCTTAAATGAGGGCGATTCCATTGATGAGGCAATGAAAACAGAGGAAAAAGAAACTACGGAAGAAAACCGGAATTCAGAAACACAGAATCCAGAATCGAAGGATCCAGAAACACAGGATGTAAATACTTCACAGGTAGAGGGAGAAAGAGTAATGGAAGAAGAAACAGAAGAACCGGAAGAAGCGGAAAATACAGACGAGGCAGAGCAAAATATAGAAACACAAATAAAGGAAGAAGAGTCTGTTGAAACTCAGACAGAAGCTGTGCAATCAATACCGGAAGTGAATTTTACGGAAAGTTCGCTGATGCAGTGGCCGGTAGAAGGACAGGTGCTTTTGGATTATAACATGGATCATACGATTTATTTTCCGACGTTAAATGAATACCGCTACAGTCCGGCAATTGCAGTTGGGGCAGGCGTGGGAACACCGGTGCTTGCAGTTGCAAATGGAAAGGTTGTTTCTGTTGTAAATAACGAAGAAACCGGACTTACCATGACCGTTGATTTGGGGAATGGCTATCAGGCAGTTTATGGACAGTTAAAAGAGACAGCATTTGAGCCGGAAAGCTATATGGAAGCCGGAGCAACATTGGGTTATGTGAGTGAACCGACGAAGTACTACAGCAAAGAAGGTTCTAATTTATATTTTGCAATGACAAAGGATGGAGTAGCGGTTGACCCGCTGGAATATCTGCCATAAAAACAGAACAGGAAATACCGCGTAAAGATTCACATTTGAAGCACAGAGGAGTATAATAAAGTATGCGGAAAAGAAAATCCGCAGCCGATTCAATTTAGACTATAAAAAAGTGAAAATTTTTTGAGTGAAATACTTCTTAAAATCGGCGGCTTAAAAATAGAAGGGTGCTGTTTTGTCAGTGCCCATTACATAAAAGGAATTTGTGAAATGGAAAATCAGGAGAGTGCCAACTATACGTATATTTTAAGGTGTAAGGATGACAGTCTTTATACAGGGTGGACAAACAATCTGGAGAAGCGGATTCAGAATCATAATGCCGGAAAAGGCGCAAAGTATACAAGGGCAAGACGCCCGGTGGAGCTGGTCTATTATGAAAGATTTTTGACCAGGCAGGAAGCAATGAGAAGAGAGTGGGAAATCAAACAGCTTGCAAGAAAGGACAAGCTTAAATTAATTGAAAAAAATTTTAAAAATATACTTGACTAAAATTGTTAAGTATGATATATTTTAATCACAGTAACAATTACTGTTATCAAAGTAAGAATTAAAGGGGGTATGAAATGCGATGGCTACATTGAAATACAGCCGTCAGAGGGAATCCATTCGAGAGTTTGTAAAAGCCTCAAAAGAGCATCCGACTGCTGATGATGTATATGCGTCAATTCGTAAAGAGTATCCCAATATCAGTCTTGGCACGGTATATAGAAATCTTTCGCTCTTAGTGGAATTAGATGAAATTGTAAAAGTTCCGACAGGAGACGGACCGGATCGCTTTGATGGAAATGCAAAACCGCATAGTCATTTCATCTGTACCAGATGCCATAATATTTTTGATATTGAAGATGAGCATCTGACAGGTCTTACAGAACGGATTGCCAAAAACTTTGATGGTGAAATCCACGGACATAGAACTACATTTTATGGAATCTGTAAGGAGTGTCTGGAAAACAAAAGTCAGGAATTAAAAAAGAAAAAAACTAGTTGACAAAAAAAGTCAAGTATGTTATATTAAAACAGTAATAATTATTGTTATTAAAAATCTAAAAAATAAATTATCAATTAGAAAAGGAGAAAACGATTATGAAAAAATTTGTATGTAGTGTGTGTGGATATGTTTATGAAGGCGAAGCAGCACCGGAAAAATGTCCAGTATGTGGCGTTGGCGCTGACAAATTTGTAGAACAGAAAGAAGACGAAATGAGCTGGGCAGCAGAACACGTAGTTGGTGTTGCAAAAGGCGTAAGCGAAGATATCTTAGCAGACTTAAGAGCAAACTTTGAAGGTGAATGTTCTGAAGTTGGTATGTACCTGGCTATGGCAAGAGTTGCTCATAGAGAAGGATATCCGGAAATCGGTTTATACTGGGAAAAAGCAGCTTACGAAGAAGCAGAACATGCAGCAAAATTCGCTGAATTATTAGGTGAAGTTGTAACAGACAGCACAAAGAAAAACCTGGAAATGCGTGTTGCAGCAGAAAATGGTGCTACAGCCGGTAAATTTGACCTGGCAAAACGTGCAAAAGCAGCAAACTTAGATGCAATCCATGATACTGTTCATGAAATGGCAAGAGACGAAGCTAGACACGGAAAAGCATTTGCTGGACTGTTAAAGAGATACTTTGGATAATTTATAAGCCTGAAATAAGAAGTAATAAAAAAAGAAGTACGGAATGAAGAAATTCTTCAATTCGTACTTCTTTTTTTATTACTTCTGTTTTGTCAAAATAAGTCGATTACTTCTCTCAAAAATTACTTGCAAAAAGAAGAAATAAGTAGTATTATATTTCGTAACAAGTAGTAATTAAAACTACATAAAATAATAAACAATACTAATCATATAATTTTGCAGAACAGAGAGGAGTGTTTTGTATGAAATTTAAAATAAAAGATCCTGGAAGTGCAATTACTCATTTTATTGCATGTGTGATGGCAGTACTTGCGGCTGCCCCGCTGCTTTTAAAGGCAGCAAGAGAACCGGATAAGATTCACCTGATTGCGATGAGCATTTTTATTCTGAGTATGATTCTGTTGTATGCAGCGAGTACAATTTATCACACAGTGGATTCAACTGAGAAAGTAAACCGCAGACTTAGAAAAATGGATCACATTATGATTTTCTTTTTAATTGCCGGGAGCTATACTCCTGTCTGCCTGATTGCACTTCATGGAAAAACAGGAACGATTCTTTGTATTGCGGTATGGTCAGTAGCAATAGTTGGAACGATTGTGAAGGCATGCTGGATTACCTGTCCAAAATGGTTTTCTTCTGTGATTTATATCGCAATGGGCTGGTTGTGTGTATTTGCTTTTATTCCGATTGTAAAAGCACTCAATCCGGCAGGATTTGGCTGGCTGTTGGCAGGTGGAATCATTTATACTGTTGGTGGAGTGATTTATGCACTCAAAGTACCGTTATTTAATGCAAAGCATAAAAATTTCGGCTCTCATGAAATTTTCCATCTGTTTGTGATGGGGGGAAGTATCTGCCATTTTATTGTGATGTATTTATTTATTGCAAATATGCCGATTTAAGTTGATATCGTTTGATGATCTGTATCGAAAAAAGGACGGAGCTTTTGAAGCTTCGTCCTTTTGGTATAGAGAAGAGATTAGAATTTTTCTTTACTGATTTTATCAATTACTTCGCTTGCTGTCTCGTATACACCAGGGAAGGTACTGATTCCAAGACCCTGTGTGATACAAGGAATAAAGAATTTTGTACCGTTTTCTTCGCAGACACGGCGTACTTCTTTTTCAACCAGTTCCGGTGTCCAATCCGGACGGTCAACAGAGGCACTGTCAATTCCACCCATGATGGTAATTTTGTCTCCGTATTTTTGGATTAATTCTGGAATATTGTTGGAGCTCATGGTTCCCTGCCAGATATCGATTCCCATATCAATCATGTAAGGAACTAAAGTTGCCGCATAAGAATCGGAGTGGTGTACGATTAGCTCAACACCATGAGATTTATAATAGCCGTAAATTTTTTTGTAGGATGGCAGAATAAATTCTTCAAACATATCAGGAGAAATAAAAGTAGAATTCTGGCTTCCCCAGTCATCGTGATGGAAGAGTGCATCCGGTTTAATATATTTACAGATTTTTTCTGCATATTCGAGTTCCCATTCTGTTAAGTAATCAATTAATTCCTGAGTATATTCCGGTTCTTCATAAAAATTAATTAATGCATTCTGGATTTCCTGAAGATAATGACATTGTTCAAAAATTCCGGGAGCAATAAACTGTGTCACAAAATATTCATTTCGGTCGATTTTTTCTGCTTCTTTGATAAAAGGTTCCCACTCGGCATCGGAATAATCCAGACGTGGTGCATGAACAGTTTCACGCCATTTTGTAATATCTTTACATACAATGTGTTCTTCATCATGAATCGGGAATGCGCCAGGTGTGCCTTCCGGCCATACTTTTGTGATACCCCATGCATTTTTAACCGGTGGTTTTCCATATTCCGGAGCAGGGTCATGCATGCTGTGTGGGTTGTTGAATAACATAGCAAATGCTTCATACTGATTCACATAGCGGTCTGGTTTTCCGCCATGGATGGTTTCTAATAAGTTCTGACGTTTAGTTAACATAAAAAAACCTCCTTTATTTGTTACGTTCGTTATTCTTTTTTTACTTTTTTTAACCAAATCAAGGAAGTCCTCTGCTTCAATTGCAAAAAGCAATAAGCAGGGGTGGGGACTTGCTTGTATCAGGAGGGGGCAAGCCCCTTCTGATAAGCTGCGTAGCAGCTATTTGGTTATGAGCAAGTAGCGAAAGCGGATTGCGAATATCCGCTTGACTTCGTTCTCTTAAGATAGTTTTATCATAGCAGGAATTTATGAAATCGTAAATCCGATGAAATAATTGACTTTTAGAGGGTGTGACACTACACTTTGTAGTATGGAGGAAATGTACTATGAAGCTTACATTTAACGAAATTTATTATCATCTGAAAAAGTTATTTTTGATTCGCAGAATTTCCTGTAATCCAAAGAAAATTCTTGTAGAAAAGCCACTTTATTACAGGAAAGGGGAGAATCTTTCAGGGCATATCGTGTTAGTGGAAAATGAAAAACTTGAGAAAATCACGTTGGACTCTCCCGCTTTAAAAGATTGTGTTTTTATCTGTTTTGGAGAGGTAGACACTATATTTTGCAGGACAGATAGAGATTTAATCATACTGGATAAAGAAGTGGAAAGAGAGGAAGTTTTCAACCGGCTTCAGGAAATCTTTTTTTATTTTGAAAAGTTTGAAAAATCGGTTATAGATGTGTTTATGGAAAATCTTGATTTTACACACTTGATGAGTTGCTGCGAAAAGATTTTTGAAACACCGGTGGCACTGACAGATGAGAAGTTTGCTTATGTTGCAGCCGTGGATAGAGATGGATATTTTGTACCATTCAAAAATTCTCAAAATGCGTTGGATTTAAAATTTGTCAGTGAATTTATCTGCGATTTTTCTTACGAAAACACCATTAAATTAAAAGGTGTATATAGTTATAGTTTAGAACAGGGAACTTATTTATGTAAAAATATTTTTTTTGAAGGGACTTATGTAGGAAAACTTACGGCACTTTCCTCGAGTTTTCCACTGAAAAACGATTATCATAAGGATTTATTGGAACTGCTTGCAGATTATGTAGAAAAAATGTATGCACGTTATGGTTCTTTTAATCAATCGGATGTGTCAATGGATGAATTACATCGGGTGATGAAACAATGTCTGGATGGAAAAAGCTGTCCGGAGAAGAAGTGGGACGTTGCATTTGAAAATGTTGGATGGAAAAAAGGGGAACATTTCTGTTTGATTGAGCTTCGTTCTAAATGCAGACGAGACAGGGAATTATTTGAACGTTATCTTTGTCCGGAAATGGAACGCAGATGGAAAGATACATGCTGTGTGATTGCAGATAGAGGTCTGTATGTTTTGTTAAATACTTCAAGAAGTCCAATGGTGGATTTTCAGTCAGACCTTGCTTATTTTTTGAGAGAGAATCTGCTGACTGCCGCATCGAGCCGTGAATTTACCAAGACAGAACGCTTTATGTCTGCGGTCAGACAGACGGAGATAGGATTTGAACTGGGGATGAAGAGAAATCCGGAACAGTGGAATTATCGGTTTGATGAGTATGCATTGATGTATCTGATGATGCATGGAGCGGAGGAATTTCTTTCGGAAGAAGTAGATTCCCTGGCACTGCAAAAGCTGATGGAGCATGACAGACAGATGGGGACACAGTATTATAAGACATTGGAATGTTATGTGAAATGTCGTTATAATGCGGCTCATACGGCAAAAGAACTGTTTATTCACAGGAGCACATTTTTGAATCGGTTAGAACGAATCAAGGAGCTGACAAAATTAGACCTGGATGATTTTGCATCCAGGCTGTATGTGGAACTCTCGGTTTATCGAAGAGAAGAAAAAAAGTATCTGGATCATTAATTTTTTTCTGCTTCCTGTTCGAGCAGACGAAGAGAGAGATTCAGGTAAAAAATCTCGTCGGGGTCGTCTAAATTAGAATCTAAAATAGATTTTATTTTCTCAAGCCGGTAGAGAAACGTACTTCTGTGGATAAAAAGTTCATTTGCAGTCTGCGTGGCATTTAAATTTTGTTCGAGATAGATTTTTAAAGTCAGCACATATTCCGAGTTTTGTTTCTGGTCAAGTGCCTGGAGTTTTAACAGATTTTCATAGCAAATCATAGAAGCGGGAAGTCGGCGGGTACATTGCTCTAAAATATAAGGGAGAGCGATATTGTTAAAATGATGAATCCATACATAAGGTTTTTTTCGACTGCCGACATCAAGTGCTGTTTTCGCCTGTACATACTGACGTCTTAGATTCATGTGTCCGGTCATGGCACGGCTGTATCCGGCTTTTAAGAAACTGTCTCGGATAAAATAAGTCAGTTTTGAAGCAATTTCATCACTGCCTGCATGTAAAAGTGAAAGATTAAAAAATGTGACGATTTCATCTTTGAATAAAAAAGAAGAGCAGTCCGGAAAATGATTTTCCATGTAGTTACAAATGGCGCGTGTAGTCATATTTTTCTGATCCAGATAGGTGGTCTGATAGACAAGGCAGAGATATTCATGCCGGGTGTTCCAGCCAAGAGAAGAAAGCTGATGACTGATATCGAGATAGTCTGCACTTCTATCAGAAAGTGTTGTCTGAAGAATACGATGCAAATCATTTGCTTGTCCGGAAATCGGAATATGTTGATGATAGAGCAGATATTCAACATAACCGGCAAGATGGGAGAGCAGACAATATTCGCCCCTGGTAATGGGTTTTTGTGCTTCATAGAGGATAAGCCGGTGGGTAGGAACTCCATTTTGAAAAATGTTCATGGTGAGAGTAGAAATTCCTGTGATATATCCTGGAAAGAAAAACGGAGTCGGACTGTTACAGAAAGACTGATAGGTCTCGTCCTGTGTAAGCGCATTGATGTAATCAATATTTGGTTCTTTATCTGAAAAAATTCTGGATTTTTCCGGGATTTTTTCTTCTCCGGTCTCGGCAATCAGGGAAAAATCCACGCTGATTACAGAAAGTGGATTTTGAAAAATTTTGAGAGCATTGTGAAGAAGCAGAGTAATATCATCATTTTTTAATAAAAAAGTATTTAATTCGTTACTCCAGTCATCATAAAAATCAAAGATGTCCTGCAGAAAATTTAAAACACTGCTTAAAGATGTATTTTCAGAAAGAACGACATAAGGAAAGACAGCAGAGGAAAGTTTTTGAACGTCGCCCCTGGTACCGGTTAAAACTAAAAAATGTTCTTCAAAAATATGAGGAATAAATTCTTCTAAGCGTTTTCCGTGGGCAAGGCAGACATGACCCGGGGTGATTCCCTTGGATTTATCGAGGGGTTCATAAATCGGTCGGGAATCGATAAGCGGTTTGGAATCATATAAAAAAGGGCGCAAAAATCCATCCGCACTTGATAAATTTCCGTAAGCGGTTATTGTAAATTCGGTCTGTAATTTTTCAAAAAGAAGTTCAGTAGATAATTTCATAAAATTTAAGCTCCGTTGCTTGTTAAATAATAAAAGTTTTTGCTTTTTCGGCAGCTTCTATGGCACTGTCGCTATATGCGTCAGCTCCAAATTGTTTTGCAAGTTCTTCGGTTACAGCGCCGCCGCCAACCATAATTTTTAGTTTATGTTTTGGGTCATGTTTTCTTAATGATTTTACGACCTGTTGCATTTCAGGCAGTGCAGTGGTAAGCAGAGAAGAAATGCAGACGATAGAGGCATCCGGATTTTCTTTTACGGCTTTTAAAAATTGTTTTTCGGAAATATCGACGCCAAGGTCTATTACTTTGAATCCGGCACTTCGAAACATCAAAGCAACCAGATTTTTGCCAACATCGTGTAAATCTCCTTCTACAGTTCCAAGAATAATGGTTCCAAGCGATTCATCCTCCAGAGAACCGAATTTTTCCTGCAAAATATCATAGGCTTTTCTCACACTTCTGGCAGCAGATAAAATCCGCGGGATATCAGCATCATTATTTTTGTAGTATTCTCCGGCTGATTTCATTGCCGGAATCATTGCCTGGTCAATGATTTCCGAGGAGGAGAGGCCCTCTTCGAGACATTGGTAGACAAGAGCCTGTGCATCACGGGGATGTCCGACTTCGATGGCCTCTTTTAGCAGTTCAAGTGTAGTCATAAAAATTCCTCCTGTGTTTGTGTATTAAGTTCACTCTAGCAGATAACAGCTGGTGTAAGCGATGGTGCAGGGTCCATAATAATATTTTAAGTGATTTCTCTCGCAAATCTGAGTGACAAGCATGCCGTAGGCTTCCATGGAAGAAAATGATTTTCCCGGAAAACGGCAGGGAGCATCCGGATAGGTGCAGGTCTTGCATTTCGTACAGCATCCGGCTCCGACAGCGAGCATATCCGGCCAGACCTGCCTTAATATTTTTTCCATTTCATAAAAATGAGATTTATGCTGATGTTCAGTTTCCATCATGCCTTCACCATCAAGCTCGTCTTCTAAGTCCCCGACTGTCTGAACAATAATTCCGTGGGTGTAGCGCCCGATAATTTGACGACATTCCTCTAAACTTCCGCATCCGGGCGGACAGCTCCAGTTTTTCTCATACATGTGACAGGTATCAGCCTGACACATCTGGCGGACTTCAGGTAAAAGTTCAATGGTCTTACAGTCAAGGGGTACAATGTGGGTAAATCCCGTTTTGTGACCGATATCTTCTAATTCTTTGTAATTAATCATGAGAGATACACCTCTATTCGATTTATGTACTCTCGGAGTCTTATCGGCAAAGATAAAGATTCCGAGAGCATATATGTGTTAAGAAAAATCAGGAAATTCCAGATTATCGACAAAGCAGTCCTGAAAATCTTCCGATGCGGCAAGTTCAACGAATGAAATCTTTTTAGCAAGTTTGTCTGCGTATAAAAGTTCCTCTTCGTTAATCAATGCGATTTTTGCACCTTCTCCTGCAGCATTTCCAACTGGAACGATTTTATCTTTTAAGTGAAATGGAATCATTCCGATTTCACAGGCACTTTGTGGATTCATATAATTTCCAAAGGCTCCGGCTATGTATACTTTGGAAATCTGGTCTTCGGTGATTCCAAGTTCCTGTTCCAGACTTTCAATTCCGGCTGCAATGGCAGCCTTTGCAAGCTGTACTTCGCGGATATCTTTCTGGGTCAGATAGACACCGTTAAAATTCCGGCTTTCATCTGGTTCAATTAAAGTAAAAGAAGATTTGGACTGGATGAATTTTCCGGAAGAATCAATTAGATGATTCTTTAACAGTTCTGCAGTCAAATCAATCAATCCGGAACCACAGAGACCGAGCGGTTTTTCATTTTCAATTGTCGTGTATTTCAAATCACCGTTTTCAAAGTGTACATGGTCAACGGCACCAGCAGCGCCACGCATGCCGCACTCAATTTTAGCACCTTCAAAAGCAGGTCCGGCAGCAGTAGAACAGGTGACAAGGCGTTCTTCATTTCCAAGAACCATTTCACCATTGGTTCCAATGTCTATGGTGAGTGTGATTTCTTCTTTTAAGTCCGGGCGGGTACAGAGCAGACAGCCGATGGTGTCAGCTCCCACAAATCCTGCAATATCCGGTAACATGATAAGGCGTCCGTTTGGATGAATAGAAAGAGAAAAATCAGAGGCTTTTAAATCAAGCATCTGACTGACTGCCGGATTGTATGGTGCATGAACCAGAGATGCCGGAGAAATTCCAAGAAATAGATGGTGCATACAGGTATTTCCGGCAATGATGACCTGATAAATAAGATTTCGTTCAATCTCTGCTTCTTTTGTAAGCTGTCCAATCAGTTTGTTAATGGCAGTCTGGATACAACTGCTTAATTCTTTGGTTCCGTGTTCTAATGCATAGTTTGCACGCATGATAACATCCGCACCGAATTGAACCTGTGGATTCATGGTGCTTGCAACAGCGCACACTTTTCCCGTGGTCAGATTAATAAGATAGCCGACCACGGTTGTAGTTCCAATATCAAAAGCTGCACCATAAGGAATGACAGGAGCATTTTTTAAATCAAGCAGATGGTTCTTAAGGGTTACGGCATAAATCTTCTCTTTTTGCAACGTATAAATTTGTGAAACAAAGGTCAAGTCAGGTTCAAGGTATCTCATGTCAGTTCCGGAAACCTTTGTGAGTGCAGTAGTAAGGCGCTGCCAGTCAGAAGCATTTTCTCCGGGTTTTGCTTTTTCTAATTTGATTGCATGACAGGAGAGGGCAGGTTTTAAAAGAACCGGACGGGAAAAACCTTCATGGAGAATGGCATGCTTTGAAGTATGTTTCAGAGTTTCTATTTCTATGTCTGAATGAACTTTTGTCTGGCAGGCTTTTACAAGTTCGGATTTTTCCTGAACTCTTATTTGAACCAGACATTTTCCGCAAGTGCCCTGACCTCCGCAGGGGGCATCCGGTATAAGTCCTGCTTTGATTTCAGCTTCTAACAGGGTTGTATTTTCTGGTACCTGGATTACTTGATTTTCATTGATAAAGTGAATGTTAAAAAGTTTCAATAAAATTCCCCCAATAAATGTCAAAATAATAAATAAGGTTGAAATTGTCGTGCATTTTGTATCAATTATAGCAGAAATTAAAAAAACAGTAAATCTATCTAGGCAGTAAAAGTAGAAAAAGAGGCCATGAAAGTACATAGCCTCTTTTGGTAAAGTGTAAGGATTAAAAATGACAAACATCAAATAGAAATTAAGCTACCAGTTCTTTTGCCTTCTGTGCAGCACTTGCAGCATCCGGTGTGTAAGCATCTGCGCCGATTTCATTTGCAAATTCCTGAGTGATAGGAGCACCTCCAACCATAACTTTAATGTGAGAGCGGAAGTCTTCTGCATTTAAGGCTTCTACTGTAGATTTTAATGCAGGCATGGTTGTGGTAAGAAGTGCAGAACATCCGACAATTTTAACATCTGGATTTGCTTTAACGGTTTCGATGAATTTTTCAACCGGAACGTCAACTCCGAGGTCAATGACTTCAAATCCAGCACTTTCAATCATCATGGCAACCAGATTTTTTCCGATATCATGAAGGTCACCGGCAACAGTTCCAATAATTGCTTTTCCACAAACACCAGCGCTTCCGGAAGCAAGATGAGGTTTTAATACATCGACGCCTTTTTTCATTGCACGGGCTGCGACAAGCATTTCAGGTACAAAGATTTCATTTTTTTTGAAACGTTCACCGACGATACCCATTGCATTAATCATTCCATTTAAAATATCAGGAGCGGAACATCCTTCGTCTAAGGCTTCCTGAACAAGACCTGCAACTAATTTAGATTTTCCGGAAACAACTGCATTTTCAACATCTTGAAGTTTACTCATAGTGATACCTCCCTATTATTTCGATTGAATTAATTTTCCAATATATTTTCAAATGTTTAAAGTTAAGCCTTTGGTAATGGACCAATTAAGCCTTCTCTGTACGCTCCGATGTATTCCATACAAAATTCATCTTCACCAAGTAATGCTTCTGTTGCATAGGTAAGACCTAACATATCGCGGTTTGTCGGGTCCATAATTGCACTGTCGAGACCTGCATTCATTGCAAGAATTAAAAATCCGTAGTTAATCAGTTTACGAACCGGAAGATTAAAAGAAATGTTGCTGACAGCTGCTGTAATATGAATCGATGAATACTGTTTTCGGACAGTTTGTATGACTTCGATATTCATTGCAATTCCGTCTTCCGAAGTACAAAGCATTTCAACTAACGGGTCGATATGAATTCGGCTCGGATTGATATTATACTCTTTGGCTTTTGCCATGATTTTGTCAAAGACACGAAGACGGTCGGCTGCACATTTTGGGATACCGGTATCATCACTTAACAGTGCGATAACTTGCCAGTCTTTGTTTTCTTCCTGTGCCATAAGAGGAAAGATTTTGTCAATTTTATCGCCCTCTCCGGATACAGAATTAAAGATTCCGGGACGTTTGCAGAATTTATATGCCTGCGTTAAAACGTCAGCGCTTGGACTATCAACAGAAATCGGTAAATCGGTTACTTCCTGGATGCAGTCAATCATCCATTTTAAAGTTTCTACTTCTTCGGCTTCCGGAACAGATGCACAACAATCAATATATGTGGCATTTGCAGCAGCCTGTTTTCTTGCGCGTTCTTTGATAAATTCGGAATCACGTTCTGCGATTGCCTTTGCTACAGATGGAATGGAACCATTGATTTTTTCCCCAATAATAATCAAATGAAACACCTCCTGAAACAATATAATTAAGGATTTCCCTTTCGTTTCCTGCTTTTTATATTTATTATTTTAGCAGGGTAGAGAGAAATAACAAGCCGCAGAAAGTGGGGAAAAATTCAAAGTTTTCCTACAAAGTGTAGGAAAGAAAATAATGACATATGAGGGGTTACCTGTCGTAATCCGGAAACAGACCAATCCGGTAATCTCTTGGGGACATTCCGGTATAGCGTTTGAACATGCGGGAATAATATCCGGCATCACTAAAGCCACAGCAAAGTGCAGTTTCAGTGATGGAAAATTCAGGGTTTCTAAGATAAGGAATGCTTTGTTCAATTCGGTAACGCAGAAGATAATCAAAAAGTGATTCCTGCATGTGTTTTTTAAAAAAACGGCAACATTCGCTTTTACATAAATGAACTGAGTTGGCAATATCATCGAGAGAGATTTTCTTTTCAAAATTTTCGTGAATAAAACTTAAGATGGCTTTTAATCTGGCTGATGTTTTCGGATTCAGAGCATTTTCATTTAAAGAAAATGAGGTTCTGTGTTCGAGGAGCATCAGCCAGATTTTTGTAAGCTGCATTTGAATTTTGATTTCATAAAAATCGGATTTATCGGAGAAAAGGGAGATTAATTCACAGACCAGTTCTTTTAAATCGTGATGCCAGGATTCACTGCCATCAAATAAAAGAGAGGAAAATTCTTTTGCACTTACAACGGCATCGACATATTTGGTCTGAATCAGACTGTTTTCAAATCCATAAATTAATTTTGAATCAAAAGTAATACTCCAGTAGTAGCAGGCTCTTCCGTCAATGGAGTGACCGCTGTGCAGAGCATTGCAGTTGGAAAACAGTAGGTCTCCTTTTTGGACATGCATTTCATGTCCGTTAATCTGATACATCATTTCGCCCTCTTCAATTAATGTTAATTCGATTTCAGGATGCCAGTGCCAGGAAAAGGTATTTAACTCATAAGATGTGATGCTCTCATGGCTGACCAGAATCGGGAAAGAAACATCTCCATGGCTTTTTAATTCCCTCTGGTTTCGATTCGTCTGTATTTGCATAAAATCTCAATATCCTCCATATAATCCCCATGATATTCCTTGTATTAGTGTCTATAACTCCATTATAATACAAGTAACAAAACTTACAAGTGTGAACGTAAAGAAAAGAAAAATACAATAAAGGAAGGTAAAAAAATGGGAATGTTTGAATCAGAAAAAGAAGTAAGCGTACTGAGCAGTGTTTATGGAGAAGAAAACTTAGCGAAGGAACAGGCAAGATATGAACATCTGGCAACAAAATTTAAAGAATGTTTTGGCGAGGGAGAAGTGGATTTCTTCAGTGCACCGGGAAGAACCGAGATTCTTGGAAATCATACCGACCATAATCATGGAAAAGTATTAACTGCAAGCATTGCAATGGATACCATTGCAGCAGCAAGAAAAAACGGAACTTCTCTGGTTCATGTAATCAGTGAGGGATACAAAGCAATTACCATTGATTTGGAAAATCTGGATTCTGAATGTAAATGCAAAGGAACCTTATCTTTATTAATCGGTATGTTTGAATGTGCCATAAAAAAAGGATACAAAGTAGAAGGATTTGATGCTTATATCACAACAGAGGTAATCGGTGCAGCCGGTGTCAGTTCATCTGCGTCTTTTGAAATGCTGATTTGCGCAATCATGAACTACTTCAGCAATGAAGGAAAAATTGATTATGTTGAATATGCGAAAATCGGACAGTATGCAGAACATGAATATTGGTTAAAACAGTCCGGACTGTTAGACCAGATGGCATGTGCAGTAGGCGGAGTCATTGCGATTGATTTCAAAGAGGAAATGCCAAAAGTAGAAAAAGTGGAATTCGGTTATGATAAGTTAGGATATGACTTAATTATTGTAAATACAGGAAAAGGTCATGCAGACTTAAGTGAAGAATATTCCGCAGTGCCGGTTGAAATGAAACGTGCCGCAAAGGTATTTGGAAAAGAAGTGCTTGCGGATGTGGACGAAAAAGAATTTATGGCAAATCTTAATAAAGTAAGAGAAGAAGCCGGTGACCGTGCAGTAATGCGTGCCCTGCATTTCTTTGCAGAACAAAAAAGAGTAGATACTGCAGTAAAAGCAATCAAAGAAGAAGATTATGCAACCTTCTTAAGCTGCATTACAAAATCAGGAAATTCCTCCTGGAAATGGTTACAGAACTGCTTTGCAACAAAAGATGAGACAGAACAGGCAGTTCCGGTTGCACTTGCGCTGACCGAATTATTTATCGAAGAAGAAGGAAGAGGATACTGCCGAGTGCATGGCGGTGGATTTGCCGGTGTCATTGCAGCAGTACTTCCAAAAGATTTAACACCGAAATATGTGGAGATGATGACTCCTTATATGGGAGAAGAAAATATTTATGTGATGCAGATTCGCCAGACTGGTGCAGTGCATTTGGAGATGTAATATTCTAAAGGATGAAAAAGATGGGATACTTGGCTTAGGTCAGGTGTCCCGTTTTTAATTTTGGGTCTGAAAAGAAATTGTGTTCTATAAACACATTATCCACAACAAAAAAACTTGTATGGGGAAAAGTCTTTTTTATTGTGGACAAAATGTGGAAAAGGTATAATAAAAATAGCAAAAATTTGTATGGGAGGAACGAATGGATATGAACAAAAACGATTTTGCGAAAAATCCGCCGATGGGCTGGAACAGCTGGGACTGCTATGGGGCATCGGTAACAGAAAAAGAATTGAAACAGAATGCAGATTATATGGCAGAGCATTTAAAACAGTATGGCTGGGAATATGTTGTATGTGATATCCAGTGGTATGAGCCGACTGCGGATTCCAGTCATTATCATAAGTTTGCTGATTTATGTATGGATGAATATGGCAGACTGATTCCGGCGGAGAATCGTTTCCCATCCGCAAAAGGGGGAAAAGGATTTAAAGAGATTGCGGATTATGTGCATGAAAAAGGTTTGAAGTTTGGAATTCATATCATGAGGGGGATTCCGCGTCAGGCAGTTTCTGCAAATGTGACAATTAAGGGAACTTCTTATACAGCACGTCAGGTGACACATCCGGCTTCTATCTGCTGTTGGAATTCCGATATGTATGGATTAGATTCGACCCAGCCCGGAGCACAGGAATATTATGATTCTATTTTAGAATTGTACGCTTCATGGGGTGTAGATTATATTAAAGTGGATGATATCTGCGTAAAATATGGCAGACCTGGAGATGAAAGCACATTGGAGTATGGCGGAAATGAAATTGAAATGATTCATCGGGCGATTGAAAAATGTGGACGTCCGATCGTCTTAAGTCTTTCTCCTGGACCGGCAATGGTAGAGCAGGCAGAACATTTAAGAAAATATGCAAATCTGTGGAGAATCACAAATGATTTCTGGGACTGCTGGGAAAACATTATGGAAATGTTTGACCGCTGTAATAACTGGGCTCCTTATGTATCGGAAGGCTGTTTCCCAGACTGTGATATGTTTCCGATTGGCCATATCTCAATTCGGGGATGCGAACATGGTTTAAGTGACAGATGGACAAGACTTTCAAAAGCAGAGCAGAGAACCATGCTTACCTTATGGAATATTTTCCGTTCTCCGCTTATGATTGGTTGTGAATTGACCGATATGGATGAGTGGACAAAATCACTTTTAACCAACGAAGAAGTTTTGGCATTGTTAAAGAAAAGCCGTAATGCACACCAGGCAATCCGTCAGGGGGATATGATTGTCTGGCAGGCAGACGATGAAGACGGAAATGTTTACCTTGCAGTCTTTAATACAACCAACTGGAGTGAAAACTTTGCGGTTGATTTTCGGGCATTAGATTTAAGTGGAAGTTATAAAATGCGAGATTTGTGGGAGAAAAAAGAGTTAGGTGAAATAGAAGGAAAACTGGTTGTAGAAGTGGAATCCCATGGGGCGAAATTATATCGGTTGAGTAAATAGAAAAAATTTTGGAAGAGGCAGAAAATCAGGCAGTGTCTAAAGGGATGGACACTGCCTGTTTGACTTTAACTTTCCAGTATTTCGATTAATTTATCATATACTTCTTTTGCTACAGCAAGTTTATAGGCGAGTCTGGTCGGTTGTGGTGCTAATTCAACATAGTAAGATGAAACGGTATTATGAATTTTAATTGCAAAATAGACCTGACCCGGAACAGAAGCATTCGGATTGGCTGGGTCAATATTTCCCATTGTGCCGGTTACACCGATTCCAATATCGGCAAGATAAGCTTTTGCACAGGCACATGCCATTGCTTCGGCGGTTTCTTTTGAATAGACGGAGTAAGTGTCAATAATTTCAGCCGGAACACCCTGCATAATTTTGGCTTCGTTTGAGTAGGTGATAAAAGCCCCTTTTAAAATGGCAGAAGCCCCTTCCGTATCAGTAATTAAAGAGGCAATCTGACCGGAAGTTGCACTTTCCATTGTGGTGATGCTTAAGTGTTTTTCAATTAAACATTTGGTTAAGGCACGGTAATTATTTCGAATATCGGATTCTATGTAGTGTTTTGTCATGGTGAATTTCCCCCTTTTGAATTTTAATCTGTTTTTATTATACCTTAATATCGAAAGAAAAAAGAGTAGAATTATAAGATAAATGCAAGATATTGTGCATTGAATGAGGTATAATAAAGCCATAAAATAATTCAGGGGGATTTGCTGTGTGGAAGATAGAAATTACTTGGAAGCAATTATACGAAGATATTTATGTCAAATTTACAAAAAATGAGTCAGACCAGAAAACATTTATAAAAGAAATTTTTCCGGATGGTTTATATCAAAAAATGTTTGTAAGAAGTGGGAAAGTTCAGGGAAAATATGTTTCTTTAGTCTGCCGTGCGACTATTGATGCAAAAAAACGTTTTCTGGATGCGAGTGATTATCTGATTCAGTTAAAAAATGAGGCGCATGAGGATTATAATTTTGAAGAAAATCCAATGCTTCAGGAATTCGCAGAAAACTGGAAACGATTAGTACCTGCATGTACAGAGACGCAGGAAAATAAAGTTGCGAAAGCAGTTTATCGTCTGATTGATAAAATTGAGGAAGAAAGAGATGAATTGTTTATCAAGGAAAGATTATTTCAGCTTTATGATAAACAGGAATATGCACAGATTCTTGCAGTATTTTCGATTATTGCATCTACGTTATGCAGTTTTGGAATGGAAAATACGAAATTTTCGGAACAGGATTTAAAACTTCATAGTTTATTTCTGCCGAAGCTTGTGGAAGAAGAGGAAGAATCGGATGCGATAAAAGCAGCTCAGGAAATGCTTCATAAGGAAGAAGGCTCACTGGAAGAACTAAAAGAGTGTCTGGGGATTGCATTAAACAATCCATACGAGAAAGGAAAAGCCAATTATCTGCTTGCAAGACGGGCTTATCAGTTAAAAGATAAGAAAGCAGGTAATGCATTTTTAAAAGAGGCAGTTAAGTTTTCTTATGAACCGGCAAAACTTTGGAAAAATAATGCAGATGCTGAAGCTATGTTAGAGAAAATACGAATCATTTATCAAAATCCGGCATCTGATGGAGAAGATGTGATGAGATGCTGCAAAGGCTGTGAGAAAATTCTATATTTAACACCTGCAGTAGAAAAAAGTTATCGTGGAGAGGCAGCATTTGTATTATATAAATATATTCGTGCAGGAAAATATCAATCTTCAACAAATGAAACTGCAGATTATTATCTGAAAATCAGTAATAACTGTGGATTTTATCTGGCGCAGGAAGAGTGGAAAGTAAATAATGAGAGTCGGATTATACCCCAGGTTATGCGGGCGGAAACTGCCACAGTGGGACGATGCTATTCAAATACAAAGAATAAATATGCCAAAATATTCGAAAAGACGATCCCGGAAAGCTGGGAGAGATGGCTTGCAGAGTTTGATCTGACGGTAATGCAAATGAAAATTCATGAAAAAACGGCAAAACGTTTTTTATTTTTGGATGATGATTTTGAAAAAAATATAGAAGATTTATTTGAATTATTACAGTTAATAAAAGATGAAAAACCAGAGACCAAAGAACTGAATATAGAAATTTTTATCCGAAATGATTCAGAAATCGCCCGTGCTCTGATTGATACAGCATTAAGTGGTCTTCCGGAGTATACGATTCCTGTTTTTATAATTGATGATGATAAAACAGCAGCACAACAGCTGCTATCTCATCACCCTTTGTTTTATCCGGTTCGTGCGGTGGATTTAAAGGAAAGTGCAAAAAAATTAAAAGAAGACAGACCAATCCTGCATTTTATTATTTTGGGAACATCGAAAGTTGCGAAATGGCTGGTTCGTGAAGCATTCTGGATGATGGGATTTCGTGAAAATGCGATTTTATGTAAGATTACGGTGTTAGATGAGAAAGGCGAAGAATTTGTTCGTAAAATAAAGGCAGAATACCCGGGAATGGTAAAAAGCGATTTTGATGTAGAAGAGATTGAACTGCCGGAGGTTTTAGGAGAAAATATTGATTTTCATTCTTTTCAGTTAGCGGATATCTTAAAGAACATAATGAATGAAACTCCGTATGGTTATTTTGCGGTAGCGACTGAATCAGATGAAGAAAATCTTTCACTGGCAACAAGAATCCGTGAAATTCTGGTTCGTAATAATATTAAACAGAGAAATGAGACAGCACTGGAGAATCCAAATCCGATTGCAATTCTGTGTCGGAAGGACCAGATTGCATGGACTGCAAAAAGACTGGTAATTGAAAAAGAAATATATGGAGACAGATGGTTTAATACCTGGTCTTTTATTCCGTTTGGAAATCTTTCAGCATACTATAGCTGGGATTTGATGGCAGGAGGAACTTTTGAAAAACTTTCAAAGTGTATTCATTATCAGTTTGCGGGGCTGAGCCCGGAAGAGACCAAAGCGGGCAATGAAAAGGCAGAACAGCAAGATAAGGTCTATTATGGAAGACAATATAATCATGACAGTTCCTATAGCCTGGCTCTTAGCATGCCGTATCGTATTTTCCAGTTTCGGGATATTAATGGAAATCAGATTATGCCGATTGCATGGGAAATCTGGGACGAGAAGGCATTTGCTTCGGTGGAACAGCTGAATTATCTGGCAAATCGAAGCAGAGGAGTAAAAGAAAGTGAATATAAGACGATAGCGGTATGGGAACATGACCGTTGGGTAAGATGGATGTTGTCCCGTGGCTGGCTCCCTGCAAGTGCAGATGATGCCGTTTTTGCCGTTAAATGTGGAAATGAAAGACAGCAATTGTTTGTGGCAAAGCTGCATCCTTGTATCTGTGCTTATGAGGGTCAGAAAGAATTAAAACTTGCATTAAAAAATGAATGTGGAATGGATAAAGACTTTTACAGTTATGATATGGCAAATATCAAAGATACCAAAAGACTTCTGGCATTAGAATGGTTGAAAGAAAGAGAGAAAGAAGATGGAGAAAGAGCTTGAGACAGGAGAGAAAACAGAAAATAAGACAGATAATAAGACAGAGCAGAATAACCGGAGATATAAAGCTTTTATCAGCTACCGGCATCAGCCATTTGACCGAAAAGTTGCAGTTACATTACAGAAGCATTTAGAGACATTTCATCCTCCGAAACAGCTTGAAAAAAAGGAAAAATGGAGAGTATTTCGAGATGAAACAGAACTGCCGACGAGTGCTGATTTGAGTCAGGATATTCGTGAGGCATTAGAAAATTCAGAGTATTTAATTGTAATTTGTTCTTCTATGCTTGCACAGTCAAAATGGTGCAGGGAAGAAATTTCATATTTTAAATCGTTACATAATAATTCAACCCAAAACATACTGGCACTTTTAATTGAAGGAAATCCAGGCGATGTATTTCCGGAAGAACTCTGCTGGTCGGAAGAAATCCGGAAAAATGCAGAAGGAGAAGAAATTCGGGAGAAAATTGAAGTAGAGCCTCTGGCAGCAAACATAACTGCAGATTCCGAAAGGAAATCATTAAAGAAATTAAAAACAGAATATTTGCGAATTGCTGCTCCGCTGCTGGGATGTCGTTATGATGATTTATATCAGCGGGAGCAGAAACGAAAAATTCACAGAAGTCTTGCGGTCATGGGCGGTGTAACGGTTGTAGTGGGAGGAATTGGTATCTACAGTTCAATCATGGCAGTCCGATTAAATGAACAAAAACGGCTCTTGCAGGAAGAAAACTACAATCGTATGGCTGTTCAGTCGGATTATATGTGGGAAGATGGAAAAGTGACAGAAGCAATTGAGACAGCAGTGGATGCACTTCCTGATACCGAAGATAATATGTCGGTTTTTTCGGCAGAGAAAGCAACCGCAGAAAAACTGGGAGTATTTCAGAGAGAAAACTTTTTGCCGATTCAGAAATATGAGACGACTTCGTATATTACGAAGGTTGCATTTGTAAATGGTGGAAAAAATGTGGTGGCACAGGATGCAACGGGGGTTTATTTGTGGGAGACAAAGAGTGGAAAACTGGTGAAGAAATATACGAAGACTGAGATGGGGTTTGAGTCATCATCCTGGGATCTTGATTTGTTGCTAGATAAAGAGAAACCATTAGAAGATATAAAATTGCAAAAAAATGTATCTGGCGGTAATGCAATGACAGATGGTGGTGGCACAAATGAGTTAATGCTATATGGATATAAAAAAATAATGACAAAAGGTGAAGCACAAAATTCGTATTTTTATCTTACGTGTGAAAAACGCTTATGGAGAGTAAATTCTGAAACTGGAGAATATGAATCATTTGAAAAAGTAGATGCAAAGGAAAAAGAATGGCATTATAATTCAGAAACCTATGCTTATGAGTATCGAAAGATTGATGGACAGTTTGCAAGAGATTATCAAGAGTATAAAGAGAATGAAGAAATTCCTGGATTATGGGAAGAGACAGGTAAGCATAGTCTGATAGTGTATAAAGAGAATGACAGCAATCAAAAAGAGATATATAATTATGAGGATGAAAAATATTTTGGGTATTTTTATGATGAGATACTGTCAATCTCAGAAGATATTTGTTATGTAAACATTTCAAAATACGATGATAATGGAGATTATTCAGATAAAATTATTGCTTATGCAGTAGAAAATCAAACAATTATGAGAAATAAATCACCTTTATTAGAGGAAACAATAGAGGAACATTCAAAAGATGATATGAGTTGGATAACCTCACCAGAGAAAGAGAGCTTTCGTTATGCTGAACGAATTGGAGATTATTTTGTAGTAAGAAGTGTTTATGGTACGAATGAAGAATACTGTAAATATAGGGTTTATGATTATAAGACAGCAAAGAAAATATCTGAAATAACAGTGAATGCATATACTTGTTACAAAGACGAAAAATCTGCGTTGATTTTTAAAAAAGAAGATACGAATAATTATACGGATGTCTTTTTAGGAATATTAAACCAAGAACTTATTTTAACAGAATTAAATACCGGAAAATTGATTTATGAATATACATTTCCAACAGAGATTATTAAGATAAGATATTTAGAAAATGGAATAATTTTCGTGTCATTGAAAAACGGAAAAGAATATATGCTTGGAATACGTGAAATAGAAGGCGTGAAAAATGAAAAAGGGTATGGATGGGTAATTCAGGACTTTGAAAAAGAAATAGATTTATGTGAAAGCTATGAAAACAACTATATAGGCGTTCGAAGTAATAAAGTCTATCTTTATCAGGATTTGGAAAATCAAAATGCAGAAGAAATAGAAGAAGATAAAGTGCTGTTATATCAAACTCAAAATAAAAATGTAAAATATCCAGATTATACTCAATCAAAAACAATAAAACCAGTAATAGAAGATTTGCAAAAACAAGGATTAATTTCAGAGGTTATGTGGAGTTATAAAATAGGCGATAAAATATTTCTGTATGGAAGAGATGGAGTATTTTATAAAATAAATGAAGAGTTATCCACAGTGGAAGAAAAAATAACACTTAAGGAAGAGACAGAAGAAAACAAAAACGAAACTTCTGAAGATATTACTGTTTGGCGGACACAAAATCAAAATGAAATTTTATTGGAAGATGAAACAGAGGCGCATAATAGAAGAGCCTGGTTAATTAATCTGGATAAAATGGAAATCCGCTATGAAATCGGCGATGACGTCAAAGGTCAGTTTGCAGGTTATTCTCAAAAAGAAAATAAAGTATTAATGGAAAACTGGCTGGAAGAAAAATACTGGCTCTGTCCGCTTTACACCGCAGAGGAATTAAAAGAACTTGGAACAAAGTGGAAGAACCAAACTGACTAAGTTACAAACAAAATTTACTTTTCTCCTGAATTTTGTTATAATTCAGATACAAAATGTAAAGGAGAAAACGAGTAAATTTTGTCAATAACCCACGCCCGAGATAAATCTCGGACGGGGCTTGTGAAAACAGATATGTTTTTATAAGTCACGTTTTTATTTATCGAAGGCGTTGACCGTAAGGTCAGATTGATTAGCCTCAGTGTGCAGCGGAGCCAGTCGACTGTTTCATATAGCCAGGAACACTTCCAGCACACTACGTTACCGGTAAAATAGGCACTCTGTGGATGCTCCTCAAGTCCCAGACTCTGCGGCATGCGATTAAACATCTCTGAGGGTAGGAGAAGTGTGGTATGCGTTAAACTACCGGATAACATTGGCGATGAGGACAACCGACTCTGATTCGGTACTGGCTTGCCAGTGCCGAAAGGATAGAGAATCTGTGCGAGTTGCTTTGAGGTTTCAAAGTGGCCGGCACAGAAGGCGTAAGCCATCCGGTTCTGCCGGAAATATTTCATGTAAGGAGGGCAGCTTATGTCAGTTGCGGTTATGAGCAAGACAGGTATGCGATTGATGCCAACAAGCGAATATCGGGCACGTAAGCTGCTCAAGTCAAAGAAGGCAACGGTATATAGATACAATCCATTTACGATTCAGCTGACAGAAAGAGAGACGGGTGATGTTCAGACGGTAGAACTTTGCATGGATACCGGGTATCTTCATATTGGAACGTCTGTAAAATCGGAGAAGCACGAATATCTTGGCGTGCAGATTGATACGTTAACAGACGAGAAGCAGAAGCACGATGCGTGCAGGATGTACCGCAGACAGAGACGCAGTAGGAAGAGATACCGCCAGTCACGATTCAATAACAGAAAACGTAGTGACGGATGGATTGCACCGTCTCTGGAGCATAAGAAAGATATCCATATCCAGACGATTTCACGCATCTGCAATGCAATGCCGATTACCAACATTACATTGGAAATGGGAAATTTTGATACACAGGTATTGAAGGCACTGGAAGAAAATAGACCACTGCCACAGGGAACGGATTATCAGCATGGAGAGAGATACGGTATTGCAACGCTCCGTGAAGCAGTGTTTGCACGTGACAAGTATACGTGTCAGTGCTGTAGAAAAACGATAGCAGACGGTGCAATTCTGCACGTGCATCATATAATATACCGAAGTCGAGGTGGCACAAATCGTATGTCCAACCTCGCTACAGTATGCGATAGATGTCATACTCCTGCAAATCATAAGCCAGGTGGTAGGCTGTACAACTGGAAACCAAAGATTGCGTCGTTCAAAGGTGCAACATTCATGACCGCCGTGCGATGGAAGATGTACAACGAGGTAAAATCTAAGTTTTCAGATATCAATATCCATATCACGTATGGAGCTGAGACAAAGGAACAGCGCAGGGCTTTTGATATCACCAAATCGCACGTCAATGATGCTCTTGTAATGGGACAGTTTCATCCGAAGCATCGTTCAAGACCAGTATGCTATAAGAAGAAACGCAGGAACAATCGGTGTCTGGAGAAATTCTACGATGCGAAGTATATCGACAGTCGTGACGGTAAGAAGAGAAGCGGTCAGGAACTGTTCAATGGCAGAATCAACCGTAATCATAAGAAAGATTCCGAGAATCTACATCAATACAGACAACAGAAAGTATCCGCTGGCAGAAGAACAATAAGGAAACAACATTATTCGATCCAGCCTCACGATATTATTGTGTTTAACAGGCAACAATTCGAGACATCCGGATGTCACTGTAATGGGGCAAGAGCAATCCTGCTGCCACAGAAAAAATCTGTTGCTATCAAAAAACTTAGCATCCACAAATATGCTGGTGGATATTTCAAATCAGATTTTACGTAAAGAGAAAGGAGTGCGCATTCCTCCCACGCCCGACTACGAAAAATATTTCTTCGTCGGGTGGGGTTTCCTGCGCAGAATACAGATGAAGAAACGAGAATCATTTAACAGCAGGTGGGGATTTATTTTGGCCTGCATCGGCTCGGCTGTTGGTATGGGGAATATATGGATGTTTTCCACCAGAGTTTCCCTGTACGGAGGCGGAGCTTTTTTAATTCCCTATATTATTTTTGTAATTCTGATCGGTTCGACCGGAGTTATAGGAGAGATGTGTTTTGGACGTGCAGCACGCTCCGGACCGATTGATGCATTTGGAATGGCGACGGAAAGAAAGGGAAGCAGAAAGAGCGGAGAGCTGCTTGGCATGATACCGGTACTTGGTTCAATGGCAATGGCAATCGGCTATACTGTAGTTATGGGATGGATTTTAAAATACACTGTGGGTACGCTTACCGGAGCAACGCTTGCACCGGAAAGTGTAGATGAGTTTGGTGCACAGTTTGGTTCAATGGCAGCTGCATTTGGAAATAATATCTGGCAGGTGGTAGTCTTAATTCTCTGCATGGGAATTTTGATGTTCGGTGTGGCAACAGGAATTGAAAAAGCGAACAAGATTATGATGCCGATTTTCTTTGCATTATTTGTAGGGCTTGGAGTCTATGTGCTATTTCAGCAGGGAGCATCTGACGGATATCGGTACATTTTCAGAGTAGATAAAACAGCACTTGCAAACCCAAAAACATGGATTTTTGCACTGGGTCAGGCATTTTTCTCCCTTTCTGTAGCTGGAAACGGAACTTTGATTTATGGTTCTTATCTTTCGGATGAAGAAAACATTCCGGCATCTGCGGGACGTGTGGCGTTTTTTGATACTCTTGCGGCAATGCTTGCAGCACTTGTCATTATTCCGGCAATGGCAACGACCGGTGCGAAATTAAATCAGGGAGGACCTGGATTATTATTTATTTATCTTCCAAATCTGATGAAATCTATGCCCGGAGGGCATGTGATTGCGATTCTCTTTTTTGTTGCAGTTTTACTGGCAGGAATGACCTCTTTAATTAATCTTTACGAAGCACCGATTGCGACGGTTCAGGAAAAATTAAAACTTGGCAGAGTACCGGCATGTACTTTGACAGGTATAGTTGGAATTGTGATTTCCCTTTTGATTCAGGGAATTGTATCGGACTGGATGGATGTGCTGTCGATTTATATCTGTCCGCTCGGAGCAGGACTGGCAGGAATTATGTTCTTCTGGGTATGCGGAAAGAAATATGTGGAAGAACAGGTCAATAAAGGAAGAGAAAAAGCATTTACGAAATGGTTTTATCCGGTTTGCAAATATTTATATGTTCCGATTTGTATTCTGGTGCTGATTCTTGGAATTGCACTGGGTGGAATTGGGTGAGAAAAAGGAGTGTGTTAGGTTAGAATGGAAATTAAAGAATTTCAGCAGAAATTACAGGATATACAGAGACTTGCAGTCAACAATGGAAGAAAAATCAGCCGTGAAGTAGTGGAGGATTTTTTTGCGGGAGATGGTTTAAATGAGACACAGCTTCAGAAAGTATATGATTATCTGACCATTCAGGGAATCCATACGGATGAAGAGAAAAAGAAAGCAGAAAAAGTTTCAGAGCCAGAAATGCCAAAGAAAAGTTCTATGTTTTCTTATGAAGCAGAGGAGGCAGAAGAAGAGAAAAAATCGACCGAGCTGACACAGGAAGAGAAGGAATATTTAGAGGATTATCTTGAAACATTAAATGTGATTCTTCCGGAAGAGGAAGGCGAAAGAGAACGTCTTTTTGAATTAGCAAAAGCAGGAGAGGCACAGGCAAAATCAAGATTAACAGAATTATATATGAAAGAAGTGCTTAAAATTGCAAAAGAGCTGCATGACGGAGAGGTTTTTCTTGGAGATATGGTTTCTGAGGGAAATATCGGCTTGATTGGCGCACTGGAAAGTCTTGAGGAAGCAGAAGATATTTCTGCATTTTTATCCGGTGAAATCAGAAATGCAATTTTATTGCTGTTAGAGGAACAGACGGATCAGAAACAGAGCGATGATATTTTAGTAGAAAAAGTAAGAAATCTGGAGCATAAAATCAAAGAAATCATGGATGATGATGATGATAAATACAGTGCCGAAGAGTTATCTGCATTTTTGGATATGGATTTGGAAGAAATCCAGGGAATCTTAAGATTAACCGGAGAAGATAAGTAATTAAGATAAGTAACTGGAAATTTCATTTTTTTTTTAGAGAATTAACAGGGTTTCTTAATTGTAAATAGGTAAAAATTGGCGCATAATAGTAATAGTTAGTATAGCAAGTGTTAAGGAACTACTTAATTTAGATGCTTTGGTAACTTGGTTGCCGAGTAGTTTACAAAGAAAAAAGAAAGGGGATATGGCTATGGAGATAAAAGATAAAAAGCCAAAAAAACCCTTGATATTTTATTATGCAATCGTAATTATTGTGTTGGTGCTGTTAAATACACTTTTAGTACCAAGCCTTGCAGAGAGAAGTATCAAGGAAGCCACTTATGATGAGTTCTTGGATACTCTCGACAGTGGAACGGTAGAAGAAGTCAATCTGGAAGATGATGTCATCTACTATTCTGTAAAAAAAGGAAATGAGACGCAGGTTTATAAGACCGGTCGAATCAAAGACTCACAGGAAGTAGAACGCTTAAAAGATGCGGGAGTAAAATTCTCAGAAGAAATTCCACAGAAAACTTCTCCGATTTTAAGCTTATTATTGTCTTATATCGTGCCGATTCTGATTTTTGTGTTTATCGGAAACTGGCTTAGTAAGAAAATGATGAGTGGTATCAGCGGTGGCGCCGGTGGAGCAATGTCATTTGGAAAGAGTAATGCAAAGATTTACGTGAAATCTTCCACAGGAATTAAATTTTCTGATGTTGCAGGTGAAGATGAGGCAAAAGAACTTTTGACAGAGATTGTAGATTACCTGCATAATCCGGAAAAATACAGAGAAATCGGAGCTGCCATGCCAAAAGGCGCTCTTCTTGTAGGCCCTCCGGGAACCGGTAAAACCCTGCTTGCAAAGGCAGTAGCCGGTGAAGCAAATGTGCCGTTCTTCTCTATCTCGGGTTCGGAGTTTGTTGAAATGTTTGTTGGTATGGGTGCAGCAAAGGTAAGAGATTTATTTAAACAGGCAAATGAAAAAGCCCCATGTATCGTATTTATCGATGAGATTGATACCATCGGTAAAAAACGAGACGGAAATATCAGTGGAAATGATGAGCGTGAGCAGACCTTGAACCAGCTTTTGACAGAGATGGATGGTTTCGACGGTTCAAAAGGTGTTGTTATTCTGGCAGCAACCAACCGTCCGGATTCACTTGACCCTGCACTGCTTCGTCCGGGTCGTTTTGACAGACGAATTCCTGTTGAACTTCCGGATCTGCAGGGACGTGAAGAAATTTTAAAAGTACATGCGAAAAAGATTAAAGTTTCAGATAATGTGGACTTTAGAGAAATTGCAAAAGCAGCGTCCGGTGCGTCCGGTGCAGAACTTGCCAACATCGTAAATGAGGCAGCGCTTCGTGCGGTGCGTGACAGAAGAAAATTTGCAACACAGGCTGATATGGAAGAAAGTATCGAGGTTGTTATTGCCGGTTATCAGAAGAAGAGCCGTGTACTTTCAGAAAAAGAAAAATTGATTGTTTCCTATCATGAAATCGGACATGCTCTTGTAGCAGCGATGCAGACAAATTCTGCACCGGTTCATAAGATTACGATTATTCCGAGAACCTCCGGTGCACTTGGTTATACAATGCAGGTGGAAGATGGCGAGCATTATCTGATGTCAAAAGAAGAACTCGAAAATAAGATTGCAACCTTTACCGGGGGACGAGCTGCGGAAGAATTGATTTTCCATTCCATTACAACTGGTGCGTCCAATGATATTGAGCAGGCGACAAAGCTTGCCCGAGGTATGATTACCCGTTACGGTATGAGTGATGATTTCGATATGGTGGCAATGGAAAGTGTTCAGAACCAGTACTTAGGTGGGGATACTTCCCTTGCATGCTCATTTGAAACTCAGACTGAGATTGATAAAAAAGTTGTGGAACTGGTAAAAACCCAGCATGCAAAAGCTTATAAGATTCTTGAGGATAATATCGGAAAACTGCATCAGCTTGCAAAATATCTTTACGATAATGAAACAATTACAGGTGAAGAATTTATGAAAATTCTGGCAGAGCCAATGCCGCAGATTGGAGCGGAAGAATAAAAAACAAAGAGAAGAAGCGATACATATTTGTAAAAGTATGTATTGCTTTTTTTTCTGTACTATGATTTTCAGTTGCGAATAAGAGGTCATCATGGTAATATTACAGCAGCAGAGTAAATAGTTAGTTAGTGAGAAGAAAGAAATGAATTATATTGTATTTGACTTAGAGTGGAACCAGTGTCCTTATGGAAAAGACCGTGAAAATAAAAGATTGCCGTTTGAAATTATTGAATTTGGAGCGGTAAAATTAGATGAAAATCGAGAAGTAATTGATAAATTCCAGCAGATTGTAAAACCGGCTGTCTATCACAGACTTCATTATCGAACAAAAGAAATTTTAAACATTGATAAAAATACCTTAGAGAGCGGGCTTTCTTTTTCAAAATCAGTAAGGCGTTTTTTGAGATGGTGTGGAGAGGACGTTGTATTTTGTACCTGGGGACCAACTGATTTGATTGAACTTCAGCGAAATTTGAAATACTATACCATGCTGCATTTCTTAGAAGGACCGGTTCGTTATTATGACCTTCAGAAAATCTTTGGGATTGCCTGTGAGGGTAAAAAAAACTGCCGTTCCCTGGAATATGCAATTGATTTTCTTAAAATAGAAAAGACAGAGAGTTTTCACCGTGCACTTCATGATGCCTGGTATACGGCGGAGGTGTTTGCAAAATTGCCGATTGAGGTGGTTGAGAAAAATTACTCGATTGATACTTATCAGAATCCAAAATCCAAAAAAGAAGAAATTCATGTCATGTTTGAGAATTATTCAAAATATATTTCAAGAGAATTTCCAACAAAAGAAGACGCAATGAAAGACAGGGAAGTCGTAAGTACAAAATGCATTGTTTGTAATAATACAGCAAAGAAGAAAATACGCTGGTTTTCTATGAATACCAAATCCCATGTCTGCCTGGCATACTGTCCGGAACACGGTTATTTAAAAGGGAAAATCCGGTTGAAGAAAACCGATGAAGGCAATTATTATGTAGTAAAAACAGTAAAGAAAATTAATGAAGAAGAAGCAGTTGAGATTCGGGAAAAACGAAATCTGCTTCGGGAAAAAAGGCGTGAAAAAAGACATCAGTGATGTCTTTTTTTCGCCTTTTTTGATTTTGATGTCTTTTTTTGATTCATCGCTTTAAATGATTTTTGAATTGATTTTGATGGTAAAATCTTTACCTGTTTCGTCATTAATATCTGATTGTTAAAGAGACAGTCAGTAAATACGGAATCGCCTTCCACGCGTGTTTCATAAGTAACCGAATCTAAAGACACATCATTTGGCAGGGTTACGCAGTTGCCGTTTTCCACGCAGGAGAGAAATTCGGGAGTTGTCATTTTCAGCGAAAACGCATCCGCAGGCAGTAATTGAACAGTAGTTTCCGGCTGATTTTCTGTTATCACTTCTTTATGAAAATTCCCAAATCCATAATCAAACAGCGAAGCCGTATCACTGTACTGAAAACGCAGGGTGTCGGCAAGGACAACGCAGACCAGACGCATGTTGTCACGCTCGGCAAAGGTGACTAAAGTATTTCCGGCGGTTGTGGTGTAGCCGGTTTTTCCGCCAAGACAGCCATCATAATGTTTTTCACCGGAGAGCAGCATTTTATTATGATTATTAAGCCAGCGTTCTTCATCAGTGAGATTTGTTTTTGGTTCTATATAATATTCTGTTCCAATGATTTTTCGGAAAATTTTGTTTTGGAAAGCGGAACGGGCAATTGTAGCCAGGTCACGTGCGGTTGTATAATGATTGTCATCGTGCAGACCGCTTGGATTCATAAAATGTGTGTTGTTACAGCCAAGGGACGCAGCACGTTCATTCATTTTATCGACAAAAGCAGAGATACTTCCACCGCCGACATATTCGGCTACGCCATTGGAGACTTCATTTGCGGAAGCAAGCAGAACCGCATAAAGGCTTTGCTCCATTGTAAGAATTTCACCCGGTTTGATTCCAATGTGGGTGCTTCCGGGTTCAATACTGTAGACGGCATCTGTGGAAAACGTGATTTGGTCGGATAAATTGCTGTTTTCAATCGCAAGCCATGCAGTCATAATCTTTGTGGTACTTGCAGGATAGCGCTTTTCATCAATTCCCTTTGCATATAAAATTTCGCCTGAATCGACGTCCATTAAAATGGCAGTTTCGGCAGCGACTTGCGGACCTTTTGGCCAGGAAGCCCAGGAATCGGATTGAACTTCCCAGTTGTAACTTTCAGGCGGAGCATTTGGGTCAGTCGGCGGTGTGCCAGATGTAGTATCTGTAGAAGCTGGATCAGAAGATTGGGCAGTTGTAGTATCAGTCGGTGCAGCAGTTTCAGAAGTCTGAGAAATTGCTTCCGTGTTTTCGGAAGAGTTTGCGTCGGCGGCAAAAACCGGAAGTGAAAAAGTGCCGGATAAAAGGGTAATCGAACAGACAGCAGAGATTACCCGATGTTTTAAATGATTCATAAAATAAAAACCCCTTATAAAAAAATGTACATTGGTAAGTGGCAAAATTAACTTTGACACTCACATTTTAATAGTATAGTCCATTTATGGCGATATCTCAACTAAGGATTCATTAAGAAAATGAAAAAAAATGAGATTAGATGAGAAAAATTAAGGATTTTATTTGAAAACATAAAGGGTAAGTGATATGATTAGACTGGTTTTTTCTATCATTTATTAACCGACAGAAAGCCAATTAATTTTTAAGCAAGAAGCTCGGTTATTTGTAGCTGAGTAGTTCACTAATTATAGAGAGATAACTGCCATAAAGAGCAGTCCTTTATCTCTATTCACGCAAAGAACGCAGGAAGGGGAAGGGTAATTTTGGCTATGAAAAAGAGTCTGAGAATGACAGAGGGAAGTATCTCCCAAAAGATCATTTTTTTTGCAATTCCATTGTTTCTGGGAAATCTGTTTCAGCAATTGTACAATACTGCTGATTCCCTGATTGTAGGAAATTTTCTTGGAAGTAATGCGTTGGCGGCGGTCAGTTCATCCGGAAATCTGATTTTTCTAATGGTAGGTTTTATTAACGGCATTGCCATGGGTGCAGGTGTTGTTATTGCACGATATTATGGAGCTAAAAAAAGTGACTTTCTGCAAAAGGCAATCCACACAACGGTTGCATTCGGGCTTGTGTCCGGTGCTTTGCTGACCGTTCTGGGGATGTTTCTGGCACCAAAGATCCTGGTATTGATGGGAACTCCTGCAGATGTGCTCCCAGAATCTATTGTGTATTTCCGTACATATTTTGCAGGCTCTATAGGTGTTGTCATGTACAATATCTTTGTTGGAGTTCTGCAGTCAGTCGGTGATGGACGTCATCCACTGATATATCTGATTATTTCTTCCTGTGTCAATGTCGTTCTGGATATTTTCTTTATCGCAGGTCTTGGTATGGGTGTCGGATCAGCAGCACTTGCGACTGCAATTTCACAGTTTGTCAGTGCACTGCTCTGTATGGTTCATCTGCTGCGAGTGGAAGAGGAATACCGTCTGGAATTGCGAGAGATTCGCTTTGACAGTTTTATGCTAAAGCAGATCATCCAGAATGGTGTACCATCCGGTTTTCAGAATTCAGTGATTGCGATCGCAAATGTTTTTGTACAGTCAAATATAAATGCATTTGGAAAAATGGCAATGGCAGGATGTGGCTCATATTCTAAGATAGAGGGATTCGCCTTTTTGCCGGTAACCTGTTTTACGATGGCTCTGACAACCTTTGTCAGTCAAAATCTGGGTGCAAAACAGTATGACCGGGCGAAAAAGGGAGCAAAATTTGGTGTACTTTGTTCGATTGCGATTGCAGAATTGATAGGTATTATCATATATGCGGCAGCACCGATACTGATCACAGCCTTTAACAGAGATCCTGATGTTGTGCATTATGGAGTCATGCAGGCTAGAATTATTGCATTATTTTATTGTTTGCTGGCATTTTCTCATTGTATCGCAGCAGTACTTCGTGGCTCAGGCAATGCCTCCGTTCCAATGATCGTTATGTTATGTGACTGGTGTCTGTTTCGCGTAAGCTACATTACTGTGGCAGTTCGTATTCTCCCAGATATACGAGTGATTTTCTGGGCATACCCATTAACCTGGAGTATCAGTTCCGTGATCTTTCTGTATCTGTTCTTACGAGGAAAATGGATGTACGGATTCGAAAAATCGTAACCACGATACGGAATATTCGCTTGTTCTCCCTCAACCGGCTTAGCGGTTGGGGGAGGACGTTCTCTAATTTTTTCTTATATCTCGCCATATAAAATCACCTTTAAGCTATCATTTTGCTTCATTATAGCCTGGAGGTGATTATTTTTAAAGTTACTATCAAATTTATAAGTCGCTATTAAATTTAATAGCTTCAATTTACATAGAAGTAGAATTGGAAGCTTCTATTTTATTTCCATTCGTTGAAACACTCAAAAAATAAGAAAATATAATAGATTAATAAAAAATAAAAATCAAATTAAAGCAAAAAAACAATTTAAAATCTCAAAAAATAGGAAAAATATCGATAAATAAGAAAAATATCGATAAATAAGAAGAAAGGTGTATGATATATTATAAAGTGTAAACCGTCACAACACTAAAGAGGATAGAATAACATGACAAAATTTATAAATAATTTAAACAAATATCTGTCGGAGATGAAAATTAAGCAGAACTGTCTTAGTATGCTGACAGGGATTGATAAGAATAAATTATCTCGCTTGTTAACCGGAGTGCAGGATGAAAGTGGTACAGATATGGAAAAAATAGCACAGGCATTGGGAAAAGATGTAGAGTTTTTCTTAAAAGATTCTATCTCAATTCCTGAAATCAATCATTTTACTTTCAATAAAATCGCTTTTTATGCAGGAGAACCATCAAAAAAGCAGGAGCGTATTGCAAATCAGTTAGCAGATTATAGAACCAAATGGAATTCATATTGTGCTTTAGTATAATGCATCAGGTACGGAGAATATGTTAAATTCCCCGTACCTAATGGTTTGACTGGTTTTCAGATATGATTCAACCTTGAGTTTTAACGCAGCATTTCTTCATCTGAAACGCAATTCCATATTTCAAAATTTTCCGAATTCCATCCTGTTCCAGCGCCTGTGCGTAATTTTTCGTTTCAATCTGTTTTAAGGCATTTTTGCAGTCACTTTCCGGTGAGCCATTGTCATCGGTATATTTGACTTCTATTACAATTCCGACTTCTGGATCATCGGTTTCAATCAAAATGTCACTGAATCCATTTCCAGATTCTCGATTGGATGAGACATCCCAATTGTTTTTATAGCTTAAAATTCCAAGTAAGATACCATGATAGAAGTTTTCTTTAAATGCTTTTTGTACGAAAGTATCTCGGATACTGATTGTTTTTTGTAAATAAGCGTTTAACAGTTCTTCGACTTTTTCCGGCTGTTGATTTATCAATGCCTGACAGAATTTTTCCGCCATTTTGCCATCGTTTTTCACCTCATTCCGAAACAGTGTAAGAATCCGTTCAGTAATAATATTTCGGATTTCTCTGTTTGGGATTGCCAGACAGTAGCGTCCGTCACTTTCTTTCCCCTGCTGTGTGAGATATCCGGTCATAAAAAGGGTGCTCCAAAGATTATCCATTGTGGAATACAATTCATTATAAGTAATCATTTTATCGACTCGTTTACGCACCAGTTTTCCATTTACAAGTCTTTCTAATTCTGTTTTCGTAAGCATATCCGGTTCATTTATGCTGTCGATAAAGTGATTGATAATACTGTTTCCGCTCGTATTCATCCAGTAATTTTCCGGTTCTGCATCTGGATTATTCAAATGGTCATTGCAGTAATTTACCACATCCCATGGACAGTAGATATCTGCTTTTCCAAAGTGATATCCATCGTACCATTCTCGTACTTCTTCGTATTTATCGTCGAGTTCATAGTAATGAAGCATTTCTTTTACTTCTGCGTCAGTAAAGCCAAAAGTCTCATCAAACTGAACATTGGTAATGGAATAGACTTTAAAGTTATTGAGACCGGTAAAAATACTTTCTTTTGCAATTCTAAGGCATCCAGTTAAGACAGCAAATGCAAGACTGGTGTTTGTCTTTAGAGCATTTCCAAATAGATTCCGAATCAGAAGAACCATTTTGTCATAGTAACCATTTTCATGCGCCTTTGCTAAGGGCACATCATATTCATCAATCAGTACTATAACTTTCTGGCTATAATGAATTTCCAATAATTCCGTTAATTCCTGAAGGCTGCTGGTAATCGCATCTTCTTCCATGTTTCGGTCTAAAAGTTCCAAAAACAATTTTTTATCAATGGTTGTTAACTTGTCACTTTCTAAAAGAAATTGGAATTTTCTTGCTTCACGGTTTAACGTTCTTATCAGCTGTGCACGGGCTTTTTCGTAGGAATCTGCATCAATTCCTTTTAAACTGATAAAAATGACAGGATATTTTCCAAGATATTTTTCACACAGGTTTGTATTTTTTGAAATATACAGGTTATTAAATAAGGAAGGGTCTGTTCCGATTTCAAAGAAATTTTGAAGCATACTCATATTTAATGATTTTCCAAAACGACGTGGACGTGTGAATAAAGTAACTTCACTTCGGGTTTCTACGACCTGTTCAATTAAAATAGTTTTATCTATATAATAATTATTATTACTGCGAAGCTTTTTAAAATCATCAATTCCTGTTGGAAGTGGTATTTTCTGCATGTTCTATCTTTCCTTTCCTGTTTTATTTTCTGCACCGGTATCTATATAAAATGATAAGTGAATTTACGTGTATATTCATGTGTATATATAGCCTATCATGAAGTAATTTATTTTACAAGGGAAAGCCTTGGCGATATAGAGAATTGGTGAAGCAGATTATAGAATCGAATGGGATTTATACTATATCTGCAACAAGTTCTGATTTTGCCATCTTGCATGAAACGGTTAATACTGTGAATTCCCCCTTGACATTTCCCTCTTTCCCTATTTATAATAAAGCAAGATAAAAACGGTGATGGAGACAGTAGTTTGTTGTTGAAAGCAACAGCGAGTCGGGGACGGTGGAAGCCCGATGCGAGTAAGAACAAAAGAAAATCACTCCGGAGTTGCTGCCTGAAATTTTCGATTGAGATAAAAAGTAAGGGATGCCGGTTTTCCTCCGTTAAAAGGAACGCGTATGTTGGTATGTGTAAGAGGTGGTATGAAACGATAGTGATTTACTCTCGTCCTGTTGCAGGGCGAGAGTTTTTTTTATCATATAGAAAACCTCGTTTCTATATGATAAAAACACTCCGCGAGGTTCGCACTGCGTCGGTATGGAAACATGTCGCAAAAGCGACCCGCCGCAGGCGGAGAATCTCGCAAGAGAGATTCTTTTTAAAAAAAGAAAGGAGTAACACGATGTATCAGAAAGTCGATACGAATATGAATTTCGTAGAAAGAGAAAAAAATACGGAAAAATTCTGGGCAGATAATAATATCTTCAAAAAAAGTATGGAGCAGAGAAAGCAGGGAGAAACCTATACGTTCTATGATGGTCCTCCGACTGCAAACGGAAAACCACATATCGGTCACGTGTTAACACGTGTTATCAAGGATATGATTCCGAGATATCGTACAATGAAGGGCTATATGGTTCCAAGAAAGGCTGGATGGGATACCCACGGACTTCCTGTAGAACTGGAAGTAGAAAAGAAACTGGGTCTGGATGGAAAAGAGCAGATTGAAGCTTATGGTATGGAGCCGTTTATCCAGCAGTGTAAGGAAAGTGTATGGAAATACAAAGGAATGTGGGAAGATTTCTCCTCTACCGTAGGTTTCTGGGCTGATATGGAAAATCCATATGTTACTTATGACGACAATTACATCGAATCCGAGTGGTGGGCATTAAAAGAAATCTGGAATAAAAACCTGCTTTACAAAGGATTTAAGATTGTACCTTACTGCCCTCGTTGTGGAACACCACTTTCTTCTCAGGAAGTTGCACAGGGTTATAAAACAGTAAAAGAACGTTCCGCAGTGGTTCGTTTTAAAGTAGTAGGTGAAGATGCTTACTTCCTTGCATGGACCACAACCCCATGGACTCTGCCTTCAAACGTTGCACTTTGTGTAAATCCATCGGATACTTACTGTAAAGTAAAATCAGTTGACGGTTATGTTTATTATATGGCAGAAGCTCTGCTTGATAAAGTTCTTGGAAAATTAGCGGAAGAAGACAAACCGGCCTACGAAGTACTGGAAACTTATAAAGGAACAGATCTGGAAGGAAAATCTTATGTTGCATTGTATGAATGTGCAGCAAAAGAAGCAGAAAAACAGCATAAGAAAGCACATTATGTAATCTGTGATGATTATGTAACCATGTCCGATGGTACCGGTATCGTTCATATCGCACCGGCATTTGGTGAAGACGATGCCCGTGTGGGTCGTGAATATGACCTTCCGCTGGTTAAATTCGTAGATGAAAAGGGATGCATGACAGCAGAAACTCCATTTGCAGGAATGAGAGCAAAACCTTCTAAAGCAGAAATGGAAAAAGACCCGAATGTCAAGAGTGCAGACCCTGAAGTATTAAAAGACCTGGATGCAAAAGGTTTATTATTCGATGCTCCGAAATTCGAGCATGATTATCCGCACTGCTGGAGATGCGATACTCCTCTTATCTACTATGCAAGAGAATCCTGGTTTATCAAGATGACAGCAGTAAAAGAGGACTTAATCCGCAATAACAATACCATCAACTGGATTCCGGAAAGCATCGGAAAAGGTCGTTTCGGTGACTGGCTGGAAAACGTACAGGACTGGGGTATTTCAAGAAACCGTTATTGGGGAACTCCATTAAATATCTGGGAATGTGAATGTGGATGTATGCAGTCTGTCGGAAGCCGTGAAGAACTCTGCAAACTCAGTGGTGACGAAAAAGCCAAAACAGTAGAACTTCATCGTCCATATATTGATGAAATCACAATGCCTTGCCCGAAATGCGGAAAGACCATGCATCGTGTACCGGAAGTAATTGACTGCTGGTTTGATTCAGGAGCAATGCCATTTGCACAGCATCACTATCCATTTGAAAATAAAGAAGTATTTGAAAAGCAGTTCCCGGCACAGTTTATTTCTGAGGCAGTTGACCAGACAAGAGGATGGTTCTACTCTCTGCTTGCAGAATCTACGTTATTATTTAATAAAGCACCATATCAGAATGTTATCGTTCTTGGTCACGTACAGGATGAAAATGGTCAGAAGATGAGTAAATCCAAAGGAAATGCAGTTGATCCGTTTGACGCACTCGAAACTTACGGTGCAGATGCAATCCGCTGGTATTTCTATGTAAACAGTGCTCCATGGCTGCCAAACCGTTTCCACGGAAAAGCCGTACAGGAAGGACAGCGTAAATTCATGGGTACTTTATGGAATACCTATGCATTCTTTGTACTGTATGCAAACATTGATGAATTTGACGCAACAAAATATACATTAGAGTATGACAAACTCGCTGTCATGGACAAATGGTTACTGTCTAAGTTAAATACTTTAGTTCAGACGGTAGACAACAATCTGGCAAATTACAAAATTCCGGAAACAGCACGTGCACTTCAGGAATTTGTAGATGATATGAGTAACTGGTATGTCCGCAGAAGCCGTGAACGTTTCTGGGCAAAAGGAATGGAACAGGATAAAATCAATGCCTATATGACTCTGTACACCGCACTGGTAACAGTTGCAAAGGCAGCTGCACCGATGATTCCGTTTATGACAGAAGATATTTATCAGAATCTGGTAAGAAGCATTGATAAAACAGCTCCGGAAAGTATCCATCTTTGTGATTTCCCTGCTGTAAATGAAGCATGGATTGACAAAGAACTCGAAGAAAACATGGAAGACCTTCTGGAAATTGTGGTTATGGGACGTGCCTGCAGAAATACAGCAAATATCAAAAACCGTCAGCCAATTGGAAAAATGTTTGTAAAGGCATCCTTTACTCTGTCTGATTTCTACACTGATATCATCAAAGATGAGTTAAATGTAAAAGAGATGGCATTTACCGATGACGTAAGAGAATTTACTTCCTACAGCTTTAAGCCACAGCTTAGAACAGTAGGTCCGAAATATGGAAAACACTTAAATGCAATCAAAACAGCACTGGCTGAATTAGATGGAAATAAAGCAATGGATGAACTTAAGGCAACCGGTGAGCTGAAACTTGACATTGCTGGTGAAGAGATTGTATTATTAGAGAGTGATTTACTTATTGATACTGCTCAGATGGAGGGGTACGTTTCAGAATCAGACAATGACATCACAGTAGTACTTGACACAAATCTGACTCCGGAGTTAATTGAAGAGGGATATGTAAGAGAAATCATTAGTAAAGTACAGACAATGCGTAAAGAAGCCGGATTTGAAGTTATGGATAAGATTAAAATTTCCTTAAGCGGTAATGATGTAATTGAGGGGATTTTCCGTGCTCACGAAGCAGATATCAAATCCGAGGTATTAGCAGAAGATGTTGTTTACACAGAAACAGCCGGATATGTCAAAGAGTGGAAAATCAACTCTGAAAAAGTAACATTAGGAGTAGAAAAAATTTCCGAATAATTCTGCCGCATGCAGTATATTACTATGGGAGTCTCTTGAAGAAGGGGACTCCCATAATTAATATAATTTTGTGTTTTGGGATGTTTGAGAAGAAAAAGATGAAAAAACACAGAAAAAATCAGAGGAGGAAAAGTATGTTAGATTCACATTTCAGAAAAGAAGAATTCAAGAAAAGTGTAAAAGAGAATGTAAAGATGCTTTATAGAAAGACCTTGGATGAGGCAAGTCAGGAGCAGATTTTCCAGGCAGTTTCTCTGGCGGTAAAAGACGTAGTTATTGATAACTGGCTTTTGACACAGAAACAGTATGAAAAAGATGATCCGAAGATTGTGTACTATCTTTCCATGGAGTTCTTAATGGGACGTGCACTTGGTAATAACTTAATCAACCTGTGTGCATACAAAGAAGTAAAAGAAGCACTTGATGAGTTAGGACTGGATTTAAATACAATTGAAGACCAGGAGCCGGATCCGGCACTTGGTAATGGTGGTCTTGGACGACTTGCAGCCTGCTTCTTAGACTCCCTTGCAACACTTGGATACTGTGCTTATGGATGTGGTATCCGTTACCACTATGGTCTGTTCAAACAGAAAATCGAAAACGGATATCAGGTAGAAGTTCCGGATAACTGGCTGAAAGATGGCTATCCATTTGAACTTCGTCGTCCGGAATATGCAAAAGAAGTAAAATTCGGCGGATATGTTCGTGTAGAATACGACCCGGCTACAGGCAGAAACAACTTCATTCAGGAAGGTTATCAGTCAGTACGTGCCGTACCTTATGATATGCCAATCGTTGGTTACAACAACAAAATTGTAAACACTCTTCGTATCTGGGATGCAGAAGCAATGAATGAATTCCAGTTAGACTTATTTGATAAAGGTGATTACAGAAAAGCGGTAGAAGCAGAAAACCTTGCAAAGAATATTTGTGACGTACTCTATCCGAATGATAATCACTATGCAGGTAAAGAGCTTCGTTTAAAACAGCAGTATTTCTTTATTTCTGCAAGTATTCAGGCAGCAATCGCAAAATTCAAGAAAAAACACAGTGACATTCATGACCTGCCGAAGAAAGTAACCTTCCAGTTAAATGATACTCATCCGACAATGACAGTTGCTGAATTAATGCGTATCCTTCTGGATGAAGAAAAACTCGAATGGGATGATGCATGGGATATCACAACACATACCTGTGCTTACACAAACCATACAATCATGGCAGAAGCTCTGGAAAAATGGCCAATCGAGCTGTTCTCCAAACTGCTTCCTAGAGTTTACCAGATTATCGAAGAAATCAACCGCAGATTCATCGAGGAAATCAATCAGAAATATCCTGGAAATCAGGAAAAAGTCCGCAAAATGGCTATTATTTATGATGGACAGGTTAAGATGGCACATCTTGCAATCGCAGGTGGTTATTCTGTAAACGGTGTTGCAAGACTGCATACCGAAATCCTGAAAAAACAGGAATTAAAAGATTTCTACGAAATGTATCCGGAAAAATTCAATAACAAGACAAACGGTATTACTCAGAGACGTTTCATGGTTCATGCAAACCCGCTTCTGACAGAGTGGATTACAGACCACATCGGAGACAAATGGATTACAGACCTGCCACAGCTTGCTAAATTAAAAGTTTATGCCGATGACAAGAAAGCACAGCAGGAATTTATGAACATTAAATACCAGAATAAAGTGCGTCTTGCAAAATATATCTTAGAACATAACGGAATTGAAGTAGACCCGAACTCCATCTTTGATGTTCAGGTAAAACGACTTCACGAATACAAACGTCAGTTAATGAACATTCTGCATGTTATGTATCTGTACAATCAGATTAAAGAACATCCGGAAAGAGATTTTTATCCGAGAACCTTTATCTTCGGTGCCAAAGCAGCCGCTGGTTACAGACGTGCAAAACTGACAATCAAACTGATTAACTCAGTTGCAGACGTGATCAACAACGACGCTTCCATCAACGGAAAATTAAAAGTTGTATTTATTGAAAACTATCGTGTATCCAACGCTGAAATCATCTTTGCTGCAGCTGATGTTTCCGAACAGATTTCTACAGCAAGTAAAGAAGCATCCGGAACCGGTAACATGAAGTTCATGTTAAACGGTGCACTTACCGTTGGTACAATGGATGGTGCAAATGTTGAAATCGTAGAAGAAGTAGGCGAAGAAAATGCATTTATCTTCGGTCTGTCTTCTGATGAAGTTATCAACTACGAAAATAATGGCGGATATGACCCAATGCAGTACTTTAATAATGACCCGGACATCAGAAATGTATTAATGCAGTTGATTAACGGTACTTATTCAAACGGCGACTTTGAAATGTTCCGTGAAATCTATGATTCCTTATTAAATACAAACTGCAGTGACCGTGCAGATACTTACTTTATTTTAGCTGACTTCAAATCTTATGCAGACGCACAAAGAAGAGTAGAAGAAGCTTACAGAGATGAAGCAGGTTGGGCTAAGAAAGCACTCTTAAATACAGCATGCTCCGGTAAATTCTCCTCTGACAGAACCATTCAGCAGTACGTGGATGAAATCTGGCATCTGGACAAAGTTACAATTGAGGACTAATTGTAAAACGAATTAAAATTTATTTTAGAAAGCCCTCTGGCAAAACTTTAAGTTTTGTCAGAGGGCTTTTTTGCTGCTCTAAATTTGGAAAACTTTGAATGTAAATGGTACGCAGGAGGCAGAAATAACGGCAGATTAAAGGATAAAAAAAAGGCGGAGCCTATTATTTCAGTTTTGGAAAATAGGTTCCGCCATTCATCATGATAATACCTGGTGCAATGATATCAACGTTTTCAATTAAATAGTTTTTAAAACGTTCCCATAATGTAACTTTTTTAACTTCTTTATTTGCTTTTACCATAGCTGTAGCTGTAGTACTTGCCATAATTAACATCTCCTTTTTTATACTGTTCTTTGTTCTTTACGAGTGTTATAATAGCATGAAAGATATGAAGTGTTTAGATGAGTTTTTAGCTATTAATTCGGTTAATATTGACATTGTATACAAAAATGGAAGGAAGTCGACAGAAATAAAGAAAGCACGCAATGGCGTGCAAAATTTGGAGAAGTTAATATGATTTATGAACCTTTGTTTGAATTGGAAAAAAATGGTATTAATATCAAGTATCATACCAATCAGGGAGAATACACACCGGCTCACTGGCATGGAGCAATTGAACTGATGTATATTTTAAATGGAGTCGGTACCATTTTAATCGAAGGAAAAGAATATAAGATGATTGCCGGAGAATTTATTGTGGTGGATTCCAATCAGATTCATGAAGCAAGGTGCGCCAGGGCTTCCATGATGATAGTGATTCATTTTTCAAGAAGTGCGATGATTCAGATAGAACCAAATCTGGAAAAGTATAGAATCAGCTGCCGAAGAAGTGAATTATTAAGAACAAATCTGGAAGATTATTTTCAGATTTGCGACCTGTTAAAAAAATTGCCGCCTCTTTATGTCAATCAGCCACTTGGCTATCGGCTGGAACGGCAGGCGATTGCGCTTCAGATTATGTCAAAGCTGTTATTCGCTTTTTCCTATCCAAAGACTGCGATTACGTTACGGGAAGATGACACAAGACTGGAGAGGCTTTCTGAGATTACCGATTATATTGAAGAACATCATACAGAACGATTGTCATTAGAAGAAGTGTCCGGACGATTTTATCTGAGTCGTGAGTATTTCAGCCGTTTTTTTAAAGAAAATATGGGTGTTACATTTTCAAAATATTTAAATCAAATCCGGTTGATGCACATTTATCATGATTTATGCAGTACCAAAGAAAATATCCTTGATATAACTGAAAAACATGGATTTACCAATTATAAATTATTTAATAAGATGTTTCAGGAAACGTATGGATGTAAACCAAGGGAACTGAGGGCACGAAGAAAATAGTTACTATATAGTTACTATAATGAATTTCAGTATGTTTAAAAAGGTTCTGCATACTGGTAGCAATTAGAAAAATGGAGAAAACCTGTAATTTATTGCCGGTATTAGTTGACATTAACCGAATTGTTTTCTAAAATATAACCATAAAAATTATAGTTATTATGTATGAAGGAAGAAAATAAATATGAAGAGAAAAATGATGGCACTTTTACTGTCTATGACACTTGGTGCAACCATGTTTGCAGGCTGTGGCTCAGGAAGCAGTGATTCTGGTGACAGCAGTGCAAAAGACACAAAAGAAGATGCAGCAGCGGACGAGACAGACAAAGAAGAAGCTGATGCAGCAGATGAGACAGAGGCTTCCGGTGAAAAGACAGATGTTTATGTGTTTATCGCAGCCAGCTTAAAGAACACAATGGAAGAAATTAAAGCAAATTATGAGGCGGAGCATCCGAATGTAAACATTATCTACAATGCAGATAGTTCAGGAACTCTTCAGACTCAGATTGAAGAAGGCGCACAGTGCGACATTTTCTTCTCGGCAGCTACAAAGCAGATGGATGCTTTAACTGAAGAAGGTTATGTAATCGATGGTTCTGTGACAAATTTACTGGAAAATAAAATCGTATTAATCAAACCAACCGGAAAAGAAACAGCAGTTACCGGATTTGATAATATTACAGAGGCTTCCAGCCTTGCACTTGCAGGTGAAGATGTTCCGGTTGGACAGTATGCAAGAAAATTATTTGAAAATATCGGAAATCTTGATGATGTAATGGCGATGGAAATCAACGAAGGTGCAAATGTTACAGCAGTGCTTACAGCGGTAGCAGAAGGAAGCAACGAAGTTGGTGTTGTATATGCAACAGATGCAGCTTCTATGGCAGATAAAGTTGAAGTAATTGCGGAAGCAACAGCAGACCAGGTTGACCCGGCTATCTATCCGATTGGATTAATTGAAGATAAAGAAGCAAGTGATGCAGAAGTAAAAGCAGCAGAAGAATTTAAAGAATATGTTGCAACAGACCCATCACCAATGGAATTATTAACAGCAGCAGGATTTAACCAAATCAAGTAAGTTCCCTGTTTCAATTGCGAAAAGCAATAAGCAGGGGTGGGGACTTGCTTGTATCAGGAGGGGGCAAGCCCCTTCTGATAAGCTGCGTAGCAGCTATTTGGTTATGAGCAAGTAGCGAAGCGGATTGCGAATATCCACTTGACACAGTATACAGAACAGTAAAAAATAAAATACATAAAAGTAAAATTGAAAAGGGGGTGAAGATCTATGAATGAAATTTTGGAGACAATAGATTGGAGTCCTCTTTTTATTTCTCTGAAAACAGGTATTCTTGCGACTGTGCTTGCGTTTTTTGCAGGAATTGCAGCCGCAAGGTTTATTATGAAATTAAACAATACCGCAAAAGCAGTTGTAGATGGATTATTGACACTTCCACTGGTACTTCCTCCTACGGTAGCAGGTTTCTTTCTGTTACTGATTTTCAGTCTGCGGAGACCATTTGGAAAGTATTTATACACACAGTTTGACATTAAGCTGGTTCAGACCTGGCCGGGCTGTGTGATTGCGGCACTTGTCATTGCATTTCCACTTATGTATCGAAATGCAAGAGCAGCATTTGAACAGATTGACGTAAATGTGATTTATGCGGGGAGAACGCTTGGAATGTCTGAGAGAAAAATTTTCTGGAAGGTAGTTGTTCCGATGGCAGCTCCGGGACTTGCATCCGGTACGGTACTTGCATTTGCAAGAGCAGTTGGAGAATATGGGGCAACTTCCATGCTTGCCGGAAATATTCTTGGAAAAACCAGAACGGTATCCGTGGCAATTGCTTCGGAGGTCGCCGCAGGAAACTGGGATACCGCTGCATTTTGGGTCTGTGTGATTGTAATTTTATCGTTCCTGATTGTGGCACTCATCAATCTGATATCAGGAAAAAATATGAAAAATGTGAACAGGTGGATGTGATATGGCACTACAGGCAAAGATAAAGAAAAAATTTTTCGGATTTACATTGGATGTGGAATTTGAAACAAAAGAGGGATGCATGGGAATCCTCGGCGCGTCGGGCTGTGGAAAGAGCATGACCTTAAAATGTATTGCCGGAATTGAAAAACCGGACAGCGGAAGAATTGTATTAAATGGAAGAGTATTGTTTGATTCCGAGAAGAAAATTAATCTTCCGGTTCAGAAAAGAAATGTCGGATATTTATTTCAAAATTATGCCTTATTTCCGACTATGACCGTAGAACAGAATCTGATGGTTGTAATGGAGGGCAAAAAAGAAGAAAAACGGGCGAAGATAAAAGAGCAGCTTGAACGTTTTGAACTTTCGGGTTTGGAAAAAAGATATCCTTCCCAGCTGTCCGGCGGACAACAGCAGAGGGTTGCACTTGCAAGAATGTTGCTCCATCAGCCGGAAATAATTATGTTGGATGAACCATTTTCTGCGCTCGATGGATTTTTAAAAGATACGCTTCAGCTTGAAATGCTGGAATTGATTGAAGAATACCAAAAGGATGTACTGATGGTTTCTCATTCAAGGGATGAAATCTATCGTTTTTGTGACAATATGGTACTGCTTGAAAAAGGCAGCTGTATCTTAAAAGGAAAGACAACCGATATTTTTGCAAATCCGAGAAAGATGGAAGCAGCGAGATTGACCGGCTGTAAAAATATTTCTGCGGCAGAAAAAAGAGGCAGTCACAGTGTGTATGCCAGGGACTGGGATTTTGTATTTGAAACGGAAGAAGAAGTAAAAGATTCCATAAAATATATTGGGATTCGGGCACACTATATGAAACCGTCGGACGTGCCGGAAAAAATAAATTCCATGAAAATTGTATCGGCCGGTTATACAGAGACTCCGTTTGAGAATCAGCATTTGTTTAAAAATGCTGAAAATCCAAAGAGCAAGAGACTTTGGTATATCGAAGAAAAACCGGATTTAAAAGAGACAACGGAACAACCATTACCATCTTATATGGTGTTTCCGAAAAAGTCTCTCATGCTTCTTGAGTGAAAAAGCTGATTGACAAAAGACAGTTTTTTTTATTGTTATCACAAATGAGAAAAGGGAAACGAGAAAAGAAAATTTCTTTTTTCCTTTTCTTGTTTTTCTGGGAAAAGAAACTTGACAAATAATATAAAGTATTTTATGTTACTAGTACACCGAATATTTAAGTAACCACCATATTGACTTGCCTGATTTTTAATCTACTGCGTTGTCGTCAATCGTCGTAGCCACCGCTACGCCTCATTCCTCCGTCTTGTATATAAGAAAATCATTCAGCGTCAATATAGCAGCTACTTAATTTACGCTGACTAGTAACGGACAAAAGTATGTGGCAAAAATTATTAAAAGATAGAATAAAATAATTTGACTTTAAGGAGAATGGAAAATAATGACATTAAAAGAGTGTTATGATGCATTAGGCGGTAATTATGAAGATACCGTAAGGCGTCTGTATAATGAAAAATTAGTAGAAAAATTTTTATTTAAATTTGAAGAAGATCCAAGTTTTGAAAATCTGAAAAAAGCGCTGGAGGAGGAAGATCTGGAAGCTGCATTTCGTGCGGCGCATACTTTAAAAGGTGTTGCACAGAACATGGGATTTGACAATCTTGCAGAATCAAGTTCTGTATTGACAGAGGCTTTGCGTTCCAGAAAGGTTATGCCAGATGCAGAACAGGTAGAGAAAGTATGTAAGGATTACAACAAAATCCGTGAAACAATTACGGAATATAAAAAACGATAAACGATATGAGTGTTAAAAGAAAATAAAGTAATTGACAAAGACCTGCATCTATGTTAGACTGGAAAAGCGACAGTGGAAGTGGGTCTTTTTTTTGTGCCTAAAACAAAGGATAAAAAAAGATTTGTCGCGGTAAACAAGGAAACGTTGCAAAGGCAGAAACGTGAATCTGCCGGCGATAAAAGACACATGGAGGTGGAAGTCGTGCGCGTAAAAATCACATTGGCATGCACAGAATGTAAACAGCGTAATTACAACATGACAAAAGAGAAAAAGAACCATCCGGAACGTATGGAAACTAAAAAGTACTGTAAGTTCTGTAAGGCTCATACTTTGCACAAAGAAACAAAATAATCTGGCTGTGAGGTGAAGCTATGGAAGCAGAGAAAAAAGGAAAAGCTCCAAAGAAAAGCTGGACCAAAGGACTTCAGGCTGAATTTAAAAAGATAGTCTGGCCGGAACAGCAGACACTGGTAAAACAGACCGTTGCTGTTGTAGTTATTACTGCGATTATAGGTGTACTTATTTCAGCAGTTGACAGTGCAGCTCTGCAGGCATTGAATTTATTGATTAAGTAAGGATAAGGTGAAAGCATGTCAGAAGCAAATTGGTATGTTGTACATACCTATTCAGGGTATGAAAACAAGGTAAAAGCCAACATTGATAAGACAATTGAGAACCGACACCTGGAAAATCAAATTTTAGAAGTTCGCGTACCCTTAGAGGACGTAGAAGAGAACAAAGATGGCAAACGTAGAATTGTCCAGAAAAAAATGTTCCCTGGATACGTTTTAATTCACATGGTAATGAATGACGACACATGGTATGTTGTAAGAAACACCAGAGGTGTTACAGGGTTCGTAGGTCCGGGTTCCAAGCCGGTTGCTCTCTCAGAAGCTGAGATGGAACGTCTTGGAATTCAGAACGTAGTAGTTCAGATTGATTTTGAAGTGGGTGACAGCGTTGTTATCACAAGTGGTGCATGGAAAGACACAGAGAGTGTAATCCAGAGCATCAACGAAGCAAAACGTACGGTAACAATAAATGTTGAGATGATGGGACGCGAAACACCGTTGGAAATCGGATTCGCGGAAGTAAAGAAATTGTAACAAAAGTAAAAGGGCCGTAGGTCACAGGCCCGTGGGAGGGAAATCCCCGACATTACCACATTATTAGGAGGTGCCAAAATGGCAAAGAAAGTAACAGGATATATTAAATTACAGATTCCAGCTGGAAAGGCAACACCAGCACCACCGGTTGGTCCTGCTCTGGGTCAGCACGGTGTAAACATTGTACAGTTTACAAAGGAATTTAATGCAAGAACAGCAGATAAAGGTGACTTAATCATCCCTGTTGTTATTACTGTATATGCGGACAGAAGCTTCAGCTTCATCACAAAGACTCCGCCGGCAGCAGTTCTGTTAAAGAAAGCTTGTAACATCAAATCTGGTTCAGGCGTTCCTAACAAAACAAAAGTTGCTACAATTTCCAAAGCAAAAATCCAGGAAATTGCAGAAATGAAAATGCCAGACTTAAATGCAGGTTCTCTTGAAGCAGCTATGAGCATGATCGCTGGTACTGCAAGAAGTATGGGAATCACTGTAGAAGAGTAATTAACTATCAAACGAACGTGGGAGGGACATTCCCGCAATTACCACTAGGAGGTTATTAATATGAAACGCGGAAAGAAATATGTAGAAGCTGCAAAAGCAGTGGATCGCGCAAATTTATATGAAACAGAAGAAGCTATCTCTTTAGTTAAGAAAACAGCGGTAGCTAAATTTGACGAAACAATCGAAGCGCATATCAGAACAGGATGTGACGGACGTCATGCTGACCAGCAGATTCGTGGTGCAGTTGTACTTCCTCACGGAACAGGTAAAACTGTTCGTGTATTAGTATTTGCTAAAAATGCAAAAGCTGATGAAGCACAGGCAGCAGGAGCAGACTTCGTAGGAGCTGAAGAATTAATTCCGAAGATCCAGAACGAAGGATGGTTAGATTTCGACGTAGTAGTAGCTACACCGGATATGATGGGTGTTGTTGGTCGTCTGGGTCGTGTACTTGGACCAAAAGGCTTAATGCCAAACCCAAAAGCTGGTACAGTAACAATGGACGTAACAAAAGCTGTTCAGGAAATCAAAGCTGGTAAGATTGAATATCGTCTTGATAAAACAAACATCATTCACGTGCCAATCGGAAAAGCTTCTTTCACAGAGGAGCAGTTAGCAGACAACTTCCAGACTCTTATGGGAGCTATTGCAAAGGCTAAACCAAGCACACTGAAAGGTCAGTACCTGAAGAGTGTAACACTTGCTTCTACAATGGGACCAAGTGTTAAGGTTAACCCGGTAAAATTAGCTCAGTAATAGATTTTAGAAAAAGACGTCGTATCTAAGCAAGAGAGATATGGCGTCTTTTTTGTGTTGTAAAATAAAAAAAATAAAAAAAGTTCTTGACAAACCTCTATAGGTTTGGTATTCTGCTAGAGGAATAGCTGCCGAAGACAGCAGGTGCCGTTAGGCATAAGGTTAAAACGCCTGCCGAGGAAAGATTCATTCTTACAAAGTTTAGGATTGATAAAACCTCTCTGTCTTGTGCGGAGAGGTCTTTTTGTAAGTACTAATATTGAAGTACCTTTCGTAAAGGAGCAGCGCAGCCTAAAAAAATAAGGAGGTGCACTAATTCATGGCAAAAGTAGAACTTAAAAAGCCTGTCGTAGAAGAAATCGCTAACAGCATCAATGGTGCAGCAAGCGTAGTATTAGTTAGCTACAAAGGTATCACTGTTGAACAGGATACAAAGATGCGTAAGGAATTAAGAGAAGCTGGTGTTACTTATAAAGTATACAAAAACACAATGATGAACTTTGCATTCAAAGGAACTCCTTGTGAAGAATTATGCCAGCACTTAGAAGGAACAAATGCATTAGCAGTATGCGCAGAAGACGCAACTGCACCGGCAAGAATTCTTGCTAAATATGCAAAAGACGTTCCGACTCTGGAATTAGTAGCAGGTGTTGTTGAAGACACTTACTATGATAAAGCTGGAATCGAAGCTCTTGCAAAAGTACCATCAAGAGAAGAACTTCTTGGAAAATTGCTTGGAAGTATCCAGTCTCCGATTACAAACTTCGCTCGTGTGCTTAACCAGATTGCTGAACAGCAGGGTGGCGCAGCAGCAGAATAATGTGCGGTAGAAAATAAGAAATATGACCGGTTATCCGGTACTCTAAAATTGAAAAACGAAAAAATGGAGGTAAATTTAAAATGGCAAAATTAACAACAGCAGAATTTATTGAAGCTATCAAAGAATTATCTGTATTAGAATTAAACGAATTAGTAAAAGCTTGTGAAGAAGAATTCGGTGTATCCGCAGCAGCAGGTGTTGTAGTTGCAGCAGCAGGAGATGCAGCAGGCGCAGCAGAAGAAAAAGATGAATTTGACGTAGAACTGACAGAAGTTGGCCCTAACAAAGTTAAAGTTATCAAAGTAGTTCGTGAAGTAACTGGATTAGGCTTAAAAGAAGCGAAAGAAGTTGTTGACGGAGCTCCTAAAGTTGTTAAAGAAGGCGCATCTAAAGCAGAAGCTGAAGAAATCAAAACAAAACTTGAAGGCGAAGGCGCTAAAGTTACTCTTAAATAATTTAAGTGTAAACTTGCCAGAACTTTTGACCCCGACATCTTTGGATGTCGGGGTTTTGTTTATCCAAGAATGAAAAATTTTAATGAAAAAATTTAGTTGAAAAAATGCTTGACATGCATTATAGAATGTGATAAAGTGAAAAATGCACTATTATGGAAACTTATGCCTGTTATTCTATTTATTTATAAATTTACAGGAAGAAAACAGGATCTGAATCATAATCCATAATAAAATTAAAACATACAAGGGGTGAAACGTCAATGGAGAAAAACAGAATCCGTCCCATTAAATCCGGTAAGAGCATGAGAATGACTTACCAGCGCCAGAAAGAGGTACTGGAAATGCCGAATCTGATTGAAGTTCAGAAAGACTCTTATCAGTGGTTTTTGGACGAAGGTCTTAATGAAGTTTTTGAAGATATCTCTCCAATCGCAGATTATAGCGGTAAGTTAAGCTTGGAATTTGTTGACTTTACTTTATGCGAAGATGAAGTAAAATACTCCATCGAAGAGTGTAAAGAAAGAGATGCGACTTATGCTGCACCTTTAAAAGTAAAGGTAAGATTATACAACAAAGAAAATGACGAAGTCAGTGAACACGAGATTTTTATGGGTGATTTACCACTGATGACTGCTACAGGAACGTTTGTAATTAACGGTGCTGAACGAGTAATTGTCAGCCAGTTGGTTCGTTCTCCAGGCATCTACTACGCAATCGCTCATGATAAACTGGGTAAGACCTTGTATTCTGCTACAGTTATTCCGAACAGGGGTGCATGGCTGGAATATGAGACGGATTCCAATGACGTGTTCTATGTTCGTGTAGACAGAACAAGAAAAGTCCCGATTACAGTTCTCATTCGTGCTTTAGGTGTAGGTACAAATGCAGAAATTATAGATTTATTCGGTGAAGAACCAAAGATTCTTGCAAGTTTTGGTAAAGATACATCTGAGGATTATCATACAGGTCTTTTAGAGCTGTATAAGAAAATTCGTCCAGGTGAACCGCTTGCAGTAGACAGCGCAGAGAGTCTGATTAATGGCATGTTCTTTGACGCAAGACGTTATGACCTGGCAAAAGTAGGTCGTTATAAATTTAATAAAAAACTGTTATTAAGAAACCGTATTGTAGGGCATCCGCTGGCTGAAGAAGTTGTAGATGTCACAACAGGTGAAATTATTGCAGAAGCAGGTACAGTTGTAACAAAAGCACTGGCTGACCAGATTCAGAATGCAGCTGTTCCTTTCGTATGGATTCAGGGCGAAGAGCGTAAAATCAAAGTACTGTCCAGTATGATGGTAGACCTCACAAGCTTTGTTGATATTGACCCGGAAGAAGTTGGTGTTTCCGAGATGGTTTACTATCCGGTACTGGCTAAGATTCTGGAAGAAAATGAAGACATTGAAGATATCAAAGAAGCAATCCGCCGTGATATTCATGAATTAATTCCGAAGCATATTACAAAAGAAGACATTTTTGCTTCTATCAACTACAATATGCATCTGGAATATGGTCTGGGAAATGATGATGATATTGACCACTTAGGAAACAGACGTATCCGTGCAGTTGGTGAATTACTTCAGAACCAGTACAGAATCGGTCTTTCCAGACTGGAAAGAGTCGTTCGTGAAAGAATGACAACACAGGACAGCGACACAATTTCTCCGCAGTCCTTAATCAATATCAAACCGGTAACTGCAGCAGTGAAAGAATTTTTCGGTTCTTCCCAGCTGTCACAGTTCATGGATCAGAACAACCCTCTTGGTGAGTTAACTCATAAGAGACGTTTATCCGCACTCGGTCCTGGTGGTCTGTCCCGTGACCGTGCAGGTTTCGAGGTTCGAGACGTTCACTATTCTCATTATGGAAGAATGTGCCCGATTGAAACCCCTGAAGGTCCGAACATCGGTCTGATTAACTCCCTTGCATCTTATGCAAGAATTAATAATTATGGATTCGTTGAGGCTCCATATCGTAAAATCGATAAATCTGATCCGAAAAATCCTCGTGTTACAGATGAAGTTGTTTATATGACAGCTGACGAAGAAGATAATTACCATGTAGCACAGGCGAATGAGCCGTTGGATGCAGAGGGTCATTTCATTCATAAAAACGTATCCGGTCGTTACAGAGAAGAAACTCAGGAATATGAACGCCATATGTTTGATTACATGGACGTATCTCCTAAGATGGTATTCTCCGTTGCTACAGCGCTGATTCCGTTCTTACAGAACGATGATGCGAACCGTGCGCTGATGGGTTCCAACATGCAGCGTCAGGCCGTTCCGCTTCTTACAACAGAAGCTCCTGTAGTAGGTACCGGTATGGAAGCAAAAGCAGCAGTTGACTCCGGTGTCTGCGTTGTTGCAAAAAATTCCGGTGTTGTAGAGTGTGCAGCTTCCAAAGAAATCATTATCCGTACAGATGATGGAAAGAAAGACGTTTATCATCTGACAAAATTTATGCGTAGTAACCAGAGTAACTGTTACAACCAGAGACCGATTGTGTTCAAAGGTGAGAGAGTGGAAGCCGGACAGGTTATTGCAGATGGTCCTTCTACATCAAATGGTGAACTTGCATTAGGTAAGAATCCATTAATCGGATTCATGACCTGGGAAGGTTATAACTACGAGGATGCCGTTCTGCTTAGTGAAAGACTGGTTCAGGATGACGTTTATACTTCTGTTCATATTGAAGAATATGAAGCAGAAGCCAGAGATACAAAACTCGGACCGGAAGAAATCACAAGAGACGTTCCAGGCGTTGGTGATGATGCATTAAAAGATTTGGATGAACGTGGTATCATCCGTATCGGTGCAGAAGTACGTGCCGGAGATATTCTTGTTGGTAAAGTAACTCCAAAAGGAGAAACAGAACTGACAGCAGAAGAAAGGCTGCTTCGTGCGATTTTCGGTGAAAAAGCACGTGAAGTTCGTGACACTTCCTTAAAAGTACCGCATGGTGAATACGGTATTATCGTAGATGCAAAAGTATTCACAAGAGAAAATGGTGACGAACTGTCTCCTGGTGTAAATCAGGCAGTACGTATTTATATTGCTCAGAAGAGAAAAATTTCCGTTGGTGATAAGATGGCCGGACGTCACGGTAACAAGGGTGTTGTTTCCCGTGTCCTTCCTGTAGAAGATATGCCATTCTTACCAAACGGCCGTCCGCTGGATATCGTACTGAATCCTCTGGGTGTACCTTCCCGAATGAATATCGGACAGGTCCTCGAGATTCATTTAAGTCTTGCGGCAAAAGCACTTGGATTTAACATTGCAACACCGGTATTCGACGGTGCAAACGAGGTTGATATTCAGGATACCCTCAGACTTGCAAATGACTATGTAAACATGGAATGGGATGAGTTTGAGGCAAAACATAAAGATACATTAAACCCGGAAGTAATGCAGTATCTGTCAGACAACAGAGAACACAGAAAACTGTGGAAAGGTGTTCCGATTTCCAGTGATGGTAAAGTAAGACTTCGTGACGGTCGTACAGGTGAATACTTCGACAGCCCTGTAACAATCGGACACATGCATTACCTGAAACTGCATCACCTGGTAGACGATAAGATTCATGCACGTTCTACCGGTCCATACTCACTGGTAACACAGCAGCCGCTGGGTGGTAAAGCTCAGTTTGGTGGTCAGCGTTTCGGAGAGATGGAGGTTTGGGCACTTGAAGCTTATGGTGCTTCCTATACTCTGCAGGAAATTCTGACTGTAAAATCCGATGATGTAATCGGACGTGTTAAGACTTATGAAGCGATTATTAAGGGCGAGAATATTCCGGAGCCTGGTATTCCGGAATCATTCAAAGTACTTCTCAAAGAATTACAGTCCTTGGGTCTGGATGTCAGAGTCTTAAAAGATGATATGACAGAAGTGGAAATCATGGAAAATATCGATTATGGCGAGACTGATATGCGTTCTATTATCGAAGGTGATTCCAGACACCACAGAGATGACGAAGATTACGGCAACTACGGATTCCAGAAACAGGAATTTGAAGGTGAAGAATTAGTCGATGTGGAAGAAGAAGACAATGACGATGATTTACTGAGCGTAGATGAGGATACTCTGGAAGAGTAAGGAAAGGAGTCCACAATGCCAGAAACAGCAAATAAAGAGGTATACCAGCCAATGACCTTTGATGCTATTAAAATCGGTTTGGCATCTCCTGAAAAAATTCGGGAATGGTCAAGAGGCGAGGTTAAAAAACCGGAAACTATTAATTATAGAACCTTGAAACCGGAAAAAGACGGTCTTTTCTGCGAGAAAATCTTTGGACCAAGCAAAGACTGGGAATGTCATTGCGGTAAATATAAGAAAATTCGCTATAAAGGCGTTGTTTGTGACCGATGCGGCGTTGAAGTTACAAAAGCAAGTGTACGTCGTGAACGTATGGGACATATCGAGCTTGCAGCTCCGGTATCCCATATCTGGTACTTCAAGGGAATCCCATCCAGAATGGGGCTGATTCTTGACCTTTCACCAAGGTCTCTGGAAAAAGTTCTGTATTTTGCAAGCTACATCGTTCTTGATGCAGGAAAAACAGAGCTTCAGTATAAACAGATACTGACAGAAAAAGAGTATCAGGAAGCTTGTGCAAAATATGGTTATTCTGCATTCCGTGTAGGTATGGGTGCAGAATCCATCAAAGAATTGCTTGAAGCAATTGACCTTGAAAAAGAATCAGCAGAATTAAAAGCAGGTTTAAAAGATTCAACAGGTCAGAAACGTGCACGTATCGTAAAACGTCTTGAAGTTGTAGAAGCATTTAAAGAATCAGGAAATCGTCCGGAATGGATGATTATGACAGTTGTTCCGGTTATTCCGCCAGACTTACGTCCAATGGTTCAGCTTGACGGCGGACGTTTTGCAACATCTGATTTAAATGACCTGTACAGAAGAATTATCAACCGTAATAACCGTCTGAAAAGACTGCTTGAACTCGGAGCTCCTGACATTATCGTTCGTAATGAAAAGAGAATGTTACAGGAAGCAGTCGATGCTCTGATTGATAATGGACGTCGTGGTCGTCCGGTAACAGGACCTGGAAACAGAGCATTGAAATCCCTTTCTGATATGCTCAAAGGTAAATCAGGACGTTTCCGTCAGAACCTTCTGGGTAAACGTGTTGACTACTCAGGACGTTCAGTTATCGTTGTAGGACCGGAACTGAAGATTTATCAGTGTGGTCTGCCAAAAGAAATGGCAATCGAGCTGTTTAAACCTTTCGTTATGAAAGAACTGGTAAGCAACGGAAATGCACATAATATTAAAAATGCGAAAAAGATGGTAGAGAAACTCGACCCGGAAGTATGGGACGTTCTCGAAGAAGTAATTAAAGAGCATCCGGTTATGTTAAACCGTGCCCCTACACTGCACCGTCTTGGTATTCAGGCATTCGAGCCAATCCTTGTAGAAGGTAAGGCTATCAAGCTGCATCCGCTTGTTTGTACTGCATTCAATGCCGATTTCGATGGTGACCAGATGGCGGTTCATCTTCCACTGTCCGTTGAAGCACAGGCAGAGTGCCGTTTCCTGCTTCTCTCACCAAACAACCTGTTAAAACCATCCGATGGTGGTCCGGTAGCCGTTCCTTCACAGGATATGGTTCTTGGTATTTATTATCTGACACAGGAAAGACCTGGTGTTAAGGGAGAAGGAAAATACTTCAAGAGCGTAAACGAAGCAATTCTGGCTTATGAAAACCAGGTTATTACGCTTCAGACAAAAATCCATGTACACATGGAAAAAACAATGCCGGATGGAACTGTTCTTTCCGGTACAGTAGAATCTACACTTGGACGTTTCTTATTTAATGAAATCATTCCTCAGGATTTAGGTTTTGTAGACCGTACAATTCCGGGAAATGAATTAAAACCGGAAGTTGACTTCCTGGTAGGTAAGAAACAGTTAAAACAGATTCTTGAAAAAGTTATCAATACACACGGTGCTACAAGAACAGCAGAAGTGCTGGATAAGATTAAAGCAACCGGTTATAAATATTCAACAAGAGCTGCGATGACCGTATCAATTTCTGATATGACTGTGCCGCCTCAGAAACCGGAAATGATTCAGAAAGCACAGGATACCGTAGACTTAATTACAAAGAACTTCAAACGTGGTCTTATCACAGAAGAAGAAAGATACAAAGAAGTTGTTGAAACATGGAAAAAGACCGATGATGAGCTGACACGTGTACTGCTGTCCGGTCTGGATAAGTACAACAACATCTTTATGATGGCTGACTCCGGAGCCCGTGGTTCTGACAAGCAGATTAAACAGCTTGCCGGTATGCGTGGTCTGATGGCTGATACAACCGGTCATACAATCGAGTTGCCTATCAAATCAAACTTCCGTGAAGGTCTTGATGTACTGGAATACTTCATGTCAGCGCATGGAGCTCGAAAAGGTATGTCCGATACTGCTCTTCGTACAGCCGATTCCGGTTACCTGACAAGACGTCTGGTAGATGTTTCTCAGGACTTAATCGTTCGTGAAGTTGACTGTAGTGAAAACAGAAACGAAATTCCGGGTATGTGGGTAAAAGCCTTCATGGATGGAAGAGAAGAAATCGAAAGTCTTCAGGAACGTATCACAGGTCGTTTCTCCTGTGAGACAATTAAAGATAAAAATGGTGAAGTAATCGTAAAAGCAAATCATATGATTACACCAAAACGTGCTGCAAGAATCGTAAATGACGGTGTAAAAGCAGATGGAACTGGCTACGATGCAGTAAAAATCCGTACCATTCTTACCTGTAAATGTCATATTGGTGTCTGCGCAAAATGCTATGGTGCAAACATGGCAACAGGTGAAGCAGTACAGGTTGGTGAATCTGTAGGTATCATTGCTGCTCAGTCTATCGGTGAACCTGGTACACAGCTGACCATGCGTACCTTCCATAACGGTGGTGTTGCCGGTGGAGATATTACACAGGGTCTTCCTCGTGTCGAGGAGCTTTTTGAAGCAAGAAAGCCAAAAGGTCTTGCGATTATCACAGAAATCAAAGGTATTGCTACCATTAAAGATACTAAGAAGAAACGTGAAATCATTGTTACAGACAACGAAGATGGAAACTCCAAGACTTACCTGATTCCTTATGGCTCCCGTATTAAGATTCAGGATGGACAGGTACTTGAAGCAGGTGATGAACTGACAGAAGGTTCTGTAAATCCACATGATATTCTGAAGATTAAAGGAGTACGTGCCGTTCAGGATTACATGATTCAGGAAGTACAGCGAGTATATCGTCTGCAGGGTGTAGAAATCAATGATAAACATATCGAAGTTATCGTTCGTCAGATGCTGAAGAAGATTCGTATCGAAGATAACGGAGATACAGAATTCCTTCCGGGAACATTAGTTGACGTTCTTGACTTTGAAGAAGAGAACGAAAGACTGATTGAAGAAGGCAAAGAACCGGCAGAAGGAAAACAGGTTATGCTTGGTATTACAAAAGCATCTCTTGCTACAAACTCCTTCCTGTCAGCAGCTTCCTTCCAGGAAACAACAAAAGTTCTGACAGAAGCAGCAATCAAAGGTAAGATTGACCCGTTGATTGGTCTGAAAGAAAATGTTATCATTGGTAAACTGATTCCGGCTGGTACAGGTATGAAACAGTATTCCAATATTAAGCTTGATACTGATGAAGAAGAAGTTGAGTTTGACGAAATGGAAGAAAATGAAGACGTAACAGTTGGTGAGGAAACCACAGAGGATACAGAAGAAACACTTACAGGTGCTGTTGATGAAGTAGAACTTTCCGAAGAGGAAGAAGAAGCAGAATTAACAGAAGAGTAATAATAGTAAGAAAATAAATGCAAAAGACTGTTTTGTCAGATAACTGGCAAAATAGTCTTTTGTTTTTCTCTTTCATAGACGGATAAATGAGTGTGAGGGTCGGATTTTTGAAAGAAAAATAAAAAAAACAAAAAAATACCTTGACAGCAACTTTTTCCACAGATATAATGAGGAGGCGTGCACAGGACTGCGTATTTTTTGTGCGCGATAAAAAAAGTTTATTCATAAGAATGAATAACTGGCAGCCACTTATTTCTTCTATATAATATGGCAGAAGAAAAATAATACAGGAGGTGAAAGGAATGCCAACATTCAATCAGTTAGTAAGAAAAGGACGTCAGACTTCCGTTAAAAAGTCTACAGCTCCGGCACTGCAGAAGAGCTTCAACTCTTTACAGAAGAAGACAACAGATATGTCTTCTCCACAGAAAAGAGGTGTGTGTACAGCGGTTAAAACTGCTACACCTAAAAAACCTAACTCTGCTCTTAGAAAAATCGCCAGAGTTCGTCTCTCAAACGGAATCGAGGTAACAAGCTATATCCCAGGTGAAGGACATAACTTACAGGAACATAGCGTTGTTCTTATCCGTGGTGGTAGAGTAAAAGACTTACCAGGTACAAGATACCACATCATCCGTGGTACATTAGATACCGCAGGCGTTGCAAACAGACGTCAGGCCCGTTCTAAATACGGTGCTAAAAGACCGAAAAAATAATAAATTCGGCCAGGCGGTAAAAATTTCCGCTTGATTTATTATAGTAGAAATTATCATTTGAAATCACAGATATAACTATTGATTTTGTACGGGGATTCCATAAGCCCAACGGAGTGGCTGCGGGTTTATATAGAGAATTTACCGCGTACGGACATACGCTTATAGTTGTGTGAGTACCGATGATTTAATCTTTGGGACAATGTCATTTGTCTATTAACAATGAAAATGATTAAGGAGGGAAGTAACGTGCCACGTAAAGGACATACTCAGAAAAGAGACGTTTTAGCTGACCCGTTATACGGAAACAAAGTGGTAACAAAACTTATCAATAACATTATGTTAGATGGTAAGAAAGGTGTTGCTCAGAAAATCGTATACGGTGCATTCGCTAAATGTGAGGAAAAAGCCGGAAAACCGGCAATCGAAGTATTCGAAGAAGCAATGAACAACATTATGCCTGTTCTGGAAGTAAAAGCAAGACGTATCGGTGGTGCAACATATCAGGTACCAATCGAGGTTAGACCGGAAAGACGTCAGGCTTTAGCTCTTCGCTGGATTACTCTCTACTCTCGTAAAAGAGGAGAGAAAACAATGGAAGACAGACTGGCAAATGAATTATTAGATGCAATGAACAATACAGGCGCATCTGTTAAGAAGAAAGAAGACATGCATAAGATGGCTGAGGCAAATAAAGCATTTGCTCACTATCGATTCTAATTCAATAGGAGGAAAATCCATTGGCTGGAAGAGAATATCCGTTAGAGAGAACCAGAAACATTGGTATTATGGCACATATCGATGCCGGTAAGACTACTCTTACAGAGCGTATCTTATACTATACCGGTGTTAACTATAAAATCGGTGATACTCATGAAGGTACTGCTACCATGGACTGGATGGAACAGGAACAGGAAAGAGGTATCACAATTACTTCAGCCGCAACAACTTGTCACTGGACTTTACAGGAAAACTGTAAAGCAAAACCAGGTGCACTGGAACATCGTATCAATATCATTGATACTCCAGGACACGTAGACTTCACAGTAGAAGTTGAACGTTCCTTACGTGTACTTGACGGTGCAGTTGGTGTATTCTGTGCAAAAGGCGGCGTTGAGCCTCAGTCTGAAAATGTATGGCGTCAGGCAGATACCTACAATGTACCACGTATGGCATTCATCAATAAGATGGATATCTTAGGTGCAAACTTCTACAATGCAGTAGATCAGATTAAGACTCGTTTAGGTAAAAACGCAATTTGCCTTCAGTTACCAATCGGTAAAGAAGACGAGTTCAAAGGAATCATCGACTTATTCGAAATGAAAGCTTACATCTACAATGATGATAAGGGTGAGGATATCACAATCACAGACATTCCTGAAGATATGCAGGAAGATGCAGAACTGTATCATACAGAACTCATCGAAAAAATCTGTGAATTAGACGATGATTTAATGATGGAATACCTTGAAGGTGAAGAACCTTCTATCGATGCATTAAAAGCAGCTCTGAGAAAAGGTACATGTGAATGTGCAGCTGTTCCGGTTTGCTGTGGTTCTGCATACAGAAACAAAGGTGTTCAGAAATTACTGGATGCAATTCTTGAATTCATGCCAGCTCCTACAGACATCCCGGCTATCAAGGGTGTTGATATGGACGGAAATGAAATTGAGAGACATTCTTCTGATGAAGAACCATTCTCAGCTTTAGCATTCAAGATTATGGCTGACCCATTCGTTGGTAAGCTTGCATTCTTCCGTGTATATTCAGGTACAATGAACTCCGGTTCTTACGTACTGAACGCTACAAAAGGTAAAAAAGAGCGTGTTGGTCGTATCCTTCAGATGCACGCTAACAAGAGACAGGAACTTGATAAAGTTTATTCAGGTGATATCGCAGCTGCTGTTGGTTTCAAAAACACAACAACAGGTGATACAATCTGTGATGAACAGCATCCGGTAATCCTGGAATCCATGGAATTCCCAGAACCAGTTATCGAGCTTGCTATCGAGCCTAAGACAAAAGCTGGTCAGGGTAAACTGGGTGAAGCTTTAGTAAAACTTGCTGAAGAAGACCCGACATTCCGTGCTCATACAGATCAGGAAACTGGTCAGACAATTATCGCTGGTATGGGTGAGCTTCATCTGGATATCATCGTTGACCGTCTGCTTCGTGAATTCAAAGTAGAAGCTAACGTTGGTGCTCCTCAGGTTGCTTACAAAGAAACCATCACAAAAGCAGTTGACGTTGACAGCAAATATGCAAAACAGTCCGGTGGACGTGGTCAGTACGGTCACTGTAAAGTTAAATTCGAGCCTATGGATGCCAACGGTGAAGAACTGTACAAGTTTGAATCCACAGTTGTTGGTGGTGCTATTCCGAAGGAATACATCCCGGCAGTAGGCGAAGGTATCGAAGAAGCTATGAAAGCTGGTATCCTTGGAGGATTCCCAGTTGTTGGTGTACATGCAAATGTATACGATGGTTCTTACCATGAAGTCGACTCCTCTGAAATGGCATTCCACATTGCTGGTTCTTTAGCATTCAAAGATGCTATGCAGAAAGCAGCACCAGTACTTCTTGAGCCAATCATGAAAGTCGAAGTAACAACACCGGAAGATTACATGGGTGATGTTATTGGTGATATTAACTCTCGTCGTGGACGTATCGAAGGTATGGACGATATCGGCGGTGGTAAAATGATTCGTGGATATGTTCCGCTTTCCGAAATGTTCGGATATGCAACAGACCTGCGTTCCAGAACACAGGGTCGTGGTAACTACTCCATGTTCTTTGAAAAATACGAGCCAGTACCAAAATCCGTACAGGAAAAAGTACTCGCTGGTAAAGCTACAAAATAATCAGTCGTATTTATTGATAAAAAAACTTGCAAATATCCTTGATTTGCAATATAATCAAGGATAGCAGGTTGAATATATTTTAATATAATATTGGTATATTCCGACGTCTCGTAATGAGGCAGTAAGCAAACAAAAATTGCCCGTACGGGGCGCATAAACAAGGAGGACATTCAAAATGGCAAAAGCTAAATTTGAAAGAAGCAAACCGCATTGTAACATTGGTACCATCGGACACGTTGACCATGGTAAAACAACATTAACAGCTGCAATCACAAAAGTTCTGGCTGAAAGAGTTGCTGGTAACTCAGCTACAGATTTCGAGAACATTGATAAAGCTCCAGAAGAAAGAGAACGTGGTATCACAATTTCTACAGCACACGTTGAATATGAAACAGAACATCGTCACTATGCACACGTTGACTGCCCAGGACATGCCGATTACGTTAAAAACATGATCACAGGTGCTGCTCAGATGGATGGTGCTATCTTAGTTGTAGCTGCAACTGATGGTGTTATGGCTCAGACAAAAGAACATATCCTTCTGTCTCGTCAGGTAGGTGTTCCTTACATCGTTGTATTCCTGAACAAATGTGATATGGTTGATGACGAAGAACTTCTTGAACTGGTAGAAATGGAAGTTCGTGAACTGTTAGACGAATATGATTTCCCAGGCGATGATACTCCAATCATCAAAGGTTCTGCTCTGAAAGCTCTGGAAGATCCAGCAAGCGAATGGGGCGACAAAATCATGGAACTTATGGATGCTGTAGACAGCTACATTCCAGACCCACAGCGTGACACAGACAAACCATTCATCATGCCTGTAGAAGACGTATTCTCTATCACAGGTCGTGGTACAGTTGCTACTGGTAGAGTAGAAGCTGGTGTTCTTCACGTATCTGAAGAAGTTGAAATCGTTGGTCTGAAAGAAGAAACACGTAAAGTTGTTGTAACTGGTATTGAAATGTTCCGTAAACTGTTAGACGAAGCTCAGGCTGGTGATAACATCGGTGCACTTCTTCGTGGTGTTCAGAGAAACGAAATCGAAAGAGGACAGGTTCTTGCTAAACCAGGAACAATCACATGCCATACAAAATTCACAGCTCAGGTTTACGTTCTGACAAAAGATGAAGGTGGTCGTCATACACCGTTCTTCAACAACTATCGTCCACAGTTCTACTTCAGAACAACAGACGTAACAGGTGTTTGTAACTTACCAGAAGGTACAGAAATGTGCATGCCTGGTGATAACGTAGAAATGACAATCGAACTGATTCACCCAATCGCTATGAGCCAGGGTCTTACATTCGCTATCCGTGAAGGTGGACGTACTGTTGGATCAGGACGTGTTGCTACAATCATCGAGTAATACAATCTGAAAATAGATTTGTTATCGCAAGATAACTTGTGTCCAAACGTAAGATACCCCAGAAACCTTGTGTTTCTGGGGTTTTTCTGTACTCTAAGAAAAGGATTGTTTGTAAAATTATCAGATTAGAAACAGTGAAACGTTTATCAGAAAGATGAAATACGGATAAATTTAAAATTGAAAAATCAGTCTAGCGGTGCCAAAACGGTGCCAAAAAGAAACTCCTGCGAATATTTGCTATTCACAGGAGTAATTTTTTTACCAGCCTTTGATCTGTTTGATCTGTTCAGCACGTTCCGGATCACGATGATATTGCAGTTTCAGACGGATCGTTTCCACAACTTCCTGTCTGGCTTCATCATCAAGCTGATAGAACGATGTGAGCAGATTATCTACATCAGGCATACTGTTCTTACCGAAAAGATACATCAACGGGTACATAGAATTTTTTAAATAAGTCTTTACACGGCTTGCGTCTAATGCTCCGTTCAAACCGTCTGGAAGTGTAGGATAAATCTCTTCTTCCTTAATTGTGCCAGAAAATGGACTGGCAGAACATATCTCATTCACATCAATTTGCAATTCATTCGCAAGTCTTAATGCAAAATCAAATCGAATATTGGAATCTTTTTGAATAATTGAATATAAGGTTGTGGCACTGATTCCGGTTGCCTTTGCAATTTTACGGACATTTGTGCCTTTTTCATCAAGATATTTCTTTAAATTTTTACCGTCACCCATAGAATCCTCCTTTTTCATATATTGCAAAATTACGAAAAACATAAATCTATAGAATATCATAGCACAGACCTGGAATAAAATAAAGAGAAAATAATATACGAAGTTCGTAAAAATATGTTTACGAAATATTGACAATGAAATAAATACATGATATTATCAATTTACGATATTCGTACAGATATAGAAATACAGTAAACGTATTCTGTATCTGGAGAGGAAAGGAGGATGCAGTATGGCAAGCTACAATTATATGATGAGTGCTGATGAAGTGGCACAGGAATTAAACTGCTCAAAATCTTATGCTTATAAACTAGTGAAAGCTATGAATAAGGAACTGGCTGCACAGGGATATATTACGATGGCTGGAAGAATACCAAAGGCGTTTTGGGCAAAAAAGATGTATGGCTATGAAATAGCAGGAAATTAAGGAGGATTAATATGGCTTACAGAGAAAAAGACACAAAAAAATGGACAGCCCAGTGGTTTGAGACAAATGTTATGGGTGAGAAGAAAAAACGCAGAAAGCGTGGATTTGAAACAAAGCGAGAAGCATTGGAGTTTGAACGAAGTAAAAAGTTGAGCACTGAGCGAAGTATGGATATGAAACTGAGCGATTTTATTGAGATTTATTTTTCAGACAAACAGAATGACCTAAAAGATCGAACAATCAAAAATAAAAGATATATGATGCAACAGCATATCGTTCCATACTTTGGAAATCAGATGATGAGTGAGATCAAGGCTTCACAGATTATTCAGTGGCAGAATGAAATTCAGAAAAAAGGATATTCAGATTCTTATCTGAGAATGATTCAGAATCAGTTGACCAGTCTGTTTACACATGCAGCTAAAATATATGATTTGCCAGTTAATCCATGCAAGAAAGTGAAACGAATGGGAAATTCGGATTCGAGAAGTTTGAACTTCTGGACACTGGACGAGTACAAACAGTTTATACAGACAATGGAGCCGGGAACAAGATATTATCTTATATTTGAGATGCTGTTCTGGACTGGGTGCAGGATTGGGGAGCTGCTTGCGATTACAAAAGCTGATATCAATTTTGAAAAGAATCAGCTTAGTATCAATAAGACTTATTACCGAACAGGAATGCAGGATATTATCACAGAACCAAAAACAAAACAGTCCTTTCGAACAATCGAAATTCCAGAATTTTTGAAAGAGGAAATTAAGGAATTTGTAGATGGTCACTACGGAATGCCGGATACAGAAAGATTGTTTCCAGTTGTTCAGGAATCGGTACAGCATAAGATGAAACGGCAGATTGAACTGGCAGGAGTAAAGAAAATCCGAGTGCATGATCTCAGACACAGTCATGTGGCTTATCTCATTGAGAAAGGTGTAGAACCGTTACTGATCCGGGACAGATTGGGTCATAAAGATATTCGTATCACATTGAATACTTATGGACATCTTTATCCAAATCAGCAGAGGAAGATTGCAAATCTGCTGGATAATGAAAATGCAGTTACCGGATTGGGAGAAGAAAGAGATGAATGTTGAAAAGGCAAAAGAAAAAGCCCAGATAAATAATCTGAGCAAGTTCTCTGATAATCAGATTAACTGATATACCATCTTGGCAGATTCAGTATATCACGAATCGAGAAATACGACAATTCCCGAATATCTGTTCATCAGAGACTTGCCCGGAAGGGCAGGAGGAGATGATGGAATGAATATGAATGAAAAAAACAAAATTAAGAATTGCAGAATAGAACCAAAACTGAAACTGATCAATATGGATTCAGTAGAGGTGGAACAGGTAGAATGGCTGCTTTATCCGTTTATTCCTTATGGAAAAGTGACCATTATACAGGGAGATCCAGGAGAAGGAAAGACAACAATGGTACTTCAGATTATTGCAAAACTGACCAGAGGAGAGCCGATTCTTCCTGTTACTGATACAACAAAAGAAAAACGAAGTGATGAAGTCGGTAGTGAGAATGAAGATCTAGATGCCAAAGATAATATTCAGGAACAGTCTTCTATGTCACCTGTAAATGTGATTTATCAGACAGCGGAAGATGGTCTAGGAGATACTATCAAACCCAGATTACTTGCTGCAGGTGCAGATTGTTCGAGGGTGCTGGTGATTGATGACAGTGACCAGCCACTGACAATGGCAGATGCCAGATTAGAAGAAGCAATCGTGCAGACAAAAGCCAAAATGGTTGTTCTTGATCCGATTCAGGGATTCCTGGGAGCAGAGGTAGACATGCACAGGGCAAATGAGATCAGGCCATTGATGAAGCGTGTCGCAGTGCTGGCAGAAAAATATCACTGTGCAGTCATTTTAATCGGTCATATGAACAAAAACAGTAACGGCAAATCTTCTTATCGAGGACTTGGCTCCATTGATTTTCAGGCTGCTGCAAGAAGTGTCCTGATTGTCGGGCGAGTGAAAGATGAACCAGAAGTAAGAGTGGTATGTCATACGAAGAGTTCTCTTGCACCGGAAGGAACGTCCATTGCATTCAGACTGGATAAGAATAATGGCTTTGAATGGATTGGAGAATATGATATCAGTGCCGATGAACTTCTTAATGGAGACGGCAGAGGGCAGAAAAGTCGGAAAGCAAAAGAATTTCTCCTTGAAATACTGGCAAATGGAGGAATGACTCAAAAGAAAATTGCAGAAGAAGCCGAAACCAGAGGAATAAAAAGTAAAACGTTATGGAATGCCAAACGGGAACTTGAAATTGATTCTGTAAAACGTGGAAAGCAATGGTATTGGATGCTGCCAGAATAAAAATGGAAGATGGCAAGATTACCATTTCTTAAGAAGAGGGAATCTTGCCACCTTGAAAGGAGAACAGATGCAAAATAAAAATGTACAGATTCCATACGAGTTATTTTTTCAACTCCTGCAATATTTTTTGATGGATAACTACGATGGCGAAGAAATAATCCGGTTGGGATTGGAGAAAAAACTGGATGCAATGGTGAATCGTGAAGTGTATAGCAAATCCAAAACAGCACCAACGGAAGAAGAAAGGGAAAAGTTCCGGCAGGAATATCTGGACAGACGGGGAATACCGGAGAACTTTCGATGGTAAAGGTTCTTTCTGACTACTTTATTACAGGAGCGTGTCACGCACCTGTAGATAGCAGACAAGTAGAAAGCTGGTAAGATGTAGCCGGGAGTTTGTTGGTGGAGAAGAGAATTTTCAAAAGGGAGCCCTGATTCAGGGCGTCCCTGCGGAAACGCTAAATGAAAGGAGAATGGCATAATGCGAGAAGGAAGATTAGGATATAACAGTTATAACAAAAGATATGGATTATTATCATCAGATCTATGGATTGATACAGGATTTCACTGTGGAGAATGCCTGGAAGTGTTGCTTGATGATGAATGGGTTCAGACTAGAATGGAAATGAATCCTGCAAGAGAATGGTATCTTGTAGGAACACCGTATTGTGGTGATCTGGAATATATCCGGGCAAGGATACCGGGATAATTCAGCCATACAAGTAACGCAGGAGTGAACCGACCAACGGGAGGAATAGCCCCCGGCAGGGCGCAAGGGTACTTTTGATGGACGGTACGGCTGTCGAAAGTGCTTTTGCGTTACTTTTGACAAAAGTAACAAAACCGCCGTATCCGGCGAAAGTTTCTTAATATCGCTATTACTGGCGTGAATAAAAATTATGTGCCATATCTAGCACTTGATTAGAAAAGAGGTGAGAAACATTATGATAAAACGAACAATTAGCGGTATGATTGGGAAAGGTTCTCTGGCTCATAACAGGAGAGAGTTTTTCGCAGAGAATGTAGACCCAGACAGAGTACAATTAAATATTTGTTACCAGAATGAAAATCTGAAAGAAGTTTACAAAGAGTTATTTGATGATGCTGTGGAGAGATACAATACCGGGAAAAGAAAAGACCGGAAGATTACAAATTACTATGAAAAAATCCGGCAGGGAAAACAGGAAAAGTTGTTCCATGAAGTGATTTTCCAGATTGGAAACCGAGAAGATATGGCTGTTGGAACAGAAGCAGGAAATCTGGCTGTAAACGTACTGGATGAGTATGTAAAAGATTTCCAGAAACGGAATCCGACACTTCGGGTATTTAGTTGCTATTTGCATCAGGATGAGGCTACTCCACATCTTCATATTGACTTTATTCCTTATGTGACGGGCTGGAAAGGAAAAGGAATGGATACCAGAGTTTCGCTGAAACAGGCATTAAAAGGTCTTGGATTTCAAGGTGGAAATAAGCATGATACGGAGCTGAATCAGTGGATAAATCATGAAAAAGAAGTACTGGCAGAGATTGCAAGGCAGTATGGAATTGAATGGGAACAGAAAGGTACTCATGAGGAACATCTGGATGTCTATAACTTCAAGAAAAAAGAACGGAAAAAGGAAGTACAGGAATTGGAGCAGGAAAAAGAGCATCTAACTGCTGAAAAAGAAGAATTAACAGCACAAATTGCAGAATCCAGAGCAGATATCCAGAATTTAAAAGACGATAAGGAACAGGCAATCAAGGCGAAGCAAGAAGCAGAACAAAAGGCAGGGAGCGCAGAAAAAGAACTAAAAAGCCTGGAAGATCGCAGAGAACAGCTACAACCGATTATGGATAGTGTGAGCAAAGAAATCAAAGAATATGGAACAGTTAAAATGTTACTGCCGGAGGCGGGCACGCTAGAACGGGCAGTAACCTATCGAGACAAAAAAATTAAACCACTGTTTCTTCAAATAAAGAATAAGGTTGCTGTAATGGCGGCTCAGGTTAAAGAACTCACGAAAGAGGTGGAAGGGTGGAAGAAAAAATATCAAAAGGTGAAACAGAAATATAATGCTATTCAGAGAGAACTGGATGATATACGTAAAGACAATCAGAAATTGTCAGAAGAAAAAGATATATTGCAAGGTGTTTCTGATAGGTATGATCGTGTTGTGCGTGTTCTTGGAATAGAAACTGTAGATACAGCAGTACAGCAGGATATTCAAAACGAGAAAGTCCTGGAAGAAAAGCGACGGATGGAGCAAATGCCGAAGGGAAATATTCATGAAAGATTGGCATGGGGAATGAAAAAAAGCGAGATGGAGAATCAGCAGCGTAAGAAAACTAAATCAAAAAACAGAGAAATGGAGAGATAAGATTATGGAAACACACATTTATGATGAAAAGAACGGATTAAGCTATACTTTGCATGGAGATTATTATTTGCCGAATTTGGTATTGAATGAAGAAAAACCGATATATGGGAAATATGGAATGCTGCGAAAACAGTTTCTGAAGGAACACAGATTAGCAAAATATCAATATTTGTTGTTGACTGGAAAGCTGACGGAACACCTGAATCAGATTGATCAGGAGAGCAGAGAACAGGTGGAAATGCTTATGGAACAGATGGCAGAAAAACAGGGTGTAACTGAAGAATTAAAGGTACAGAACCAGACGAAGTGGGTTAGGCTGATGAATAATATAAAAGCCAGTGCAGAAGAAATGGTGTTGAGAGAAATACTTTATATATAAGTATTGGTTGTAAAGGACTGAACAGGAAAAGTATAATACTATCCGGCTTATTAAGATTTATTTCACATCTCTTGATTTTTATTACGGTTACTGATATAGTTATTACAGTAACCGTAATAAGGAGGGGATGCTATGAGGGATAATGTGAAAAGTGGTGCACTCACAGAAGTGACATTCTATATTTTGCTTTCACTCTATTCACCTAAACACGGATATGCTGTCATGCAGTTCATTGAAGAAAAAACAGGTGGGCGGCTTTCATTGGGAGCAGGCACTTTATATGGTGCATTAAATTCAATGCAGGAAAAGGGATGGATTGAGCTTTTCGGAGATAGTGAAGGTAGAAAAAAAGAGTATCTTATCACTGTAAAAGGAAAGGAGATAGCTGAAAAAGAACTTATCAGACTTCGTGAACTTGTAGGTATTGCAAGCGGAATTGTAGGAGGTACATTATGAGCAAAAAGTGTTATCGTTTTTTTGGCGGGCTATTGACGGTACAGAAAAACTGGCTGAATAAGATGGCTGAAAAAGGTTATCGCCTTATTCGAACGGGAAAATTACTCTATGAATTTGAAAAATGTAAGCCAGGTCAAGTTCAATATTGCGTGGAGTTTATAGGACAAAAATCAAAAGCTAATGCTGAAGATTACCATGATTTCTTGGAAGAAATGGGATATTCCGTATTCTATAAAAATATCAATCTTAATTATTCTGTTGGTAAAGTTCGCTGGCGTCCGTGGGCTGAAATTGGCGGTCGTATTGCAACAAACACTACAACATTTAACAGGGAATTGCTGATTGTAGAAAAAGAAAATGATGGAAAACCTTTTGAACTTCATACGTCCTATGAAGATAGGGCAAATTATTACAGTAATTTGCGAAATCCCTGGCTTTTATTAATGCTTATGCTCGTGGCATTTGCTACCGTAAATCGGTCTGTTATTTTAGGCATAGTTGCTGTGATTTTTCTAATCCCTGTCATTATATACCAGTTGCAAATTATGAAAAATAGGCATGAAGCGAAGATGAAGGAGTGGTGATTCAGGATAACAAGGTTGGTTTAGCTGATGCAATGTAATGCACTGTCGTTTGAGGGTTAGTAGCCCGTTCTTAAATTTGTGGGCAGTTTGTTGCTGATGATATAAATATTAGAGAAAATTAATTGAAAGTTAAAAAAAGAAAGTAATAAGTAAACAAAGGCTCAATTGTAAACATGTATTGGGAACGCTATAATGGAAATAAGGACAGGAGGTGCGAACAATGCGTATTGGTGAGCAGATAAAAAACTATCGAAAAACTGAGGGATTAACACAAGAACAGGTGGCAAATTATCTGGGTGTTTCTACTCCTGCGGTAAATAAATGGGAAAAGGGAAATACATATCCGGATATCTCATTACTTCCAGCTTTGGCACGATTATTGAAAATTGATATGAATGAATTGTTTTCGTTTCGTGAAGAATTGACCGAAAAAGAGATTGGACAATTTGTGAATGAACTTTCGGAAGTTTCATTGGACAGCTTTACAGAGGCTTTCGAGATGGCATCTCGTAAAATACAGGAGTATCCTCATTGCGACTTATTAATATATACGATCGCAACCGTTCTGAACGGATCTTTGACTTTGTCAGATCTTAATGGCGAAGAACGAATGGAATATAATACAGCTATTATTGAGTGGCTGGAACGAACAGCAGACAGTCAGGATGAAAGAGTGAGAAATTCAAGCGTTTTTATACTTGCAACAAAATATGTCCAAATGGAGAAATATGAAGAAGCAAATGCCCTTTTGAAAAAAATTCCTGATACTGTAATTGATGCAACGATTATGAAAACAAGTGTATTAGCACATCAGGAAGGAACAGACACTGCTGCGTTATTCCTGGAAGGGAAACTGCTACAGGCAGTTGTCAATATTCAAAGCTACTTGTATAAGTTAATTGAAATGGAAGAAGAAACAGGAAATCATGATAAAGCAGAGAGAATTGCTGAGATTACAGATCACATGATATCGTTGTTTGGACTATGGAATTACGGCAACACAGTGCCATATCTGCTGATTGCTGGATATCGAAAAGATGTAGAAAAATGTGTTCAGTTAATTAAGCAATTATTAAGTGAATCACAGAAGCCTTGGAATATGACACAATCCCCTTTGTATTACAGGTATGAAGATACTGCACAGGGAAAAGCCTTTTCGGGAGTTGGAAAAAATTTTGTTCGTGAATTGTATTCGGAAATTGAAAATAAGAAAGAGTATGAATTCTTGAGAGGGAATAAGGAACTCGAATTAATTTTTGAGGAACACTTGAAATAGGTTGTAAAAATGTATGGAAATAGATATAGTTGAGAAAGAAGAAAATTTTTGACATTTCCACAGATGCGTGCTAATATGATTATAGAAAAAGAGTGCTACCGATAGACGGTTAGTCCGTTTTACTATTTAGAATATCATCAAAGATAACCGCTTAGTTTACCAGACCAGGGCGGTTATTTTTGTGGTTTATGATTATCTTTGCCTAATGTATATCCGATACTAAAGCAGGTTAAGCCGAAGCTCACTACTGCTATGAAGTCAATAATACTCATTGGCTTAGCCCTCCTTTCCAATGGATTCCTTTACAGGTTTCTATGTAATCAGAGGGTCACAGTCCCTCTGGAGAAGGACTAACCGCCTACCGTTATGGTAGCACCCATGTTTCGATTATAACAGTTAAAAATTACCGGTGCAATATAAAGTTGGTAGAGAAGTATCTAGTATCTACAGAAGAAAATCGGTTTGAGTATTCTCCGGTGCCAAAACGGTGCCAAGAAATCAGGCAAATCAAAATAGGTGGTGCAATTCAGCCGTTTTTCACTGTATTTTGGAGAGAAAACCATAAAAAATATGAGGTAAAACGGGATTAAAGTATCGTGAAGGTGGACGTACTGTAGGATCAGGACGTGTTGCTACAATCATCGAGTAATACAATCTGAATATAGATTTGTTATCGCAAGATAACGTTGCGTCCAAACGTAAGATACCCCGGAACCGTAAGGTTTCCGGGGTTTTTCTGTTGTGTAAAAGTTTAAAATAAGGCTGTAAAGAATAGCGAATAAATTAAAAACAGGCAGGTATGGGAAGAAAATGAAAACCTTCGCATATCTGCCTGTGATACTGTTATGATACTATTTCTGTTCGTTATTGGAAAATTTCTGTGTTAAAAGTTCATCTCGTTTACGGATTCGTGTCTCAAAATCCAGTTCTTCAATTTCTTTATGGGTGACAGGTTTGGAAGTGTAGTATTCCAACGTCTGCTTTTTCCACATATCAAACATATCTTTGCCTGTGAAATAAGATTCCAGGCTTTCTCTGTTCTCCTGCAGATCAGCAAGAAAATTACACATATCTGCGTTTAAAGAATGTTCCGGATCATTTCCATAAAAGCGAAGTCCGGCATACCATTTCTGTGTTTCTGTTTCTATATCACCGGGAAGTTTATTATTTATATCCAGTTCATACCGGAGTTCATTGGATTCATTCATCTGCAATAAAACCCAAATAATATCGCTGAGAGTAGAAATCTGTACTTTATTTTCAGATAATCCAAATAACCAGTCCAAAGAGACATGAAATTTCTGAGCAATAGTCAATAACACATCATTGGAGGGAGTAACTACACCATTTTCATAACTGGATAAAGTTGACTGACGTATACCGATAGCTGCGGAAAAGTTTTTTTGATTCATCTTCAGATCAGTTCGCAGCTCTTTTATTTTTTCTGAAATAGATGATTCCTGCATATTATCCACCTCCTTAAAAGCTATGATTAGTATATCACAAATGATAAAAATCAACAATATAGAAAAATATCATTCATACAGATAAAAATTATTGACAATAATTATTTAAAATGATATAGTATCAGTGAAAATGATAATTATAGATAAGGAGGAAATGATATGCAGAGACAGAACTATATGATTACAGCGGAAGAAGTTGCAGAGAGCATGGGGATTTCACTTGGATATGCTTACAAACTGCTTCGCAAACTGAACAAAGAGCTTGCAGATCAGGGATATGTAACCGTTTCGGGCAAGATACCGAGGGCATTCTGGGAAAAGAAATTTTATGGATATTCCCAGATTGCAATGTAAGGGGGTGAGAAAGTATGGCAGCATACAAAGATGAAGAAAGAGGAACCTGGTATGTTTCATTTTATTATGAGGACTGGACAGGAGCCAAAAAGCGAAAAGTAAAAAGAGGATTCCGCACTAAGAAAGAAGCATTAAATTTTGAAGCGGAGTATAAAAGAACAGCGAAAGCAGACATGGATATGACAATGGGAGAGTTTGTAGAAGTTTACTTCCGAGACAAGGCTCAGTCATTGAAGGACAGGAGTATCAAGAATAAAAGAGATACGATGAATGCTCAACTGTTACCGTATTTTAAGGACAGACCGATGAACAGTATCACACCAGCAGAGATTATCCAGTGGCAGAATACGATTATTGAAAAAGGATATTCAGATGATTATCTGAAAACAATACAGAATCAGATGACGGCATTGTTCAATCATGCGAAGAATATCTACAATCTGGCAGATAATCCCTGTGACAAAGTAAAACGTATGGGAAAGACTTCAAAAAAGAAAATGAAGTTTTGGACAATTGAAGAATATCGGCAGTTTATGACCGGAATAGAACCGGGAAGCAAATATTATGTGCTGTTTGAATTATTATTCTGGACAGGAGCGAGAGAAGGCGAAGCACTCAGCATTACACCTGCTGACATTGATTTTGAAAGGAATCTACTTCATATCAATAAAACTTACTACCGTATGCATGGAGAGGACGTGATTACATCTCCCAAAACAGAAGAATCGAACCGTACGATTTCCATACCGGAATTTCTGAAAAAAGAGATTCAGGACTATATTAGCAGACTGTATGAGTTGCCCGAAGATGAACGGATTTTTCCAATGGTTCATGAAGCGGTACAGCATAAGTTAAAACAGGTGGTTCAAAAGACCGGAGTAAAAAAGATAAGAGTACACGACATTCGTCACAGTCATGCGGCATTTCTGATTAATAAGGGAGTGCAACCATTGATGATTAAAGAAAGGTTTGGACATACGGACATTCGCATTACATTGAATACTTATGGGCACTTATATCCAGATCAGCAGAAAGTGGTGGCAGATATGCTGGATGATGAAAATATAAAAAGCTCCGGAAGTACGAACAACCGGAGCAATGTGACAAATGGGGACGAATCCACAAATGTCAACCCTAGACAAGTTGATTATAGCAGGGATTCTTCCAGAGAACAACAGAGAATTGGCGAGAACAGTTGGGAAAATGGAGGAATTGATGGAACAGAGAAATGAGAATAAAACAGAATTGAAAATGATAAAGATGTCAGATGTCCAGTCCCAGACAGTGGACTGGCTCTGGTATCCATTTATCCCTTATGGGAAATTAACAATCATTCAGGGTGATCCGGGCGATGGAAAAACTACGCTGATATTAAATATTGCAGCGAGATTGTCTAAAGGAGAAGGTCTGGATAACGATATGAAAGTAACAGAACCAGTAAATATTATTTATCAGACAGCGGAAGATGGGCTGGCAGATACGGTAAAACCCAGACTGGAGCTGGCAGAAGCGGTCTGTGAAAGAATCATGGTTATAGATGAAACAGAAAAATCACTTTCCATGATAGATGAGAGACTGGAAACTGCTATCAAACGGACTGGTGCGAGAGTGCTTATTTTAGATCCGATTCAGGCATACCTTGGAGGAACAATGGATATGAACCGGGCAAATGAAGCAAGGGATATGACAAAAAGATTGAGCTTGCTGGCAGAAAAGTATAAATGTGCAATTTTATTAATCGGACATATGAATAAAGCTGGTGGAAATAAAGCTGCATATAGAGGAATGGGTTCGATTGACTTTTTTGCAGTAGCCAGAAGCGTATTACTGGTAGGAAGAATAGAGGGAGAACCGGACTTAAGAGCAGTGGTTCAGATTAAAAATAATCTGGCTGCATTTGGACATTCCAAAGCATTTCGCCTGACAGAAACCGGATTTGAGTGGATAGGTGACTATGAAATCACAGCAGATGAGGTGCTTGGTGGAATTGCTCCAAAGGTAAATAAACTGGAACAGGCAAAAAAGATGCTGAGGGAACTGGCAGAAACATCAACTTCTGTACAAAGCAGAGAAATCTTTGATATGGCAGAAGATTTGAATATTTCTAAAAGAACACTGGAAAATGCAAAAAAGGAACTTGGAATTAAGGCAAGACGAATCGGTAATTCCTGGTATTGGGATTTAGATAAAGTTAAGCCGGAATAAATTAAGGGTGCAACATTGCAGAGTATATAGAAAATGCGGAATTAAAATGCAAGGTTGCAATCTGTAAAGACATTGCAGTGTTGCGTCCTTACATAAATTGTAAGAAGGTGAGAACTTGAAAAACGTTATGATTCCAGAGGAGTTATTTGGAAAGATTATAAAATATCATTTACTGGATCAGGAACAGGAAGCAGATGATATAAGAAAAGGTTTGGAGAAAAAGCTGGATGCAATGGTAAATCGTGAGGTATACAGTAAATCCAAAACTGCACCAACAGAAGAAGAACGGGAAAAGTTCCGGCAGGAGTATCTGGACAGAAAAGGAATGCAAGAGAGCTTTCGATGGTAACAGTTCGTGTTGATTACCTTTTTACAGGAGCGTGTCACGCCCCTGTGAGAAGTAAACAAGAAGAAAGTTGGTAAGGTGCAGACGGAAAACTATGGCTGGAATGTGAGATTACTGTAAATTTGATAGTTGTGAAGAAGGGAGAAAGATACAATGAAACAGGGAAGATTAGGATATAACAGCAGTAATGACAGATATGGATTGTTGGCATCAGACTTATGGATTGATACGGGATTTCACTGTGGAGAAGGTCTTGAGGTGCTGGTTGATGATAAGTGGGTACGGACAAGAATGGAGATGAATCCGGCAAGAGAATGGTATCTGGTGGGAACATCATATTGCGGAGATCTGGAATATGTACAGGCAAGAATACCGGAATAATTTGATTGGATAGCCCCCGGCAGGGCGCAAGGGTACTTTTGATGGACGGTACGGCTGTCGAAAGTGCTTTTGCGTTACTTTTGACAAAAGTAACAAAACCGCCGTATCCGGCGAAAATTTCTTAATATCGCCATGACTGGCGTAAATAAAAATTATGTGCTATCTGGCACTTGCTCAGAAAAGAGGTGAGAAACATTATGATAAAACGAACAATTAGCGGTATGATAGGGAAAGGTTCTTTGGCCCATAACAGGAGAGAGTTTTTCGCAGAGAATGTAGAACCGGACAGAGTACAATTAAATATTTGTTACCAGAATGAAAATCTGAAGGAAGTCTATAAAGAGTTATTTGATGATGCTGTGGGGAGATACAACATCGGAAAAAGAAAAGATCGGCAGATTACAAATTACTATGAAAAAATTCGGCAGGGAAAACAAGAGAAGTTGTTCCACGAAGTAATTTTTCAAATTGGAAATCGAGAAGATATGGCTGTCGGAACAGCAGAAGGAGATCTGGCTGTAAAAATACTGGATGAATATGTAAAGGACTTCCAGAAGCGGAATGCAACGTTACGGGTATTTGGGTGTTATCTACATCAGGATGAGTCTACTCCACATTTACATATTGATTTTATTCCTTATGTGACTGATTGGAAAGGAAAAGGAATGGACACCAGAGTTTCGTTGAAACAGGCATTAAAAAGTCTTGGATTTCAAGGTGGAAATAAGCATGATACAGAGTTGAACCAGTGGATGAACCATGAAAAAAAGGTCCTGGCAGAGATTGCAAAACAGCATGGCATTGAATGGGAACAGAAAGGTACTCATGAGGAACATTTGGATGTTTATAACTTCAAGAAGAAAGAGCGAAAAAAGGAAGTACAGGAGCTGGAGCAGGAGAAAGAGTATCTAACTGCAGAAAACGAAGAACTGACAGCACAAATTGCGGAATTCAGAGCAGATATCCAGATTTTAAAAGACGATAAGGAACAGGCAAACAGGGAGAAACAAGAAGCAGAACAAAGGGCAGAGGACGCAGAAAAAGAAGTAAAAAGTCTGGAAGAGCGTCGAGATGTGCTGCAGCCGATTATGGATAATGCCAGTAAAGAAATAAAAGAATATGGAATGATTAAGACGTTTTTACCGGAGGCAGGAACATTTGAACGTGCAGTACCTTACAGAGAAAATAAAATCAAGCCATTGTTTATCAAGATGAAGAATCAGATTGCTACATTAGCTGGAAAGGTTGTAGAACTTAACAAAACGATAGAAAGCTGGAAAAACAAATATCAAAAATCTACGGAGAAATGTGATGATATCCAAACGCAGTTAGATGATGTGCGTAAAGAAAATGGAAAATTATCAAATGATAATCAACGTTTACAAGAGATTTCGGACAGATATGACAGAGTGGTGCGTATTCTGGGAATGGAAACTGTAGAGGATGTGGTGCAGCAGGACATTAAAGAACAAAGGGCACTGGAAGAAAAACGGCGAATGGAGCAAATGCCAAAGGGAAGCGTTCTGAAACAGTTGAAATGGGCGACTCAAAAGAGTCAGATTGAAAACCAACAACGTAAGAAAAATAGAACAAAATACAAAGGATTGGAGATTTAGACTATGAAAAAACAAATTTATGATGAAAAAAATGGAATGAGCTATACGTTGCATGGAGATTACTATTTGCCGGATCTGGTTTTAAGAGAAGAAGAACCGACATATGGAAAATATGGAATGTTACGAAAGCAGTTCTTAAAAGAACACAGATCAGCAAGGTATCAGTATTTGTTATTGACTGGAAAGCTGAATGAACATCTGAATCAGACTGATCAGGAAGCTAGAGAACAGGTGGAAACGCTTATGAAACAGATGACAGAAAAACAGGGTGTAACTGAAGAATTAAAGGCACAGGATCAGATGGAGTGGGTCAGGCTGATGAATAATATAAAAGCTAGTGCAGAAGAAATTGTATTGAAAAACATGATATATGTGTGATTGCGAGGGGATAAGAACGCTTTTTTACATTTTTGTATATTAGAATAGAACTTTAGAAAGCACTATGGTAAAATAAAGTGAAGGTAAATTGAAAGTTATCAAAACAAAGATAAAAACGCAACGTGCATCTTTGATGTGCCAGAGCCGGTAGGTAGCCCGGCCGTCCTATATAAATAGGGTAAGTAACCTGCCCCTCCGGGTTGTCCATTCTTTGTTCAATAAATTTTAGGAGGGATTTTTATGGACAAAGTAAATGGAAGATTGACGGTATATTTTGAAGAACCATTTTGGGTAGGCATATTTGAGCATATTGAAGATGGTAAATTATCTGTGGCAAAGGTAACATTTGGCGTAGAACCAAAAGATTATGAAGTGCAGGAATATATTCAAAAATACTATTTCGGTTTGAAATTCAGTCCAGCTGTTGAAGCTATTGTAAAGGATATAAAAAGAAATCCGAAACGGATGCAGCGTTCAGCAAAAAAGCAGATGCTGGAAACTGGCATTGGCACAAAATCGCAACAGGCGTTGAAATTACAACAGGAACAGAACAAGCATGAGCGTAAAGAGAGAAGCCGAAAGAAAAAAGAAGCGGAAGAACAGCGAATGTTTGAACTAAAACAGCTAAAGAAAAGAGAAAAGCATAAGGGACATTAAAAGTCCTTTGAGCTTTTTCTCAAATTCGGGATTTGGAGGTATAAACAATGAGGAAATATGAAAAGTGTGGAGCAAGTATGAAATTAGATTTAAGACTTAAAGTTAATGGCGGTGGCTATGGGATGGTTGTTCGTGTAGATGAAAAACAAAAGGCGACAACTATAGATGATGTTAGAGTTGCAGTCTGCCCAGAATGTGGTTATACAGAAATGTATTTAGAGGATTTAACGAAATTGAAATCTTAAAAGACAACTTTCAGATTTTTAGAATTAAGAAAAACGGAATTTAGGGAGGGGTCTATAATTGAAATTAGCAGATTTAGCAACAGGTTCTGATTGGATAGTGTGGATTGTCTTTGTAATATTTGCTGTACTTTCTATAGTTTTACTTTCTGGACACGGAAGCTGGTTTATTTCTGGATATAATACAGCTTCAAAAGAAGAAAAGAAAAAATATGATGAAAAGAAGTTATGCAGGACAATGGGAGTTGGAATGTCTATTATAGCAATTCTTGCATTAATTATGGGCTTGCTTGAAAATATTTTGCCTGCATTTTTTGTATATATTGCATTGGGGATTATTTTGATTGATGTCGTGGTAATTATCATTTTAGAAAACACACTATGCAAAAAGTAATAACTTCTGGTTTGAGGAATTGACTGAAAGGAAGGCATTATATGTTCTATATTTATATTATTTTTGACTTTGCAATGGCAGTGATTATGCTTTTATTTGGAATATGGTTTTATAGGTCAAAAGGACAAGCATCCAAATTCTTGTCTGGTTATAATATGAAATCAGCAGAAGAACGAAAAAAATATGATGAAAATGCTATGTGTAAGGCATATGGGAAGAGAATGATGTTTATGTCAATTCCTTTTATTGCTGGAATGATTATAGATATTTGGCATATAGGAATCGGTTGTTTAATTGCATGGGTGATATGGTTTGTTATGTTTATTCTGCTACTTATGGATAGACATAAAAGAGAAGGTTAATTTATAGAGGAATAGAATGCTTTTGGGGTGAAAATACCGTTTATTTGTTTTAGACATACGATGTCTGGTTGAAAATTAGCGGATTCTCGTTTTATGTCGTGGTAATTTTGATACATATTGGTAAGCTGTAAGTGGAAGAGAGGTAGAGACATGGACACAAAAAAGATTGGAGCTTTTTTAAAGCAATGTCGTAAAGAAAAGAATCTTACACAAGAGCAGCTTGCTGAAAAGTTTGGAGTATCTGCAAGAACAGTTTCCAGATGGGAAACAGGTGTTTCCCAAACAAAAAGATATTAAGAAACAGCCCATGTTTACCTGCTTGCAAACAAAAGAATATTGCTACTAGACTAAGAGATACTACATAAGTGTGTTGGTATCTCTTTTTTGTTGCCGTGAAACAGCAGACTATTTCATTTCTGCTTGATTACCTTAAAACTTATTAGTCTATGGTTTGTCAAGGGCTTGTTGCGTGAGAAATGCTGAATATCACCCTTTACAAAACATAGGCTGATAAGTAACTTTTCAAAAGCAGAAAAGAAATGGCAATGCTTATAACAATATGATATAATGCAGATGAAGACAAAAAAGGAATTTGTCGAGCTGGTTAGTTCGAGATAATTTTGAGTTTGTTAAGATGTGGTGCACTTGATGGAATCACAGGTACGACATCATATTATGGAGGATGAAATAGATGATAGGTTTGATTGTTGCGAGGTCAAAGAATAATGTTATAGGCAAGAATGGTAATATACCATGGAAAATAAAGGGAGAACAAAAGCAATTTAGAGAGTTAACAACGGGTAATGTGGTTATTATGGGGCGAAAGTCTTATGAAGAAATCGGTCATCCGTTGCCTAATAGAATGAATATTGTTGTTTCCACCACAACAGAGTATCAAGGAGATAATTTAGTTTCAGTTAAATCATTAGAAGATGCATTATTATTGGCTAAAGGACGAGATGTATACATATCTGGTGGATATGGACTATTTAAGGAAGCTTTGCAAATAGTAGATAAAATGTATATCACAGAAGTAGATTTAAATATTGAAGATGGAGATACATTCTTTCCAGAATTTGATATCAATGATTTTGAAGTTTTGATAGGGGAAACACTTGGTGAGGAAGTGAAATATACGAGAACATTTTATGTAAGGAAAAAATGAATTGAGTAAATTTTGGATTTAGGGTGTTTTCATAAATATATTGCTTTTTATGCATATATAAATTGTTGTAAGACAAATTCCAGTTTGTATGGGGCGATAAAATCAGAATTTGAGAGAGGATTGAATATGAATAAGGAATGGTCTGAACTTAATAAAACAATGCAGGCACAAATAAAAAAGAAAGATACTTATAAGAGGGGTATTGATACTTTACTTACTTTACGAAGTCAGTTAATACAAACCTTAGTATCTTTCAAAGAAGAATTATGCAGAGAAGATTTTAACTCAATCCCCTTCATAAACGCTGATGGTTATCATAGTAAGACGATTGCTTATTCTATTTGGCATATTTTCCGCATTGAAGATATAGTTGTGCATACAGTGATAAATGAAGATGAACAAGTATTTTTTGCAGGCAATTATCAAGAGCGTATCAATTCACCTATCATTACAACAGGAAATGAACTCATGAAACAGCAGATTGCAGACTTTTCAAAACAGCTTAATCTGGAAGAATTATATTTATATATTTTCGAAGTATGGGAAAGCACTGAGAAAATGCTTGAACGGTTATCTTATGATGAATTGAAAAGAAAAATACCGAAAGAAAGAAAAGGATACTTAGAATCGTTGAATGTAGTAAACGACAATGAAAAAGCAATTTGGCTGATTGATTATTGGTGTAATAAAGATATTTGTGGACTAATTCAAATGCCGTTTTCAAGACATTGGATTATGCACACAGAAGCCTGTTTGCGTATAAAGAACAAGATACATTCATAGGCAAAAATTTCAGTTTGTAGAACTAAGGAAATTGGAATTTAAGGAGGAATAAAGTATGGTTAGTGATTTTATAAGAGCAGCATTTCCATGGATTTTAATGGGTTTATTTGTAGCAATCAGTTGTTCCCTTATGAGTAAAAAAGAGAAATAAATTCCTGTTTGTATTTATAAAAGAGAAAAAATGAGAAAAGTAGTTTTATTTATTGCCATGAGCCTTGACGGATATATTGCGGACGGTAATGGTGGAGTAGCTTGGCTAAATGGTCATGGAAATGACAATGAAAACATCGACACTTATACAGAATTTACCAAAGATATAGATACTGTCTTAATGGGGTGGAATACTTCTCATCAGGTTGTTACTGAACTTTCTCCGCAAGAATGGGTATATAATAAATTTACAACTTATGTATTAACACATAAAGAGTGCAATTCTTCCCAACAAATTCATTTTACAAGTGAAAATCCTGTTTTATTATTGGAACGGCTAAAACAAGAAGCAGGAAAGGATATTTGGATTTGTGGCGGAGCAAATCTTGTTCAGCAGTTGGTAAGCAAAAATATGATTGATAAATATTACATTTCTGTTATTCCTACTCTGTTAGGAAATGGGGTTCGTCTTTTGGGCAACATAGACAGGGAAATAAAGTTAAGGCTTTGTAAAACACAGACTTATAACGGAATAACCGATTTGATTTATATGCGTAGATAACTAGAGAGAAACAGAAAAGCTGTTAAACCGACGGAGCGATCCGACCACGTTGGCGGGAAAATCCTTAAGATTTTTCCGCCATGCTTGCAAGGGGGCGGTTCGCTTCGGCGGTTCGGCGAGCTTGCGAGCCGTTCAAAGCCCCCGTTATCTAACAAGGGGGGCACAAAAAACAAGAAACACTATACACTAACAAGCGGAAAACGCTGTATTTATAAGGCAAAACCCCATTTTTACAGTAGTGATATAAATTGTACCTATATCACTATGAAAATTGAATAGTAAATATGAGAAAGACAGTTGATTTCAAAAAATAAGAAATTGATTGTCGTTTTCTTTTGCAGAAATTTAAGTGCAGGCAATTATGGTAGTTGTCGTAATTGCTGTCAGCTCAGTGTTTATCACTGATGGTGTGAAAGATTTACGGTTGGAGATGTTCAATAAGATTATTGGTGCTTAATTATTTTTATTGTAGTGCTGATATGAGAATGTTATAATTGGGGTATAAAACATACAAATAAATTTGCTGAAAAATGAGGTATCAAAATATGGAAAATGAATTACTGGAAAACTTAGGAAGACTTCACACAACTGAACTTGGCGTTATTAGAATTAAAAAGAACTTATCTTTGAATGTAGAAAATGTAATTGAATGGTGCAAAGAAAAAATTAGCCTTTCTAATGCGGAAATCACAAGAAAAGGAAAAAACTGGTATATAACGATTGATAATTGTATTATAACGGTAAATGCGTACAGTTATACCGTTATCACTGCTCACAAGGTAAAATGATAAATTTTTCTATAAAGGAATTAAACGCATTTGCAGTTATTGGGCAGGAAGTAGAACTGACTAATTATCAAAAAAAGAATATTCAGATTAGTACACAGTTTTGGAGAAAGTTTAACAGTAGTTTGAAAAAAGCGTATCTTTCACAATCAGGAAATTGGGTAAAATATGCTTTTATGGAAAGAAGAAATGGAAAACTTTATTATTTCTGTTCTATTCCCCAAAGAACCATTACCCCAGAGGGCTTTCTGTATAAAGAAATACCGTCTTATAAATATTTGGTTGTGGAGCATATTGGTGCTATGGATAAAATATATGAAACTTATGGCAAGATTTATGAAGAAATTATTCCTAGTACATCGTATATTCCTATAAAAGATATTATCCTACACTTTGAAAAATACGATTATCGTTTTCATTGGAATAGTGATAATTCAGTTATTGAAATTTGGATACCTATTCAAGATTAGAAGCAATTTTATATCCATACACACAAAGCAGTTAGTCTTAGGATTGACTGCTTTTTCTATACAGATTTTTAATGACAGGCAATTATCAATTATGGTAGTTGCCTTTTTTGATTGGAGGAATTGAAGAATGAATGATAAAAACTTTATTGAAGAACTAAGACAAAAGCGTGAGGAATACGGAGTAACACAAACAAGGCTTGCTGTTGCCTGTGGTATCAGCCGTGAATATTACAACCGCATTGAAAAAGGAAAACAGCCATTGAATGACGAATTAAGAGAAATCATAGAAAAACAGATTGAGCGTTTCAATCCGCAAGAACCACTATTCTTATTGATTGATTACTTTCGTGTCCGCTTTCCTACTACGGACGCATTGGCGATTATCCGTGATGTATTACAACTGAAATCTAATTACATGCTTTATGAAGATTATGGAAAATACGGATATGAAAGCAAATATGTACTTGGCGACATCAATATCATGTGTTCCATGCAGGAGCATTTAGGTGTTTTATTGGAACTGAAAGGCAAAGGCTGTCGGCAAATGGAATGTTATCTGCTGGCACAGGAACGCTCATGGTATGACTTCATGCTGGATTGTATGACGGCTGGTGGTGTGATGAAACGGCTTGATTTGGCTATCAATGATAAAGCAGGAATATTGGATATTCCAAAGTTAAAGGAAAAATACAAGGCTGGCGAATGTATGTCCTACTTCCGTATGCAGAAAGATTACAGCGGTACAGAAAAATGCGGTAGCGATTTACCAAAGAATACAGGAGAAACCTTATATCTCGGTTCAACAAGTAGCGAATTATATATGTGTGCTTATCAGAAAAATTATGAGCAGTATGTCAAGAATGGCACAGAAATTGAAGATACGGAGATTAAGAACCGTTTTGAAATACGCATGAAGAACGAACGAGCCTATTATGCGGTTGTAGATTTACTGACCTATCGGGACGCTGAACGCACCGCTTTTTCTATCATCAATCATTATGTCCGCTTTGTTGACAGAGAGGACGACAAGCCAAAAAGTCAATGGATAACAAATGATGATTGGGCATGGTTTGTAGGGGAAAACAGAGAGCCGATACGCTTAACCACAAAGCCAGAGCCTTACACTTTACAAAAAGCGTTGCATTGGCTACAAAGACAAGTCGCACCAACCATAAAAATGGTACAGGCATTAGACAGAGAAAATCGTACAACGATACTGAAAGATATGATTGAGCAGGCAGAACTAAAAGACAAGCATAAACATTTATTACAATTAGAGAAATCAACCATAGAAGAACGTATAGATACCGCTGTTCCACAAGAGAATGACGGTATTTTTTAATGTAATTGAAAAATTTCAGATTTAGTCAGCAAAGAGCTGTTTTCATTCCCTATGTGAAGTGAAAGAAGAAAAATAAATTTTTTATTAAATCTGCAACAAAATGGCTACTTGCGTACAGATATGGTGCGAGAAAAGGAAATCTAAACTTTTTTTGAAAATAGGTCATTAAATCGGGGCTTGCTGTCCCTATATGAAGTGAAAGAAGAAAAAAGTTTTGAAAAAATGACGGAAATTCGTGATTAGTGGACAGTCTTCTGTGAAAAGAGGAAAAACATCATCATTTTGTATTCAAACAGGCATTAGCAGTTGAGTGTTGATGTGAAAAGATGAAAATACTTTGTTCTCAACTTAACAATTTAAGGTTTCCGTTCCCTATATGGTGCAAAGAAAATATTTCATTCTATTGTTGGCAGTAACGGTATGGTTTGGGTAGTTAGGGTGTGAAAAGGAAAATATTCTTTTTTCATCATCAACTTAGCAAAATGACATTTTCTATCCCTATATGGTGCATGAAAAGAAGTTAAAATTTTTCCATTTAAACTTAGCAAATGGACGTTTGCTGTACAGATAGTAGTGAAAAAGGAGAAAATCAACCGTTGATTGCCAAAATGAACCGTTCCATTTGTACTAATAATGGAAAAAGTTTTGGATTTTGGTTACGTTTCTCCTCTTTTCCAACGCGATATATAGGAAAGACGATTTTTTTCTTTCAATCGTTCTTTGACAACTGAATAAAGCTATTCAATACGTTTGACAGACAGCTAGCCGTTGAAACAAATACGCCACGACCTTTCCCCTGCAAGAGCGAGCGAAAACCTATTTGTGTTCTTGTAAAAGATTTGTCCTCTTTTATCGCCATGACCTGTACTGTCAGATAATGATACTCCCGTACAGCCACAGCTTGAGCATTAAGAGCGTCGCACGCAATGGGTACGGCTACATAAGAACTATGCAGAGGTGGAACTCCTGTGGGCTATGACAAAAGCCGTTGAATTGCTTAGAAAGATTTTACAGAAAGGGGGTATGTGTTATTGATAATGCTGTAAAAACAATTCAAAAGAAAAATGGCAAGTGTGGCATTGGCAACAGAGGAAAGACAAAGATTGTAGTAAAAGAGCATTTTTCCGAAAAGGGCAAAACAATGGAAGAACTTCTAACTGATGTCATGCTGGAAAAAGCAAAGCAGACAATCGCATAAAATCGGTGCAGTTGTAAGAAATAGATTGAATGACAAAAAGTACCCGTGTTATACTTTACTTGCAAGCAGGTATTGTAAACACGGGTTAGTTATAAAGGAGGATAACTGACAATGAAACAACAGATTTACAATACTGCACTTTATCTTAGGTTAAGCCGAGATGATGAATTACAGGGCGAAAGTTCCAGCATTACCACACAGAGAAGTATGTTGCGTTTATATGCAAAAGAACATCATTTGAATGTCATTGATGAATATATTGATGACGGCTGGTCGGGAACAAATTTTGACAGACCGAGTTTTCAAAGAATGATTGAGGATATAGAGGCAGGAAAAATCAACTGTGTTGTAACGAAAGACCTTTCCCGTCTTGGCAGAAATTATATTATGACAGGACAATATACAGAATTGTATTTCCCTAGTCATAATGTCCGCTACATAGCGATTGATGACGGTGTAGACAGCGAAAAAGGCGAAAGTGAGATTGCACCATTTAAGAACATCATCAATGAATGGGTGGCAAGAGATACAAGCCGTAAAGTCAAATCAGCATTTAAGACAAAGTTTGCGGAGGGGGCTCATTACGGTGCTTATGCTCCGTTAGGATATAAGAAACACCCTGACATCAAAGGAAAACTGTTGGTTGATGATGAAACAAAATGGATTATTGAAAAAATCTTTTCCCTAGCCTATCAAGGTTACGGAAGTGCAAAAATCACAAAGCAGTTAAGAGCAGAAAAAGTTCCGACAGCGTCATGGCTAAATTTTACAAGATACGGTACTTTTGCACATATCTTTGAGGGAAAACCCGAAAGTAAGCGTTATGAGTGGACGATTGCTCATGTCAAGGCGATATTGAAAAGTGAGGTTTATATCGGAAACAGTGTTCACAATATGCAGTCTACGGTATCGTTCAAGAGCAAAAAGAAAGTGCGTAAGCCCGAAAGTGAATGGTTTCGAGTAGAAAACACTCACGAGCCGATTATTGACAAGGAAGTGTTCTATCGTGTGCAGGAGCAGATAAAATCAAGACGCAGACAGACAAAGGAAAAGGCAACGCCGATTTTTGCAGGGCTTGTCAAGTGTGCGGATTGTGGTTGGTCTATGAGATTTGGAACGAATAAGACAAATAAAACGCCTTACAGTTATTATGCTTGCAGTTACTACGGGCAGTTTGGCAAAGGTAATTGTTCTATGCACTACATTCGTTATGATGTGCTGTATCAAGCCGTATTGGAACGCTTGCAGTATTGGGCTAAGGCAGTACAGCAGGACGAAGAAAAGGTATTGAACAAGATACAGAAAGCTGGCAATGCAGAGAGAATACGGGAAAAGAAGAAAAAGGCAAGTACATTGAAGAAAGCCGAGAACAGACAAAATGAGATTGACCGTTTATTTGCGAAAATGTATGAAGATAGAGCCTGTGAGAAGATAACAGAGCGAAATTTTGTGATGTTGTCCAGCAAGTACCAAAAAGAACAGATAGAACTGGAACAGCAGATAACAAGCCTAAGAGAAGAACTAAGTAAAATGGAACAGGATATGATAGGTGCTGAAAAGTGGATTGAGTTAATCAAGGAATATTCCGTACCAAAGGAACTGACAGCACCATTATTAAATGCCATGATAGAAAAAATCCTCATACATGAAGCAACAACGAATGAGGATAACGAAAGAATACAGGAAATTGAGATATATTACCGATTTATTGGAAGAGTTGAGTAATCAACAAGAGTAATATTTTTAACTAAGGGAAACCGGAATAAATATGCCAGATCTCAGTATACTTGTTCAACTTGCTGAATATTACGATGTTGAGCTAAGAGAGCTCCTGGATGGAGAAAGGAGCCAGACTATGAATAAAGAGATGAAAGAAACACTGGACAAAGTTGCGGTGTATGAAGAATGGGTGAAACAAAAAGCATTAAAGGCTGGAAATCTTGCATTTGCATCAATGTTTGTGATTGGTGTGTTAGCGATTATTATTCAGATGCTATTAATGGTGGATACTCGTTTGGTTTTGGGAGAAATAGTAACTGTCTTAGTAGGAGGAATCCTATATGTAGCTATTATGGTGTATAATGGAATATGGGATAAATGTCTGCCCAAAAGTGCTGCTATATGGCGAAATTTTCTCACCAGTGTAATATGTGCAGGAATTTTTACAGTCATCTATGGTATATGTTTATTTAGAATGGGAGCTACAGAAACACAGATAACACGATTGGCATTGGGATTTCTGATAGGTATTACTATTGTGTCATTTATTATTCTTAGGACCTTAGCATTTATTAATCGAAAAAGAAATCAGAATTCACCAAATGTTCAGGAGAGAAAAGAAACTTCCCAATCTAAGACAGAATGGACAAAGATTTATAATGCACAGAATATAGTAGAGACAGAACAACTTGTAGAAATGTTAAAGCAAAATGGAATAGCAGCTTTTTCTCAGGAAGCAGGTGCGAATGTTGCAATGCATGGGGCACCAGGATTTGGAATATATGGTGTGGATATATTTGTGAAAATCGATGATGCAGAGAAGACAGTACAGTTGATCAAGGAGATTAATAACCAAGAATGAAGAAAATTTTTGACATTTTCATACATGCGTGCTAATATGATTATAGAAAAAGAGTGCTACCGATAGACGGTTAGTCCACATACTTAATTGATTAAAAATAACCGTTCAGTTTGCGAGGCTGGGGCGGTTATTTTTGTGTCTTGTTATTATCTTTGCCGAATGTGTATCCGGCACAAAAGCAGGTGATGCCGAAGCTCACGACTGCAATAAAGTCCACAATACTCATTGGCTTAGCCCTCCTTTCCAGTGGATTCTCTTTCGAGTTTCTATGTAATCAGAGGGTCACAGTCCCTCTGCTGAAGGACTAACCGCCTACCGTTATGATAGCACCCATGTTTCGATTATAACAGTCAAGGTGGGAATCTGCAACCGGAAAGTTGACAGCTCATGAAAATCTGGCTGTGATACCGTTTTGATACTAAAAAATGAAGAGAACAGAAATATAGCGTAGAAATCCTATAACACAGGACAATAAAGACACGAAAATCACAGAAAATAATGAGATTTTAAAAACCTCACAAACGTGAAGGTGGACGTACTGTAGGATCAGGACGTGTTGCTACAATCATCGAGTAATCACTGATTAATATATATTGAGTACCGCAAGGTACATTGTGTCCAAACGTAAGATACCCCGGAACCGTAAGGTTTCCGGGGTTTTTCTGTTGGGCGGAAAGTAAAATCACCTATGAATTTTCAATGCGGAGATTAAAGGAAATTTATCAATAAGACTAAGTAAAGATAAATTTAAAATTGAAAAATAAGACCAGCGGTGCCAAAACGGTGCAAAAAAAAAACTCCTGCGAATGTTTGCTATTCACAGGAGTGATTTTTTTACCAGCCTTTGATTTGTTTGATCTGTTCAGCACGTTTCGGATCACGATGATATTGTAGTTTCAGACGGATTGTTTCCACAACTTCCGGTCTGATTTCATCATTAAGCTGATAGAATATTGAATGGGAACAGAAAGGTACTCATGAGGAACATCTGGATGTCTATAACTTCAAGAAAAAAGAACGGAAAAAGGAAGTACAGGAATTGGAGTAGGAGAAAGAGTATCTAACTGCAGAAAAAGAAGAATTAACAGCACAAATTGCAGAATCTAGGGAAGATATTCAGATTTTAAAGGAACAGAATCAGATGAAGTGGATCAGATTAATGAATAATATAAAAGCCAGTGCAGAAGAAATTGTATTGAAAAACATGGTATATGTGTAATTGTGATGGACGGTTGATAAGATCGCTCTTTTACATTTTTAACATTTTTTGTATAGATTAGAATAGCACTTTAGAAAGCACTATGGTAAAATAAAGTGAAGGTGAATCGAAAGTTACCGAATTAAGTTAATCGTGCCGTATGGCTTGATTATCAAAACAAAGATAAAAACGCAACGTACATCTTTGATGTGCTAGAGCCGGTAGGTAGCCCGGCCGTCCTATATAAATAGGGTAAGTAACCTGCCCCTCCGGGTTGTCCATTCTTTGTTCAATAAATTTTAGGAGGGGCTCAAATCGTCCAGTGGACGATTGCTCTGAGCCGACCGGAACGGAGTGGAGAAATTATGGACAAAGTAAATGGAAGATTGACGGTATATTTTGAAGAACCATTTTGGGTAGGCATATTTGAGCATATTGAAGATGGTAAATTATCTGTGGCAAAGGTAACATTTGGCGTAGAAACAAAAGATTATGAAGTGCAGGAATATATTCAAAAATACTATTTCGGTTTGAAATTCAGTCCAGCTGTTGAAGCTATTGTAAAGAATATAAAAAGAAATACGAAACGGATGCAGCGTGCAGCAAAAAAACAGATACTGGAAACTGGCATTGGAACAAAATCTCAACAGGCATTGAAATTACAGCAGGAACAGAACAAGCAGGAGCGTAAAGAGAGAAGCCGAAAGAAAAAAGAGGCGGAAGAACAGCGAATGTTTGAACTGAAACAGCGAAAGAAAAGAGAAAAGCATAAGGGGCATTAAAACTCCTTGGGCTTTTTCTTAAATCGGGCTTTATTGATGTGATTGATTTTGGTCTTAATGAAATATGCGTGAGGTAAGAATATGGGAATTATAAAAAATGCTATACCAATATTGGAGTTTGATACAGAACAGACAGCTGTCATAAGTCCTGTACATGAAAATTTACAACTCAATCTTCCGAAAAAGTGTGTATTCGCATTTCTTGGTAATTGTATAGATGAGTATGCGGACAAATCTGATACTAAACAAGTATCTTCTTTTATCAGTGTAACAAAGAGTTACCCTATTTATGTAACAAAATATAAAGGAGAGAAAATTGTTCTTTGTCAGGCACCTGTCGGTGCGGCTGCTGCTACGCAAATCCTTGATTGGCTAATTGGTTATGGTGTTTGTGAGATTATCTCAGCCGGTAGTTGTGGTGCACTTGAATATTTTGAAGAAGGTACATTTCTTGTGCCAGCCAAAGCATTGCGTGATGAAGGGACTTCATATCATTATGCTCCTCCATCCCGTTTTATGGAAACCAACGAAAGAGCCAGAATGGCTATTGAGAAAACGTTAGTTCAACACAACATGAAATATCAAGAGGTTATTACATGGTCGACAGACGGTTTCTTTCGTGAAACAAAAGAAAAAGTTGAATATCGTAAAAAAGAAGGCTGTGCTGTTGTGGAAATGGAGTGTTCAGCACTTTCAGCGTGTGCAGCTTTCAGAAAAGTAATATGGGGAATGATACTGTATACTGCAGATAGTCTAGCGGATGTTGAAAGATATGATGAACGACATTGGGGTGGTAATGCAGATGAGTATGCCCTTACATTATGTCTTGACGCTGTATTAGAAATATAGCTTCTAGTGGAATTTGGAGGGAGTAAATTCATGGCATTAAAATTAGTTAAAGGTAGTTTGCAATACAAAAATCAAATTATAATGCACAGAATATAGTAGAGACAGAACAACTCGTAGAAATGTTGAAGCAAAATGGAATAGCAGTTTTTTCGCAGGAATCAGGTGCTAATGTTGCAATGCATGGGGCTGAAATATATGGTGTGGATATATTCGTGAAAACCGATGATGTAGAGAAGGCAGTAAAGTTGATCAAGGAGATTAATAACCAAGAGAAAGAAGAAAATTTTTGACATTTCCACAGATGCGTGCTAATATAATTATAGAAAAAGAGTGTTACCGATAGACGCTTAGTCCGATATATGTTTTGACAAAAATTGCCGCTTAGTTTACCAGACCAGGGCGGCTATTTTTGTGGTTTATTATTATCCTTGCCAAAGGTATATCCAAGACCAAAGCAGGTTAAGCCGAAGCTCACTACTGCTATAAAATCAACAATACTCATGGCTTAGCCCTCCTTTCCAGTGGATTCTCTTTCGAGTTTCTATGTAATCAGAGGGTCACAGGTCTCCGTTTCACTTCGGTCGTTGCAAAACGAGTGCCATTGGCACTCTGCAACCATCTGGAGAAGGACTAACCGCCTACCGTTATGGTAACACCCATGTTTCGATTATAAAAGTCAGGACAGGAATCTGCAACCGGAAAGTTGACAGCTCATGAAAATCTGGCTGTGATACCGTTTTGATACTAAAAAATGAAGAGAACAGAAATATAGCGTAGAAATCCTATAACACAGGACAATAAAGACACGAAAATCACAGAAAATAATGAGATTTTAAGAACCTCACAAACGTGAAGGTGGACGTATTGTAGGAGCAGGTCGTGTTGCTATAATCATCGAGTAATTAGGCAGAGAACTTAACGAAAGCAAGTCATAAGACGCAGTTTGAGTTTAGTCGACTACTGAATATAGATCTGTTATCGCAAGATAATGTTGTGCCCAAACGTAAGATACTCCGGAACCATAAGGTTTCCGGGGTTTTTCTGTTGGGTATTATTTTGAGGATTCGAGTTTTGATTATTGGAGGAACAAAGAAGCTATGAAAGAAAAATTAAATTACAAAAATTTCATAAAAGAAATCATCATTTTAACCTGGGCAGTTGCCATTATTGCAGCAGCGGTTTATTTCTTTTTAGTGCCAAGTCACACCTCAGTGAGTAGTATTTCCGGTCTTGGAATTGTAATATCAAACTTTGTGCCATTGCCGTTATCTGCCATTACAATGATTTTAAATGTAGTGCTCTTGATAATTGGCTTTTTCACTTGTGGTCGAGAATTTGGAGCAAAGACGGTTTATACCAGTGTTGTCTTACCGCTGTTTATTGGCTTGTTTGAAAAAATTGCGCCAAATTTCGGTTCGATGACCAATAGTCAGGAATTAGATGTCCTTTGTTATATTTTAGTGGTAAGCATAGGACTTAGCATTTTATTTAATCGAAATGCCTCTTCCGGTGGACTTGATATTGTAGCAAAAATTATGAATAAGTATCTGAATATGGAACTTGGAAGGGCAATGTCTTTATCCGGAATGTGCGTAGCACTTTCAGCTGCGTTAGTGTATGATAAAAAAACAGTAGTTTTAAGTATTCTGGGAACTTATTTTAATGGAATGGTGTTAGATCATTTTATCTTTGATCATAATATCAAGCGTCGAGTTTGTGTGATTACAAACAAAGAAGAAGAGTTACGTAGATTTATTATTGAAGATTTGCATAGTGGAGCAACTATCTACGAGGCGACCGGTGCATATAAGATGCAAAAAAGAAATGAAATTATCACAATTGTAGATAAGACAGAATATCAAAAATTGATGAACTTTATTAATCGAGAAGATCCAAAAGCATTTGTGACGGTATATAATGTATCGAATATGAGATATCAGCCGAAAATGTAGATTATTAGTGTGTTGTAACTAAAAAAGGTTGATTGGGCAAAATACCTAGTTCAAAAAATAAAATACTGAAACTGAGTTTTCGTAAAAAAAGCCCTGACTTTTTCTAAAAGAAAATATTGCAATCAGTTAAATAAGAAGTTATAATTTAAGTTAAGAAAAAACAACAAAATATTTTTAGGCGAAGAGTACAAGATGCGATTAAGAAAAACAGTTGAGGAAACTGTTTGTTAATCGCATCTTTTTATTTGTGCAAGATAAAAGGAGAACAAGTATGGAATATTGGAAAATGTTAAGAGATAAAGTAGGGAACATGCCAATTATGTTAATGGCAGCAGGTGTAATTATACAGAATAAAGCAGGAGAAATTTTATTGCAAAAAAGATCAGATTCAAATAAATGGGGAATACCTGGGGGAATGTTAGATTACGGAGAGTCTGCTGAAGAGGCGGCAATCAGAGAAGTACATGAAGAAACAGGAGTAGATGTTGCTATTATAGATATGCTAGGAGTTTACAGCAAATATTTTCATAAATACGAAAATGGTGATACTATTCAGATGTGTAGTATTTTTTTTAGAGGAAAGATGGTTGGCGGAGAAGTGAAAATAGATCAAGAAGAAACCGTAGAGGTGAAATTTTTTGACGAAAGAAATCTGCCCGAAATTTTTCATCCACAACATGAGCAGGCAATTCAAGATTTTTTTGAAAAAACGATAGGAGTGTGGAGATAATCATTCAAATTTATCTAAAGCTATCTGTAATAAATGCTAAATGTAAAATTAGAAAAATGTGAAATGTTCACAAAAAAAATAAATAAATAAAGAATAATTGACTAATATGAAATAAAATGGTATTATCTGTACATAATCATAATAGAGTTGTAAAACTCTACAACAACAAAATAATAAATTGTATGGTGAATGGAATGCGATTAAAGAATTATAGTGAAAACTATAGTTTTTTAGTCGCATATTTTTTTGCTTAAAAAAAGAAGTCTGGCCAACTTATTCCATGAACCCTGATTCTGAACATACTCCTGATGAATCAGAAGAACAGGAGCTTTTTATTATTAAAGAAGGCTTTTCTGGAATTACAACTAGCTGTGTAGACTTGTGGGGCTATCGTCCTAAATGAACCTCTTGACAAACAAATCTTTAAATGTGATAATAACGCCAGAGATAGTATTTGAACTCAAAACTATACTCTGGCTGAAATCACTGGAATCTTATATAGAATTTATAATTTATGACGTAAATGTCAAAAGTATAAAAAGATAAGAGCCTGTATTGTGTATTTAAGGAAAACAGGACTCGGATATACAGGAAATCAATCAGAAGTGTTTGGGGTCGGAGTGCGTCCTTAAATGCTTTTTTTATTTCCTTATGGGAAAGGATTATATAAGATGACAATAGAAATGTTAAAAGGAAAAATCCACAGAGCAACCGTTGTTCAGGCGGAACTGGACTATGTAGGAAGTATTACTGTGGATGAAGAACTGCTTGAAGCTGCAAACATACTGGAATATGAAAAAGTCCAGATTGTAGATGTAAACAATGGCAGCAGATTCGAGACATACACCATAAGCGGGGAACGCGGGAGCGGTATGATCTGTCTGAATGGAGCAGCAGCAAGATGTGTAAGTACAGGTGATAAGATTATTATCATGGCATATGCACAGTATGAGCCGGAAGAGGCACGTACACATAAACCTGCAGTTGTATTTGTAAATGAAGAGAATAAAATCAGTAGAGTAACCAATTATGAGAAACATGGCTTATTAAAAGACATGGAAGAGTAAGGCTGAGAAGTCAGCAGAAGCAATAGGATTAACAGTATTGCAAGTAAGAGGAAAGTGAATTTCAGAAAAGAGGCTATCTCTGAGTTTATAAAATCAGGACATCAGTGAAATGTAACTGAAGAAAGAGGAGCAAACTATGCAGGTAACAAAAACAGTAGAAGAAACAAGAAAACAAATTAAAGCATGGAAAAAAGAAGGAAAGACCGTGGGACTTGTTCCGACAATGGGATTTCTTCATGAGGGACATGCAAGTCTGATTAAAAAATGCAGAGAAGAAAATGATATCGTAGTTGTATCAGATTTTGTAAATCCAACCCAGTTTGGACCGACAGAAGATTTAGAGGCATACCCAAGAGATTTTGAGCGTGACAGTAAACTTTGTGAAAGCCTTGGTGCAGATATGATTTTCTGTCCGGAACCATCGGAAATGTACCATGACCCGCATGCTTTTGTAAGTATCGATACATTATCTGAAACCCTTTGTGGAAAAACCAGACCGATTCATTTTAAAGGTGTTTGCACGGTTGTGTCTAAGTTATTTCATATCGTAGCACCGGACAAGGCATATTTCGGACAGAAAGATGCACAGCAGCTGGCAATTATCCGCAAAATGGTAGAAGATTTAAATTTTGACATTGAAATTGTGGGCTGCCCGATCATCCGTGAAGAGGATGGACTTGCGAAATCTTCCAGAAATACTTATTTAAGTAAAGAGGAAAGAAAAGCAGCTCTTTGCCTGTCGAGAGCAGTAAAAGCAGGGCAGGAAATCATTCAGACAGGAATGATGGCAGAAGAACTTCTTGGAAAAATGCGTGCAGTAATCGAAGCAGAACCACTTTCAAAAATTGATTATGTTTCTGTTGTAGATGCACTGACAATGCAGCCGGTAGAAAAAATTGACAAAAATGTACTCGTAGCAATGGCAGTATATATTGGAAAAACCAGATTGATTGACAACTTCAGCTACGAGGTATAATGCATGAAAAATATTTTAAATAAAATCGGAAAAGTCAGTAGTTTTGCATCCAGATATATTGGAATTATTATTATTGCATTTTCCTGCCTTGCATTTTTCTGGCGGGATGGATTTGCATGGATGACAAATTATACATCAGTATTTTTAGGCGTCATTATGTTTGGAATGGGTCTTACGATACGGATGAATGATTTCAAAGTGGTATTTTCCAGACCAAAAGAAGTGATTATTGGTGCGGTAGCGCAGTATACAATTATGCCATTGGCTGCATGGGTGCTTTGCAAAGTGATGCATCTTCCGGCAGATTTGGCATTGGGAGTAATTTTGGTGGGCTGCTGCCCGGGCGGAACAGCAAGCAATGTCATTACCTATATTGCAGGGGGAGATGTGGCACTTTCTGTGGGAATGACGATTGTGTCCACTCTGGCAGCACCGCTTATGACACCATTTCTGGTCTATGTACTGGCAGGAGCATGGGTAGAAGTTTCTTTCTGGGCAATGGTATTGTCCGTGATTAAAGTTATTCTTGTGCCGGTATTGCTTGGAATTTTACTGAGAAGTCTTGCTGGGGAGCATGTAGATAAGGTGTCTGATGTTATGCCGCTTATTTCTGTTATCGCTATTGTAATGATTATTGGAGGAATCGTAGCGGTAAATGCAGAGAAAATCTTAAGCTGTGGAGTGCTTGTACTTGTTGTAGTGGCAATTCATAATTTCTTTGGAATGATGCTTGGACTTCTTGTCGCAAAGATTTTTCATGTGGAATACTCAAGAACGACTGCGATTGCAATTGAAGTGGGAATGCAGAACAGTGGACTTGCGGTGTCACTTGCTGCTGCAAATTTTGCAGGAAATCCACTGGCAACACTTCCGGGAGCAATTTTTAGTGTATGGCATAATATTTCCGGTTCGATTTTTGCAAGTATCAGACGCTCAGGTGCAGAGAGAAGAGAGAAAGCAGTAGGGAGTAGAAAAATAGATTTTGTATAAATTTGGAAAACCTGTAGAATTTTTGTTCTATGGGTTTTTCTTTTTTTGCTGAAGAGTTTTCTTTGATGTGGTACAATAAGACAAGATTAAGAAAAAAGAGAAGGAGAGAGTAGATGAAAAAAGGAAAAGGAATTGCGTTATTGCCAATCGGTGTATTTCTTGTATTATATCTCGGTCTTGGAATTTTATTTGAGTATGTGATGAAAATTCCGATGGGATTTTATAATGTGCCGATTGTAGTTGCATTTCTTGCTGCAATTCTTGTAGCATGTCTGCAAAATCGGGAGTTGAGTTTTGATAAGAAACTGGAAGTTATGGCACAGGGAGTCGGAGATAAAAATATTATCACGATGCTTTTGATTTTTCTGGCAGCAGGTTCTTTTGTCGGTGTTGTCGGAAGAAGCAGTGCGGAGAGTGTGGCATATTTTATGTTGAGTCTGATTCCGGCAAGGTTCTCAGTAGCCGTATTATTTGTAGTTGCCTGTTTTGTATCAGTGGCAATGGGAACTTCGGTTGGAACGATTACTTTGTTGACTCCGATTGCGGCAGCAGTTTCGCAGGCGTCAGGATTTAATCTGGCATTTTGTGTGGCGTCCGTTATGGGAGGAGCAATGTTTGGAGACAATCTTTCATTTATTTCCGATACAACGATTGCCGCCTGTAATGGACAGGGCTGTGAAATGAAAGATAAATTCCGTGAAAATTTCTGGATTGCATTTCCGGCAGCAGTAGCAACACTGATTTTGATTTTGGTTTTATCTTTTCAGACAGAAATTCAGGGGCATGTCAGCCAGTCTTATCATCTGGTTCAGGTATTGCCTTATGTACTGGTATTAATTGGAGGAATTATTGGAATTAATGTATTTGTCGTGCTTTTGACAGGTATTGTTTCCGGGGCATTTATTATGCTGATAGGCGGACATACGACGCCGGTTGATTTACTTACCAACATGGGTTCTGGAGTATCCGGAATGTTTGAAACCTGCATGGTAGCGATTTTAGTGGCTGCAATGTGTGCATTAATCCGAGAATATGGCGGATTTGATGCTCTGCTTAGCTGGATTCATAAAATTTTCCGAGGAAAAAAAGGCGGTCAGATTGGAATGGGACTTTTGGTTGGAACGATGGATATTGCAACGGCAAATAATACCGTAGCGATTGTCATGGCAAATCCAATCGCAAAAGAGATGGCAGAGGAATATGGAATTACTCCAAGAAAGACAGCTTCGATTCTGGATACGTTTTCCTGTATTTTTCAGGGAGTCATTCCTTACGGTGCGCAGATGCTTGTGGCAATTTCAGCGGTAAATGAACTGGGTGGAGAAATTTCTGCATTTCAGATTATGCCGAAATTGTTTTATCCGATGTTACTTCTGCTTAGTTCTATTTTTGCAATTATGAGAAGTAAAAAAGTGTGAAGTAAAATGTGAAACCGCATAGATTTCTAAGTGTACGCTGACTGGAATGTTTTATTTTTCAAAATTTTCTCAAAAAATACTTGACCTTCCACCTTATGGAAGTCGTATAAACAAGGTACAGACAAAGAAACAACGCAGACAGATTTTCAAAAAATGTCGGAAGAGAAGGGACGGAATAAAAATGAAAATCAAACAGGTGGAAGAACTGGTAGGGATTACAAAAAAGAATATTCGTTTTTATGAATCACAGGGACTTCTTGATGTGGAACGTGCAGAAAACGGATATCGGGAATATCATAAAGAAGATATTGCCAGACTTCAGGAAATTAAGTTATTTCGGAAAATGGATCTCTCTATTGAAGAAATGAAAGCTCTTTTTGAAAAGAAGAAAAGCCTGCAGATTTGCCTTGAACAGCATTTAAAAGAACTGGAATATCGCAAAGAAGGACTTACGAAAATGCAGGATATCTGTGAACGCCTCATCTCGGAACATCAATCTTTGGAAACTCTAAATGCGGAAGAATGTCTGGAAGAAATTGAACAGATGGAGAAAGAGGGTGCAAAGTTTATGAGCGTAAACAAAATGGATGTTCATAAGAAAAAAAGAAAAGGTGCAATCATTGGGGCAGTGGTTATGACTGTACTTATGGCACTTACCATTGGATTTATGCTGTGGGGAAATTCGCAGGACCCAATACCATTTGGGCTTCTGGTATTTTTAATTGCAATACCTGTGGCATTGATAATTGGACTTTGGATTGCACTTGCAGGCAGAATGAAAGAGATTGAAGGAGGAGAAGAAGATGAAGCTTCTAAGTATTGAATATATTCCGGGAGTGGAATTTGAAGCGCTGGGAATCGTAAAAGGAACTGTTGTACAGACAAAAAATGTGGGAAGAGATTTTATGGCAGGAATGAAAACTCTTGTCGGTGGAGAAATCGTAGGTTATACGGAAATGCTCAACGAAGCAAGACAGATTGCAACGAAGCGTATGGTGGATGAAGCAAAAGAGATGGATGCCGATGCGGTTATCGGTGTGAAATATGGTTCTTCACAGGTTATGGCTGGAGCAGCAGAAGTGATTGCTTATGGAACGGCTGTGAAATATAAGTAAATAGTGCAATTAAAATAATAAATTAATTGACACCATATACGATACCACCTATAATGATGCTGTGTTTTTTAAGTAAAAAGAAATCCCTGAAGAGAAAGAATAGCATTTCTCTTTAGGGATTTTTTGAAAATTTAATACCATCTTGTCATTGGCAAATCATTATTCACATCATTGGTAAATAAAATCTGGCTCAAATCAATAATGCCATTTTGGAAAGTAGCAGCGCAGGCGCATAAATACAATTCCCACATACGGGCAAATTTTTCATCGAACATTTCTACAACTTCTGCTCTATGAGCCTGGAAGTTTTTATTCCATTCAAGAAGCGTTTTATTATAGTGTCTGCGGAGACTTTCTACATCAATTGTATAAAAACGCATGTCACCGGCAATCTGAATAATTTCACGAAGACTTGGAATAACTCCGCCCGGGAAAATGTATTTTTTGATCCATGCATCTCCAGGATGTTCCTGCAGGGCGCTGATATAATGAAGCAGGAATAAACCGCCTGGTTTTAAAACACTTTTTACACAGGACATAAATTCTTCATAGTTGCCACGTCCAACGTGTTCCAGCATACCGACGCTGACAATTCGGTCAAATTTTCTTTTAGATTTTGGAAGATCACGATAGTCAAGTAAATGAACTTCCAGCAGATTTTCTAAATGTTCTTCATGAATTCGTTCCTCAAATTTTTTCTTTTGTTCCTGGCTCAATGTGATTCCCACACCGTGAATATGGTATTTTTTGGCGGCTTCAATTAATAAGAAGCCCCATCCACATCCAATATCACAGAGCGTCATTCCTTCTTTTAAATATAATTTCTCCAAAATTCGGTCAACTTTGTTGCACTGCGCGTCGTATAGGGTATCGCTATCTTTGGCAAAATAGCCGCAGGAATAGCTCAAAGTATCATCTAGCCATAACTTATAGAAATCATTTCCCAAATCGTAGTGGGAAGAAACTTCTTCTTTTTGTGTTTTTTTAGAAAGAGAAGGAAAAATAAGGCGTTTTAATTTTTTAGAGTCAGTTGAAAATTTTCCAAGCTGACCTAAGAACATATTTAGGGCATTATATAAATCACCCTCGATTTCAATATCACCGTTCATATACGCTTCGCCTAAGGCAATAGAAGTGCTGGTAAGCAAATCAGACATGCTTGGCACTTTGTGAAAGAAAACAGAAAATGTAGGCTCTCCTTTTCCAATTTGATAGGTGTGATCTTGTGTTTTGATTGTAAAAGGTACAGAGTCAAATTTTTCCATGAAGTTAATAAATTGTTGTTCAAACATTCTAAAAAGTCTCCTATCTATGTTTTGCTGTTTTATAAATGATAAGGGAATATTGTATGGTATATGTCGCAGGCAGCATATAGGATATGAGGTTCCTTTATTTTTTATGTATTCTACCACTGGTAATACCAAAAAGTCAAATGGTAATGTCAAAAAAAGAGTAAAAAAATCCGTGTGTCTCCCAAAAAAGAGGCACACGGATTTTGATATGGTGTAAAAAGCTTAATGCATTGCAGAGCGTTTTAATAATGAAATTTCTGATGTTTTGTGATAAAGAATCGGTCTTGCACAGGTACGATTGAAAAATTCAATTAAAGGACCCATGCCAAAAGCTGTGACAAGTGTTCCAATACCGACAGTTGCTCCCATGAAGAATCCCAGTGTTGTGACGAGAAGGTCAGTTCCAATTCGGCATGCTCTGAATGGAAATTTAGTTTTCTTTGTAATAATGAGTGCACAGGCATCGTAAGGAGAAACCCCCATGTCAGCCGTAAAATAAAGGGAAGATGCAAAACACATCAGAACAATTGCGACAATCAGTAATAAAATTCGTACGGTCAGGGTTCTCTGTGGAAGATAAAAATCAAGAAGCTGCATTCCTTTTTCAACAACATATCCAGCAAGAAATAGATTCAAAAGAGTTCCAAGACCAATATAATGCTTGTCAAAAATAAAAACCCCAAGTAAAAGGACAGCATTCGTAATCATATAGGAAATACTGAATTTAATTTGAGAAAGATTCCAGATTCCAATTGCAAAACAGGAAAAAGGGTCAGTTCCAAACAGGGACGCTTTAAAGATAGAAACACTAATGCTAGTAAGAAAAATTCCAACAAAAGTCATAATGATTCGTTTTATAGTAGATGAATTCATTGATTTTCCCCCAATAAAAAATACTTTTAATATCAGTTTCATTATAATGAGTAGTAGCAAAAAATCTATGGATATGTGTGAGGGAGATAGTGAAAAATGTGAGGGAAAATGGGAAGGGAGATTATAGTGAAAATTGTTGTTTTTGTGAAAAGAAAAAAGCGATATGATGAGTTTGTTACAATTAATATATTGAAGAATAATAGAAACATATTGAAATGTAAATAACAAATAGCTTTTCCTTACAATCTATGTTATCATATAAACTATAGAAAAAATATCAGAATTATATGAGAATGAAAGGAATACAAATAATGAAAATCGCAGTAACTTATGATAACGGAGAAGTATTTCAGCATTTTGGCAAAACAGAAAACTTTAAAGTTTATGAAGTAGAAGACAACAAAATCATTTCCAGTGAAGTAGTTAGCTCAAATGGAAGCGGACACGGTGCACTTGCAGGCGTATTGGCTGATTATGGTGTAGATGTTTTAATCTGCGGAGGTCTTGGAGGTGGAGCGCAGACTGCTCTTGCAGAAGCAGGAATTGAAGTGTGTGCAGGTGCAGCAGGTGACACAGATAAAGCAGTTCAGGATTATTTAGATGGAACTCTGGAAGATGCCGGTGTAACTTGTGATCATCATCACGAAGAAGGTCACAGCTGTGGAGACCATGAAGAAGGTCATAGCTGTGGTGGAGATTGCGGTGGCGGATGCCATGGATGTGGAACTCCGCAGATTATTTTAGAGGGAAAAAATGCAGGAAAAACAGTAAGAGTACATTATACAGGTACTTTTAATGATGGAACAAAATTTGATTCTTCTTATGACCGTGGTGAACCGCTTGAATTTATCAGCGGAGCTGGAATGATGATTAAAGGATTTGATAAAGCGGTTGTAGATATGGAAGTTGGCGATGTCGTAGACATTCATCTGATGCCGGAAGAGGCTTATGGAATGGCAAATCCGGATGCAGTTTTCAGTGTTCAGATCAGTGAACTTCCAGGTTCTGAAGAATTAGAAGCAGGCCAGCAGGTTTATCTTCAGAACGCAATGGGACAGCCATTCCCGGTTAAAGTTGTTTCAAAAGAAAATGGTGTGATTACTTTTGATGCGAACCATGAAATGGCAGGAAAAGAATTAAACTTTAAGATTGAATTAGTAGAAATCTGCTAAGAAAAAAATTGGTGAATTAATTTACAGTCTCTTACAGAGAGCTTGTAAAAATAAAGCAGAGCAGTTCAGAATGATTTTTCTGAACTGCTCTTGCTTTGTGTGAAAAATGAAAAATCAGTTAAAAGAAGCAGGGTTTGGGTATTTATCTTCTGAAATGCAGTAGCCATTCTGGTATTTTACAGTTAAATAAAGAGTCTTTTCTTTGCCTTTAATTTTCACATAGCAGATTTTATCATTATCAAATTTATCGGTGATTTCGATTTTTTGATTTTCGTAATAAACCCAGACACTTCCATCTTCTTCGTATTCTACTTCAGGCATATTAATCTGTTCCATGATTTCATCTTCTGTAAGCGGGCGTTCTGTTCCGTCGGCATCAAATGCGACTCCGCCACCGCCCTGCTCTACTGTATTTCCATTTTCATCAGAATAATTCAAGCTATAAGAGCCATCTTCTTTTATATCGAGTGTGGAATCAGTCTGGTCTCCGTGAATCCAGAGCTGAATGGTACGCTGGATTCCGCCAACATTTGCTGCGTATACAGTTCCGGTGCCTCCGACTAAAATGAATGCGGTAAGGATTGCAGCAGCGACTTGAAATTTGTGTTTCTTTTGCATTTTTACCATTTGTGTTACCTCCAGAGAAATTGGTTCTAAGGGATGCAATCCAGAAAAAGCCTGTTTATATTTTTCTTTATTCGTCATAATTCCATTCCCCCTTTAATGATTCTTTGAGCAGTGCTCTTGCGCGTGATAAACGAACTTTTACATTGCTTTGCGACAGATTTAAAATTTCTGCGATTTCCTTAATGGAATAATCCTCGTAATAAAATAAATGAATGACGATTCGATATTTTTTTGGAAGCTTCATGACTTCTTCAAAAAGATTTTCTGATTCCGGTGTTTCAAAAGTTAAAGTTTCCATGTATTCTTCCAAAGAAACTTTATGCTGATGCCAGAAAGTAAGAGTCATATTTTTCGCTTTATTAATTGCAACGCGAATCAGCCATGCTCGCAGATGTTGTTCGTCTTCAAATTCTTTTTTGCTTGTATAATATTGAATGAACGTATCTTGAACGACATCCTGCGCATCGGATGGATTTTTGCAGATGTTAAATGCAATTGCATAAAGATTATTCTGATAACGTTCAATCAATTCCTGAATGGATTGTCTCATGAGTTTTTTACTCCTATTATATTTTGAAAGGTCCTTTCATTTATAACACAAATGAGAAAGGAAAAAGGTTACAAAATAAAAAAATAATAGAATAAAAGGGATATTTTCTTTTCATAAACGTCTAATCTATGTAAGAAAACATTGCATTCAAATTTATCTCAGTCGATAAGACTACGACTGAGATAAACACTCTGTGGGGCGCACATTGTCCAATGGACAATGGTTCTGCGCGGACCGTAACGAAGTGTAGACCGCAGCGATTCTAAGAAGAATTTGTCAGCTTGTGCTGACTAGAATCGCGCGCCAAGTCTCACGAGTGTTCGACTTGAAATTGAACAGCCGGCGAGAAAAGGGTGGTGATATTTTGACGAAAGAAAATTTAGGAGAGTTGATTTTAAATTCAGAAAATCAATTATATGCTACTGCAAAAATCATTCTTGGAAATGATGAGGATTGTGCAGATGCAATTTCAGAAACCATTGTGAAGGCATTTGAAAAGAGGGAAACGCTGAAAAAAGAAAACTATGCGAAGACCTGGCTGATTCGGATTTTGATTAATGAGTGTTATAGTCTGCTTCGAAGGCAAAAGAAATATGTGGCACTTGAAACGGTGCAAGTGAAGGAGAAAAAACAGCCTGAAAAGCAAGATTACAGTGAATTGTATCAGGCGGTTTCTGAACTAAAGGATGAGTTAAAACTTCCGGTTATTTTATATTATGCGGAAGATTTTAGTATCAGAGAAATTGCAGAGATTTTAGAAATAACAGAAGGTGCAGTGCAAAAGCGTCTGGCAAGAGCCCGTGGAAAGTTAAAAAAAGCATTTGAACATAAGGAGGTGTTCGTATGAAATTAGAAGATATCAAGAAAGAAATGCCAAAAACTCCGGAAATGATTCATAATCGGATTCAGGATGAAATAAAAAAACAGATGGAAAATGAGCAGATTGCGGTATTTCCAACAAAAAATGCTAAGAAAACAAAATGGAGAAGAACTCGTGTGGCAGCAGTCGCCGCAGTTTGTATTTTAGGCGTATCGACAAGTGTTTATGCCGGTTCCAAATGGTATGCGATGCATTTGGAAAAACAGGGAACTTATCAGGTGGCAACAAAGATTTCAGCCAATGAACAGAGCAAGATGACCGCAATTCCGGATGAGATTCCAGACGTAAAAATTCAGGCAGACTACCTTCCGGATGGGATGGAAGAGGTAGAAGAAGGAAAATTTTCTAATTTGGAAACACCGTATCAGGGTGGGTTTTCAATGAGCCTGATGCTGTTGGATAAACAGGATTTTGAAAGCGTATTAACGGACAATCATGTGGTAGAAAGTGAAGAAAGGAATTTTGGGAAATACGAGGGTGTTTATCTTCGGTATCAGGATTTGGAGCAGAGTGGTTCGTATAACCAGAGGATTTATCTGATGTGTCCGGATGAATACCGGATGGCAGTCATTTATGTGGGAGATGATATGTCAAAGGAGGAAGCAGTGAAATTTGCTGAAAATATTTCTCTTGTTGAAACAAATAAGATGATTGCGACAAAAGATATGTACAGCTGGAGTGATTTTGTATCAACGGAGCCGGAAACAGAAACCAGAGAAATGGTAACGAGTGTGTCATCGGATGAATTGAAACTCTGGAAAACAGGAGAAGAATTTAAGATTTCCCCATATGTTTCTGCAGAAGATGAAAATGGCAATTCAATCGAATCGGCAGATGTATCGGTAAAAGTGGATTCGGTTCAAATTTCAGATGATTTAAGTTTGTTAGATGAAAATAAGATTCCGGAAGAATGGAAAAAGGCAGTTGGCGAGGATGGAAAATTAGTAGAAAATCAGCTTTCTTATATAAAGACCGGAGATGGTGTGGAAGCACTGGATGAAGTTGTGAAAACCGAAAATGTGAAACAAAAGCTGGTTTTTGTGACGGCAACTTATAAGAATAATTCAGAAGTTACATTGAATCATATATTATATCTCGGAAATCTGATGTTGCTGAAATCAAAAGATGATACTTATCAATTGTATATCGAAAATGAGCAATCGGGAGATAATTATGATTGTATTCATTCGAGCAGCGTAGCCAAGGCATTTGACATGGGTTATTATAGTGTACAGGAAGCTTATGGAAATGGTGGAAACTATATTTCGTCCTTAAAATCAGGAGAGTGTGTTCAGATAGAAATGGCATGGATTGTGGATGAAAATCAACTTTCGAATATGTACCTTAATTTATCCGGAAATGGAAGCAGCAGCGAGTTTGCGGATAGTACACTGGAAACAGGCATTGTGGATATTCATCAGTGATGAGTTAAGAGGGGCGTGAACAAAGCTATTTTTCACGCCCCTCTTGGTATTTTTTATAATCACTCGTTAGCAAGTTCTCGATCGTTTCCGATAAAGAAAAGTGCAATTGTATCCGGTCCTACATGGCTTCCTGTACAGAAATCATAAGAGGTGTTGATAAAATCACGGACTTTAATTTTTTCCTGTATTTTGTTCATAACATACAGAGATTCTTCATAAGCATCCGCGTGAGCGATACCGATAATCTGTTTTTCAGGCTCTACGATATTATTGCAAACCAGATCAACCAGTGTATTTAAAGCGGCTTTACGACCACGCACCTTTTTATAAGTGACAATATAGCCATCTTTATCTCCCTTTAAAATCGGTTTAATCTTAAGCATATTTCCAATTGTTGCTACGCTTCCCTTGATGCGTCCGGTGCGGGAGAGATATTTCAAATCGCCAACTGTGAAGATACCGTTCATCTTTCCTACACAAGTCTCCAAAAAATCGGCAACTTCGTCAATCTCCATTCCTTTTTCTCTCATGATGCTGGCGTAGATTGCAAGGATTCCCTGAGCAAGAGAGGCATTGAGAGAGTCAATTAAGCGTATTTTGCAGCCGTTTGTATGTTTACTTAATACTTCTTCTGCAGCTAAGCGTGCAGAGTTAAAGTTTCCACTGATATTTTTGCTTAAAGAAAAATATAAAACATCTTGGTCTTCTTCAAATGCCTTTTGGAATTGCTCCTCAAATGTTGCGGTGCTGATCAGCCCTGTTTTAATTTCACAGCCTTTGCGCATGGCATCATAATATTCGGCACCCTTTTGGCGTTCTTCTTCTAAAGAAAGGTCTGGATTGTAGCAGGTGACTTCCTTTCCGTCAACTAGATTAATAAAAGAGATGACATTGATGTTATATTGTTTTGCTATTACAGCCGGAAGATTGGCAGCAGAGTCTACAAAAATCTGAAACATAGTATATCTATCCTTCCTGTTTGAATATGATTATCTTTCGACTATTATATCACAGATAAGTATAATTGGTAGACAGTTGTTCGGCTTTTGGCGAATAAAAGTCTAAGTTCTGAGTAACTTATCCCCCTGTATGGCTTGTTAGAGAACAAGAGATTTGATAAAATAAAAATATTATTGGAGTGATGCGAAAGGGGATCCACTGATGAATGTAAATATTGTTCTTTATGATGAGTTTGAAACGTTAGACGCCTTAGGAATTGCTAATATTTTTGGAATGGCACCGGAACATTTTTATATTAATTATTTGTCGGTAAACGGAGGACTGGTTAGCAGTAAACAAGGTGTGAAGGTTTGGACGGAACTATTGATTCCGGAAGAAGTGGAGGATATATTGGTGCTTCCGGGAGGGCGTACCGCAACGAAGCTGCTTTGTCTTGAACCGAAAAAATTGGAAATTATAAAAGCGGCAGCACAGGAGGCAGATATCTGTATGATGATTGCAAATGCTTCTTCTATATTAGCACAGACCGGGCTTTTGTATCATAGACAGATTGCAGATTATCCGGGAGATCAGAACTGGAAACGAATGTTTACTGCTGAAATTAGACGAGCAGAGGGTGTGAACTGGATATCCGATGGAAAATTTTATTCCTGCAGTTCAACGATGGCTGGATTTGATATGGCATTAGGTGTGATTAGCGATATGGTAGACATCGAATTGGCAGTTCGTATTGCAGAAATGTTGGGATATGAATGGAATCAGGAGATAATTTTCTAAAAAAAGCAATTAAAAAAAGTTTAAATGAGTAAAAGGTGGAAAGTATACCAGAAAGTATTTGAGGAGGTTAAGATAGGAAATATTTGTCGGAGATAGCAGTGCAATAGAAAAAAACAAAATAAAAAGTCGGTCAGTCTCATGGATAATCAAAAAGTTAGAAAACACTGTTCTCATTGATATTTAGCTTTCGATGGGATAAGATAATAAATAGAAATTAGTATTTTAAATTATTCCGGAGGGGAAAATATGCTTACAATTATATATGGAGACGAACCCAGAAGTATTTATAATACAAATGTTTATTTTAAAAACACTTATGAATCAGAGTGGCTTGAATCAGAACTTGCTAAAAAGATGATTCAAGATGTAGATGATTCTGAAGTATTGGGTGGAGAATGTATTAAAAGTCCAGTTCTTGGTCAAATACCTCCAGAGCGGTTATCAGGTGGAGTGAAAACGTTACTATTAATGCTAAATGAACCTGATAGAATTTTTAATGCATCTACTTGTGGTGATAATTGTGCAAAATGGATTTTAGAAATAGCGAAACAGAAGGATTTAACAATTAATCTCAGGCACATGATGAACTTTGGAAAAGACACTGATTTTGAAATAAAAATAAAAAATGGTGGAGAAGTTGTTCATTCTATGAAAGAGCTGATTCCTATAGCAAGTAAATACCTAAATCAAATGGTACAGGAGTAGTAGTATGAGAGGTGCGCATAGAATTATTGTTGAATCAAGAAAAGTAAAATATGATTTTGTTGTAAAAAGAAATATCACCATTCTTACAGGAAATAGTGGTTCTGGAAAAACAGTATTGATTGACTTGATTCGAGATTATAGAAGATATGGAGCAGACAGTGGCGTCTTTGTTTCCTGTGATTGTGAATGCAGGACAATAGATAATGAAGACTGGAAACGACAAATTGAAGAGATATCAAGCAGTATTATATTTATTGATGAGGGAAATCGTTTTTTATTTTCAAAAGAATTTGCAGGTGTCGTACAAAAATCGGATAACTATTTTGTGATTGCGACACGTGAAAAACTGCCAATGCTTCCATACAGTGTAAATGAAATTTATGGATTTCGAAAATCAGGGAAATTTCATGAAGCAAAACAGAAGTACAATGAAATTTATCATATCTATGGAGAATTGACAGAAGAAGGAAATGTCGACCCTGAATATGTTATTACCGAGGATTCTAATTCAGGATATGATTTTTTTTCAGAATTGTCGAAAGTTAAAGCAATACCATGTGTTTCTGCGAAAGGTAAATCTAATATTATTAGGACTTTACAGGCAAATCAAAATGACAGTAAAATAAAATTGGTAATTGTAGATGGTGCAGCATTTGGTTCTGAAATGAAAGAGGTTATGGAATATGTAAATGTATTTGAAAATGTTGTCTTATATGCACCAGAATCTTTTGAATGGCTTTTGCTTGCGTCAAATGTAATTTCAGATAAGGAAATAACAGATATTCTCAAAAAACCAGAAAATTATATTGAAAGTAAAGAGTATGTCAGCTGGGAAAGGTTTTTTACAGAGGTATTGACAAATAAAACACAGAATAATTCCGTCTGGGCGTATTCAAAACGAAAACTTCCTAAGGTGTATTTGTCGTCGAAAGTAGTGAATGCAGTTCAGAAAGTAATGAAGAAAATTAATTGGAAGGAAAGAAGATAAAAAGTCGGTCAGTCTCAAGGTGAATTTGGCGATTTCTAAGAAATGCTGTTGTTGCACATTACCTATAAGGGATTGAAATTTATGATATACCATCATTAAATCTTAAAATGTTATTTTTCTATCAAAACATAAAATCAAATTTTGACATGAGGTAAATGTATGAATAAACAATTATTGGAAAATCCACTTTTACTTGTAATTGACATGCAAAATGTATATTCAAATGGACAAAAATGGGAGTGTTCTAATTTTAATCGCTCTCTTAATCAGATAAAAAAATTATTAGAATCAAACACAGAAGAAAAAATAATTTTCACAAAATACATCGCATCCGATGAACCTCAGGGAATTTGGAAAAATTATAATATTGAAAATTCAGATGTTAATTTAGATAAATGGCTAAATGAACTTGTGGATGATTTTAAAGAGTTACAGAAAAAATATAAATGTTATTCAAAATCCGTGTATTCATCTTATAGCATAGAACAAATAAGAAAAGCTGCATCCGATGCCTCTTGCGTTGTTGTAACAGGAGTAGTTGCTGAATGTTGTGTATTATCGACGGTTATGAGCTTGATAGATGCTGGAGTCTATGTAATTTACCTTAAAGATGCAGTTGCCGGTGTAAATAATGAAACAGAAGAAGCCACAATAAAAGTCTTAGAGGGATTAGCACCGTTGCATTTAAGTATTATGACAACAGAAGAATATTTGCAAATAAAATTGAACTAGAGAACAGTATTTCCGCAGTGAATTAAACTATTAGTTGATTTTTTTCATAAAAATTCATGCTATAATAAACTCAATAAAACAACGTAATGAAAAGAGAAAATAAATGGAGGGCTATTATGGCAAACAGACCAGTTTTTGTAGCGAAAGAATCCGCACCGTTTTACAGAACAATGACAATTGATTTTGACTGGAATAGTGGCTTTGCAAAGGTACAGAAACAGAAGAATATTACTGCAATGCATAATGAGTTTTTAAGAAGAAAACCAGATAAAAAAATCTTAGAAATTTCAAGTAAATCCATGCAGGAATACGGAAATGATTTGAGTGCCTTTTTCCTCCAGAAATATGTTCCGGAACTCGGAAAGAAAGTACCGGTGGAATGCGTATTTCAGTCAGCAAAAACATTCCAAAAAGGTGGACCATATAAAGATATTTTGGAAGTTTCTCCAAGAGAAGCAAAACGAGATGGACGATTAGTTACCAGTGGTATGCTGACTGGATTTACATTTGAAAACAGAGTTTATCCACTTGAACCAAAGACAATTTTTTATGATTATATCTACATAAATGCATTATTGGAAAATGAAAAACTTGTGGAAGAAATTTTAAAATATGATGCATTTACAGATATTGAGTTTAATCCATCCAAAAGTATTAACTGTCAGGCAAAGGCAGCAGCGTGTTTTGTAGGATTATATCGAGCAGGTCTGGTAGAAAAGGTAAAAGATTTTGATACTTTTGCGGAATTATTTGGAGTAAATTCAAAAGGACAGTCAGTACAGTCATCTCCTAAAAAAGAAGAATCCAAAATTTCTGAAGTTATCAAAGAAGGAAATTGGATTAAACATAAAATTTATGGAAAAGGAAAAATCGTTAAAGTTGAGAAAACTTCATTGATGGTGGATTTTAGAATGGTTGGAAAGAAGAAAATTGGAATGGAGTGGTGCTTGAAAAATTGTGAAGTATTGAAATAGTTAAGAGAAAACAGCAGATTATCTGGTGAAAAAGATAGAATTTGGAGCGTAAGAATGTACGAAAAAAGGGTCGTTCCGTCTCAAAAAATGATTGAGGCGGAACGACCTTGTTTTATTCTTGAATATCTGAATCATACCCACGATCCGGCCTTCGCCGTACAATCCGTGCCCTTCACTTATATTCTGCCACCAGGAAGATAAGTCTGAGCTTCGGGGAGCGACCCCTAACTTCTTACCCTTGGCTTACGCCACAAGCCTGCACAGGATTGGCTACCTGTAAATTTCACCGTCCATTCAGATTAATAAACGAGTTTTTGTCAATCTGCCATATGGCTACTTTCACCGGCGACTTCTGTTATAGGCGGATTTCTCCGTCATCAAGGCAGAATGCATTGTTGGCTTTACCTCTGTCATATCAGTTGCCACACTGATACCCCTTAGGCTTACTCCTACACCGTAGGCGTCTATTGCTGCATCCAGAAGTTCCGTGCTTTTAAATGCGGGCATTTCTGCGATATGTGTTTCCGTTGACGGTTTCCGTCTTCCCGGGATTTATCACTAAACCCCGGCAGCCTTCCAAAAGAAGTATCCTTGATTTGGTTGACTGGGCGCCCCTCACCCGTTTCCGGGTCTATTGGATTTACCACACACCTCGAAGTACTGGCGTACTTTATTCATCGAGTTGATCGCAGGTATGATTCAAATATTCAATTTGTTTTTTTGTAATCTCTCTTGCTGACAATACTTAGTATAGAGTAAAAAGAAAGATTTGTCATTAAACTGCTGGTTTAAAAAAGCGTAAAAAAATGCCCCCATATTTTCTATGGAGGCATTAATAAATGTGTTAGCTTACTTTTTGCAGTGCTTTATTTTCTCTCTTTTCTTTTTTTATAACCCACGGTGCCTAAAGCTCCCGCAGATACCAAAAGCATCAAAAGCGTAACGCCAAGTGGTAACTCATCTCCGGTCTTAACGGATTTGCCGGCAGAAGTAGCGTTGCCACTTCCTGCTGCCGTTGCGCCTGGAGATTTCTTTGTGTTACCGTTTCCAACGGTAGTTTTCTTGTTTCCGTTTTGTGTTCTAGCGACATCCGTTATCACACCAATGCTGCCAAGGCTGTTGATTTCTACGGAAAGCACTTTATCTTTTACTGTGCCTTTTAAAGACTCTACTTTTCCGTTTACACAATGTAAAAGGGTCATTTCTTTTCCTTCATATTCTTTTCCGACCGAAACAGAAAGTGTTGCTTTCTTCGGGAGACGAATCTCTTTTCCGTTCTTCAGAAGTTTCACTTCATATAAGCAGAATAAAGATTTGTTTGCCGGAAGTTCTTTTTTCATCAGAGCAACATCTTCGTGGTCATTTTTAATCGGTTTTACAGAAAGTTCCATATCATCTGTCAGACCTTCACCTTTTAAGGAAATACCATACTCTTTATTTGACAGCAGAGTAACGGATGTTTGCTGGTCGTCAGGTTTTTCTGATTCACCCGGTTTTTCCGATTCGCCCGGTTTTTCAGGAGTGTCCGGCTTTTCCTGCTCACCCGGTTTTTCTTCTCCTTGTGCTTCTACAAGGAAGGTATAAGTTCTGCGGTCAGTTCCTCGCACATTCTTTTCAGAAACCAGCTGAATCTGTGTTCCGACTTCAACCGGAATCTGTTGAGATACACCATACGCAACACCGTCGGCTTCAATGCTTGCAACACTGTAGCGATTGAAAAATTCAGGTGTGAAAGAAATTTCATCCTGGTTTGTGAGCAGAGTATACTCATAACGGTCTCTCTCAAAGGTTTCTTTTAAATTACCGCCCTGTAAGCCCAGTGTTTTTAATTCAGCATTTGCTTCCAAATCTTCACCAAGATTTTCGGTGTACTCTACAGTAATCACAGAGTGATCTTTTACTTCCCCGTTTTGTACGGTACATTGAGCAAAACTTTTATCTGGGAAGACGCCATCTAAGGTACCTTTCCAACCACTTCCCGAGCCTCGGTCAAATTCGGACAGTCCGTCGATTCGTTCGATATAAGTGCCCTGGAATCGAAGGGAAATATCGATTTCATTTTCTTCACAAGCGCGCTGAATAATGCTCATCATAGAGTCTTGTGCATAGATTGGAACCTGCACATCGAGAATAGTGCCTCTGACGGTGGCTGGATCTTCTGTTGCACTCAGTGCCTGAGTGTCTGCCTGGATTCCATCCATGATAGTGAGAGAAACGGTTCCTTTTTGGTCGCCAAGGTCTTTTAGTGCTTCAATTCTCTTTCGTGCATTTTCTAATACATCGAGGTTTGTTACTTTTTGTTTTTCTTCCTCACTAAGCTGCTGATACAAGTTTTCGATAGCCTGTACGGTTGCTTCGTCTTCTAAAGTCAGCTCGTTCAGTTCAGGAAGCTGATCAATTGCCTGCATTACGGTTGCAGCGGTAACTTCTTTTGTATCTTCCGATAAATCCCAATAGAATTTTCCGCCATTTTTATAGTGAACATAAGCACTCAGTGCCTGGAAAGCCTGCACACTGGCCATGTCATTGCGTTTTTTATTAGTCTTGTCGTGGCAGAAACCAGTTGCACCTGTGGTATCGCAGTAGTAATCCATTAAGCCTGTAATTGCGTTACTATAAGAGGTACCAAAATCGGAATTTAATGGATCAATCTGCAGCGCAATCAGTGTTAATAATAATTGGGAAGTACTTTCTGCAGTTCCCATATCGTAGGAATCGGACATTGCATTTTTTAAATATGCAAGACCGGCATCGATTGCATTTTTAGCCGCCTCATTGGTCTGTCTGTATGGTGCCAGTGCCTGTAATGCCATAGCGGTTGTATCAACACCCGCAGTTTTGTTATCGGTTAATCCAAAGCCTCCGTTGTCCGGATTCTGGAAAGTCAGCAGTGCGGAAATTATTTGTTCTCTATTCCATTTCGCATCGGATGGAATCGGTGTTTTCTTTGCATCCAGTGCTAAGAGTGCCCAGGCTGTTTCATTAGAACCACTGTTTAAATTCGGATGATTATAAATCATTTCTGCGAGATTGACACCGCCTACATCGGTAATATCTTTGTTCATTACAGATAAGACGAGGGCAACTCGCTCAATTTCGGTAGGTTTCTTATTTGCTTTCCAGCCTTTCACGGTTTTTACTACAGAATCATAATATTGAGTTTGTTTTTCTTCCGGAATGGCGATTCCGGCACGAAGAAGGTCATAAACAATCCAGTCGTGCTCAATACATTCATAATTCTGTTCTGGGCTGATTGCCTGTAAATGTGCTTTTGCGCCAAGCAGACCTTTCTGCACCAGTTCGTCGATATTAATTTGTGGAGTTTCACCGCCTGCAACTTCAATTGTAATCTGAATCGGAGCGACGGAGTTTGTGTTGTCAAGAGGAGTGCCGGTTGCGACAACCGTTCCTTCTTTTAATGCTTTTACATAATATTGATCATTTGTGACAACCGAATTGAAATCCGGTGCGCCTTCCCACTCTGTGCCTTTTTTCCACAGAATCGGCTCTTTTTTATAAATCTTAACGATACCTTTTTTATCAAAGGTCCATTTCAGGTCTGGATAAGTAACGCTCCAGCCGGCATCGGATTTTTCGCCCTTGAAAGTTAATTCCAGTGGTTGTTCCGTGAAATTTTCCATACTTACTTTATCTTGCACTGCGGTTACTTCAGTAAGTGGATTTTCATATACATAAGTCACATCAGAGGTACCGGATACGGTAGATTCTTTCTTGGTTTCCGGATTAGTCTGTGTAAGGGTCGCGCGATAAGTGACGGTACCTGCTTTGTATGGTACATATCCTTTTACCATACTTTCTACATATTCGGCGATGGAGTCGTCGCTGCTCGTTACTTTCCAATTATCTGCATAACTTGCATTTTGTGGAGAGACAATTACGCCACTGTAATCCGGGAGGAAGGCATACTGATCCGGGTCGTTGGCATTTCTTCCGTGAATGACTTTCTTTCCGGAAATCGCAGGTTTTACAGAAGTTGCCGGTACGTAAGTAGAAGTCACTTCCACCTCTGCGGTAATAGCATTGTTTACTTTTGAGGTCACAATCATTTTTGCGGTACCAGGCTTTTTAAAGGAAAAGCTGCTGGAATCGTTGTAGTTTTTAATGAGTGAGTCATCGCTGGTTTTGTAAGCAAAACGAGTTGAGTTTGCAGGTACGAAAGCATTGCTGCCCTGATATTTGGCTTTCACTTCGATTTTCTTTTCTTCTGAGCCGGCAACTTGGCAGGTTTGATTGGTTACATCCTGTCCGTCGATAAACAGCTTGATCTCTTCTAATTTTTGCGCTTTTGAAATGACTTTAACCCAGGCTACGGCTTCGCTGCTTCCATCGGCTTTGGTTTCCGTCGCAGTAACGGTAGCGGAGCCTTCTTTGTCGATACGAAGGTCACCATTATCGGCTCCAATCATTAAGGAACCTTCTGGTTTTACTTCTGAAATGCCCCATGAAATTGTGCTGGTTTCCGGCACGTTTTTTAACTGGAAGTTTCCTACAATTCCAAATGCATTTACTTCGTCCGGTGAAACAGTAAAGGTCTGGTTTTCGATGGCAAGTGTTTCGCCTGCTTCAGTTACCATAACCATTTCATATTTGTTTTCCGGAAGATTTGGTTTGTCCGGATTATAAGTTTTATCTTCTCCGAAATAAGGATAGCCGTTGCTGTTTTGCCCCCATTTGGTACCATTTGCGCCTCTGTTTTGATTTAACATCGTTACGAAATCTTTGGTTTTCAGCTGTTCTTCTGATTTTGCAGAAGAGTTGTTTAAAGCAGCAGCCGGAATTTCAGCCGGATTGGCAAGTCCTTCCTGCCAGTAAGTATTTTTCAGGGTGCCTTCTTTATACTGATTAAATAAAACACCTTTTTTGCCTTCACTGATGGAATAGCTGTTGATAATGCTTCCGCCTTGCAGACGTTTTGCAAAACCGCAGGCTAAACTTCCTTTTACATCTGAAAAACAGTTGATGACAGTTCCTTTTAAATTTTGTCCGATTGGTCCATTTCCACTTTGTTCCCAGGTATCAATGGTACCGGTAAAATACAGATTCTGTAAAACGCCTTCTTCCCCTAAATGCTGGAACATCCAGTTTGCATTTTCAAAGATAATGGCATGTCCCCGTCCATCTAAAATGCCATTGAATTCCGTCATAGAGAAGTAAGAATCTTTTATGGTAATATCTTGATCCAGTACATAGTACTGATCGGAACTGGAATTAATCTTACTTAAATCATTTTCAGTTGAGATATGCTGAATCTGACTTGCGTCAGCAGGAGGAGCCACCGGCTCTGTCGGTCGTTCTTTTTTCAGACCGTCTTTTGCTGCCTGCAGTGTTGCAGTTGCGGTTGTAACCTCTTCAAGTGTAGCATCTTCATTTTTTAAAACGTTCTGTGCGTTTGCAAGTGCATCTTCAAGTTTACTCCAACTGTCTTTAGTATAGCCTTCTTTATTAAGGGCACTGCAAGTGTCTGCCAGTTTTTGTAAGTTTGTTTTATCCGGTTTCTGTGCTTCGGTGGAACCGCCCTTTACGAGAATCGGAAATCCCTGGTTGCTGCCATCTGTCGGAGTTGCCCAGGAAAATCCGGTCTCCGGAAGATTAGTATTTAAAATGCTGTTTGCTGCGCCGGATTTAAAATCTTCTAAGGATTTTTGCTGTACGTTTTCCGGAGTGATTTTGTTGCCACCCATACTTACGGCACCATTCATACTTCCAGGTCCATAGCAGCTGTTTTTAAGTTTGGTATCGTTTGAGTTGTTGACACCAATTAAACCGCCGTAAAAACCGGAAAGCATTCCGGTTACGGTACCTGCAAAATAAGAGTTCTGGATCACACCTCCGTTTGCGGTACCTACTAATCCACCCGGTTCATCAAAACCGTCCATGTTTAACTTGGCAGTAGAAAAACAGTTTTGAATGGTTCCGCTAAAAGTCATTGCTATACTTCCAAAAGTATCGTCGCGTTCAATTACTTTTTCACTGGTTACACCCAGATTTTGAATCGTTCCGGTTACCTTATTTGCCAGTGGCTTATTGGTCAGGGTAATGGTATGTCCTGCTCCGTCTAAGGTTCCCTCAATACTTTCAAACCACTGACCGCTTTCCATTGTTACATCTTCAGACAGGGTATAAGTTTCCCCGGCCGGAATTGTGGATGGAAGCGTGTTGGCATAAGCTGGTACTTCCTGTTGGGATTCTTGTGCTTCTTCAGTTTGTGCTTCGTTTTGTGTTTCGTTTTGCGTTACATCTTGTGCATCATTTTGTGTATCATTTTGTGATGCATCGGTTGGTTCCTGGTTCTCAATTGCTGAAGCATTTTGGGTCGGAAGTGCGGAAGCGGATACGGACATCGGCAGCGTACTTCCTAAAAGTGTTAGAACCAGAAGAATACTAAGCAGTCGCTTAAATTCTTTTTTCATGCTCCTTCTCCTTTTAAAGTATTCTACTTTCTATATACACTTCTCTTTTTTGGGAAATCTTTTTTTGTACACAAAAAAGAGCCTTTCTCCATTTCTGAATCAAAGCTCTTTTATACACTACTTGATTAAAATTATGAAATGCTGTTACTGCGTATAAAAGATTCTTTTCTTCAAAAATCTTGAACGAAGTAACAGCAAGCCCTCTGACTTAACGACCTGCAAAAATATGCTACTGAAGTTCCTCCGGTGTGCATATTTGGGGGCATGTCTCACAGTAGAATCATCTGTATCAGATTTGCACTGATTTTCTTTTTAACTCAAAACATTACTGTTTTTGATGACTGTCACAGGTATATAGTTTGTTAATATTTTACCTTAGGTTTCCTGCTGCTGTCAATCGGTTATTTAACTTCTAAGCATTTTGGTATTTGGGAGGATATAGTCAATTAGAGCGTGTTGTGATAAAATAAAAATAATATTTTAAACGCAGATAAGCATTCCCCCGCTTCAAGTGCGCAGAGCACTAAGCGGCGGGTGAGGGGGATGCTTCTGTCAGTGGGAGGTGAAAGCTCCCACTGACAGATCGCAAAGCGACTGCGTTCATGAGCAAGTAGCGAAGCGGATTGCAAATGTTCGCTTTACTTAATGAAAGGGGAATGACTTATGAAAGAAAAATTTAAAGTATTGATTTTAAATGGAAGTCCGCGCAAAGACGGAAATACAACCGTTGCAGTAAAAGAAATGGAAAAGGTATTTGCCGAAAATGGAGTGGAATATGAAACGATTCAGATTGGAAACAAAGTCATCCGTGGATGCATTGCCTGCAACTATTGCTATAAGAACGGGAAATGTTCTATTAATGATGATATCGTAAATGAGCTGGCATCGAAGTTTGAAGAAGCGGATGGTCTTGTGGTAGCAAGTCCGGTTTATTATGCTTCTGCAAATGCAACTTTGATTGCATGTCTGGACCGACTGTTTTATAGTACACCATTTGATAAAACCATGAAGGTGGGTGCAAGTGTGGTCTGCGCAAGACGTGGTGGATGTTCAGCGACGTTTGATGAGCTGAATAAATATTTTACTATTTCCAATATGCCGATTGCTTCCAGTCAGTATTGGAACAGTATTCACGGAAGAAAAGTGGGTGAAGCTGAGATGGATGAAGAGGGAAAACAGACCATGCGTACACTTGCAAGAAATATGGTATTTTTAATGAAGAGTATTGCACTTGGAAAAGAAAAATTTGGTCTGCCGGAAACAGAAAAACGAGTAGCAACCCATTTTATTCATTAAGTTCAAATCGAATGTAAGCTGACAAACTGTTCTGCAAAAAAATAGATAGAGAGACAAAGAAAAATGAAGCATTTAAGCATAAGAGAATATATACCGGTTTTGCTCTATACAATCATGGGTGTTCTGATTGGAATTATCGTTGGAGCAGTAGATGCGATATTTGGAAGGGTACTTTTAGGCATTACGGCATTTCGAGGAGAACACGTTACTGTTCTTGTTCCATTTTTGGCGCTTGCCGGTGTGGCAATTTTATTATTATATCAAAAAATCAGCCCGAAATCGCAAAAGGGAATGGGGCTCATTTTCGAAACCGGTTTTGAGGAAAATGAAGAAATTCCGAAGGCATTGATTCCAATTATTATGGTTTCTACCTGGCTTACACATTTATTTGGAGGAAGTGCCGGAAGGGAGGGTGTTGCAGTTCAGATAGGTGCAGCGGTCTCTCATACAATCGGAAAGAAATTTGAAGTGATTTCCGGGAAGACGGAAAAAAATGGAAAAATCTTTTTGATTATGGGTATGGCAGCGGGTTTTGGCGGGTTGTTCCAGACACCGCTTGCAGCCACATTTTTTGCACTTGAAGTATTAGTTGTCGGGGCATTATTTTATGAGGCGATGCTTCCGGCAATGAGTGCAGCATTTACTGCAAGTTTTACGTCTCATTTATTGGGACTGGAAAAATTTTCGGTTTCTTTTTCGGATACGTTTTCTGTGAATCCGCAGACCATTGCCAAATTGATTTTGATTGCGATTGTGTTTGGAATTACAGGCGGAGCCTTTTCGTACTTTCTGGCATTTGCAAAAGAAAAACTGGCGAAATTTATAAAAAATCCTTACCGGAGGATTTTCTTTACAGGCATCATCCTTTCAATTTTGTTTTTACTTTTATGGAAAGGACGTTACTGTGGACTTGGAACGAATCTGATTTCTGCAAGTTTTGCAGGAGAAAAGGTCTATGTGTTTGATTTTTTATTAAAAGCAGTATTCACGATTGTGACACTTGCAGCAGGATTTCAGGGGGGAGAAGTCACTCCGCTTTTCTCAATCGGTGCGACACTTGGGGTCATTCTGGCTTCTGCTTTGGGTCTGCCTGTTTTATTGGTGGCAGGACTTGGTTACGCAGCCGTTTTTGGAAGTGCGACAAATACCCTGATTGCGCCAATTTTAATTGGAGTTGAAGTATTTGGTCCGGAACATGTGGTGTGGTTTGCAATTATATGCATGATTGCATTTGCCTGTAATGGAAATAAAACAATTTATGGAAAACAAAGACTGTCGAAAATGTCGGATTTTAACCGAATCAAGTAACGAAGAAGAAAAAAGTAAGATAGGATAAGATAGGAATTATGAAAGAAAATAAGACAAGCTGGCTAGGTGTTTTGGCAACGGAAGAAGAAGTGAAGCAAAATGGTTTAAAGGAAAGCAATTGTGTGGTAAACGGTGCAGGAAATCTGCAGTTTTATCAGGTACGGTTGTAGGGTTTGTGAAGGGAGAATTTCGGATAAAGCTTCATTATGATGAACCATTGTGCAGGCAGTTAGAGGATACAACAAAAGAAAATCAGCCGGTATTTACGAAAGGCAGACATTATCGCCCCGATATCCGAATGGACTTATACAGAGAAGATGTTTACTGGTCAACGATTATTTTTGAGGTAAAATATCGTAAGATACAGAGTATCTTTCAGGATAAAACAAAAAAGCAAAATAGGGATACGAAGTCATTTTGTGAAAATCAAATTCGGGGATATAAAAATGAACTTCATTCAAAATACTGCAGAGGGCTGGATGAAAATTTTGTGCTTCGCAAATTAAATCCTGTGGATCGTGTATGGGTCTTAAATCCAACACACCATGAAGGAAATATTATTGACAAAGAAGAGGAAGGAATCAAGTTAATTCAGCTGATTCCGGGAAAAAATCATCAGGAAATCATTCTTGAATTAAAGGAAGAAATTAGTGAAGCATTTGATGGAGAATTGATATAAAAAATTAGATGAGGAAAAGATGAGAAAAAAATCAAAAAAAAGAAACAAAATGATTGGTGTAGCACTGGTCATTATCGTTTTGTTATTCGGAATCATAACAGTTAAATTTATCCAGTATGAAAAAATAATTGAGGATACGGAAAGGACATGGCTGATTACACAATATGGTCCAAGAGATGTAAATTCTATGTTTTATACATTGTATGGTGGAAAGGGGCAATTAATTGTTGTAGATGGTGGCTGGACAGAAGATGCAGATTTTGTGCGTCAGACGATTAAAGAGATGGGCGGAAAAGTAGATGCATGGATTTTGACCCATCCACATCAAGACCATATTGGAGCGTTTAATGCAATTTATTCAGATTTGCAGGGAATTGAAATCAAGGAAGTTTATACGGTAGATATGCCGTCACCGAAATTGTGTCAGGAACGTGCACATTGGGATAGTGTGGATACTTATAATGATTTTTTGGATTTGAATGTAAAAAATTTAAAATACGTTTATCCGGGAGATGAACTGAATATCTGCGGGCTTAAAGTTGATATTTATAATGCCTATGATGAACATGTAAAGGAATTATCACAGGATTATTTAAATGATGGTTCTATGATGTTTAAGGTGCAGGGAGAAAAATCCAGTATGTTGTTTTGTGCAGATGTTGGAAAAGCGATGAGTGATTATCTGCTTGATACATGGGGAGAAAAGTTAAAAGCAGATTATATTCAGATGGGACATCATGGAAATGGCGGGCTTCTAAAAGATTTTTACGAAGAAGTTTCCCCAAAACTTGCATTTTTTGATGCACCGGACTGGCTGATGTATGATGAAACGGGAAAATATACAACACCTGAAAATGCAAAAGAAATGGAGTCGTTGGGAAGTGAGGTAGTAAGTTTTCATACCCAGCCTAATACCGTAGGCATAGAGTAAAAACCCAGGTACTTTCAACACTGGAGATTGAAAGTACCTGGGTTTTATCTTAGATTTGTTAAGGTTAGATAAAGCAGTAATTATCTTTTAAAGTTAATAGTATCACTTGCAACAGCATGTTCATCGAGAAGCTGTTTAAACGTCTTTGTTTTGGCTTTTTCCTGATAATCCTCTGAGAAATAATATCCCTTTAGTTCATCCATATATTCATCATAATCGCATAAATAAACGGAGATAGAAGAGACATCGCTGTCCTGAACAGCAACCGTATATGCAGAGCCGGAAGTGCTATTGGCTGACAGTAAATTTCCATCTGCATCAAGCACAACAGCAAAATATTTAAATTCAGGGTCTGTTACATCAAGAGAAATTTCGAAAGGTGTTTTGGTAACGGAAAGTATTCCATTTCCATCGGAATCAACTGCCTTTGTTTCCTTTGTAATCGAGTCAGAGGTATTTTTCTCAACATCAACTGAGAAGTTCCAGTCTCCTTCTAAAGTCCAGGTGTTATAATGATTCAGACCTTCTGTGGCATCCGGATAACGTTCATAGTACCGGTTCCACATTTCTGTAAAAAGCCGGTGTTCGATTTCTTGCTGTTCTTCTGTAAAATTTTTATAATTAGCTTCATTTAAACCATTTTCGGCCATGGCCTGCTGATAGGCATCTTTTAAGTCCTGTGGCATTTCAGGAGCGGAATCGTCCGGTTTATAACCGCAGATGTTTTTTACATTAAGCTGGATATTAAAGTTGTCTGGAATGGATTCGTTTTCACTAGTCAAAATATCTTCTTTATTCAGGCGCAGAACGCCGAAATAAGTATGGGAATCAATCTGCTTTCCATCCAGATAAGCATTTAAAAGTG